>NZ_QVTC01000028.1 GCF_003429085.1 Bacillus sp. V59.32b | reverse complement strand
GACACCGCACGAGAAAATGCGTATGCATTTTCGAGGAGTCTCGCAGATTCCCTTCCCAAAAGAACATTATCGTTTAACAGAGCCATTTTTATAAAGTGAAACTTCCATCGGCGGGGGTTTTGTTCCCCACCGATGGTTAGTTGAACCAATCGGACTTTTACGGGCAGTTATTCCCCGCTCTTATCCTAGTTTTTCCATCCAAGTCTTGACGTGGGGGGGCTTACTGCCCGTTAAAGCGGGATAAAGTGAAACTTCCATCGGCAGGGGTTTTGTTTATCCCCCAGCGATGGTTAGTTGAACCAATCGGACTTTAACGGGCAGTTAATCCCCGCACTTATCCTTGTTTTTCCATCCAAGTCTTGAAGTGGGGGTTTTACTGCCCGTTAAAGCGGGATAAAAATGGAGAAGACTTAGACAGCCTTCTCCATCATCTTATCCTTCGTTCGTCATTTCTTCGTATTGTTCTGCAGTCATCAGATTGTCCATTTCACTCTTATCAGAAGGCTCGATAACAACCATCCATGCTTTTTCGTATGGAGATTCGTTCACATATTCGGGGTTGTCATTCAGGTCTTCATTCACCTCAATAACCTTCCCGCTAATCGGCGCATATAGCTCAGAAACCGTTTTTACCGACTCAACGCTGCCAAATGGCTCGTCAGCCTTCACTTCAGCTCCAACTTCCGGAAGCTCAACGAATACGATATCCCCCAGCTCGGATTGTGCAAAATGCGTAATGCCTACACGCACATTTTCCCCTTCCGTCTTTACCCACTCATGCTCTTCAGAATAACGAAGTTCCTTTGGTGTTGTCATAGTAAATTCCCTCCATACTTATGTAATTAAATAATATCTATTGTTGTTAATAGATTTAGACGACCTTTGGCAATGATTATGAATGCCATACCTGCTCATATTCTACTTCAATAAAGCCAACTGTGACCTTGCTGCCGTCAGTGGCAATCGGTCTTTTGATCAGCATCCCGTCGCTCGCTAACAAATCAAGCATTTCATCTTCGGTTGCGCTTTTCAGCTTATCCTTTAAGCCAAGTTCCCTGTACTTTTGCCCGCTCGTATTAAAAAATTTTTTCAGTTCCAATCCGCTATTTCGGTACAAATCTTCCATTTCGTTTCTCGATGGCGGATTTTCAGCAATATGAACTTCCTGATATGGAATCTCATGGCTATCCAGCCATTTCTTCGCTTTTCGGCATGTTCCGCATTTTGGATACCAGTAAAAAGTTAAAGCCATACATTCACCACCTATTGATAGAATACCCGTTTTTCTTTTCCAATACAAAGCATATGATGTAATTTTTTTGATTTCACATAACTTCATATGCTTGGCATGTAAAAAACGGAAATACCCTTAAAAGGATATTTCCGTCAGGCAATGGTCTGCCATGTTAACCTGGATTATAGGGCATATTTCTCTGTTTCGATCAGCTTGGCTGAAGCTTCGCGCTTCTTAGCAATCACGTTGATAGGATTGTGTCTTGTCAATTTACGGAAAGCAGACAGCATCGTGCGTAGAGTGTCTCCGCTCTGTGCAGCGATAAGTGTTTCTCTTGCATGCTGCTCAATTTGGTTGAAAGCTTCCTGACAGAAAATTTCTGTGTAAAGAACCTTTTGTTGGTTCTTTTCAAGTCCTGTAGCTGCAATTGCTTTTTCGGTACGCAATACCGCTGATTCCATCGCATAGGCGAAAGAAGCAATATCCGCAATGTTAACAAGCACTTCTTGTTCCTGCTCCAGTTCTTTGCCAAATGTTTGGGCAGCAAGGCCTGCAGCCAATAAGCCGATTTTCTTGGCGTTCTGCACTAGCATTTTTTCTTGTGCCAATGGCTCATCCCCTGGCTCTTCAGGCATCATCATCATTAATTCTTCCTGCAAAGCCTGTGCTTTTTGGAACAAAGGAAGTTCGCCTTTAAGTGCTTTTTTGATGAACGTTCCAGGTACCAAAAGGCGGTTGATTTCATTTGTCCCTTCGAAGATACGGTTAATACGGGAATCACGATATGCTCTTTCGATTTCATACTCCTGCATGAATCCGTATCCACCATGAAGCTGAACACCTTCGTCAACAACATAATCTAATACTTCAGAAGCAAAGAATTTGTTAAGTGAGCATTCTATTGCGTATTCGGCAATGGAGTTAGCCACTTCTTTCCCGTTTCTAACTTCTTCGTCAGTCAGCTGGCTCATTCGGTCTTCAAAAAGCCCAACCGTACGGTAAACAGAGCTTTCAGCCGCATATAGCTTCGATGCCATTGTAGCCAGTTTTTCTTTTGTTAGGTTAAAGGAAGACAGTGGTGTTTTGAACTGCTGGCGCTGGTTTGTATAAGCTGCAGTTAAAGCAAGTGCATGCTTGGATGCTCCGACGGCACCTACCCCTAACTTATAACGTCCAATATTTAAGATATTGAATGCAATGACGTGGCCTCTGCCAACCTCACCAAGAAGGTTTTCTGCAGGAACCTGTGCATCTTCAAGAATTAGAGTACGTGTAGAAGAACTCTTAATACCCATTTTCTTTTCTTCTGCTCCTGTAGAAACGCCCGGGTATTCACGTTCAACGATGAAAGCTGAGAACTTATCGCCATCGATTTTTGCATATACGACGAATACATCCGCAAACCCGGCGTTTGTGATCCATTGCTTCTCACCATTTAATACGTAGTGAGTGCCTTCAGCGTTCAATTTAGCTGTTGTTTTTGCACCAAGTGCATCAGAACCGGAACCTGGCTCAGTCAATGCATAGGCAGCAAGCTTCTCACCCGTTGCCAGCAATGGTAGATATTTCGACTTTTGCTCTTCGTTACCGAATAAAACGATCGGAAGAGAACCGATCCCAACGTGCGCTCCGTGAGTGATCGAGAAGCCGCCTGCACGTGCCATCTTTTCAGAGATCAATGCTGAACTTATTTTATCAAGCCCCAGCCCACCGTATTCCTCAGGAACATCAGCTCCCAGTAATCCAAGGTCCCCGGCTTGCTTTAACAATTTTACGGAACGGTCAAATTCATGGTTTTCAAGATGTTCAACCTGAGGAAGAACCTCATTTGCTACGTAATCCTCAGTTGTTTTCGCAATCATTTTTTGCTCATCTGTGTAATCTTCCGGTGTGAACACTCTTTCGTAAGAAACGTCTTCGACTAAAAAGCCGCCGCCTTTTATTAAAGCTTCTGTTTGATTTGACATTTTGTTACCTCCCAGATTGTAGTTTATTGTAACTAAGACCCGCTCTTGATAAGAATCAGAGCGAATCAACTGAAAAATTCACCTTAAGCTAATAGTTCAAATACGCCCGCAGCGCCCATTCCGCCGCCGATACACATGGTAACGACCCCGAATTGTTGGTTTCTGCGCTTCATTTCATGTAGAAGGGAAAGTGTCAACTTAGCACCTGTACATCCAAGTGGATGACCAAGGGCAATGGCACCGCCATTTACATTAACGATTTCTTCATTAAGGCCTAGCTCACGAATAATTTGGATCGATTGTGAAGCGAATGCTTCATTCAATTCGAATAATCCGATATCCGAAAGTTCAAGACCAGCTAGTTTTAACGCTTTCGGAATCGCAGCCACAGGCCCGATTCCCATGATTTCAGGCGGAACTCCCGCTACAGCAAAGGAACGGAATTTGCCCATTGGCTGAAGGCCAAGAGATGAAGCCTTTTCACCATCCATTACCATTACAGCCGCCGCGCCGTCACTTGTTTGTGAAGCATTTCCCGCTGTAACGGATCCTGTCACGGAGAAGGCAGGCCGTAATTTACCAAGAATATCTGTAGTAGTTCCCGCGCGTACTCCTTCATCCTGGGAAAATTGGAATGTTTTTTCCTTAAGCTTGTTATCTGCGCCAACGGAACGAAGTGTTACGTCAACCGGTACAATTTCATCAGCAAACTTGCCTTCGGCGATGGCCTTTCCTGCCTTTTCGTGGCTGCGTACGGCAAAAGCGTCCTGATCTTCACGAGAAATCCCGAATTTCTTTGCAACTTCTTCAGCCGTGTGGCCCATTCCCATATAGTATTCCGGAGCTGTTTCCGCTAGCTTCGAATTCGGACGTGTTACATGGCCCATCATCGGTACTAGACTCATTGATTCTGCTCCGCCTGCAATAACTGTATCGCTTTGGCCGAGCATGATTCTTTCAGCGCCGTATGCGATACTTTGCAAGCCGCTTGAACAATAACGGTTGATCGTGATGGCAGGAACTTCATGCGACAGCCCAGCCAGTGCCCCGATATTCCTGGCCATGTTCAATCCTTGTTCTGCCTCAGGCATGGCACAGCCTATAATCAAATCATCGATATTTCCTTCATAATTCCCCGCACGTTTTAACGTCTCTTTGACAACAAGAGCTCCTAAATCATCCGGGCGTACGTTAGCAAGAGAACCTTTTTTCGCTTTACCTACCGGTGTACGTGCCCCGGCTACAATTACCGCTTCTCTCATGGAGATCCCCCTTACTTTTTTTGATTCCATCCATTAAGCAAGTTCTTTTAGTTGCGCAACGGCTTTCCTTTTACAAGCATGTGCTGCATTCTTTGTTGTGATTTTGGTTGAGCGATTAAGCTTAAGAAAGCTTCTCTTTCTAAATCCAACAAATATTGTTCATCCACTTCTGTGCCATACGGTAGTTTACCGCCTGCAATGACATATGCTAGTTTCTTGGCGATCGTCATATCGTGGTCAGAAATGTAACCCGTCAGCCTTAACGATTCTGCACCCAGCAGAAGTGCTGCATAACCAGTCTCGCCTACTACAGGAACTTTAGCTCTTGCAGGGGCCGTATACCCTTGCTCATGTAAGGCAAGAGCAGCCTGTTTCGCATCATGCAACAAGTGATCCGGGTTAACAGAGATTCCGTCTGCGAAGTTCAAGAAATTGTTTTCGCGGGCTTCTTCTCCTGATATTGATACCTTCGCCATTGCGATCGATTCAAACACTTTGTTGGCAACCTTTTGCAGGTCGAACTCAACACCTTGAGGCATGCTCTTTAAATGCTTGATATAAAGTTCTTTGTTTCCGCCTCCGCCAGGAATCAAACCGACGCCGACTTCAACTAAGCCCATATATGTTTCGCTTGAAGCCTGGATGTGTGCTGCTGGCAGACAAACCTCAGCGCCACCACCAAGCGCCATATTGAACGGAGCGGCTACAACCGGTTTTCCGCTGTATTTGATTTTCATCATCGCTTGCTGGAAGTGACGGATGACCATATCCAATTCAGGAAGGTTGTCATCCTGGGCCTCCATCAGCATCATGGCCAGGTTCGCACCGACGCAGAAGTTTTTCGCCTGGTTTCCGATAACAAGACCCTTATAATTTTTTTCCACTTCATCTACTGCAAAATTGATCATTTGAATGATATCAAGACCAATTGCATTGTTTGGAGAAGTAAATTCTAATAAAGCTACACCGTCACCGATATCGATCAAGCTGGCACCGCTGTTTTTCTTGATGACTTTGCCTTGTTTTTTCAATGATTTCAAGTTGATGACCTTTGGATTCTCAACCAACTCTTTATATTCACCGTTTATATAGAAAGAGATTTTACCTTCTTCGTTTTCCTGGTAGAAAGAAGTAGCACCGCCCGCGAGCATGTCTTCAATCCACTGAGGAACCTGGGTCCCCTCTTCCTTCATTCGCGCAACTGATTTCTCAAGACCGATGGCATCCCACGTTTCGAATGGGCCTGTACTCCAGCCGAATCCCCATTTCATCGCTTGATCAATTCCGACAATATCATCAGCGATTTCGCCAACTAATTCAGCCGAGTAAACAAGAACAGGGCTAAGGATGTTCCATAATAATTCACCTGCACGGTCATCGCTATATACAAGCGCTTTCATTTTGTTCGCTAGTCCTTTTTGCTGTTTTGCTGCTTCAGTAGAGGCTGTCTTCAATTTTTTTCTTTCAACGTATTCCAATGTTTCCGGGTTCAATTCAAGGATTTCCTTGCCTTTTTTCAAAAAGAAACCTTGGCCTGATTTGCTGCCCAGCCACCCATTATCGATCATTTTTTGCAAAAAGCCGGGAATTTCAAATACATCCTTCTCCGCGCCTTCCACTTGGTCATATACATTTCTGGCAACGTGCGCGAACGTATCGAGTCCAACGACATCAAGTGTACGGAAAGTTGCGCTTTTCGCCCTTCCAATCATCGGGCCTGTAATGGAATCTACTTCTCCTACGCTGTAACCGCCTTTAAGCATCTCGCGGACAGTCACAAGCAGCCCGTAAGTACCGATCCGGTTGGCGATGAAGTTCGGTGTATCCTTTGCTTCAACCACGCCTTTGCCAAGTACATCTTCGCCAAATAGCTTCATGAATGAAAGCACTTCAGGGTCAGTGTTTTTAGTAGGAATCACTTCCAATAGTTTTAAATAACGGGGCGGGTTGAAAAAGTGTGTCCCCAGGAAATTCTTTTTAAAATCTTCCGAACGGCCTTCAGCCATAGCCTCAATCGAAATACCTGAAGTATTCGAACTGACAATGCTGCCCGGCTTTCTGAATTGGTCGACTTTCTCATATACTTGCTTTTTCACCGCAAGGTTTTCGACAACCACTTCAATGACCCAATCGACTTCACTAAGGCGGTCAATGTCATCTTCCAGGTTACCCGCTTCAATTAACGCTAAGTTCTTCTTAGCTGTCAGCGGTGCCGGCTTTTGTTTTAAAAGCTTTTGCACAGAACTTTGGCTGATGCGGTTCCTGACTTGTTTGTCATCAAGTGTCAGCCCTTTTTTCTTCTCATCCTCTGTCAGTTCACGAGGAACAATGTCTAATAATAAAGTTGGAATGCCGATGTTCGCAAGGTGTGCAGCAATCCCGGATCCCATAACTCCTGACCCCAGAATAGCAGCCTTTCGTATTTGTCGAACCAAATTCATATCCCCCTTACTTAATGTATTGAATGAATACTCATTCATTTTACTTTCAAAAAAATATGCATGTTTTTCCTGCTGATTTAAATATAAAATATTTTCGAAAATTCCGCAATTAAAAACTACTTAAAAAATTATATTTTTCTCATATTTCTTTCTTCTATCATTCTATTCATTCGCATATAAAGAAAACTCGCCGATTGGCGAGCTGAAAGGTAAGGACAGAGGCGTAGTTGCCCTTATGCAGATAAGATCGTCCATACTTTCTTATCTGCTAAAAAAGTGCAGCAACTGAGCGTTAATATATGGACGGTTAATATAATTTGGTTCGGAAAAAATAAACGGGACAAGCAGGAGGTGAAATCCATATGGCGAGACTCAAAAAGAATCCCTCCAAAGCCGGAGTAAGTGCAGCGAGTGTAAAGGGGAATGCAGGTCCTACTGTGGAAAACGATGGCGGCGGAAAAGTGAACAGTCAGAATAACCAATATAAAAAATAAATAAAGAAAACTCGTCGATTGTCGAGCCGCAAGGCGGAGATTAGACGAAGTTGCACTTATGCAGAAAGGAAAGTTTATACTTTCCTTCTGCCTTAGGAATGGAATGAAAAAATGCGGAGAAATCATCAGGTAGATGTTTTTCCGCATTACGCTTCCCCATTATTTTTTAAGCATTCCTTTTAAGACAAAGGCCACATTAGCCGGACGCTCAGCGAGACGGCGCATAAAATAACCATACCAGTCTGTGCCGTATGGTACGTATACTCTGATTTTGTAGCCTTCCTTCACTAACTCCAACTGACGTTCATTCCGGATGCCGTAAAGCATTTGAAATTCGAATTGATCATTTGGTATGTTGTACTCTTTTACCAGCTGTTTTGTATATTCGATGATCGCATCATCATGGGTGGCAACCGCGGTATAGTTTCCATTTAATAAATGCATCTTGATGATCGTTTTATAGTTTTCATCGACATCCTTTTTATCAGGAAATGCAACTTCTTCGGATTCTTTATAAGCGCCTTTTACAAGACGGAGGTTCGGGTTAAGGCTGTTTAGATCATCAATATCCTTTTCGGTTCGGAAAAGATAGGCCTGAATGACCGTCCCGACATTCTCATAGTCTACCCTTAATTTCTTGAAGATGTCGATCGTAGTCTCGCAGCGTGAATAGTCCTCCATATCAATCGTTACAAATACGTCATTTCTTCTCGCAGCGTCGAGAATCTTTCTCATATTCTTCATGACGACTTCCTCGGAGATATCCATTCCCATTGAAGTCATTTTTAAAGACAGCTGTGAATTCAATTTATGCTTGCCGATTGCTTCGATAGCCAAGATGGAGTTGTCCGCCATTTCATTCGCTTCTTTTTCGTTATCGACAAACTCGCCAAGATAATCAACCGTTACCGCAAGACCTTTTTCATTTAAATCTTTTATTTTCTTTACGGCCAAATCAACGGTTTCTCCAGCGACGAAACGGGAGGCGCCAAAGTGCAGGCCGTATTTTTTAGCCAGCTTGGTCAAACTTTTATTTTTAGAAAGAAAGAGAAAGAAATCCCTCATGATTTGCTCCATGCGTATAGCCCCCTAAATATCTATAAAAGCAACGTATTTATTTTACCATTTGTCATAATATTTGAATATGAAAAATTATTTTGCGTTAATGAAAAATTTAAATCTAGCAACAATGCGCTATTTTAAAACTTCAATCTTCCTATTTCCATATAACATTTTTTGTAATGAATGCATAAAAAAAGGCTCTTATCCAGCGGATAGAAGCCTGTTCTTTATTTGCCCGTCTGATCCGAGCGTTTTGCATCATTTAGTTGTTTGATCTCTTTGATAATATCCATTAGCTCGTTCTTAGCTTCCGGATACTTTTCATTCCAATGCTTCGCGAGCGCCGGCATGGATTTGGCGATGAACGTATAAAGTGCATAATATTGGACCTTTCCTTGCAGCTCCCGGCCGGATTCACCTGTCAACAATTCAGTGTACTTCTCAAGCAGTGCATGAAATTGGGAATCAAACTCTTCGTTCATGAATCTCATCCTTTCATTTTGGAGTAGTTAGGTCCTGAACGGAAGAAAAAAGACAAATGCAGCGGCAAATGTCTTTTTAAACGTCAGTAGCAAACATATATTTCTTATAATGATAGCGGATGCTGAAGATGATTCCCATCGCAAGCATATTGCCCATCAAAGAGCTGCCTCCGTAACTGATGAATGGAAGCGGAATACCTGTAATCGGAAGCACACCGATTGTCATCCCAACATTCTGGAACACGTGGAAGGTAATCATGCTGATGACACCGACACAAATATAGGTATAAAAATTATTATTCGTCTCCATGCCGATTTTCGTGATTTGATAAATAAGCAGGAAAAATAAACTGATGACAATACTTGAGCCGATAAATCCGTATTCTTCACCGATGATGCTGAATATAAAATCGGTCTGGCTTTCCGGCAGATACACTTCGGAGGTACCGACCCCCTTGCCATCCGTTTGTCCTGAACCTATCGCAAGCAGGGATTGAGTCAAATGATATCCTTCAGTGTCCTGGTAATTATACGGATCGATCCAGGAATAGATCCTTCCGAATTGATACTGCTGAACTCCTAGATATTTTTCCAATATTTCAGGATGCCAAAGTACAAAATACATGATTGTCCCAGCTAATGAGATCCCCACTGAAAAAATCGGCACTAATATACGCCAGGTAATACCTGAGATAAAAATCATCCCTACTAAAATAGCCAAAAGCACAAGGGATGTCCCGAGATCTGGCTGCTGCATAATGAGTGCAAGAGGGAGAACTGTAACAAGACCGAGCTTCGCCATTAGCCAGAAGTCGGTTCTAGCTGTTTTAATAGGTGTTTTCAGATGATGGCTCGAAATGACATTTGCCAGAGCCACGATTAAAAACACTTTCATAACTTCCGAGGGCTGAAAAGATCCCATCAACGGGACCTGGAACCAGCTTTTCGCTCCATTGATGGGCCTCGCTATACTTTCAGGAGCAATGATTAGAAATACTAGTAAAAAGCAGCCGAATCCGTATGCGTACCAAGAGAGCTTTTTCAATTGGTCAGAATCAAAAGTGATAACACCAAAAATGATGGCAACGCCAATCGCATAAAAAATGATTTGTCTTATAACAAAATTGCTTTCATATTGCCCTGATGTCTGGGCACTATAGATGGCTATGGTACTTGCAAGGAACAAAAGAAATATAATGAATGTCAATCCGTAATCTAAACGGGACGTTAAATTTTTTTCTGACTGCATGGTAACTCTCCCTTAAAAGGCTCAAGCAAAAGATTAAAGTAATTTACATCTTATTATTATACTTGATAAAGAGAAAATCACAACAATATAGTAGGATTGGGTATTTTTTCTTTACCCTTCAATTTTAGGCATTTCACCATAACTGGTGGTTTAATATTGATTAACGTAATATCTCAGTCAATTTTCCAACAAAGTTAATTGGCGAGGATGTGCGAGACTCCTCGAAAAATGCATACGCATTTTCTCGTGCGTGCCTATTCATGGATGATGATTCAACGTCTTGCGGGATAAGCAGACCAGTTAACGGAACGTCGACTAATATCTGCCACGTCCTGTGGCAAACGTCGACGCCAACACATCCTGTGTAAGTCCCGGAGGCGTGCTCTTTGCCGTGGAGGCTTCCGGACTGCTCGCGGAAAGCGAGCGCCTGGAGCGGAAGTCAACGGATAATCAAAGCTTAAACCACTTCTTTTGGTGAAGAACCCTATTTTATTGCTTTTATCGCAAAATAAGCGGCAACCAATTCGATCGTGCAAAGTAATGCTAGACTCAATAGGCCCTGAAGCATTTGAAATCTCCCCTTTCATCTTTTCAAAAATATGATAAGGGATGAAACGCATACCAGAACAATACCCTTTATTTGCTTTAATCTGTGAGTGAATTTATCGTCCATATACCTTTTCTTGCTCTGAAACGCATTTCATACGTTAAACTAGTGTTAAAAGATAAGTGGTGAGGGATCATATGGCCAATATTAAGCAAATAGCCGAAAAAGCGGGTGTTTCCGTAACGACCGTTTCAAGGGTTTTAAACAATCATCCATATGTGAGCAGCGAAAAAAAAGAAGCTGTTTTGACGGCGGTTGAGCAATTGCATTACACGAGGAACATCAATGCGATTCATTTAGCAAAAGGAAAAACACACTTGATAGGCGTAGTGATTCCTTATACGAATCATCCTTATTTTGGCGCAATTATGGAGGGCATTTCGAAGCGGGCAAATGCATTCGGCTATCATTTGGTAATCTTCCAAACCCATTACGAAAAAGACAAAGAGTTACAAGCATTGGAAATGCTAAAAATGAAGCAGCTGGACGCGCTCATCATTTGCTCACGAATCAATGAAGTGAAAACGTTGAATGAATACAACCGATACGGTCCGATTATCTTATGTGAAGATTCCGCGCAGGACACTTTTCCCTCCATAAGCATTGATCAATATACCGCTTTTTCAACTGCCCTTACTTATCTCATTGAAAGAGGCCATCGTAAAATTGGATACAGCCTTGGACGAAAAAAAGGCCGCAATAGCCATTTGCGTTCAAAAGCCTATCAAGATATTATTCGCGAATTCAAGTTGGAAACCAATCCGGATTGGATCTTCGAAGGCTGTTACAACATGAAGGACGGTGTGGATATTTTCAACAAATGGCTCCATTTTGCAGATAAACCTGATGCTTTGATTATAACCAATGATCAGGCTGCTGCCGGATGTATGTTAGCAGGTAAAAATGCGGGAATTGATTTTCCAGAACAATTAGCCGTAATTGGCTTTGATAACGATGAAATCGCTAAGCAGATGGGTATTACAACGGTTTCCCTTCCTCTTGAATCCATGGGGAAAACAGCCGTCGACTTATTCATTGATGGTAACGAGCCACAGCAAATTAAACTTGATTTTCAATTGATTCAGCGGAGTTCTTGCTAGTTATATAAGTTGAACTAAAGAATATTGCATCGTTAAATTTTTGGCTCATTTAAGCCGAAAATGTATTGGTGAACAACTTTATATCCACAAATTCCACTTATCCATGAACATAAGTACTATATTATTGGAATAATAATATATAATGATTACTCTGCTATGTTAATAGAATTATAACGAATATATTATCCAACGGATCTTCACCATAACTGGTGGTTTAATATTGATTAACGTAATATCACAGTCAATTTGCAACAAAGTTGATTGGCGAGGATATGCGAGACTCCTCGAAAACGCATACGCATTTTCTCGTGCGGTGCCTATTCATGGATGATGATTCAACGTCCTGCGGGA
>NZ_QVTC01000027.1 GCF_003429085.1 Bacillus sp. V59.32b | reverse complement strand
GGATAATCGACCATTTATCTGGATAACCGCTCATTTATTCAGATAATCGCCCATATATCCGGATTATCGCTCATATATCCGGATTATCGCTCATAAGCTTGGATCATCATTCATAGATTTGTGGCATCGCTCATATATTCGGACAATCGATCATTTATCTGGATAACCGATCATATATTCAGATAATCGCCCATATATCTGGATTATCGATCATAAGCTTGGATCATCATTCATAGATTTGTGGCATCGCTCATATATTCGGATAATCGATCATATATCTGGATAACCGCTCATATATTCAGATAATCGCCCATATTTCTGGATTATCGCTCATAAGCTTGGATCATCTTTCATAAATTTGTGGCATCGCTCATATATTCGCATAGTCGATCATAAAAATAAAATACTACCTGCCTATTAAAATTTCTTCATCCCCATGCAGGATTATCTAGGTAAATAAAGAATTTTTATAAAAAACCAGAAAGGAGTAATGAGAATGATTGCCAAAAGTCGAGAACTACCATTAACAATAGTTAAATTGGAGGCATTGCTGAGACGTCTTCCCCCCGCTTATCCAAAACGGCTGAAAATCGAAAGGGATCTCGCCAAAAGGCAAGCTGGATTCAATGGCGAGGAGTCAGTCGATATTCACTTTGATTCTCTTCCCGAACACAAGTATCATATCTTTCAGGACTTATGTTTGAACAACGGGACATATAACTTTCAAATCGACAGTCTAGTTCTTTCAAATCATTTCGCCTTGATCATTGAGGTGAAGAATATTTCCGGTACGTTATATTTTGACCGTACTTTCAATCAGCTTATCAGGACATTTAATGACAAAGAGGAAGGATTTCCCGATCCGATTTTGCAAGTAAAGCGGCATCAGCGGGAGCTTGTATCGTGGATAGAAGAAAAAACATTAAAGCCACTTCCTGTAGAATTTCTGGTTATCATAAGCAATCCATCCACCGTCATCAAGCTGAAATCCGGTTACTCGAGAGAATACGAAAAAATATGCCATTCCGCGGATTTGGAACATAAAATAAAAGAATTGGAAAGAAAACATAGCAAAGAAGTTATTTCTCAAAAAGAGCTAAAAAAACTGTCCCGCCTTTTATTGAAAGAGCATTCCCCCCACAACACCAACATTCTCGAAACCTATGCCATTCCTTGCGAAGACTTGCTGACCGGTGTTATTTGCCCTTCCTGTTCGAATCTTCCGATGATCCGAAAAAAAGGTTTTTGGCTTTGTCCGTCATGCCACTCTCCATCTAAACATGCTCATTTTCAGGCCCTTCACGATTATTTTCATCTCATTAAGCCTTCAATTACCAATACCGAATTCCGGGACTTCCTCCAAATCTCCTCGCGGCATGTTTCAAAAAGAATTCTCCATTCTATGGATTTACCTTCAGCAGGAGAAAATAAGGGCAGAATCTATTTTCAAACAAGCCCATAAAAAAAGCTTAGCCAATTTCGGCTAAGTCTTCTCGGCTAATTATTAATATACTTCTCAACAGTGGCTATTTTATTTGGATTGCCGCAATATCATTACTTTCTTGGGTCCTGGCAATACCTGAACCAGCCGGATGGGCTAGCAGCTAGTCCAAATCTGCAAGAATAGCTCGTGGCCATTGCAGTTTTCTCGCGTTCGCGATCTTAAAGCATCCGAAAAAAAGTAGCAGCCGTAGCACCAGTCATTAATCTTACAAAATGACCCATGAAAAAGTCCAACACACTTAAGCACCCCATCACAGTCTCCCGGGGGTGCCTCACTCCTTGTATAAAGTTAATCCAATACTTTTTCACTTTCCAACAACTCGAGCATAAGGGGCATTATCTCGGTCTTCAAAACAGGATCTTGCATAGCGAATTCTAACGTTGTTTTAATAAATCCGGCTTTTTCCCCAACATCATAGCGCTTCCCCTCAAAGTCATAAGCAAATACTCGCTGAATTTGATTTAATTTTTGGATGGCATCTGTTAATTGAATTTCTCCACCGGTTCCGGTTTCTCTTTGATCGATGAACGTGAATATTTCCGGAGTCAGAATGTATCGACCCATGATCGCTATATTGGAAGGAGCTGTGCCTGGTTTAGGTTTTTCGACGAAATTCTGGACCTGGTAACGTCTGCCGTACCGTGAAGCCGGGTCGATGATTCCGTAGCGCTGGGTCTCGCTATCAGAGACCTGCTGGACACCGATTACAGAAGATTGTGTTTCGTCATAAATTTGGATGAGCTGCTGTAAACACGGGACATCACTTTTGACGATGTCATCTCCTAGCAATACGGCAAATGGTTCATCGCCTATGAAGTTTCTCGCACACCAAACTGCATGTCCAAGACCTTTTGGCTCTTTTTGGCGGATGTAGTGAATGTCGAAATTGGAAGGTCGCTGTACCTTTTCAAGCAGTTCATATTTCTCTTTTTCCAAGAGGTTCTGTTCGAGCTCTACAGCCTTATCGAAATGGTCCTCGATGGCCCGTTTTCCTTTTCCGGTCACGATGATGATATCTTCAATGCCAGATTCAATGGCTTCCTCTACAATATATTGAATCGTTGGTTTATCGACGATCGGCAGCATTTCTTTTGGCATCGCTTTTGTCGCCGGCAGAAATCTAGTTCCCAGGCCCGCTGCTGGTATAATTGCTTTTCGCACTCTTTTCATGAAAGCCACTTCCCTTTTGAATGAATTTGAAAAGTTTTGCCATAGATGAAGAATAACGCTCTGGGCAGATTGGGCCTCTTTTCTTCCGATAAGGTGATATAAATGAATAAAAAAAGATAACGACAAAACAGGCCGAGACATATACAAGGAACAGGATATTTAAAATGTGCAACATCTTTACCTCCTACCAGAAATTTGGAGAACTGGTATTGCTGGTTAATAGATGACCCCTGAATTATAGTTCCATTGTAACCTGCACATGATAAGAGATAATTACCGCGGTGTTAATCTTTTGTTAACAGACGCCGTTTCATTCTTTACAAAAACGATTTCAACCATTGCTCTAAATAGATCGTCCCAATCCTTCGTTTTAGCTAGCATCTTCCGTCTGTCCCCATAGTCCGCTTCATTTTCAAGCTCTTCACAAGCCCGAATAAACTCATCGGCCCCATCCGTTTCTAAATGAGCATAGACCGCATGCTCAGCATATTTTTTAGTCGATGGCAGATGAACTCCCACGGCAGGCTTGCCTGCAGCAAGGAATTCAAACAATTTAAGCGGAAACACTGCCTGATTGTAAGGAGATGGCTTATACGGCATCACACCGATATCAATCAGATTCATATATTTAGGAACCTCTAAGGGAGGAACACTTCCTGTCCAAAGTACATTGGGTTCCTTTAGCAGCTGTTGAAATTCATGATTCATCCCTGTTCCATCGGGACCAACAAACAGGAACAGCCAGTCTCTTTTTTGCTGCGCTGCTTTTTTTATCAGAGCAAGATCGAGCTTCGGTTTAACGCCTCCTATAAAGCCCAGAACTGTTCCCTCAAAATCTGCTGGAAGAACTCCATCGACTTTTTGGACCTGATTAGCAAACAAATCAAACTCAACGCCGTTTTCAAATGTACGCACATGTCCAGCAGCTGATACGCCAATTTTTGCAACAATTCTATCCCGTAAATAATCCGATGTGCAAAAGATTGTTTCGGCTCGCTTAACAATGCGGTCTTCCGCGGAGGAAATCAGTTTTTCCCTAAAAGCAGAAAGGACATTCTGCGATCCGCTTATTGGAGAAGCCCATAAATCACTGCAATCGTAAATGACCTTGTCCCAATTAAAGAGATCAGCAAGCATTGGAAAGCCCGGAAAGGTATACCACAAGATGAGGTTATATTGTTCCTGGAATTGTTTTAAATAAGAAAGGAAAAATTCTATTTTTTTCTTATAAAAGCGGTCTACGTAGCGGCCAAATCGAAACATTTTTTGCGGCAAGAGATCCTGTACTAGCCACTGTTTAATTCCGTTCGGCAAAACAGAAAAAGAAGCTTCCGTTTGGTGAGGGGCCGGGCACAGCCAGATGACTTCTTTCGTTTCGGGCTGTTTTTGCAGATATTCGGCAAGGCGATGGCGCCTGTAGCGCAGATTGTCTTGCTCCCACTCGCCCGTGGCAACGATGATGTGTACATTCTTCATTTCTTCCCCCCCCTTTCTAGATTCGTTTTACCACTGCATGGTATGCATAATGGGAAAAGCACCAAAATGCTTTTATTACGTTTAATTTTTCAACCTTGCGATACACAAACCAGTTCATTTTGGCTGCCTTCCATTTGTTTTTAGAAATAGAGGAGTTCCCGACACGGTATTCAGCGAGATTCTCATTTAAGCCATAAGCAATAAAACCTTTTTTTAAAACAGACAGCCAAGTGGCAAAATCTTGGCGTGTGCGAATGTTCGGCATCTGAACCGGCCCTGTTTGCTGCCGATCGATCATGACGGTTAAACAACCGACAATCGTGTTCTTCAGCATATCCTCGTATGAAATTCGTCTAGGGGCTTCCACCTGTTTATGAACCGGATTCCCATCATTGTCAATGAGCTCGTAGCCAGTAAATGTGAAGGCATAGCTGTTGTTTTGCATGAATTGGATTTGCTTTTCCAATTTGTCACGTTTCCAACAATCATCGCTGTCAAGAAAGGCGATATATCTTCCCTCAGCATTCTGCAAGGCTGTATTCCGGGCAATCGCGGCACCGCCATTATTTTTCAGATGGATAACCCGTATCCGCTTATCTTCTTCTGCATACACCCTTAATTTGTCGCGGGTATCATCTGTTGAACAATCATCAACGATAATCATTTCCCAATCCTGAAAGGTCTGCTTCCTAACAGAAGTAATGGTGCGTTCTATAAATTCACTCGCGTTATATGAAGGTGTGATAATTGAAACAAGGGGCTGCTTTCGATCCACAGAAAGACCTCCTATTTTTTGGGTTGAGCACGAACCAATTCAGGGATAACAATCCACAGCAGGGCAAGTGTTAACCCGATTAATACCCCCAGAACCGCTCGCTTTTTTGAGGATGGAGCCACATTTTGCTGTGCTTCGGTTTCAGGAGATTTCAGCAGTACCGCCGGCTTTATCGTAAGCCCGGCTGTCTGCAGCTCATACAGGAACCGCTGCTGGTCAACCTTTGCCTCAGGTCCAACTTCTTCGTTTTTTAACGCATCAATAGATTCTTTTATGATCGTTTGCTTTTGCTCAAAGTTTTTTTTGTCCAGTTCCATAAATGCATCCGCAATCTTATTGACCACTCTAGCGGACTCAGTTTGAGGATGGTTGCTATAAGAAATTTTGATATTTTGCTCCGATACAGAGGTCACCCTCAGATCCTTGAGGATATCTTCTCCATGGTCCCTCCATACATCCGGTAAATGCTCTTGATAGAAAGGCAGATTTGATAGGAGGACAATCACTTGTTTTTGGTCATTAAAATCGAGATTTTCATAGCTTCCAAGTGAAATCTCTGCTTCAGAAGGTGGTCCCGAAAGGTCTTTTCCTGCCGGTAGCAGCCAGCCCAAAGCACCGAGAATGATCGGAACGGACAGCAGTAAAAAGAAATATTTCTTTGTTCTTGCAGTCAATCTTTTAACGATGGATTCCATGAGAGTCTTACTCCTTAGCCAAAATTGAATTCATAGATTTCGCTTTAAATACAGATACAACAGCAATGACAAATCCGATAAAAACCCAGTGGAAATAGAGGTTGATCATCGTACTTGGGCTGATGCTGGAGATCAGAAAGCCCACTAGCGCGAGCATGCACGCTTCAAGCAGCATCCTATCCTTCCGTTCTCGTGTTCCATAGGCTTTGTAAAGACGGTATAAAAGGTAGAAATACATCAGGGCATATCCTAAAAACACGATAATCCCGAAGTTACCGATAATTTCAGCGAGCCAGTTATGGACCTCAACTACATAATTGGTGTTGAATATCGGCTTATTTTTTAGATAAAATGGTATATTTCCTGCACCCACTCCAAAACCATAAGTGTCCACTACGTAATGCATGGTGTTTTTCAGCAAATTAAATCTTGCCACATTTGATGACAATACTTCATAATTCGGCTGGCTTCCGGAAGCGATAAACAATTTAGAAAATAAATTCACAAACTTGCCGAAAAACACTATGGCACCAATAAGCCCTATCGCAATACCGCTTAGCACTGCTATTTTCTTCAGCCATTTTGGAAGAAGAATAAAGAAATACATGCCCAGCCCTACGATGATTCCGAGCATGCTTGCTCTGGATTCAGTTAAATAAATGAGATAAACAGCCATGAAAGCAAGGAGAATCGTCACTGTTTTCACTATTGCATTTTGGCTGTTTTTCGCTGCTGTTATATAAAAAAAGAATGAAATCGTTAAAAATGTGGCAAAATCATTTTGGTTATGAAACACGGATGTTGGGTAAGACAGCTTATATTCCGGACCCCCGTAAAGCGTTGAGGTCGGTAGCTGAAAATGGGCAACATGATTCAAGATCCCAATTATCATCAGAAAGACGGTCATCAGCATCCATATTCCATAAACCAGCAGCAATCGGTTAATGCTTGTAAACGTAAAGACTGCCAGGAAAACAAATAAAATCCCTATTCCCAATAGAAACAAGTACTTGATTCCATCCACAATCGAACTTGCCCAGAGCAGGGACACCCCGCCATACGCGAGCCAGAATAGAAGAAACAGCATAACGCCTTTCACCTGTACTTCATTCCAATAATCGGGGAGCTCTCTGTCCTTTGCCACGTGCACAAGAAAAATGAAAGCTGCACCGATCAGCGCCAACCTGTAGAGAAACAAGGTGAAGAACCCAAATTCTATGCTTAAAACAGACTGGTTAAGAAACGTGGTGGCCACCAGTACATACATCGAAATAACTGAAAGCTGTTTAAAGCTGATATGCGGTTTTACCAATACAGCCAGTATGATGACAGTCCAAACCCCTGCAAAGAGAAGGAATACGCTTTGAACTCCAGCAAGGTAACAGCCGATAAAGAGTCCCGCCAAAAGGAAAGCGGATGTTCCCGCTGCTTGTTTCACGCTGTAATTGCTTTCCATCGCTTCCCTTCTCCTTTTACCTGATAATTTTTCTTAAATCACATGGGAAATCAGCGTATTTTCGTTATGCACCGCCGGTCTTCCCACTGATATATACGAAAACCCGTGATTCTTCATAAGTTCCAAATCAAACAGGTTGCGCCCATCAACAATTAGCGGTCGTTTTAATAGTCGCTTCACTTTTGTTAAATCCAGTGCCTTGACTTCGTTCCAATCCGTTATAATGACACATGCATCTGTGTTCTTAATCGTTTCATAGATATCATCTGAATAGGTGCATTGATTGCCGAGCTGTTTTTTCGCCTCTTCGATCGCGATCGGGTCAAACGCTTTGACAGTCGCTCCCATTTGTCTTAATCGTGGAATAATGTCAATGGCTGGAGCACATCTCACATCATCCGTATTAGGCTTAAATGCAAGTCCAAGAACACTGATCGTTTTCCCTTTTAAGGAGCCTAAAGCAGCGGTCAGCTTTTCGACTACACGATCGCGCTGGCCTTCATTTGTTTCCATTACTGCTTTGAGCAAATTAAAATCGTAGCCGCATTCCTGCGAGATATGAAGAAGCGCAGATGTGTCTTTAGGAAAACAAGAGCCGCCAAATCCGACACCTGCCTGTAAAAACTTTTTCCCAATTCTGCTGTCTAAGCCAATTCCTTCTGAAACCTTGGTCACATCGGCACCGACCCGCTCACAGATGTTGGCGATATCATTAATAAAAGAAATCTTGGTTGCTAAAAAGGCATTGGCAGCGTATTTAATCAGTTCAGCGCTTTCCACAGTGGTTTTAACAATCGTTGACGTAAATGGTTTGTGAAGTTCAGCAACTATCCCATAGGCTTTGTCGCTTGTTGCGCCAATTACAGCGCGTTCCATATTCATCGTTTCCTGAATCGCCGCGCCTTCACGCAAAAATTCAGGGTTGGACACAATATCAAAAGAATGGTTATCAGGAGAATAATTATGGATGATCGATTCAACCAGCTTTCCGGTTCCCACAGGCACCGTGCTTTTTGTAACAATGACCTTGTAGCCATTCAAATTTTCACCAATCGTTTCGGCCACTTGTTTTACATAGGTTAAATCGGCTTCGCCCGTTGCTGACATCGGCGTACCCACGGCAATGTAGACCACTTCAGCATTGCGGACCGCTTCTTTTATATTTGTAGAAAAGGAGAGCCTTTCACTGTCAACATTTTTTTGGACAAGCTCTTTTAATCCTGGCTCATATATCGGCATGATTCCCTGCAGGAGATTCGATATCTTGTTTTGATTAATGTCACAGCATGTCACCTGGTTGCCGGCTTCAGCAAAACAAGTTCCAGATACAAGACCAACATAGCCTGTTCCAATTACCGCTATTTTCTTCACATTCATCGTCTCCTTCTCTGTTTCATCTTCAAATTTATCCTTACTGCTTTAACCGTTTAAAGGTTTGGATCCTATCGTTTTTATATATTTTTCTTTCAGCAACATGGCATTTTCTGATGCATCATAGTTTTTCTGTATGTGTGAATAAAGGTCCTGACCTATTTTTTGCAGATCCAGATTTCCGGATAAATAAGCCTGGATCCGTTCTGCAAGACCTGCTGCTGACTTTGGTTCGATGAGCAGGTTCCGGTGCTCTCCAAAAAGCTCAGGGACACCCCCCACTGCTGTACAAATGGCCGGGACCTTCATGGCAAGCGCCTCGATTAAAACGGTTGGCATCCCTTCCGTGTATGAAGGGAGTGTAAACAAATCACATGTAAACAGATAATCTTTCACTCTAGCATTCTCAACTTGCCCGGATAGAAAAAGCCTGTTATTAAACTCCGGATGAGCGTGCAGTTTCTCTTTAGCCGGCCCATCGCCGACATATACAAGAGCCACCTCGTCCGGAACCTTTTCCAGCGCCTGCGCAAGCTCAAACACTCCTTTTGCTTCCGTTAATCTCCCCACAAACAGAATCATTTTTTTATCCAATGGGAGACCGAGGCGATTTCGAACCTCCAGCTTAGATTGTTTAGATGGCTGGAACTGGGAAAGATCGACTCCAATTGGGAGTACTGTGCTGTCTCTCCCGGTCATTTCTTTTGCTCTTTTCTGCAGGCTGCTGCCAACAGCCAGAAGCCCGTCAGCCGACTTTACCGACTGCAGGAATGCTTTCATCGCCCCTTTGCTATAGTGGGGGTAAACATTCACATCACTTCCATGCAATGTTAAGATCCATGGAAGTTTTTTCTGCGCTGCAACCAGTTTTGCTGCCCCGCCTGACGGCATTGCAAAATGGGCATGGATTAAATCGAAGTCCAGATTATAAGCAGACATCGTTTCCAGAACAGATGCAGCAATCCGGTGATCCGGCTGCGCCCACCTCAACTGCCCTGGAAGAGCGAGATAGGGAGGCCGATAAACGGTAACTCCCTTTCGCTCATAAACAAGGGGCAATTCTTTATTCAAACGATATTGCTTTCGAAAATATTGAAAAATAGATGGATTCCGAGGCACAGGACAAATCACCGTAACGTCGATTCCTAATTGTGTTAAGGCCTGTACTTGCGTTTCATGAAAGACTCCGCTGCCAGGCTGTTCCGTACTGGGATAGACACTTGTTATCCACAAAACCTTCATAGCGGCCGTCCCCCAGTCCTCATTTTTAATAGCTTTGAGAAAAATCCCGGATAAACCTTGGATAAGAGCAGCAGATAAAGGCCTGCGCTAACCCCTACTGAAATGATAAGAGGCCAAATAGTGGCTTCTGAAAAATAGTGCGCACAGCTTTTATTAATAACGTAAGCCACCGCTGTAATGAGCAGCGACAGAGCAAATGGCATTGCTACCGTATTCAAGTAACGGCTCCAGCGAAGCCCTATTAGCCACGCTAGCAGCCAGCGTCCCATTATGAAGTTAACAATGCTGACCAAAACATAGGTCCAGGCGACAATTTGCAGACTGTTTGAGGTGACGGCAATCCCTAAAGAAACCCCGTAAAGCAGGAGCATGCCAGCATCCCAATAAAAAGCAATGTTCGCCTTCCCCTTTGCGAGAATGATGCTGCCGCTTGGATTCATTAACACTCTTAAGATCCCGACGATAGCCATGATTTGCAGGATAGGGATGGCTCCGCTCCATTTTTCACCGAAAAAGGTGAGGATAAATAGATCGGACACGGACGCGAGTCCCATCAGCATCGGAAATGTAATAACACTTAAGAACTTCGTCATATGCAAAAATCCATCATTCAAGGCTGTATGGCTATGCTGGTTTTTCGAAAATAACGGGAAGGCCACCCTCGTCATAATCGGGTTTATCCTTAATACCGGGATGGTAACAATCTGATAGACCAGATTGTAAACCCCCAATGCTTCAGCGCCCATAAACCGGCCGATTAAGATAACATCGATATTGGATCCGATGCGATTAACAAGCCGGGATGATAGTTGAAAGGCCCCAAACGATAAGATCTCGCTGCATTCCTTCAAATCAAAAGCAAACCCTGGCCGCCATGTTTTCGCATAGCTTACAAAATACCAAATGCTTTTTAGCGAATATAAAACAACCTGTGAAATGACGTATGCATAAATAGGATTAATCGTGAAGATCAAAATCACTAATATAAAAAAGGAAACAGTGGCTGAAATCGTCTCGATCTTGCCAAGTTGATTGAATCGTAAATCTTTTTGCAGCAAATATTGGCTTTGCTGTCCAATCGGAGCAGCTAAGAACACCACCGCTAATATTCGTATTAATTCACTCAGTTCGCTGCGATGAAAAAAGTGAGCAATCAATCCACTAGTGAAAAATAAGACGATAAACAAAACAATACCAACCACCACATTCAGCCAAAATAAAGTCGAAAGCATCCGGTTTGATACCTGTTCTTTTTGGATGATGGCTGAACCAAACCCCGAATCAAGGATGATTTGAGCAAAAACCATCACGATAGTTAGCAACCCTACCAGTCCAAACTGAGAGATGCTCATTTGATTCCCAAGCAAGATAAACTGGATGATTTGAATGACGGTAATAATCATCGTTGATATACCCGTCCATTTTGCTCCCTTTGTAAGTTGTCCCGTGATGGATGACATTGATTTTCCCCGCCTTATTAACGTGCTCCTTCACCGGTAAATAGAATTTTAAAAGTTTTTAAAATAATTTTCAGTTCAAGAACAAATGCTAGATTTTTAATATATTCCAAGTCATAACGTAATTTTTCTTTTGGGGTGATGTTATATCCCCCATTAACCTGCGCTAGTCCAGTTAGTCCCGGCTTTACGAGAAGACGATTCTCAAACCCCTTGATTTCCTTGCTGAACTGCTTGGCAAAAACAGGCCTTTCGGGTCTAGGGCCCACTATGGACATGTCCCCTTTTAACACTAAAAGCAGCTGGGGCAGCTCATCAATCCTCGTTTTCCGGATGAATTTTCCTACCTTTGTGACCCGGCAATCCTCTTTTGCAGCCCACTTTGCCCCTTCTTTTTCAGCATCTATTCTCATAGATCTGAGCTTGATAATCTTAAACGTCTTCCCGTTTTTTCCTAAACGGTCCTGGAAATAAAAAGGAGATCCTGGTGTTTCAAGAACAATAAGAAGCGCAAATACTAAAATGATTGGCAGTGAAAGGAGAAATCCAATGCCTGCAAGGACTATATCAATACCCCTCTTAATATAGAGATATTGAAGTGCATGCTTTGATAGTCTAGTATTGGAGGCTTCGACGATTGGATAATCATGGTAGATGTTATAGACCTTTTCTGAATTCACAACTTTATCACCCCAGGAACTTTTAATTACTGACTATGTCGAATTATAGCGGGCAATAATGAAGCGCATGTTGAGTAATTTCAAAGGATTTGTAAGCTATGTTACGGTTTTTCAAACATTATATTGGATTTGTAATTTCTATGAACGGAGTGTAAATGTTCACTACAGATTACGAGGGACATAATATTAAGAAAGTAGGTCAGTACTATACGCGGGACGGCTTAAAGACAAAGTTGATGTTTACTTTGCTGTTATAGTCTTTATGTTTTTTTTACAATGAATATTTATGTTAATAAAATTGATCAAAATAACCGGAACAAAATAGCTAACGAGTCTTATTATGTGTCAAGGATAGCTAATACAAATAAAAAAGGAACCTGTAGGCAAGAGCCTGTAGGTTCCTTATAGAAACAATGCACCATAAATCAGGGCACCTGCTATAACATATGCAGGATGCACTTTCATCCTTTCCATCAATACGTAACTGAGCGCGCCAATGACGGCAGTTTGAAGCCAGCCGACGCTTTCATAGGAAGAAAAGAAGAAATCGTAGGTCATCACGCCCAGCAAGACGGCAATAACAGGCCTTACTACAACGGTCATCCTTTTCACGCGCGGTGACTCTTTATGCTTCATCAGCAAGCCGAGCAAGCCAAGCATTAGAATTAATGATGGGGCAACAGACGCGAACACACCCATGAACGCTCCTACTATTCCGCCCTGTTCATAGCCGATATAACCTGCCATCTTCGTGGCAATCGGACCTGGCAGCGCATTCCCAATAGCGAGCACTTCACTGAATTCAGTTACCGTCATCCAGCCGTAATTGTCCACTACTTCTTTTTTAACTAAAGGAATTGAAGATGGACCGCCCCCGTAGCCGAGTATGCCAGGTACGAAAAACGCCCAGAAAATTTGTAAATAGATCATGATGTCGGATTCTCCTTTTCTTCTGCAGGAGAATTTCTTTTCAAAAGAGCCCCCAATAATAAGGCAAAAATAATAATCGCCGGATGAATGTTTACTGCTTGCATTAAGACCAAACTGGCAGCTACTAAAACAAACGTCCAAAATCGTCCCAAGCTCGAATTCATCGACTTCTTAATAAATTCCCACGTCATCGTCAGCAGCATAACGGCCACAACTGGGACAACAGCAGCGGCCATCCCTTTCACCCACGGCTGATCTTTATAGGAATTCAATACATTTAAAAGCAATATCATTAATAAAATCGTCGGCACCATTGTCGCGAGAAGCCCATTGAACAGACCCCAAATCCCGCCGACACGGTAGCCGATATATCCCGCAAGCTTGGTTGCAATCGGACCTGGCAGCGCATTCGCCAAGGCAAGGATATCGCCGAACTCATCAGCTTCCATCCATTTATATTTCTCAACGACTTCTTTCTTAACGAGCGGAATGGATGACGGTCCTCCGCCATACCCAAGTATCCCAACCCGAAAGAAAGCCATAAAAATATCGGCCTGCTTCAATTGAAATCTCCCTCTCTGCCCCACTCCCCAATAAAATCAAGGGAATTATAAAATCGGGTCCCAGTTCATTACTTAACATTCTCTCCTATTTTATCATCCGGCGACCCTTCCGTCAGTCCACGACTCATTCCAGCCTTTTTCAAAATATCAGCGGCTAAAAGCTGCGCTAGATAAGGATGATCGAGATAGTCAAATCCTCCTATTTTACAAAAAATATACTAGTATTATATAGAAATTTTGCTATATTTTTAGATATACTAGAGATGAACGTACTATTAGCTTTACTTTTTCTCAGTAATCGATACGTAAATTGTTATAGCAATAATATTTATCTGACACTTTTTCCAAAAGGGAATAAGAAAGGAAAATGGAATGTTCTACCCAACCTATCAAAGTAAAAACAACCAAGTCGTCCATATAGTAGAAGATCAACAAATTTGCTTATGCGGTGTTAAACACCATTCCTTTTATGAACTGAACAGAAAAGATTTACGAAGCATTGTGTTTAAGCCGGTTGATAACGTAACATGTGAAGATTGCCTTGATAAGTTTAAAGATTTTTCCTAATCTTTCTCCATTATATATCGTTTAATAAATTAAAACGCAGTCCCGAAATTTTCAGGACTGCGTTGATTTCATTTATCATCCATTTAATTTGGCTCGATTAAACCATAGCGGCCATCCTTACGACGGTACACTACATTGGTTGTACTGGTTTCAGCATTTGTGTAAACGAAAAAATTATGTCCCAGCATATTCATCTGCAGGATCGCTTCTTCGCTATCCATCGGCTTCAAGTCGAAGCGTTTATTACGGACAACCTCTAAGTCGTTATCCTCTTCTTCCTCGAAAGGAACGGTCTCAGTTTCTTCCAAGGTTGTTGCGAACATTTCGGAAGTACTTCCAGTCGCCCGGAACTTGCGATTGACCTTCGTCTTATGTTTACGAATTTGGCGCTCAAGCTTATCGGTAATCAGGTCAATCGCTGCGTACATATCAGCATTTGCTTCCTCGGCGCGCAATACCAAATTCGTCATGGGGACCGTCACTTCTACCTTAGACGTGTTATTAAGAACCTTCAAATTCACATGTGCATCAGCAGTTGGGGTATTACTGAAATACCGTTCCAATTTGCCGATTTTTTTCTCTACATACTCTCTAATTGCTGGAGTTACCTCAATGTTTTCACCGCGAACGTTGTAATTCATAAAGTGAGTCCTCCTTTAGAATAAGACTATATAGTTATATTCTACGATACCCTTAACAAACCCTTCACAAACAGTTACTAATTTGTGTCGAATTATGAAAAATGAGTCGAAAGTTGTAAATATGGATGGTATCGTATTTACATTATTATAACAATTCTTATGACATAAGAAAACCAACCATGCCTGAAAAACGTGGTTGGCTTAAAGAAAATTTCTATTTTCTTTTATCATAAAACATCCCATCATCAGCAAGCGATGGATAAGGATTTACATACTTTTGATTATTTTCTTTTTTCTGCTTAACTTCTTTAAGGTCGAGGCCGATTTTTTGTTTGATGCGAAGCAGATTTTCGTTTAATGATTTCTCCATTAAAATTAGCTTTCTTCCTAGTTCAACTTCTGCTTCCGAATAAGGCTGAGCTAAGTCTTTTAATAAGATTTGCCTATCGTCAAGCAGTGCTTCAATATTAACAATGCCTTCTTCCCTATCGTCAACATTTTGAAGGCTTTCAACCAGAACGATTAATCGGTCAGTAGCTTCATAATACGCTTGCAAACGATTCATTAAACAGAACCGCCCTGTGAGTATTGTTTCTGGCGGTTTATTTGGATGACCTGTTTCCAGGTATCACGGAATTCTGTAATAAAATCTTCCACTTCATTTAAGATGTTGCTATCATTTTTGACATTTGCTTCAATTAATTGGCGGAGCAGATAATCGTACAGGGTCATCATTTGTTTGGAAACTTCCAAATCCATGTTCAAAGTAACCATCAATTCCTGAATGATGCTCTGGGCTTTTTGAATATTTGTGTTTCTCTTTTCAACTGATCCTTCTGCTATTGCTATCTTTGCCTGTGAAATAAACTTCAAACAGCCATTATAAAGCATGAGGGTGAGATCACCCGCTGATGCTGTATTTACTGAGTTCTGTTGATATGCTTGATACGGATTACCAAGGGCCATTATTAGACACTTCCTTTATATTAAGCTCCGCTAAACTGCTGCATTAGAAAACTGCTTTGTTCGTTTGAACGCTGGATGGCCTTTTCCATTGCGGTGAACTGGCGCCAGTAGCGGTCTTCTACCTGCTGCAGACGTCTTCCAAAACGGTCGATGCCGGAGTCTACATTATCCAGTTCCCGCCCAAGTGTAAACTGCTTCCGAGTTGAAAAGGAGTTCCCTGCTTTTGCCTTTAATCTATCCATACTGTCAGAAATGGAATCATATAACCTGTCGAGAATTCCCTTTTGATCGTTTGTATCTCCTGAAGCGTTAAACAGCGTTTCAATGCTCTTCGGGTCAGCTTCAACTGCTTTTATCAGTTCAGCTTCATTAATAACAAGTTTTCCGCCTTCTAAATAATTAGCCGAGGTTTTGATACCAATTTCGGACAGCTGATCATAAGCCGAACTGATTGTATCATTACTAACCGGCGCATAGAAATCCAACCGCATCTTAGAAAGTACGCTGGATAAGGCAGAGTCCTTACGAAGCAACCCACTTCTTGCTTTTTCTTCCCATTGCTCTTGTTGCTTATCGGACAATCCTTCTCGCTGTTCATCAGTAAGCGGAGTATAGTCACGGTAGCGTTCTTCTCCAGTTTTCTTTTGGATCTTATCAATCATTTCATTGTACTTTTTAACAAATTCTTTAATATTCTCAACAACTTTACCTGCATCATTATTTACATTTACGCTGACTGCTCCTTCGCTTTCTGCGAATATCTTCTTAAGAGTGAAAGTTACCCCATCCATTTCAAATGAATTAGAGGTTCGCTCAGTATCCAAACCGTTAATTGTGAACATTGCATTTTGAGCCTGAGTTATATTTGCTGCAGGAATTGAACCTGTGCTTATATCATGAAAATTAAGAACATCAGTAACAAATTTACCGCTAGCGACCATTTCATAGCCGAAATTATTTGCAGCGTCAGTATTAAAATCGCCTGTTTCTGTTCTTGATAAGGACATTCTCTTCGTCTGTGAATCATAAAATAAAGATGCTCCTACATTGGAACTGTTGACCTTAACAATTACAGAATTGAGTGATTCACCGCCACTAATCAGGATATTCTCATGCTTTGCTCCCTTTGAAGTATGAGTATCCAATTGAAAATTCGTATACTGGTGGCTGTACGACATCTCTAATTTATAGCTATAAGTCTTTCCTGCCTCAGGCGTTGTCGGCGGTAAATGATTACCCATAGCTGGAGTAAATGTGATCAGTCCAGTGGCTTTGTCAAGTGTTCCAACTGTTCCTGTGGAATCAGTGATGTTTCCATTTATATCAATATCCAAAAACACTTCCGTCGTAGTGTCCACTCCGCCCTCTGTGACGTTCTTGGTTAACTTTAGCTGTGAACCAGTAGCCACTACCGGTCCGTCCGCTAACTTCCATGTACTGGTAGTACTGCTTAATGAAGTTGAAACCGTTTTGTCCTGAGCTATATAATCAACCTTAATAACACTATTAGCAGCAAACTTTTTATTAAAGGTAAGTTTTCCATCGGTACCTACCAATACAGTATTATCGCTCAGTTTGGCCGGGTCCGTTGTGACCTTATACGAGGTTCCGTTAACTTTTACGGACCAGTCCAGTCTATGATCCGTAGCGTTAAGATTCGTCAAGCTGAGATCATATTCGAAATTCCCACCGGATGCTACTGCTGTATTATCTTGGACAGTTAAGGACTTTGATACTATCGCACCTGTTTTCCAATCACCCGTTCCAGCAGTCTGTGTATAAAGACCTCCAGCTGCATCGAGCGCTAGTGGATTTAAATTTAGCTGCGTCTCTCCCTTCGCCAGTTGAGTCACTTTTGAAATAGAGTTTGAAGTCTGATTAGCAGCACTGCTAGCCGTTATCGAGACTCGAGAATCATCTGTTGAACTTGTCGTCCTTGCCCGGAAATTCGAGCTTAGCTTCATTTGTGTCAATTCAGATCGAAAATTAAGCAATAAAGTATTCATTGATCGGTAATCGTCACGTTGCCATTCAAGTATTTGTTTTCTTTGCATTAATTTATTAAGCGGTAACCTCTCAGCCTTCATCAAGTCGCCGACGAGCTGGTCAATATCCATACCGCTTGCTAATCCGCCTATTCGTACCATTAATCATCCACCACCTAAATTTTTCTATCCACTAACAAACCCATAAACTCTGTCATGGCCGCAAACATATCAAGCATTTTTTTTGGTGGTATTTCCCTAATGACCTCATGGGTTATGTCATCCACCAACGTTACATAGTACTCATTTAATTTTTCATGAAATTCAAATTTTATAGAAGCATTAGATGGCTTTAAAAACCGATTCAAGCCTATAACTATATCCTCTACTTGCTCTTTTGTTTTTTGTACATTCGGTAATTCGATCGTATTGCCAGAATTATTTGTCTTAGAAAAGATATCTATCTGGGGGACTTCTGGACTTCCTCCTGAGATTGTTGTTCTAGGCTGAGAGGAAAGGTTAATTGTTGCTAAACGATCAATCATCGCTTCTTCCTCCTACTATTATTATGTTATTAGTAATATCGACAGTTTCATTGAAATTTCCAGTTTATAAAGAAATTAGTTATAATATAAAGGGGAATATATGTTCTGTACGGAGGGTTTTGAATGATTAAAATTGAAAAAGTAACAAATTTACTGAGTAAATATCCTTTAGAAGAATTATCGATGCTTACTGGAAAAATGCTTGGGGATGGAGGATTAAGCATACAGGATAACAGACGGCCACGTTTTCGCTATACGCACTGTATTACTGATTTTGAATGGAGCCAATATTGTTTCGAGCAGTTACAAAATATTATGCCACTCAATCCTCCTATATATAAAAAGACACTAGATCCGCGAATTCAAAAGGGATATACTGAAAGTTTTTATGTTCAATCTTTAACCTGTGAACTTAATGATTATTTTCAATCTATATGGTATCAAGATAGAGTGAAAGTTATTCCTTTTGACTTACTAGAAAAAACGTTAACACCCGAATGTATCGCCTGGTGGTACCAAGATGATGGACATCTCAGAATATCTCAAGGTAAATTAAGAAAAATAATTCTTTCTACAGACTCCTTTACTAACTTAGAGAATACGAAGTTAATAGAACTGATTAAACTTCAATATGGACTTTGTTTCTCCTTGGATGGACAAAACCGTCTTATACTTTATGATCAAATACAAATTTATTATTTTCTTAGATTGATAGAAGAACATGTCCATCCATCAATGTCCAGAAAATTATTTTTACCTCCACCTAAAGAAACCTTTGCTGATAAAAGAACTACTATTTACCTTCCTGCTAGCTTACTGATTAAAAAACCCACTAAAGAAATTCATAATGCATTAGAAAGACTCCCAAGAGTTATAGACATTGTTAATAATAAGAAAACTTATTTTCCTGTAGTTAAAGAACAATTGGAAAAACAATTAAAATTAAATGAAATTCACAAAGGGTATCAGGTTACGTTAACTACCCCGCAATTAAATAGTATTCACATTGTCCAATCTATGACTGGTATGCAATTAAGTTTGATAGTAAAAATGTGTTTTAACATCCCTTAATTTGACAATAATTTCTTTATTGTCTTTAATTTATTTATAACAAATGTTTAATTTAGTAATGTTTCTAATCTATTATTAGCAGGTTTATAATTTAAAGCTGAGGATTTCCTATAATACTCTATAGCCTTTATATTATCCCCAGTGGCTTCATACAAAGACCCTAAATTATAAAGGGCCAAAAAGCTTCCAGTTCCCATTACACTATCTTGATTTTGTACTTCACCTATTTCTATACACCTTAAATACTCTCGTTCAATTAAAGGAAAAAAATTGATGTATTTATTCACATTACTAAATACTAGTTCCATATAAAAGATCCCGGACACGAAATGAAAGTCTGTTGAAAAATCAAGATTATTTTTTTCTTTTTCAATGATTTTTAGACCATCATCTAAACTTCCACTTCTTATTAAACTATACACATAATCAACAACCATCCTAGGTTTAAAATATGAATTTGCATTTATGCGTTGGTATGATAAAGCAAAATATTTACTTGCTTTAGTATAACTTTTCTTCAGAAAATATTGCTTTCCAATTTGATAGAGGATATAAGGATTGTTTGGTGATTCCTTTAACTCCTCAAGTAAAAGAGGCAAATTTCTGTCGGTTTTATCCGTTTGATAATAACCATCATGCGAAACATTAACAGAGATATTCACTCGTGGGAAACTGGACTCCAACTGCTCATGTACTCTTCCTTTAAAGAAAATCTCTTCATTTGGGAACAGTCTGGAAACATAGGATGATTCTATCTTTTCTTGTTCATCGTCTAAAAAAGTGCTCAAAATATTTATTCTGCCAATCAAGTTATCATTTTTTTCGATAAATTCTCTTAACAATTGTTGATTAGATAGAATGTATTCATCAGCATCTAAGACCAAATTCCAATCAGAAGTTGATTGTTTTATACTAAAATTCCTTGCAGCTGCAAAGTCGTTTTCCCAATCATATTCAAACAGCTTTGCACCACTAGCAAGCGCGATATGTTTAGTGTGATCTGTTGAACCTGTATCAACAATTATCATTTCATTTACTAAGTCTTTTACGCTATCAATACACCTTTCAAGAGTTTTTTCCTCATTTTTCACTATCATTACCAACGCCAATGTTTTCAAGAAAACAACTCCCTGGATCTATTATGATAAAAAAGAGAACCTTAGAAATTCTAAGGCCCTCCACTTTAAAATTAACGTAATAATTGAAGTACTCCCTGCGGAGCCTGGTTTGCTTGAGCAAGCATAGCTTGTGCAGCTTGAGCAAGAATAGAGTTCTTAGTTTGTTCCATCATTTCTTTCGCCATCGTGCGAACATTTGCTTTCACAAATGACCAGACTATATCTTCACCCTCTAGAAATCCAGTAGGGGTCGGGCACTTCGGATTCACAATGCTGATGGACATTGTTTCACCTATGGATTTCATCATCATAGCTTTCGCCTTAGATGGTATATCCTAGTCGTTGAACCTTCTCCACTCTTTCAAGACAGGAGCTTGGCTGCTGATTGCCCAATCTTTTCTTTTTTCAAACCATCACGCTTGTCGTTTCCAACTTCGTTGTGGCAAGAAAAGCTTTAAGGGGTTTCCAGCAATTCACCCGATTATGATCTCTGGCCGTTACCAGCCAGGACGACTGTGCTTGTCACTGCTTAAGCAGCTAAAGCATAATCTACGTCACGGATACGTGATTCTGCAGCAGTTAAGTTTTCAGAAGCTGTATTCAAGTTGTTGATTGTGTGCTCTAAACGGTTTTGCTTCGCACCCAATTGAGCACGCTCGTCTGAAACCTTACCGATAGCGGTATCAATATCTGTAATAGCTCCTGATGATGTCGTTGCATCAGTACCTAAGGCAGGAGCAGCTGTGAAAAGATCAGTTGATTTCATGCTTGCGAAAGTAACTGCTAAGTTTTGTGTCGCATTCGCACCGATTTGAAGAGTGAACACCCCAGTTGCTCCACCAGTACCATCCAATAACTTTTGTGTATTGAATTCAGTAGTAGTTGCAATACGGTCAATTTCAGCAATCAAATCAGCATTTTCTTTTTGAATCTGAGCTCTATCAGCTGTAGTATTTGTATCAGAAGCAGATTGAACCGCTAATTCACGCATACGTTGTAGGATAGAATGAGTTTCGTTCAATGCACCCTCAGCTGTTTGAATCATGGAAATACCATCTTGAGAGTTTTTAGAAGCCATATCCAAACCGCGGATTTGACCACGCATTTTTTCAGAAATCGCAAGACCTGCAGCGTCATCTCCAGCACGGTTGATACGTAGACCCGAAGATAATTTTTCCATTGATTTAGACTGTGAAGTATTTGCTGTTGCTAATTGGCGGTGTGTGTTAAGAGCCGCAATATTGTGATTAATTCTCATTTCTTGTTTCCTCCTTGAAAGTAGAGTTCACATCCTTGTGAACTGTAATATTGTTGAGAATGGGTGAGGTCGGCCGCCCTTCCCTGTCTCTCACAATATTAATATCGTCAAAAGTTTCTCAGTGTTTAATAGTTTTTGTGAATTATTTATTTTTAATTTTGTTAATTATCTGCTTTAGCTCCTCAATCCCTATTGAGGCCTCTTGATTCTCACTAAGAGTTTCTTCAAATAACTCATTTCTAATCACTTCAACTTCCTTTGGAGCCTTGATGCCTATCTTCACCTGGTCATTTTTCGCTGATACTATCGTAATTTCAATATTATCGCCAATTTTTATGCTCTCTCCATTTTTTCTGGTTAATATCAGCATATTCTCACCCCTCTTCGGAAATCATCTTCTGTTCGAAAATGCGGTGTTTCGTTGTAAAAGCAGGATTATTTAAGATAACCTGCTTAGCTAGTTGATTAGATTTATTAATAATAACAGGAGATTGGAGGTTTGCTGTAGTCTTCTCGAACGGATCCTGAACCGTTAAAATGTTAAATACATCAACCTGTTCAGGTGCTTCTAGCTCAAGTTGTTCAATGGAAGCATCATCAAGGGTGAAGTCGTAACCCTTGAAAAAATGGAAAGCATTCGTAATGACAAAAGCTAATTCCGGTGTTTTAACAGACTGCATAATCTGCAGAGTGTCATCGTCGGAAAGAGGCAAGATGATGAATTGTTTTTCTTCTGGAAAACCTGGAAGACCTTTTTCAAAGTTCAATATTTTTGTCTCATCAATTTTAACTTCTCCGGAGTATTTCGAGAATATGTTCATTTGCATCACCCTTTATATATTTTGTTCATAGTTAAATCCTATAAACTTTAAATTATCAAAATCTATCTTTAGTGATTGATATTGCTTTAAACGAACTTCAACCTCTGCAGGTGTATATGAGTGCACTGATTTTCTCGCTTCACTATTGATAATCGGCCTATTTACTTTAACCTGAATATTAACCCTCCCAGGTTCATAACTTAACTTTACGGAATTACTGCCTGGAATCCAACCAATATTAAATTCATGAGGTGGTTTTTCGCTGTTTCTTTTTGCCTGCGTTGCAATTGGGTTTCCCTTATTTTCAATCCTCATCAATTCATCGCCATCCTGTCGGCGCCGGGCGATGCCAGCAAGAAGATCCTGATATCCCTGCGCAGCAAACTCTTCCTTTCTTTTTGCAATGCTTTTCAGGTCCACATCTTCTCTTGCTTTTGACTGATCTATCGTTAACTTTGATGGAACACGCTCGATCGTCAACTCAGCAGGCGGTTGTTGAATATCGATTAGTGGACCGGGCTGTTCAATGCTTTGATTAGCCGCTTTAGTTTGAATTTCAATAAGGGCCGGCTGGGATTGTAATCTAATTTGAGGAAATTGCATCGCGCTCACTCCTATTTAAATCCGAAAATTTCTTTCACATTTAATAATATAATTAAAGAAAAAAGCTATCCATAAAAGATAGCTTTATCTTAGAAAATCCATGAGTGACGGCTGGATAATCCGTGCTCCTATTCCAAGCGCGGCCCTGTGGACACTTTCCTGTGTCGTCAAATCTATTATCGCTCTTTCAATATCTATGTCTTCATTATTCGAGAGGATTCTCGTTGAAAATACCTCCTGCTGAGACAAGCGGTCATCCATTAAATCAACCCGGTTTTGACGGGCACCGATGCTTGCTCTCTCACTAAGAAAGTTATCAATATGTTTATCCATATTCGCCAATTCAGCGCTAATATTATCATCATTTTTTATTTTAGTGATCAGGGTATCTAAATAACCAGGACTCGCAGGAGTTATACTCGTATCACCTACTAATGGCTCAAACAGTTGTTTACCGGGCGTATTAATCTGTAATTTTATGCCATTGTATACCTCTAGCTCAATAACACCCCCACTGAATCCAGTTGAAGATGGCCGTTGATTTGTTTTGGTTCCGTTAAAGATATATTTTCCGCCTACCTCTGTATCGCCTAACGATTGAATTTGCTGTTTCATTTGCTCTATTTCTCGGGTTATATAGTCTCTTTGACTGGCATCCAACGTCCCGTTACTCGCCTGCACGGTAAGTTCGCGTATTTTCTGCAGAGCCAGTACGGTTTTATCCAGTGCATCATCCGTACTGTCGACCCAATTCCTCACTTCGCCGATATTGCTCTGATATTGGAGAATTCGATTAAGGTCAGTGCGATATCCCAACCCTTGCATCGCCGCTACAGGATCATCAGAAGGTTTTGTAAACTTTTTCTTTGAAGAAATCTGTTCCTGAAGTTTTCCTAAACGTTCATAGCTGTTGCTAATATTTCTTGTCATATTATTGGACAACATTGATTGTGTTACACGCATTTACTTCACCCCTTATCTTCCGACTACACCCATGCCATTGATGATTTTATCAAGCATTTCATCCACTACGGTTATATTTCTAGCAGACGCATTATAGGCATGTTGAAATTTAATCATATTGGTCATCTCTTCATCTAATGATACTGCGCTTACCGATTGGCGGTTTTTTTCAACGGAATCAGCAAGAATCGTCGCGTTTAAGTTGTTTTTTTGCATACTCTGTGAAAGAACGCCCAATTTTCCAATTACTCCAGAATAAAATGTATCCACACTTCCATTCAAAGTAGGTGCAGGTTGATATAGAGAAAAGTTTTTGGTCTTTAAATTTGCCAGTTCCAAGGCATTGAGGTTATTCCCTGAATCCCCGTTCCCCTGGCCTGCTGCTATTTTATTAGGGCTGTCCAAGATTGCTTGATTTACTTTTATTGTTTTTGCCGGATTTGGGTCGCCGGCAGTCACACCGTCAAAAAAATTAATTCCTGATGGCGCAGTGTCTCCAAGACCATAGCCGAGTGCATGGATACGGTTAAATTCATTAGCAAATGCCCTTGTCATTTCATTTAAATCGTTAAGCATTTTTGGGTAATGTACTTGGTAGCTTTCAATGAAACCTCCAAGCTCTCCGCCTAAATTTGAAACGATTTGCCCGTTGAAATTCAGAGAAGTTATTTCTCCGTTAGCGTCCAATTGAACGCCCATTGTCTTATGCCCTACTACACCAGCCGTTTTATTAGCTTCTACTAATTGTATAGGGGGATTATAAGAATTAGAATCCTTGTCAAGTAGTTCGATATTGTACAACCCCTCTGCCATAGGCTTGGCATTTCCATAGTTATTAGGAGTCACCTTCGTTACTTTGATGTTTACCATTTTTGAAAGATTATCAACGAGCAAGTCCCGTTGGTCGTACAGATCATTTGTAATATAGCCATTCGGTTCAATTTGACTGATCTTATCATTAAGATCATGGATATCCCCAATAAGAGTGTTTATCTGGCTTTGTTTAACCTGGACTATTTCCTCATTTAGATCTCCTCTGATACGATCTAAAGAATTATAGTAGTAATTTAAGGTATCGGCTACCATTTGACCGGTTTCCGCGACCACATCTCTAGCCCCGGAGTTTTCGGTATGACTGGAAAGGGTCTGCAAAGAATTCCAAAACTTTTCCATCGTACTGTGCAAGCCGCTCTCTGTTGGCTCATTCATGATTTCTTCCATTTTGGTAAGCGACTCACTTAAAGTCCCGTAATAGCCTACTTTCGTGTTCTCGGTGCGGAACTGCATATCAAGGAATCCTTCTCTAACCCTTTGCACAACGCCCGCTTCCACTCCCGTTCCTATCTGCCCGGGAATACCCGGTCGATTTAGCCCTACACCTGGATATGGTGTGGTTGTGGCGAAATTAACCCGTTGCCGAGAAAACCCCGGCGTATTGGCATTTGATATATTATGCCCGGTCGTATATAACGCACTTTGCTGGGTAACCATTCCCCGCCGTGCTGTTTCTAATCCCATAAAGGTTGAACGCATGTTTGGTTCCTCCGTTTCAATTAAATATAAAAACTATGCTCTTGAATCAAACATGCTGTTCGAACCTTGCTGCTTAGGCTTGGCAGGTTTGTCGTAGTTAAACTGCTTGTTTTGCGGCAGCAGCATGTCGAGAGTAACATTTACGAATTGTAGTGATTGATAGACTAGCTGTTGATTCAAATAATTTTGTTCCTTTAATGTCTCTGCTTCTAAGATAAGTTCTTCTTTTAATCTATTTAAAGCTTCCTCGTCGTTTGGTGATAATAATTCTAGGACTCTCGTGATTGTCGACGGCTCAGCTTCCTGCCCTTCGATTTCAAGAAAGGCGGCCACAGCTGTTTGTCTTTCTTTTTCCGTCGCTTCGATTGCTTTAATATGTTTTTGCTCATCCATCAACAGCTGGTTGAGGGCTTCGGTGTCCCCTTGTTTGATGATCTCTGTTTTTTTGGTCGCCAGCTCGTTCAGACTTCTATGCAGTTCGACTAATTTTTCTAATGATGCTTGAATGTGTTCGGCGGACATTCCGTCACCCCCTCAGCTGTTGTTTTGGTTAAATGAATAGACGGCCGAATGACCGTCCACTCTCTATTTTTTAAAGTAATAATCGATGATGCTTTTAGCTGTTTCGTGCACATTCACTTTGTATGTGCCGCTCTCAAGCTTATTTTTAAGTTCATCCACCTTAGCCTGCCGCTCCGCAGGAATTTGTAATGACTGCTGAAGCTCTTTAGCTGTGGAGGAAATCTCCAGCTTATCAGCTTTCACATTGGCTGTTTTGGCAGTTTCTATTTTGTTGTATTCGCGATTATAAGGGTTAACCCCTGAAGAACCAATATTATTAATTTTCATTTTGCAACCCTCTCTTTCGACTGAGTAACAATTCTCTCTGATTTTATTATCGGCAACGGTTTCAATCTTTTAATTTTTTTCTTCATTTTTTTATTGACAAATTTCTCAATCCGATTGTCGAATCAAAGACTTTTGTGCTATTTTGAGGCACCATTTTGAACTTTTGTCCATCCAACGGCCTATGAATTCGCGTGAATTTTTTACTATTTATTTCTTATGTGTATAATAAGTAGCACTTTTATCCCTTTTTTCAATCTCAAGGCGGCGAGTTTCTTCTTTTTCAAATTGTTTTAATTCTGAACGAAGGCTGCCACTGCAATCATCACACATTCTTCCGTTCTGCGTAACCTTTCCGCATTTCTCGCATGGCGTTCCCAAGTTCGGAAATTGAGAAACTCTTAGCTTGCCAGTTTTGATAAACTTAATAATCAAATCCTCATCGACACCTGTAGCTTCCACTACTTGCGGCATCAATGCCGAGCGGTTTTCCCGTTTCCTAATGAATTGATAAACCTTTTCGAAATTCTTTTCTTCCTCTTTATAGCAAGACTCGCAAACATCGCGGAATTTACTTTTAACAAAAAGCGTATCGCAATTTGGACAGTTGGTTAGCTCCATTATTTAATCCCCCTTATGCGGAAAAACTTCATCACTATCATCATTATATTATATCGAACACTTAATAGGAAAAATTTAGATATTTTTCGATTTATTTTTTAGGCTCTGTTAAATTCTATTGTTGATTTTCAAATGGTCATGGAATCTACTCGCTTTCCGCGGACGAACTGGCAAGCC
>NZ_QVTC01000026.1 GCF_003429085.1 Bacillus sp. V59.32b | reverse complement strand
AACCGCCACGTCCTTATGTCTTCGTCGGCACTAGCACGTCCTGTGCGTCGGGGCTGGGCGCTGCAGCTAGACATCTATCAAAATACAAAGCAGTTCATAAGTAATTAAAAGCCGTCTACTGGAGGAATTTTCTCCAGTAGACGGCTTTTTGCGTTTTTACATAGAAGACACGCACGATTTGTGATTTGAACTGGTCAGTTTATTATCTAAGCTAGCGTTTATTATCCAAACTAGGTACTTTATTATCCAAACCAGTGACTTTATTATCCAAACCAGCAATTTATAATCCAAACTCAGATTTTATTATCCAAATCCTTTTTCAGCAGTGACAGTGTACCAACCAGAAGCTATAGATACATAGTCATTATCTCATCGTAGGAATAATGTATCATTTTTGCCGCTTTACATTTTTTCTACTAAAATCTTATATTATTTCAACGAAAAAGTATTATAGTTAGATTTGTCAAAATATCGCAAATAAGCTGATATTTTACACGTCAAAGGAAATTCTATTTTCAAGGGGGAAAAGGAATGAACAAGAGGATTCATCGTAAGCTTGTCTTCATCATAGCAATTGTAGCCTTAGTGTTATCGAATACGGTTCCTTTTATGACCGTACAAGCGGAAGAACCGGGAACACTGACGGTGCAGGAAGCAATCACGAAGACTGGCCCTGCTACTGTTGAAGGGTATATTGTCGGCTTTGCTACGGGAACTAAATCATATGACTATGAAGCACCTTTTTCCGCAGAGACAAATATCATTATCGCCGATTCTACTGATGAGCGGGATAATGCGAAAGTGATGCCAATTCAGCTTCCAAGCTCCTACAGAGCTCAATTTGGATTGGTCAGCAACCCGTCAGCCCTTGGAAAGAAAATAAAAATAACGGGGAATATCGAACCCTATTTCACCGTCCCCGGCATTAAAGCTGTAACAGCCATCAGCTTCTCTGATGGAGCACCGGATCCGGGAGATGGCGGAGGTGAGCCTCAGCCGACACCGAACGGACCAAAGATTTATGAAATTCAGGGTGAATCCCATAATTCAACTTTCAATGGACAAGCTGTCGAAGGCGTCCAGGGAGTAGTAACCCATGTAACGGACAGCAATAACTTCTATATTCAGGATATGGAAGGCGATAATAATCCGAAAACATCCGATGCCTTGATGGTATATAAGAAAGCGCATGGAGTGCGTAAGGGCGATCTTGTTTCCGTAAACGGAACGGTCAAGGAGTGGGTCCTTGACGGATACGCTGAAAAACTGGAAACAGATCTGGCCATGACAGAAATTAACTCGACTGCCGTGATAGTGATTGGATCCAACCAACCGCTTCCTGCACCTGTCGTGATTGGTGAGGATCATCCTGTGCCAACACAAGTAATCGACAACGACAGCTTCGGACAATTTGATCCGGAGGAAGATGGAATCGATTTTTATGAAAGCCTTGAAGGCATGAGAATCGCTTTAGAAAATCCAATGGTGACCGCTCCGCAAAAATACGGGGAAGTTCCTGTCGTTATCAGTAAGGAAGAGGGGAAAACCTACACAAAATTCAACAGCCCTCTTTTGACTGAGACCAATTCAAATCCCGAGAGATTCCATCTATTAATTAACAGGGATTTTGTTGCCAAAGCGGGAGACCAATTTAATGGCACTGTAACCGGTGTTGTCGGGTATGGTTACAGCAACTATAAAATCCTTGCCGATACAGCCTCCCTGCCGGCATTAACGGAAAGTGAAAAGCCTGCAGAGAAAGTGGCATTTGAAAAAGATCCGAACAAAGTAACGATCGCTTCCTACAATGTGGAGAATTTTTCTGCGGCAACTCCGGACAGCAAAGTCACCCGCATTGCGGAATCTTTTATCAATGATTTGAACGCTCCCGATATTATCGGCCTTGTTGAAGTCCAAGATAATAATGGAGAAACGAATGACGGAAATACCGACGCCGCGCAAAGCTACCAAAAATTGATTGATAAAGTGAAGGAGCTAGGCGGCCCTGCATACAGCTTTACCGATATTGCCCCTGAAAATAATCAGGATGGCGGTGCACCGGGCGGGAATATCCGTGTCGGATATTTGTATAATCCTGACCGTGTTTCCCTGAAGGAAGCTCCAAAAGGAACGACGACAGAAGCAGTAGCATATGAAAATAATTCACTGACTGTGAATCCGGGACGTATTGAACCAGCCAATCCTTTATTTCAGGATACGAGAAAATCACTTGCTGCTCAATTCGTCTTTAAAGGCCAGGATGTAATCGTCATTGCCAACCATTTGAATTCAAAAGGCGGGGACGACCCATTGTTTGGCCGAGTTCAGCCTCCAGTCCTGGAGAGCGAGCAGAAACGTATTGAACTGGCGAAAATCGTAAACAACTTCGTAAAAGGTATCACGGAAAAAAATCCGGATGCTAACATAGTCGTACTTGGCGATATCAATGACTTTGAATTTACAAATACGCTTAAGGCATTAAAAGGCGATGAACTTACCAACTTAATTGAAACATTGTCTGCAAATGAGCGTTTTTCCTATAACTACCAAGGAAATGCGCAGACGCTTGACCATATGCTTGTAACCAAACCATTAACTGATAAACATGAATTTGATATAGTCAATATCAATTCACCATATATGGACGTTCATGGACGGGCGAGCGACCATGATCCATTGGTAGGGCAATTCGATTTAACACCGGCGCCTACAGAATTTGATTTGACGGTTATGCATACAAACGATACACATGCCCATCTGGATAAAATGCCAAGACGGTTTACGGCTATCAACCAGATCCGCGGTGAGGCCAAGAATTCCTTGCTTGTGGATGCGGGAGATGTATTCTCAGGTACGCTATATTTCAATAAATACCTGGGACAGGCTGACCTTGAATTCATGAACAAAATCGGCTATGATGCGATGACGTTTGGAAACCATGAGTTTGATAAGCCATCTGATGTACTTGCAGACTTTGTAAGCAAGGCGCAATTCCCGTTTGTCAGTGCCAATATTGACTTTTCAAAAGATCCTGCACTCCAAAGCTTAGCGGAAGGCTCGATTGGCAATCCGGCACAGACAGGAAAAATCTACCCGGCAGCCGTAAAGGAAACAGGCGGTGAAGAGGTAGGGATAATCGGCTTAACAACAGAGGATACAACGTTCCTGGCGAATCCGGGAGAAAATATTGTTTTCGAAAATGCAACGGAAAAGGCACGCGCGACCATTTCTGAATTAAAAGAAAAGGGAGTTAACAAAATTATCGTCCTTTCTCACCTCGGTTACAATGTAGACCAGAAGCTGGCCGATGAAGTAGAAGGAATCGATGTAATTGTAGGTGGACATACTCATACGAAGCTTGCTCAGCCGGTTGTATTCAACGCTGACGGAGAACCGACACTGGTCGTCCAAACAGGCGAGTACGGAAACTTCCTTGGCAGATTGGACGCAACGTTTGATGACGCCGGAAAACTGACCAAGTGGAACGGTCAATTGATCGACCTTGTTCAGAAAAATGAAACGGGTGAATATGTCTATGATGAAGATGAGTGGGCAAAAAACCGTCTCGCAGAGTTAGGTGCCCCGATCGAGGAAATGAAAAAGCAGGTGGTGGGGTCGACAACGGTGGCGCTTGATGGTGAGCGTGCCAATGTGAGAACGAAGGAAACCAACCTAGGGAATCTAGTGGCGGATGCGATGCTTGCCAAAGCAAAAGAAAGCGTGAACGCAACGATTGCGATGCAAAATGGGGGAGGAATCCGTGCTTCCATCGATGAAGGTGATATTACTTTAGATGAAGTACTTACGGTCATGCCGTTTGGAAATACACTTGTAACTGTTGATCTTACTGGTCAGGAAGTGATCCAGGCTTTGGAACACAGTGTTTCCTCTGTGGAAAACGTGGCCGGGCAATTTATGCAGGTTGCCGGAATCCAATTCAAGTATGATCCTTCATTGCCTGCGGGTGAGCGAGTGTATGGAGTGAAAGTAAAAGAAGGGACCGGATTCGTGCCTATTGACGTGAATAAATTATATACAGTCGCTACCAATGCGTTCGTTGCAGATGGCGGGGACGGGTATACCATGTTTAAGAAAGCGAAAGACGAAGGCCGGATTACCGAATTATTTGTTGTGGATTACGAAGTCTTGAACAGTCATCTGGCTAACAACAGTCCGGTTTCACCGAAAGTGGAAGGCCGGATTTTGACCGGTTCTAAAGCTGATGAAGAGACTCCGGCAGAGCCGTGCCCTGAAAAACCGGACAAGTTTAAATGGTCTATCAATTATATTTGGAACCAGATATATAAATGGTTCGATAAGTATAAAGGATCCGACCTATTTAATTGGCAAGACAATCACAGTATGCATGAAAAACAAAAAGGAGAAAAAACTCCTCCTAAAAAAGGCTGCGGTAAACCACAAAAAACGTAATTAATGGAAAAGGCAGAAGAGATCGATATCTCTTCTGCCTTTAATTCTACACTTCCTCAAGCTCTGAAACTGAGACATTTGAACGTTCTTTTAAAGCACCACCTCTTAAATAAACAGTTGCCGTTTTTCCATCCTCATTCAAATTATCAATCCAGACGGAAGTTCCCTTGTATCTGACATCGATATCAGCTGAAGATGACAATATTTGTTTTACACGCCCAGCATCCATTACTGCTCACTCCTTTCAATTTTTCCTCCCTTTAGTTTTTGAATGCTGTCTCTTTTTATGCCAAAATCCTTTTCTAATTGTCGAAAGTTTAATAAAATGAATGAATAACCATTCATTATTATTAAAAAGGAGTAAACTTTATGAGCAGAATTGCATACATCAGCAATATGGAAGAATGGGCATCATCTTTTCATTTTAAGCATGAAGTAAATGTTCGCTTTTCAGAAACCGATATGTTTGGCCATTTGAATAACACGGTACCGTTTACCTATTTTGAAGAAGCAAGAATTGAATACTTCAAAACCCTTGGATTTATGCAGGACTGGGTGAATGATAAGGGTGAAGCCATACCGGTCGTAGCAGATTTACAATGTGATTTCCTAAAACAAATTTACTTTAATGACAAGCTTTTTATCCAAGTAAAGGCTGAAAAGATCGGCAATTCATCGGTTGATATCCATTACATGGGCAGAAAAGATGATGGGACGGTTTGTTTAACAGGAAGGGGAACCATCGTGCAAATATCCAAAGCAACCGGAAAACCGATTCCCTGGTCAGAGGAAGCTAAAAGATTAATGCACGCTCAGGAAGCAGGGAAGCGGTCTTTGTAAGGGTTAGAATGGCAACTAAAAAAGATTTGAAACGCCTAATAATGTGAAGTGTGCCTCTTGCAAACAAGATCTTTTGGAAGCAAGAGTACAACATAAGAAAAATTGCATTCCTTCTAGGGAAAACAGTCACTCACTTGGCCTCGCCAACATACTATATGATGACTAAATAGACACCCATTCCGGGTTTATGCTGGTGAAGGCAAGGAGGGTTACAATACTTGAAGGAGAACGAATTCACTCATAAGCCATTACTCACCAAAAGAGAAAGAGAAGTATTCGAGTTATTAGTACAAGACAAAACAACGAAGGAAATAGCAGGTGAATTGTTTATCAGCGAAAAAACGGTGCGAAACCATATTTCGAATGCTATGCAAAAGCTTGGAGTTAAAGGGCGTTCACAGGCAGTAGTAGAGCTCCTTCGAATGGGAGAACTAAAGCTTTGATGTATTAACCGCTTTCAATTCATCATTTAATTATAGATTTGGCCGAAGGAATCAACGGGGATACGTCACGGTATGGAGAGCAGTATTCTGACAGGTGGATAAAAGAAAGGGCGAAGAAAGTCCTTTTTTACTCATCTGCGGATTACTGCTTTATTTTTTTGCCCGAGATATAAACCCACTCCCAATGAATGCTTCTTGAAATTTAAACGATTTTAATAGAAAATAAGTAAGACAAATTGTTTTATATACGATGTGATTTTGGGGAGCTGTGTTAGAATGAATAAAAATATCGAGCATGTTGCTGAAATAGAAAAGGAATTGAGATATGTGTCTTCCCTGATCAAACAAAAGGGACGGGAGATTTTAAGCAACTATAAAATTACCCCTCCACAATTCGTGGCGCTTCAATTCCTCTTTGAAGATGGCGATATGACGATTGGTGAGCTTTCGACGAAAATGTTCCTGGCTTTTAGCACAACGACAGATCTAATTGATCGCATGGAAAGAAATGAGCTGGTCATGCGCGTGAAGGATGAGAAAGATCGAAGGGTCGTCCGGATCCACCTGTTGGAAGAAGGCGGTCGGATTATCGATGAAGTTATAAAGAAGCGGCAGCATTATTTATCCGATGTACTGAGTAATTTTTCCGACACAGAAATAGCTTCCCTCAATGAAAACCTGGCTAAATTACATCAAGAAATGAGAGAAGAATGAGGCGAGATTTTTGAAACAACCGATTGGTATTATAGATTCAGGAGTCGGCGGTCTGACAGTGGCGAAAGAAGTTATCCGGCAGCTGCCTAACGAGAATATCGTCTATTTAGGCGATACGGCCCGGTGTCCATATGGACCGCGTCCGCTAGATGAAGTAAAAAGATTTACGTGGCAAATGACAGAATACTTATTAAAGCATAATATTAAAATGCTAATTATTGCTTGTAATACAGCTACCGCAGCTGTCCTTGAAGAGATCAAACAAGAATTGAACATTCCTGTATTGGGCGTCATCCACCCTGGAGCGAGAGCCGCGTTAAAAGCGTCCAAAAGATTACAAATTGGGGTAATCGGAACAATTGGCACAGTAAAAAGCCAGGCATACGATCAAGCTCTGAAATCGATTAATAAATGGGTCAGGGTAGACAGCCTGGCCTGTCCGAAATTTGTACCGATTGTAGAAAGCGGCGAATTTGAAGGACCGATTGTAAAAAAGGTTATCGCAGAAACACTTAAGCCCTTAAAAGAAAAAAACATCGATACATTGATATTGGGATGTACCCACTATCCGCTCCTTGGCACTGAAATCAGCCACTATATGGGAAGCGGGATCAAGGTGATTTCATCCGGAGACGAAACTGCGCGTGAAGCTAGCGTTATCCTCCATCACAGTGAAATGATGAATACAAGTAATGAAAAGGCGGACCATAGATTTTTCACGACCGGTTCGAGAGATATTTTCCAGAGCATTGCATCATCGTGGCTTGGCGAAAATGTCACTTCAGTTCAAACGATAAAAATTAATGAGTAAGGCTTCCGCTGGAAGTCTTTTTTTTGTAGAAAGAAAAGAATAAACTTTCTTTTCTGCATAAGTCCAACTCTGTCTTCACCTTAAAAAGCTCGTCAATCAACGAGTTTTCTTCATATTCAAAACTTTATTTCCAATCAAGGTCTAAATCGGTTGCAGGCTCGTATAAATAGTAGTACAAACTGTCCTGGGAGGGATTATGATGTCTAAGGTTTATAAAGCAACAGTTGTCTCGGCGATTCTGGCCTCTTCTGTATTACTATCAGGCTGCGGGCTCTTGGGAGGCGAAAAAAGCAGCAAAATTGATCCGCCTAAAGAAGTGTCATACGAAAATGATGCCTCAGCACTTGAGGAATCGGAAGGCGAAGAGAAAACAGAAGCTACAAAAGAGGCTGGAAAGCAAGCGGTTAAAACAGAGCTATATCTAATTGATAAAAACGGATATGTTGTCCCGCAAACAATAGAGCTGCCAAATTCACAAGGCGTTGCCAAACAGGCGCTGGAACATTTGGTAGCTAATGGCCCGGTCAGCAATATCCTGCCAAATGGATTCCGCCCGGTCCTGCCCGCCGATACTGAGGTGGACGTAAATATTGAAAAAGGGGTCGCGGTTGCGGATTTCTCTCCTGAATTTAAGAATTATAAAAAAGAAGATGAATTGAAAATTCTCCAGGCTATTACCTGGACGCTGACCCAATTTGATTCAGTCAAGACAGTGAAATTGCAAATCAACGGACACGAGCTGAAAGAAATGCCGGTCAACGGCACCCCAATCGATGAAAAACTATCTCGCGCCCAAGGCATTAATCTGGATACGAGCGATGTCACGGATATTACAAATACTAAACCATTAACCGTTTACTATGTTGGTGAAGAGAAAGGCAACAACTATTATGTGCCAGTGACAAAGCGGGTCAGTGAATCAAATGAGGATAATATCGCGGCCGTGATTGAAGAGTTGATTAAAGGTCCTTCCTACACATTTAATTTGATGTCTGATTTTGTGGGGGATGTCGAATTGCTTGAATCACCAAAGCTGGCCGACAAAAAAGTGATCTTGAATTTCAATGAGTCTATTCTTGCAAGCTTTAAGGAAAAGAAAATTTCTAAAACGATGCTTGACGCGCTGGTGCTGTCCTTAACGGAACAAAAAGGAATCGAAAGTGTGGAACTGCAGGTAAAAGGAAGTGCCAAGCTGCTAGATGAAGAAGGGAAGCCCATGACTGAACCTGTCACGCGCCCTGAAAAAGTCAATACCGGTAGTTATTAAAAAACGTTTTTTGATATACTATAAATAAGTTAAGCAGGGAGGCATGCGATATAGGCTGCCTTCTTTTGTATTGGATACAAAAACAGAGACCAGAATAACAAGGAGGAAACACTTTATGCGCTTCGATGGAAGATCGAGCAATGAGTTAAGGCCGATACATATTGAAACGAACTATTTAAAACATCCAGAGGGCTCTGTCTTAATTACAGTAGGAGATACAAAAGTCATCTGCACCGCAAGCATTGAAGATCGTGTGCCGCACTTTATGCGGGGCCAGGGAAAAGGATGGATCACTGCCGAGTATTCCATGCTGCCGCGCGCGACCAATCAACGGACCATCAGAGAAGCGGCTAAAGGAAAAATCATGGGCCGTACAATGGAAATTCAGCGCTTGATTGGCAGGGCACTACGGGCGATTGTTGATTTGGAAGCGATAGGTGAAAAAACGATCTGGCTGGATTGCGATGTGATCCAGGCGGATGGAGGAACACGGACCGCCTCCATCACGGGTGCTTTCGTCGCCATGGCACTCGCTTTAAATAAGCTTCATGATGACAAAAAAATCACCACCTTCCCGATTAAAAACTATCTCGCCGCTACAAGTGTCGGCAAAGTGAAGGAACATGGCATCGTGCTGGATTTGAACTATGTCGAAGATTCTGCTGCGCTTGTCGATATGAACGTCATTATGACTGGCAACGGAGAATTTGTAGAATTGCAGGGGACGGGAGAGGAAGCTACTTTTTCCTATAATGAACTGCAGGAATTACTCGCCAGCGCGCAAACCGGGATACGGCAATTATTTGAAACCCAAAGAGCGGCCCTCGGCAGCATTGCTGACAAAATCCCGAAAGGTGAAAGCTGAAATGAAAACAGTCATTATCGCAACGAAAAATAAAGGCAAAGCAATGGAATTTGAAAGCCTTTTTCAGCCAAAAGGGTACAAAGTATTAACCCTTTTGGACGTAGAAGATTCAATCGATGTCGAAGAGACCGGAGAAACCTTTGAAGAAAATGCGATTCTAAAAGCAGAAGCAATCGCGAAAGAATTTGGCCGTCTAGTGATTGGAGATGACTCGGGGTTAATTGTAGATGCGCTTGACGGGAGACCCGGGGTCTATTCGGCAAGATATGCAGGCGAAGAGAAAAACGATGACGCCAATACAGCCAAAGTACTGAATGAGCTCGAAGGGACACCTGAATCGGAAAGGACAGCGCGGTTTTATTGCGCATTGGCGTTATCATCCCCGCATCAACCGACCATTACCGTTTCCGGAAGCGTGGAAGGACTTATTGCAAAGGAGCCTTCAGGAGAAAACGGATTTGGCTATGACCCGGTTTTTTACGTAAAAGAAAAGGGCAGGACAATGGCCGAACTCAGCAGCGATGAAAAAAATGCAATCAGCCACAGAGCGAATGCTTTAAAAGCACTTGAAGAGAAGTTGGCTGAATTTCTCGAAAGGGAAGAGGGAGAGTAATGAAGGTGTTAGTGATAAGTGACAGTCACGGACTCACTCATGAGATCAACCAGATCAAAGAACGTCACGGGCATGAAGTGGACGCGATGATTCACTGCGGCGATTCCGAACTGCCGCTGCGTGCTCCGGAAATGAAGGGTTTTGTGCCGGTAAGAGGCAACTGTGATTACGATGAAGCGTATCCCGACGAGCGTCTGGAAGAGATCGGCGGACTGCGTTTTTTCGTTACGCACGGACACCTTTACAATGTCAAGATGACCTTAATGAACCTGGCGTACAAAAGCGAAGAAAACAATGCGGATATCGTCTGCTTCGGACACTCGCATATAGCAGGATCGGAAATGGTGGATGGCACGCTGTTCATTAATCCGGGCAGCATCAGGCTGCCTAGGGCGATCAGGGATAAAACATATGTCATTCTGGAGCATATGGATCAGGAAACAAAGGTCACGTTCTTTAATCTCGAAGGAAATGAAGTAAAGAATTTGACCCGGACTTATCAATTGGGATGACATTTAGTATAATAGACAGGGAGTGAAAATTCTTCCTGTCTTTTATCAAAAGAGATATTGACTTTGAAATGCTATAGCACTATAATGGAAATTGTCGTTGAGAAATGATGATGCTAAGTTTGTAAGCATTTTAATGAGAAAATTTTTATTATGTCCCAGTAGCTCAGCCGGATAGAGCATACGCCTTCTAAGCGTACGGTCGGGAGTTCGAATCTCTCCTGGGACGCTATTTGCCTAAGTGAAAACCTCTTGTAATCAAGGGGTTTTCTTTTTTTATGTGTTGGTACCCACAAAATAAGCTGCTAATTATCTTCATACGTCTCCAAAACAATCACTAACAAAATGTAAGAAATCCGGACTAAGCGGTCTTCAGTGATAGTATCTAAGAGCAGTGATAGAGCGATTCCGTTAATAGGATTTTCTCTACAACGATAGATACAATAATATCAAACAAGCAAATAACAATATCAACAGTTTCAAGATTGTCGTTCATCTTTAAACTCCCTTCTGCTAATAGCTTATCAATCCTTCATATAAATTCATTTGTGAAAAATTTCACAAATTGTTCATAGACTTTTGAAAATAATTGTTATAAACTTATAACTGTAAACAAGATAGCAATAGTGTTTACTCATCTTTTCATTTTTTTTAAATAAACTTGTGAAATATTTCACAATATAAAAATACAACATCTTAGGAGGTCATTTTTTATGAAAATAGCAGTAATTGGATGTACACATGCTGGAACAGCGGCAGTTACGAATATAGCATCACTTTATCCTGAAGCGGAAATCACTGTATACGAAAAAAATGATACAGTTAGCTTTTTATCATGTGGAATCGCCTTATATGTCGGAGGAGTCGTCGATGACGCACAAAAATTATTCTACTCTTCTCCTGAGCAATTAGAAAATCTTGGTGCAAAAATGAACCTGAAACATGAAGTGCTTTCCGTTGATACAGAAAAGAAAACATTGCGTGCACGTAACCTGGTAACTAACGAGGAAGTATTCGATACGTTTGATAAGCTTGTTATGACAACCGGATCATGGCCAATCATCCCGAATCTCGAAGGCAGAGAACTTGAGAATGTTGTCATGTGCAAAAACTATTCCCATGCCAACGCGATCATTGAAAAAGCAAAGGACGCTCAAAATGTCGTCGTTGTTGGGGCAGGTTATATCGGAATCGAATTGGTCGAAGCTTTTGAAATGAATGGAAAAAATGTGACTCTTATCGATACTACTGAGAGAGTGTTGAACAAGTATTTAGACAGCGAATATACCGAAGTCATTGAAAAGGATCTCCAAGAACGGGGAGTTCGGCTTGCTTTAGGACAAACGGTTACTAAATTTGAAGGCTCCAATGGAAAAGTAACAAAAGTACTGACAACTGAAGGAGAGTATGAAGCAGATCTGGTGATCATGTGTATCGGCTTCCGACCTAACACGGATTTATTAAAAGGCCAGGTGGAAATGCTGTCCAATGGCGCCATCATCGTGGATGAGTATATGAGAACAAGTAAGCCGGATGTTTTTGCGGCGGGAGATAGCTGTGCGATCCACTATAATCCAACCGGGGAGCATGCTTATATTCCGCTGGCAACGAATGCAGTCCGGATGGGAACGCTGGTGGCGAAAAACCTTGTGAAGCCTTCCCTTCGATATATGGGTACCCAGGGAACTTCGGGGATTAAAATTTATGATAATAATATTGCGACTACAGGACTTACTGAAGCATCCGCCGAAAGCATGGGTATGAATGTGAAAAGTGTAACAATCACAGACAACTACCGTCCAGAATTTATGCCGGATTTCGAACAGGTTACCTTAAAGGTAGTGTATGAAGAAGAAACAGACAGAATTCTTGGAGCTCAGATTATGTCAAAAGCTGATCTTACACAATCCATAAATACCTTATCTGTCTGCATCCAGAATAAGATGACCATCGAGCAACTGGGATTCGTCGACTTCTTCTTCCAGCCGCATTATAACAAACCATGGAATTTCTTGAATCAGGCAGGTTTACAGACCCTGTGATGGAAAAACAGTAGAACGATAGTAAAAACCCTTGGATGCCAGGAGTTTTTACTATCTTTTTTTGAATAATGATCTCAGCCGAAAAAAGTGGAATCATATCTTGTCCGGCCTGCATACTTTAAAAGAAGGCTCTGTTAAACGATAATGTTGTTTTTTGGGAAGGGAATCTGCGAGACTCCTGCGGAAAAACGGGCTGGCAAGACCCCGCAG
>NZ_QVTC01000025.1 GCF_003429085.1 Bacillus sp. V59.32b | reverse complement strand
ATACAAAAAACCCGAATAAGAGACTTTTTTAAGTGTCCATTATTCGGGTCATAGTTCAAACACTAAACCAAGGCGTTTTTTTATGTAAATTAGAGATGGGAGTTTATATATTATCTGAATAAACAATTACTTTTTTTCTTCGTGAATTCTCTTTTATAATAAATTTGAGTTTTAGTTCGTTTTGAAGGAGTTAGTCAATGTACAGAATACTCACGATCATTACAGGCTCCCTCATTGTTGGTGGGGCCTACAATTTATTTCTGATTCCCCATCACATTTTGAGCAGTGGATTGAGCGGGATTGCCATCATGCTCGGAATCCTGACACCGTTTAATACGGGGATCTTGAATTTCCTGTTGAATCTCCCTCTCTTAATCCTCGGGGTATTAAAGCTGGGGAAACGATTCATCAGTTACACAATCCTATCTGTCGTTGTGCTATCGGTCAGCTTGTATGTGATACCTGTTCAGGCCATTAGCACAGAACCGATCTTGTCCTCTCTGTTTGGCGGGGTATTAACCGGTATTGGCATCGGTCTGATATTCCGGGCGTCGGGTTCATCCGGGGGCTTTGACATCATTGCCATGCTGTTAACGAAAAAAAGGGACTTTCCACTGGGTGCGCTCATTTCAGCAATGAACGCTGTCGTCGTTGTCTTGTCAGGCTTTGTGTTTAATTGGGATGCAGCTTTGAATACGCTTGTTGCCATTTATGCAACAGGGAAGGTTATCGATACAATCCATACGAACCATATTAAGCTTACCTTGATGATTGTCACAAAGAATGGGGAAGAGATGAAGGCGAAGTTGCTTGCTAATTTATACCGGGGAATTACCATTATGGACGGGGAAGGGGCTTATTCGGGAGAAGGGCGGAAAATCCTCATGACCGTCATTACCCGCTATCAGCTTACCGATGTGAAAACAATGATAAATGAAATAGATCCTGATGCCTTCGTGAACATTACCGAAACAACCGAGGTCATGGGCTCCTTCCACAAGGCGTAGGCTGTTCCGGAAAAAATCCTCCTGATGGTTATCAGGAGGATTTTTTTGATTAGTGGCGTGTTCATCAGGTTATTTTAAGTGCCAAACATTTTGTTAACTTCATTCCATTCATTACTTAACAGGTCGAATTGCTTCTTATCTTTTGCGTCCAAGGCTTCATCAATCTGCCGCCCTAGCTGTGTCTTTTTATAGGTAAGAACGGACTCGTGAATAATCATGTCAATCAGCAGTTCCTTCAGGTAGACATCTTTTTTACTTTTGTTCATCGCATAAGACTTTACCAACTCTGAATATGATTTCTCATTTTTCATGAAATCCACCCCTGACACCTTTTTATTATTATATGGGATTTTGATATATAAAATCAACGGAATATTTAAAATATTTATTTTTTTAAAATTTTAATGACAAGGTCAGATTTAAAGTGACAGGATGTTGGGAAAATTATAAATATTTTGTTTTCTTTGGGTATTTTATGGTAGAATGAGGAATAAAATGGAAGTTGAAAAGGTAATTAGGAAAGGAGAACCCTTATATGAAGGATGAGAAACCACATTTAATTGAAGAATATGAAATTACTCCTTACACCCTATTAATTAGCCCAATAACGTATGGCAGTAAAACGTATTCGCATATTGTTGAGCTGGATGATGAATACATATCCCCCTTTAAGCCCATCGACATCATTAAAAAAAGCTGTCATTATTTCGGAGTCAGTTATGAAGGCAGGAAAGAGGGAACACGGCAGCTGATCGGCGTTACACATAAGGCGCCGATTGCGATTAATCCGACAAGCTCCATGTTTTTCTTTCCCACAACTTCTCCTTTGCGTCCCCATTGCATATGGGTCTCACTAGAACATATTGAAAGATTCAGCCGAGTGGATATGTCCCATACATCCGTTACATTCAAAAATCATCAGCAGGTGGATTTGCCTATTTCAACAAGCTCTTTTGAAAATCAATACATGAGGACCGTTTTCCTGAAAGATAAGCTAATCCAGAGAATTGAAGAAACAGAACGAAAATACTTTTACCTGCATTCGCATGCAGCATCTGAGAAAACAGCGAAATTCAGAAAGTACAAGGAAGATCACTAATGGTGGGTCCTGCCTGTTGCCTTTCTCATTGGAGAAGGGCATTTTGTGTTTCATCAGGGATCAGCCTCTTATATAAAAAATAAACTAACAGTTCCTCCACCCGGTTGCGCAGCCGCAGATTGAAATAATTGTGGCGTTCCTCATACCCCTTATATATGAAGCAATATACGGTAAATGTGTCATCCCGCTTCAGTTCACTCACTTTTATATTTTCCTTGCGTAAATATTTCCTTACATTGGCCAGTTCTCTTTGGACCGTCTTAAGGGCATCCTCAACCATGTCCAGATACGGTTGCGGCAATTTTAACGGACTTTTCTCAATAATCGTCCTGTCCCGGTTCAAAATGGTGATGACCATCGGGAGATAGATGGATTGTTCGATGATGTCACAGTCCTGCTCGGGAATGCGGGTCATGCTGCTTCCTCCTTTCTTGACGGAACTCTAATGATTATATGTAGGATGTATCAAAAAGAGAACGTTTGTTCTATAGTAATTAAAAAATGGTTGTTGTGCAAGCCTGTTGCGTGAATTTCCATAAAAAAGATTATGATTCCATGGAAAAGGGAAATGATTAAATATAGCTTTTCTGTAGAAAAGCAGATTAATGCTTGCATTTTCAATGCAACGTGATATATCTAATAATTAAGGGTAAGAAATAGGACAAGAATATGTACCGTTTTCTGTATACGGATAAGACGGCCTGCCTAAGGAGATTATTATGGATTTTGACGGACTGCGAGAATGGTTTACACTTGAGAATATATTGGAGCTTATCCAGCAATACCGGTCTTTTGGACCCATTCCTGGCATATTGTTGCCTATGCTTGAAGCATTTTTGCCTTTCTTGCCGCTCGTCGTTTTTGTGTTGGCAAATGCCAGTGCTTTCGGTCTATGGTTTGGATTTTTGTTTTCGTGGATTGGAGCGGTAACCGGCTCGATGATTGTTTTCTTTATTTTTCGCAAATACGGCCAAAAGCGGATGCTCAAATTCCTGCATAAGCATAAACAGGTTCAAAAGCTGATGAATTGGGTTGACCGTCATGGATTCGGTCCATTATTTTTATTGCTATGCTTTCCATTCACACCCTCGGCAATCGTTAATATTGTAGCCGGGCTTTCGAAAATAAGCCCGTGGCAATACGGATTAGCTGTTATGGCGGGGAAAATGGTGATGATTTTTACAATCAGTTTTGTCGGATACGATATTGTTTCACTGATCAATCAGCCAATAAGAACTGTCATTGTTATAGTCATTATTATGATACTCTGGTATGTTGGGAAAAGAATTGAGATAAGATTAAATAAGAGCATGAAAAGAGAGAATGGATAATCATATCCAATCAAAATCAACCAGGCTCTATACATTGGAGGCTGAAAGAATGGCAGCTAAGCGTAAAAACCTCTTTCTGGAATGGTTTAAAGCCGGTGTGATTGCTTTTGTGTTATTCATTTGTATCCGAACCTTTTTCTTTTCCAGCTATGAAGTGGATGGGAAATCCATGCAGCCCACATTGCAGGATGGAAACAAACTTGTCGTGAATAAGATAGGGTATCAAATCCAGGACATTCGCCTTTTTGATATTATTGTTTTTCATGCAAATGATAGAGAAGACTATGTCAAAAGAGTGATTGGGCTTCCGGGGGATACAATAATCTATGAGGATGATTCGCTGTACGTAAGCGGTGTGAACTATCAAGAGCCATACTTAAAGCCATTCAAGCCGTTTCCCGGACAGAACCTCACCGGCGATTTTACTCTGGGAGAGTTAACAAATTCTCAAAAAGTACCGGACGGAAAATTGTTCGTCATGGGCGATAACCGGTTCGGGAGTATGGACAGCAGGCATTTCGGATTTATTTCGATCGATGAGATCGTAGGCAAGGTCGATGTGCGATATTGGCCTTTGAACAAGTTCAATACAAATTTCAGAGGCACTTAACCCGGCTAATAGGCCGGGTTTTTTGGCATAAAGGAAAGTATAAACTTTTCTTTATGCATAAAGCAAAATCACAGACTAAGTGCGCCACGTCCTGTGGGCCTCAGCTACGTCTAATCTCCGCCTTAGGGCTCGTCAATTGACGAGTTTTCTTTATAAAAGGAAGGCGAACGTATGATTGCGTTTTGGGTGAGGAAGCAGTAGAATATACCTATGGATATTAATAACAACCTGCGTCTAATAAAAAAATGTCGGGATTTCTGATATGATAGGATGTAAGGAATTCGTTCGCTCAGGCCGTTTTATCAGCCTGCAAAGCGGGATGAAGGAGGAAAAAGTATGTCACTCCGTTTTTTACTCGGAAGATCCGGGACGGGAAAAACAACAAGAATTCTTGATGAAATCCGCGGCAAGTTACAGGAAAGTGCGGAAGGAAATCCGATCATTTACCTTGTTCCTGAACAAATGACGTTTTTGTCTGAATATAAATTGATTACAACACCAGGACTCGCTGGCATGATCCGTTCCCAGGTGTACAGCTTTACCCGGCTTGCGTGGCGCGTGCTGCAAGAAACCGGCGGGATGAGCCGAATCCATCTCGATAGTGTCGGGGTGAACATGCTGATCCGCAAGATTATTGAAGAGAAGAAAGATGACTTGAAAATGTTCCGCCGTTCTTCTGAAAAGCAAGGCTTTATTGCCCAGCTCGAAGAAATGCTGACGGAATTTAAACGCTACTGCATCAATCCAGAAGAAATCAGGGAGTTCATGGGAGACCCGGCCCTGCAGACGGATAAAGAAATGAATGGGGGACTGGAAAATAAGCTCCATGATCTTGAAATCATCTATCAGGCTTTTGAGGATGAATTAGTCGGAAAATATTTAGATTCAGAGGATTATTTTAAGTTGTTAGTTGAAAAGATGGCCGATTCTCCTTATATCGCAGCAGCCGAGATTTACATTGACGGTTTTTACAGTCTGACGCCCCAGGAATTGCGCGTTGTTGAAGAATTAATGAGGCTAAGCAAAGGTGTAACGGTGTCATTGACACTCGATCAGCCTTATAGACACAATCAGCCCGAAAACCTGGATCTTTTCCGGCAAACAGCCGGACTCTATCACAGTATTTATAGTGCGGCGGAACGGCTCGGAATTTCCTGTGAAGAAGATATCATCCTGTCCAGCCCGAAACGATTCGCCCAAAGTCCGGCTTTACAGCATCTCGAAGCGAACTTTGCAATCCGCCCCGCCCGGACATTCTTGGAGGAAACCGCTGTTACTCTATCCCCTGCGGTGAATCGACGGTCAGAGATTGAAGGAACGGCGCGCACGATTTTAAGACTGGTCCGTGAAGAAAATTACCGCTGGAAAGACATTGCGATTTTAGTGCGTAATGGTGATTCCTACCATGATATCATCCAAACGGTTTTCCGGGATTTCCAGATTCCCATTTTCATTGATACGAAGCGTTCGATGCTGAATCATCCATTAATAGAATTGATTCGTTCCACGCTTGAGATCCTGCTTGCGAATTGGAGATATGAACCGGTTTTCCGTTCTATTAAAACAGAGCTTCTCTATCCGATTGACCAGAATCAAAATAGTATGAGAGAGCAGGTGGACAGGCTTGAAAACTATGTGCTGTCCCGGGGAATCAAAGGTACTAAATGGACCTCCAAGGAGCGCTGGATCTATAGGAGATTACGTGGGCTCGAGCTTGATGAACGGATACAGACGGATAAGGAAAAGCGTACAGAGGACGAACTGAATGAACTGAAGCAGCTTTTCACCGAACCGATTCTCCGCTTGTCGCGCCGCCTGAAACGGGTTAGGAGCGGAAGGGAATATTGTGAAGCTCTATATTTGTACCTTGAAGAATTGCATATTCCGGAAAAACTCGATAAATGGAAATTCGAAGCGGAAGATGAAGGCGATTTGGTCTCAGCCCGTCAGCATGAACAGGTCTGGAATGCGGTGGTGAAGCTGTTGGACCAATTTGTTGAAATGCTGGGTGATGAGCCGATCACCTTGAAGCAGTTTTCAACAATTATTGAGACCGGCATAGAGTCGATGAAATTTTCACTCGTCCCTCCGGCGATTGACCAGGTACTGGTGGCAAATCTTGACCAATCGCGTCTGGATGATATAAAGGCGGCGTTTGTGATTGGTTTGACAGAAGGGGTATTACCGGGGAAAGCAAGCGCTGACGGCATTTTTTCTGATCGTGACAGAGAGAAGCTCACGCAGGCAGGCCTGGAGGTTGCGCCAAGTTCCATTATCCGGCTGATGGATGAGGAGTTTACGGCCTACAAGGCTTTTATGACTCCTTCCAAACAGCTCTATCTCTCATATCCTCTTGCTGATGAAGAAGGAAAATCACTATTACCGTCTTCTTATATTAAGAGAATAAGAGAAGTGCTTCCGAATCTGCAGGAAAATGTTTATACGGGCGACCCGTCGGATTTGACGGCATCCCTGCAGGCAGAGTATGCCGCTAATTATGATGTCGCTTTATCCTATTTAACGGCCCAGCTGCAGCTGAAAAAAAGAAATTATCCAATCCATCCGCTTTGGTGGGATGTATACAATGCATATATGGATAACGACATCCTTAAGCCAAAAGCAGAACAAGTGCTATCAAGCTTATTTTATCAAAACAAGGCGAAGAAATTATCCATGGATACGAGCACGAAAATATACGGGGAAAATATTACGGCGAGCGTTTCACGTATGGAAATGTTCAACAGCTGTGCATTTGCACATTATGCAGCCCACGGGTTGAAGCTTCAGGAACGGAAAGTATTCCGGCTTGATGCACCAGATATCGGAGAGATGTTCCATGGTGCGCTTAAGCTGATTTCGGATTATTTACGTGACCAGAATATTTCCTGGGCATCGCTGACAAAGAGTCAGTGCCTCCAGCTTGCGAAAGAAGCAGTGGATAGACTTGCCCCGAAACTCCATAATGAAATCCTGCTGAGCACAAACCGCCATCACTACTTGCGGAGAAAGCTTGAGGATGTGATTGGACGGGCATCCATGGTGCTGAGCGAGCATGCAAAAAACAGCGGCTTCTCGCCGGTTGGCCTTGAACTTGGATTCGGAAAGGGCGGTCAATTGCCACCGCTTTCCTTTACTTTGAAAAACGGTACAAAGATGGAACTGATCGGGAGAATCGACCGCGTCGATAAAGCGGAAGAAAACGACAGCGTCTACTTGAGGGTGCTTGATTACAAGTCCAGTGAAAAGGATTTGAACGCTAGTGAAGTCTATTACGGGCTTGCCCTCCAGATGCTTACCTACCTCGATATCGTGATTACCCACTCGCGTTCATTAGTAGGCAAAGAGGCTTTCCCTGCAGGCGCCCTGTATTTCCACGTTCATAATCCGGTCGTGAAAAGTAACGGAATGCTCGGCCTTGATGAAATCGAAAAAGCGATTTATAAAAGCTTCAAGATGAAAGGGCTATTGCTCGGCGATCCAAATGTGATCCAGCTCATGGACCAATCTCTTGAAACCGGTCAGTCTGAAATGATCCCGGCCGGTTTTAAAAAGGACGGCAGCTTACAATCAAAATCAAAGATTGCGAGCATGGAAGAGTTCTCGCTTTTGAAAAATCACGTCCGAACTATGTATCAGGATGCTGGAGAGTCAATCATTGACGGAAAGGTTGATATCAAGCCTTATAAATTAAAAGATAAGATCCCGTGTACGTTTTGTTCTTTCAAATCGGTCTGCCAATTCGATCAGACACTGGAAGATAACCAGTTTAGAATCTTAACACCAAGAAAACAGGATGATGTATTGGAGATCTTGCGGAAGGAGGCTGCTGTTGAATGAGTAAAACAATGATTCCGGCAAAGCCGGCGGACGTTACCTGGACAGAGGATCAGTGGAAAGCAATCTGGGCGAAAGACCAGGATATTCTCGTAGCGGCAGCTGCTGGATCTGGGAAAACAGCCGTGCTTGTCAACCGGATTATTCAAAAGGTTCTATCGGAAGAGGAACCGATGAATGTAGACGAATTGCTCGTCGTGACCTTTACTAACGCTTCCGCAGCGGAAATGAAGCACAGAATCGGAGAAGCGCTGGAAAAAGCAATCAATGAAAATCCGCATTCCCAGCATTTACGAAAGCAATTGAGTCTCATTAACCGGGCCTCGATTTCGACACTTCACTCGTTTTGCCTGGAGGTTATAAGAAAGTATTATTATCTGACTGAAATCGACCCCGGGTTCCGGATTGCCGACTCTACAGAAGCAGAACTGCTCCGCGATGAAGTGATGGAAGACTTGTTCGAGGAGCATTACAGCCAAAGTGATAATGAACCTTTCTTTAAGCTGGTGGATGCCTATACCAGCGACCGGAACGACGCAGCATTGCAAATCATGGTACGCTCGCTCCATGATTTTTCAAGGTCGCATCCCACCCCGGATCAATGGCTTGATAATCTTATTGGAATGTACGATGTGAAAGAAGATGCTCGAATCGAAGATCTATTTTTTCTCGACGCTCTCACTTTTGACATTGAACTGCAATTGGAGGCGGCAAAGGATTTATTGCAGCAGGCGATGGATCTTACGGAAGTACCGGGAGGGCCTGCACCAAGGGCTGAAAACTATCTGGATGATTTAGCAATTATTGAGCGGCTATATCAGGCCAATCAACAGTCGTGGAGTAAGATGTACGAGGAGATGCAAGCTTGGAAATTCTCAACCGCCAAGCGCTGTTCCGGAGATGATTACAACCAAGATCTCGTTGAATTAGCGACAAAACATCGCAACAAGGCAAAGAAAATGCTTGAAACATTGAGAAGCGAGCTGTTCTTGAGAAAACCGGAGAGTTTTATTCGCGAGATCCGTGAGCTTAAAAACTATGCCGAAACGCTTGTCATGCTTGTTAAGCAATTCGATGAACGTTTCTTTGCGGCTAAAGCAGAAAAGAATCTCGTTGATTTTTCAGATTTGGAGCATTATTGCCTCGATATTCTAACCGGTGAATACGCCGGATCTGTAAGGATTCCGTCTATCGCAGCAAAAGAGTACCGTAGCCTATTTAAAGAGGTGCTCGTCGATGAGTACCAGGATACAAATCTTGTGCAGGAGTCCATTTTGAAATTGGTGACAGCGGATGGCGAAGACAGCGGGAACATGTTTATGGTTGGTGACGTGAAGCAATCGATTTACCGCTTCCGTCTGGCGGAACCAAATCTGTTTCTCGGCAAATACACACGCTTCATGCATGATGGCAAAGACACCGGCCTCAGGATCGATTTGAACCGAAATTTCCGGAGCCGAAAAGAAGTTCTGGATGGCACGAACTTTTTGTTTAAGCAGCTGATGGGAGTTACTGTGGGGGAGATTGAGTATAATGATGATGCTGAGTTAAAAAAGGGAGCATCCTATCCGGAGGAAACCTCTTATCCAATCGAACTTTATCTGATTGATAACAGTAGCAATGAAGAAGAAACGACTGCTCTTGCATCGGAGGATGAGGGAGATACAGCTGATGCGGTATTTGATACTGAGGAACTGGAAAACGCTCAGTTGGAAGCGAGAATGATGGGTAAGCTCATTAAAAAAGCGATTCAGGAAAAACAGCAAATATTTGATGCGAAAATAGGCACATACCGTTCCATCACATACCGTGACATTGTCATTCTGCTGCGTTCAATGCCGTGGGCTCCGCAGATTATGGAAGAGTTTAAGAAACAAGGCATTCCTGTGTATGCTAATTTATCAACAGGCTATTTTGAGGCCACTGAAGTAGCGATCATGATTTCTTTGCTGAAGGTGATCGATAACCCGCAGCAGGATATCCCGCTCGTTTCCGTGCTTCGCTCACCGATTGTCGGCCTCAACGAAGAGGAATTAGCACAAATCCGGCTATTTAATTCCGAGACCTATTATGATGCGATGGCTGATTTTTGCAGAAATGCTGATCCCGCTGAATATGCCGGATTCCATGAAAAGGTAGTATCATTCAATCGCAAACTGGCCCAGTGGAGACAACTGGCGATACAGGAGTCACTTTCAGATTTAATTTGGCAGCTTTATCGTGAGACGGGATTTTATGATTTTGCTGGCGGCATGCCGGGAGGGAAACAACGTCAGGCAAACCTGAGGGCCTTATATGATCGCGCAAGGCAATACGAAGCCAGCTCCTTCCGCGGTTTGTTCCGTTTCTTGCGCTTCATCGAAAGAATGCAGGAGCGGGGAGATGACCTCGGAGCTGCAAGAGCACTTGGCGAGCAGGAGGATGTGGTCCGGCTGATGACGATTCACTCATCCAAAGGACTTGAGTTCCCCGTTGTCTTCATTGCTGGGCTTTCGAAGCAATTTAATATGATGGATATCAGGAAATCCTATTTATTAGATAAAGATTTCGGCTTCGCTTCCAAATATGTCAATCCCGAGTTGCGGATCACCTATCCATCGCTACCTCAACTAGCTTTCAAAAGGAAAAAACAGCTGGAAATGATAGCTGAGGAGATGCGTGTGCTCTACGTTGCCTTAACAAGGGCAAAAGAAAAATTGTACTTGATCGGGACTGTTAAAGATTCGGAAAAAAGCCTGCAGAATTGGTCAGCAAGTTCCGCGCATGGCGATTGGCTGTTAAAGGACTATGTCCGGGCAGGTGCCAAAAGCTATATGGACTGGATAGGTCCGGCAGTGATTCGACACCGTGACAGCAGCGGTTTAATCGAAAATCAGAATACCGTGTTCCAGCGCAATGAAGAAATTTCTGCCCATCCTTCCAACTGGCAGATCCAAGTAGTTCCAAATGCGGAATTGCAAGCGGTGGAGGATGAAGAGGCAATAGAACAAGAAAAGCTTTTAGAATCCGTAAGGAATGCGGAGAGAGTAGACTCGGAATCACAATATAAAGGAAAGATTCTCGAACAATTAAGCTGGAGTTACTCCAATAAGGACGCATCCGTTCATCGTTCCAAGCAATCGGTGTCTGAATTGAAGCGGCAGGCTGAACTCAAAGATGATCAAAGTTCGACAGAGCTGCTTCGTAAATTCAAGCGACCGATTTTGACAAGACCGGCTTTTATGCAGGAAAAGGCATTGACCCCTGCCGAAAAAGGAACAATCACGCATCTGATTATGCAGCATATCGATGTGAAGAAGCCTGTCACGGAAACTACCGTGGATGAAGTGGTTGAAGACTTGCTTAAGCGCGAGTTGATAACAGAGGAACAAAAAAAAGCTGTCGATACCTCGGTGGTTGTACGTTTCTTTGAAAGTGATATCGGCCGGCGGATGCAACAAGCTTCTTCCGTCAGGAGGGAAATGCCGTTTACGATGCCATTGCCGGCAAATGAAGTCTATAATGACTGGAAGAAGGGCGAAGAGCTTATTATGGTTCAGGGAATTATCGATTGTATTTTTGAAGACGAGCAGGGGACTCTTGTTCTCCTGGATTATAAAACAGATGCGATCACAGACCGGTTTGCAAATGGATTCGAAGGAGCAAGAGACATTCTCGCGGACAGATACCGCTTACAGCTTCAACTTTATACACGTGCCATTGAAGGCATTTTGAAGAAAAAGGTGAACGAACAATATTTATTTTTCTTTGATGGGGCACATTTACTTGAAATGAATGAATGATGGAAAAGGCGAAACTAACAGGTTTCGCCTTTTTTAAATACAAAAAAATTAACAGTATGTAAGTTACTGTTTATTTAATAAGTGATATGCTAGTATAAAAATAATTTAGAATTTTTAAACTTTAACTGAGGTGAAGAATATGAATGTACCTTTAGTGTTGACGGAATTTTTGGACAGAGCCGTTTCTTTATACGGAGATAAGCAAGCGGTATTTTGCGATGAAAGGGTGTTTACATATCGGGAATTAAACGAAAGAGTCAATCAGCTTTCACACGGTTTAAGGGACCTGGGAGTGGAAAAAGGGGACAGGGTTGCCTATTTGGCACCGAACACGGTTGAAATGCTTGAGGGATTCTATGGAATTTTCCAGCTTGGAGCCATTATGGTGCCGCTCAATATTCGTTTAACGCCTGAAGATTATTTATTTATCTTGAACCATAGTGAATCAAAGGTTCTACTTGTTGACCAGGATATGTACCACCTGATTTGGCCTGTTAAAGACCAACTTGAGACCGTCGAGCATATTATTGTTCATTATAAAGAGAGGGATACAAATGAAACCGATTACAATGAATGGCTGGCAAGGTATCCCGCTGCCTCATTCAATCGAGCAGACCTCGATGAAAATGATGTCTGCAGCCTGCTTTACACAAGCGGCACGACAGGCAATCCAAAAGGGGTTATGCTGACACATCGTAATAACTATCTGCATGCGTTAAGTACCATGCATCATTTACGCGTAAGCGACCGGGATGTTTACCTCCATGTCCTGCCAATGTTCCATGTGAATGGATGGGGCTCGCCCTTTTACTATACAGCGAATGGAGCGATCCATATTTGCCTGAAAAAAGCGACACCGGAAGCTATTTTTACAGCGTTGGAAGCTCATAAAGTATCTGTCTTGCATATGGCTCCAACGGTATTGAATTCACTGCTGCAGTATTATGAAAAGAATGTACCTGTAATGGAACAGGAGGTGCGTGTCGTGATTGCGGGTTCTGCACCGCCGCCAGCTTTCGTGACAAGGGTGGAAAAAGAATTAGGCTGGGAATTCGTCCAGGTATACGGAATGACCGAATCAACCCCGTTGAGCCTGGTTTCGGCGATTCGCTCACAGTTTGCAGATCTTCCGCTTAAAGAGCAGTATAGGATGAAAGCGAAGGCGGGGCATCCAATGATTGGATCTGATGTAAAAGTGATGAACGAAAATGGAGAAGAGGTAGTCCATGACGGAAAAGAAATTGGTGAAGTGATTGTAAGAAGCCATGGCGTCATGAAAGGGTATTGGAAAAATGAAGAAGCAACAATGGAGACGATCAGAAACGGGTGGCTTCACACGGGAGATATGGGGACGGTGGATGAATACGGACATATCGATATCGTCGACCGAAAGAAGGATATTATCATTAGTGGCGGGGAGAATATTTCCTCAATCGAAGTAGAAGGGGCCTTGTATGAGCACCCGGGAATATTAGAAGCGGCTGTCATCGCCGTCCCTCATGAGAAATGGGGAGAAACACCGCACGCCTATGTCGTATTAAGAGAAAACCAAGCTATAAGCGAAGAGGAAATTATTGCTTTCTCCAGAGAGAAATTGGCTCACTTTAAAGCAATCACAGGCGTGACGTTAGTGGGTGAGCTTCCAAAAACAGCCTCCGGGAAAATCCAAAAGGTTCACCTTCGGAATGAATATTGGAACGCCAAAGGGAAAACCGAGCGATTCATTAACTGAAACAATACAGAAAACTGCTCTTTTTAGTTAAGGGCAGTTTTTTTAAATAAAATAAAGGAAGCACTTTGTATCTATGAGCGGCGCCTCATATTTACGAGCGCTGGCCTATATTTTGCAAGGAACTTGTGGCACTTTTGAAGACATCGACTATTTAGTATAATAATCGTAAATCGAACGGACCGGGAGTTGTGACGATGAATAATGTGCAGGAAGCCGACAGGATAGTCAGCATCGATATTCTAAGAGGGTTTTCGTTATTGGGAATCTTGCTTGTGAATATGCCTTCTTTCCATACGCCGTTTTTATACATAAATCCATTGACTTGGTGGACTGACAACCCGGATCGAATGCTATATATTTTTACAGATATCTTTGCCCAGGCAAGCTTTTATCCGTTATTCGCCTTTTTATTCGGCTTCGGAGGCATCCTCTTTGCTGAAAGAGTCAACAAGCGGGGCCAATCGTTTCCGGTTCTCTTTTCGAGAAGGATGCTGGCCTTGCTGCTAATTGGCTGCATTCACGCTTTTTTCATCTGGCATGGGGATATTCTGATTAATTATGCGTTATTCGGCTTTATTTTCATTCTGTTTTATAAGATGAGCGGCAGGTTACTGTTGATTTTAGGCTCGCTTATTTATCTTATTCCCTTCCTTATGCTGGCGATGCTTATGATCGCGGCACAGGTATTTGAAATGGGTGGACTGGAGATTCCTATAGATCATGAGGCAGTCAGGCAATCGATGGAAGTGTATCGAAACGGAACATTTATCGAAATCATGCGCCAGAGATTCGATGACTGGTACGCTGTAAATAACCTGGCGAGTGCAGTCTTATTGTTTTTATCGATATTCCCGCTGTTTTTGATTGGAGGGGGCTTTGCGAAGCTGCGGCTGCTGGAACGGCCCGGTATTTACCGAAAACATTTACGCATCATCATGGCCGTCTCTCTAGTACTTGGCTTGCTGGTTAAGCTGATTCCTTATCTGACTGCCAATAACTATGCGACGGTCTTTTTGCAGGACACGTTCGGAGGGCCCTTGCTTTCCCTGTTTTATATAACGGCGATTACGCTGCTGCTGCAAAGAAATCTCGTCCATAAGGTTATGCTTCCGTTTTCGTATGTTGGCAGACTTTCGATGAGCAATTATCTGATTCAATCGATAATTGGGACTCTGATTTTTTACTCATACGGCTTAGGCTTATACGGCCGGGTCTCTTTCTCAACGGGTTTGGTACTTGTTGGAGGAACTTTTGTGATCCAGATGCTGGCCAGCAAATACTGGCTAGCATATTTCCTGATGGGTCCTGTTGAGTATGTATGGCGGATGTTTACGTATGGGAAAAAGCCTGCGATAAGAAGAAGTGCGCATGGAAAAGGGGGCCAGCGTTGAAGACGATTATGATACTGGGCTGCCCGGGAGCGGGGAAATCTACGTTGGCAAAAAGATTATCTGAAATCCTGCACATTCCTGCCATCCATCTGGACGCACACTTTTGGCTGCCTGGCTGGGTGGAGATGCCGCGGGAAAAATGGCAGGCAAAACACGAGGATCTTATCGGAGGAGATTCATGGATTATTGATGGGCACTATAGCCGGACGATAGATAACAGGTTTGCAAATGCCGATACGGTCATATATCTTGAATTTCCGACTACCATCTGTCTGTATAGAATTATTAAGCGGAGATTTCAATACCACGGGAAGACGAGGCATGACATGGCTTATGGATGTCCCGAAAAACTAGATTGGGAGTTTTTAAGTTATGTCTTTACTTTCAATAGGAAAAAGGCACCTGGCATAAAAAAGAGGATATCAAATCTGTCAGGCAAGAACATCATTGTGTTAAAAAACAGGAGACAGGTAGACGAATTTCTGAAAAGACTAATAGATTTGCCGCAAGTATAGACATAATACGGCAAACAGAGGAGCTAGCGAATAGATGAAGGAGTGGAATAATAATGAAATTTGCAACAGTCCAGGTCAACGGTGAAAATAAAATTGTCATGTCAAGCCAAAATCAAACAAATTTTTTACTTCTTCACGAAGCTGCTGAAAGAATCGGCGACCCGTCGCTATCCTTTCCCGCGACGCTTCTGGAGTGCATTCAGGAGGGAGAAAGTTTTATCGAAAAAGCAAACAGGCTTTTTCAATCAGCTGACGATGCTTCGCTTTTTATCACTGAAGCAGATTTCGAATGGAAAGCACCGATTCCCCGTCCAGCGAAAAACATTTTCTGTGTCGGAAAAAACTATGCGGAACATGCGATCGAACTTGGAAGCGAAGCGGACATCCCTGAGCATGTCATGCTGTTTTCGAAGGTGCCGACAACAGTGATTGGACATAATACGGCAATCCCGAATCATCAGGGAGTTACCGATCAATTGGATTATGAAGGCGAGCTTGCCGTTGTAATCGGAAAAACCGGCCGGGCCATCAATAAGGAAGACGCGTTGGATTATGTGTTTGGATATACGATTATCAATGATGTGACAGCCCGTGACATGCAGGCTAAGCATAAGCAGTTCTTGCTTGGGAAAAGTCTGGATGGGTCATGTCCGATGGGTCCCGTTATTGTCCATAAATCGGAGATTGCTGACCCGAACCAGCTTCAAATCGAAACAAAGGTGAATGGAGAAATTCGGCAGAAGTCCAGTACGGAAAACTTCATTTTCCCTGTTGAAGAGATTATTGCCGTGGTTTCAAAGGGAATGACCCTTGAGCCAGGCGATATCATCGCCACCGGCACACCTGCGGGAGTGGGTAAAGGATTCAATCCACCTAAATTTCTTCAATCCGGCGATTCCGTCGAAATCACCGTTGAAAAAATTGGGACGCTCGTTAACAGTATCGAATAGAGCAATTTTAAATTTTGTTTTTCCATAATTGTCTATGATATGATGTAGGAGATTATTGATTTAGGAGGAATTTTAACATGGAAGGCATGACTCATATTCATATCACGACCTGGGTAGTCGCCCTGATTCTCTTTTTTGTAGCAGTGTCTATGAATAAGGATGCAAAAGGCTTTAAAATTGTACATATGATCCTGCGCCTTTTTTATGTGTTGATCATCCTTACCGGTTTCGCATTAATCGGCAGCGACTTTGGATATTATGCACTTAAGATGATTATCGGCATCATCGTCATTGGAGCGATGGAAATGATCCTGGTGCGTTCTAAAAAAGGAAAAAGCACAGGAGCTTTATGGGCAGTGTTTGTCGTTGCCTTTGTAGCTGTACTATATCTCGGACTATCCTTGCCGCAAGGTTTTCAACCATTTGCTTAAAAGTAAAGCATCGTCAAAATTTGACGGTGCTTTGTTTATGGGGATCCCAGCAAACAACTATTATCAGGGGTCTCTTTTTTCTCATGATGGCTGCGAATTCAGTTTTTCAATAACAATTCGCTTACCCGTATTCAGAGTGAATTCAAAGCGGTCATGCTCATTTTCCGAATAGCAAAAGTGATGCTGGACGGAACAAAGCAGGAGGCCATTATCGAAAACAAAGAAGTTGACGCCTGACTGGGTCGCGGTTTCCCGCAGGAAGGTGAGCTGGTTATAGCTGTATATGCAGTCATATACGGAGAAATCGAGTGAATTCAAGGTGGTAACAAACTGAAAGAAAGAATCATTATTCAGTTCGTCGAGCAACCTTTCAAATGAATAAATAAGTTGTTTTCGGATGCGAATCTGTTCGCCATCCTGCAGGTGAATCAGCTGATTGTTATGTTTAACAGCACCATTTTCCTCGATGCAGCCTTTGCGCCAGCGGTTTCCTCTAAATACCTCGATATCACGCTGTAGATAATCCTCAAAGGAAGACGCTTCATCGGTTTCATTATCAAAGAATATCCATTGGTGATTAATGTATTCCACCGTTCCTTCTGAAAATGCCCTGGTTTGGCGGTTGAAAAGTTTATCTCTATGCTGCTGACTCATATATTAGACCCTCCAAAAAGTGGTATGCCTCACCTACTTCTTTGACAATTTCCAAGGAAAATATAACTCCTTAATTTTTATTACCGGGACAATTAACCATCTTTTTTTTCTGCATAGGCTAATTTATACAAAAAACTACTTTGCTCATCTTTTCTTAAACGAGTGCGTACTGGTGGATTTTTTATTATCGGGTTCAGAAAGGATGATAACTTATGTGTGGGATTACGGGATGGGTCGACTTCCGGAAAAATGTTGCCAGTGAAATAGAAGTAGTGGAAAAAATGACGGAAACATTGGCGAAACGCGGTCCCGATCAATCAAATGTATGGGCCGACACTCACGTGGCTTTTGGTCACAAGCGTCTGACTGTCGTAGATCCTGAGGGCGGCAGCCAGCCGATGCTGAAGCAAAATCACGACCGCAAGTTCATACTGTGTTATAATGGCGAGCTTTACAATACGGAAGATATCCGAAAAGAACTATTATTAAAAGGATATTCCTTTAAAGGCCATAGTGATACAGAAGTTTTGTTAACTTCTTACATCGAATGGAAAGAAAAGTGTGTGGATTTTTTTAATGGGATTTTTGCTTTTGCGATTTGGGATGCGAAAGAGCAGAAGCTGTTCATGGCAAGAGATAGATTGGGTGTTAAACCGCTATTTTATAAGGAGCATGAAGGGGGCTTTCTTTTTGGATCAGAAATGAAAGCAATTTTAGCCCATCGGGACGTAAAGACAGAAATTAGCCGGGATGGACTTGCTGAGATTTTTGGCTTAGGACCGTCCCGCACTCCGGGGTCAGGGGTTTTCCGCGGGATTCAAGAATTGCGTCCCGCCCATGGTTTAACATTATCGGCGACTCAAGGATTACGAATATGGCGCTACTGGAATGTTAAAAGTGAAGAGCATACCGACACGTTGGAGGAAACGGCAGAAAAAGTTCGTTTTCTGGTTAATGATGCAGTCACCAGACAGCTTGTTTCGGATGTCCCGCTCTGTACATTTTTATCAGGTGGAGTGGATTCGAGCGCGATCACGGCGATTGCCGCAAAAAGCTATAAGGAGGCAGGTCAAGGCAGGCTTCATACGTATTCGATTGATTATCAAGACAACGATTTGTTCTTTCAGGAGAATGATTTTCAGCCGAATTCTGATGGACCGTGGATAAAGATGATGTCTGATGGCTTTGATACCGTCCATCATAGTTCGATTATTTCACAGGAAGTCCTTGGCGATTATTTAACTGAAGCGGTTCACGTGAGAGACTTACCGGGAATGGCGGATATCGATTCCTCGCTGCTCTGGTTTTGCAAGGAGATCAAACACGATTTCACGGTAGGCCTGTCAGGTGAATGCGCTGATGAAATATTTGGAGGCTATCCATGGTTCCACAGAAAAGATGATCTAAGCAGGAAAGGGTTTCCGTGGATGCGTTCGACAGAGGCGAGGGTGTCCCTTTTGAAGAAAGGCTGGCAGGACAAATTAAAACTGGAAGAATACGTACAGGATAAATACGCCCAAACCGTGGCGGAAACACCGAGGCTCGAAGGGGAAACATCTGAAGCGGCAAACCGCAGGGAGTTATTTTATTTAAATATCCTTTGGTTTATGACAACCCTCTTGGACAGAAAAGACCGGATGAGTATGGGGGCGAGTCTTGAGGTAAGAGTCCCGTTTGCTGATCACCGCCTTGTTGAATATGTCTGGAATATTCCATGGGAAATGAAGATGGTTGGAAATAGGGAAAAGGGGATTCTTCGAAAAGCATTGGAGGGGAGTTTGCCTCAGGAGGTGCTCTACCGGAAGAAAAGCCCGTACCCAAAAACGCATAATCCGGCCTATACAGACAAAGTCCAATCCTGGCTGAAGGAAATCATCACTGATCGCAATTCTGCGCTTCATGAGTTTTTTGAAAAAGAAAAGCTGCGTGATGTCATCGAATCCAAAGGGGAATCCTTCGACATCCCATGGTTCGGCCAGCTCATGTCAGGGCCCCAGCTCCTTGCCCACCTGGGACAAATACATGTTTGGTTTAAAGACTATGACATTCAAATAATCGAATCATAGTAAACAGGGACTGGTGGGCAGTCCCTATTATTCGTTTATTTTAGCTTCTGCAGGAACGATAAAACTCTTTTTCATCCAGACTTTAGATTTCCATCTCCACAACATCAATAAGCCGCGTAACCATTCGTCGGCAGCAAAAGCGATCCAAATTCCGATCAGTCCAAGGCCAAGTTTGATCCCGAGCAAATAGGCAAGCGTGACGCTCACACCCCACATCGATAAGATACCGACATAAACGGGGAATTTGACATCGCCGGCAGCGCGCAAGGAATTTATAATCACCAAGTTTAAAGAGCGGCCGGGCTCCAGAATGATCGTCAGCAAGATTAAGATACTTCCCGTCGCTATGATGCTTTGATTACTGGTGAATATGGATAACAGTGGTTTGGAGAATAGAGAGAATATAAGCGCGAACAAAGTAGATAGGATCATCGCCAGCCTAAGACTTCTCAGGCATCGATGATAGGCTTCTTCGTATTTCTTTCCTCCAATCATGCGGCCAATCAGGATTTCTGTCCCTTGGGCGATGGCAACAGCAAATAGATAGATGAACATCATCAGGTTTTGGGCGTATACCTTGGTTGTCAGCGCATTGGTACCCATGATGGTAATGAAATAGGTAATGACCATCTGCGACCCGTTATAGGAAAGATGCTCTCCCGCGGAAGGCAGGCCAATAGCAAGAAGATTTTTCATATGACGGGACGGCAGAGAAAAAATCTTCTTAAACGGCAAGCCTTCGGGGACCCGTTTTACCAGCAAAAATAGAACGACCACAAACCCGATGAACCGGCTTACTGCCGTAGATATCGCAACCCCCTCAACGCCTAGGACAGGAAGACCAAAAGGACCATAAATGAATACATAGTTTCCGATAATGTTTAAGATGTTCATTCCTAAGGTTACGAACATGGCGTCCCGTGTGAACCCATAGCTTCTGATTATCGCGCCAGCAGTCATGATCAAGGCCTGGATAAACAAAAAACCTCCGACGATACGTAAATAGGCATCTGCTTCATCCAATAATTCAACCGGCAAATCCATCAGCTGGAGCAGCGGCTTGCTGAAAATCACTAATATAACACTTAAAAGCAAACCAAAAACGAGGTTGGCTGCGAGGGAGACGACGGAGACAGCGCCTGCTTCATCCTCCCTGTTGGCCCCCAAGCTTTGTGCTACGAGAACCGAAGAACCAATGGCAACAAAACCGAACATGACGATGATTAGCGCCAGGATTTGATTGGCGACACCGACAGCAGCAACGGATTGATCGGAATACTGGCTTAACATGAGTGTATCGGCATTTCCCATCAGCATATGGAGGGAAATCTCGATGAAAATCGGCCAAGTAAGGGCGAACAGAGTCAATTTTGCTTTTTGGTTATTCTTCATGTCGTCAGCCACCCCATCATGTTTTGCATCTAAATAATAGACAAGTAAATATATATTTTTAGAGAGAAGAAAATATGTTTTCTCTAATCCATTATACAGTTCCATTTTTATAAGGAAAACGGGATCATTCACTTCAGGAAAATTCTTTAAATTGTCATAGTATGTGGTAAATTTCGTTATTTCGTTTGACGGTCAGATTACAAACGGCTAATCTTAAAGGCGTAGATAAGTATAGTAGGAGGAGCGGACATGCGAAAAAGAGTACTGTCACTCGTTTTGGTTCCGTTTCTTCTTTTTTACGCCCTTCCCGTAGGAGCTGTTGAAAAAGAAGAACGCAAGTGGCAAGACGAGGTCATTTATTTTTTAATGATTGACCGGTTTAACGATGGAGATACAAGCAATGCTAAGGATGTTGACGTTAACGATCCGGATACATATAACGGCGGTGATTTCAAAGGGATTGTTGAACAGCTGGATTACATGAAGGATATGGGGTATACTGCCATCTCGCTGACGCCAGTATTTGATAATGAAGACGGGGGCTATCATGGCTACTGGATCAACGATTATTATCAGACTGACGAGCATTTTGGAACAATCGAAGATTTTAAGAAGCTCGTAAAAGAAGCTCATAAGCGGGATATGAAAGTGATGACTGAGTTTGTTGTCAATCATGTAGGCCCAAATCATCCATGGCTGAGTGACCCTGAAAAAGAAGACTGGTTCCATGAAAAAAAGGACGTGACAAACCCTGACAATTCAGAGGATATTGAGTCTGCATGGATCGATGGTTTACCGGACCTGAACCAGAATAATCCGGAAGTCAGGAGCTATTTGCTGGATGCAGCAAAATGGTGGATAACAGAGACCGGGGTTGATGGCTATACCCTTGATGGGATGAACTATGTGCCAAAGGACTTTTGGAGTGACTTTTCAAAAGCAGTCAAATCCGAGAAAGAGGATTTTTACTTGTTGGGTGAAGTATTTTCCAATGATTCGGCAACAATCTCGGGTTATAAAAATACAGGCATAGACGGATTCCTAGATTATCCGTTAAATGAGAATTTAAGGACTGCTTTCACGGAACCGGATCAAAGCACGGACGGTCTATTTTCTATTTATAATAGAAACCAATCATTATTTGATAAACCCGAACTGATGGGTAACTTCATGGACAACCATGAGATGGCCCGTTTCACGAACGACGCTGTTTTAAACAAACAACAGCCTGGAACGCGCTGGCGAATGGCGCTGTCCTACTTGTATACAGTTCCGGGAATACCGGTCGTTTATTACGGCTCAGAAATCGCGATGAACGGTGATAAGGTGCCGGAAAATCGTCAGTTGATGGCATTCAAGGCGGAAAAAGAGTTAATCGATTACATTACCAAGCTAGGAGAACTCAGACAGCAGCTTCCGTCCTTAACAAGAGGAGATTTTGAACTTCTTTATGAAAAAGCGGGCATGGCCGTTTTCAAGCGGACTTACGAGGATGAAACAGTCGTTGTGGCCATAAACAATACGTCGAAGTCACAGACAGTCACCCTTAATGAAGGGGATTTAGCAAAGAATCAGGAATTGAGAGGCTTGCTTGAGAATGATCTTGTCCGGAGCAAAGGAGACAGTTATACCATCATTCTTGATCGCGAAAAGACAGAAGTGTATGCCCTTGCTGATAAATCAGGTTTGAATATTCCATATATCATAATTATGGGAGTCGTGTATGCTGCATTTATTGTATTCATCATCCTGGTATGGAAAAGGTCAAAACGCCGTAAAGCATAAAGGGATGCCCCCTGGGACATAGATAGAAAGCGAAGAAAATGTGAAATCTTTCTTCGCTTTTTTTTCATTGATCTTTGGATAAATTAAGCTCCCATGTTACACCGTATTTATCGGTGACAACTCCGTATCTTGAATTCCAAAATGTATCTTGGAGCTCCATCTTCACCTGACCTGTTCTAGTTAATTCCTGATAAATCCTGTTGATTTCATCTTCCGTCTCCAAGTCGAGCATTAGCCAGATACTTGTTCCGTTTGTAACTGGTTGAAACACATCAGCAAAATAAATGATACAAGTTGAATTAATATGTAATTCCGCATGAATATATTTTCCTTCATGGCCCTTGAACATTTCGATTCCGTCCGCTAATTGGGTATTTTTGATCTCTCCGCCAAATACTCGTTGATAGTAGTCTAGAGCATTCTTGCAATTTTCCAGATAAATGTGAGGCAACATTCTTTTCATCGTTTTAACCTGCCTTAGTTTTTAAATTGTTTCAAGAATATCTTTCCATATCTTTATGCAAAATACCTGCCTATTAAAAAAGCTTCCGCAAAAAAATCGCGAAAGCTTTTTCCGATTACAGTTATCCATTCACAACGCTGCCGCCGTTGACATGGATAATCTGGCCGCTCACATAGGAGGAGTCGTCACTGCCGAGGTATACATAAGCCGGGGCGAGTTCTTCAGGCTGTCCTGCCCGTCCCATTGGACTGTCTGTACCGAACTTGGCTACCTGATCCTCCGGGAATGTAGAAGGAATGAGAGGGGTCCAGATTGGCCCCGGCGCTACACCATTGACACGTATGCCGTCCTTGACGATCGAATTGGACAAAGCCCTCGTGAAGGAAACGATAGCACCTTTCGTGGAAGAGTAATCAATCAGCTGCGGGTTGCCTTGATAAGCCGTAATTGAGGCGGTATTGATGATGCTGCTTCCTTTTTGCATATGTGGAAGGGCTGCTTTTGTGAGATGGAAAATGGAAAAGATATTCGTTCTGTAGGTTTTTTCAAGCTGTTCGGCCGTTATGTCCAAAATGCTTTTTTGCGGATGCTGTTCTGCAGCGTTGTTCACAAGTATATCTACCGTGCCGAATTCACCAACCGTTTTCTCAACAACCTCTTTACAAAAGCTTTCGTCACCAATATCACCGGAGAGAAGAAGGCATTTTTGCCCTTCCTGTTCCACTAACTCTTTCGTTGTTTGGGCGTCATCATGCTCATCCAAGTATACGATTGTTACATCTGCTCCTTCTTTAGCATAATAAATGGCAACGGATTTCCCAATCCCGCTGTCGCCTCCGGTAATAATCGCTGTCTTGCCTTTTAATTTTCCGCTTCCTTTATACTCGGATTTCACGGATTCGGGGTTTGGACTCATTTCCGTCTCAATTCCGGGCTGACGCTCCTGATGCTGTGCCGGAAATCCTTGATTGCTTTTCTCCTGACTGCTCATAAAAAAATCCCTCCAATATTTGTTCTCATCTTACATATTCCATTCAATGGAGGAAGGAAAACATGGAAAGATTTAACATCATATATTTTTTTTAGGTTCTTCACCAAAAGAAGTAGTTTAAGCTTTTGATTATCCGTTGATTTTCGCTCCAGGCGCTCGCTTTCCGCGGGCAGTCCGGAAGCCTCCTCGGCAAAGGGCACGCCTCCGGGACTTACACAGGATGTGTTGGCGTCGACGT
>NZ_QVTC01000024.1 GCF_003429085.1 Bacillus sp. V59.32b | reverse complement strand
AAAGCGAGTAGATTCCATGACCATTTGAAAATCAACAATGGAATTTAACAGAGCCTTAAATTTAAATATATCCAGGTGCAACACCCTGAACGTCTAGTGCTGACATTGCATATGGCGGTCTACCCGACGATCCGTATTGGCAAGGCGTTGCAACTTTTTTATATCCGAGTAAATTAATCAGAAAACTTATTGACATTGAGTGTCATTATGTTATTATTTTTAATAATTAAACTTATCAAGAGCGGCGGAGGGAATTGGCCCAGTGATGTCCGGCAACCTGCAGATCATGCAAGGTGCTAAATCCAACAAAATGGAAGTCATTTTGGAAGATAAGGTGTGTGTTGATTACATGGCCTGTGATGTCTTTCCAAAGTGGGAAGATTTTTTTAATGCAGATAAACAAAGCTGACTAGACAAACTAGAGGCGGTATTAACAGTTCTCTGTTATACTGCCTTTTTTATGAGGGGGCAATTATGAGCAATTTATTGGTTTATAAAGATTTCGATACGTTTACCCCTGTGGATTTCCCGATTGATAATGACACAAAAGGGGCGCTGGAGGTTCTGGAGTGGGCTTATGGCCACTATGGCGATGAATTAGTATACGCTTGCAGCTTCGGAATTGAGGGCATTGTCTTAATTGACTTGATTTCGAAGGTTAATGAGCGGGCAAGGATTGTTTTCTTGGATACGGATCTCCATTTTAAAGAGACTTATGAATTGATAGATCAGGTGAAAAAGCGGTATCCCCTATTACAAATCGAGATGAAGAAGCCGGCTCTTACGCTTGAAGAACAAGCTTTGGAGCATGGTGATCTATTGTGGGAAAGAGAACCGAATAAATGCTGTGAGATAAGAAAAGTGATCCCGCTGAATGAAGTGCTTTCCGGTCCCGCAGCCTGGTTATCAGGGTTAAGAAGGGAACAGTCTGAAACAAGAAAGAATACTCAGTTCATTAATAAAGACAATAAATTTAATTCGATAAAAGTTTGCCCGCTTATCCATTGGACTTGGAAGGATGTTTGGCGTTATGCCCATAAGCAAGGGTTGCCCTATAACATTCTGCATGATCGCGGATATCCGAGCATCGGCTGCGAGAAGTGCACAAAACCGGCCTTTAATGAAGAGGATATGAGATCCGGCCGCTGGAACGGTTCAGGGAAAACAGAATGCGGTTTGCATACTTAATAGAGTTTAGGGAGCGACTATCTACAAAGATATCAAAACGTAAGCGTCCGCTTACGCTTTTCTAATAATAGGAGGTTTAAAAATGACTGTAAGCAAACCACATGGGGGAGAACTGATTAACCGTTGGAACCCTGAATATAATACGTATGAGATTGATAAGGAAATTGAATTGGACGGAATGGCCCTTAGCGACCTTGAATTGATCGCGACTGGAGGATATAGCCCGATTGTCGGATTTTTTACGCAAACGGATTATAATTCGGTTGTAAACGAAATGCGACTTGCGGATGGAAATGTGTGGAGCATTCCCATTACATTGCCGGTAACCTCGGAAGTGGCGGAAACCATTTCAATCGGTGAAGAAGTCAGGCTTGTGCATGATGGCAAAACATACGGTGTAATCAAGGTTGCCGATATTTATAAGCCGGATAAAAAGAAAGAAGCCCAGGCTGTTTATCAGACAGACAGTGATGAACATCCAGGCGTTCACAAGTTATACAGCAGAGGCGATGTCTATATTGGCGGAGAGATCCAGCTGGTGAAAAGAATCGCCCGTGAAACGTTTCAGGAATTTCATCTTGATCCAAAGGATACCAGAAGGATCTTTGAGGAAAAAGGATGGAAGACGATCGTCGGTTTCCAAACAAGGAATCCGGTTCATAGAGCCCATGAATATATCCAAAAAACAGCCCTTGAGATTGTGGATGGATTATTGTTGAACCCGCTTGTTGGGGAAACAAAGTCTGATGATATTCCAGCTGATATCCGGATGGAAAGCTACCAGGTTTTGCTTAAAAATTATTATCCTGAAGATCGGGTTTTCTTATCAGTGTTCCCTGCCGCAATGAGATACGCGGGGCCAAGGGAAGCTATTTTCCACGCGATGGTCAGAAAGAATTATGGCTGCACCCATTTCATTGTAGGCCGCGACCATGCCGGAGTAGGCAGCTATTATGGAACATATGATGCTCAGAAAATCTTCAGCAACTTCACAGATGATGAGTTAGGAATCAATCTATTATTCTTTGAACATAGCTTTTACTGCAAGAAATGTGAAAACATGGCTTCGACGAAAACATGTCCGCATGGAAAAGAAGATCATGTTATTTTATCCAGAACGAAAGTCAGGGAGATGCTCCGAAATGGAGAAATCCCGCCTAGTACATTCAGCCGCAAAGAAGTAATTGAAGTCCTGATTAAAGGCATGAAACAACCGACGGTAAAAGCTTAAAGGAAAAGGGAGGACTCACATTGGCTACTGCAAGTTCTAATGTTACATGGCATGAACAATCACTCACAAAGGAATTTCGGAGGGTTCAAAATGCCCATCATAGCTTTGTCATCTGGTTTACGGGACTTTCCGGCTCGGGAAAATCGACTGTAGCAAATGAATTGGCAAATAAGCTATATAAAGCCGGAATCAGTAATTATGTATTGGATGGCGATAATATCCGCCATGGCTTGAATGGAGATCTCGGTTTTTCGGATACAGACCGAAAAGAAAATATCCGCAGAATCGGCGAAGTTTCAAAATTGTTTGTGGACAGCGGACAGGTGGTCTTGACGGCCTTCATCTCTCCTTTTAAGGAGGACCGCAATCTAGTCAGAGGTCTCCTGGAAGAAGACGAATTCGTCGAGGTCTATGTAAAATGTCCGTTGGATGAATGCGAAACCCGTGATCCTAAAGGCTTATACCAGAAAGCACGTGATGGAGTAATCAAGGATTTCACCGGTATCGACTCACCGTATGAAGAACCTGAGAATCCAGAATTTGTTCTTGAAACGGACCGCTTTTCAATTGATGAATGTGTAGAGCAGCTGATCAGCTATTTAACGAAGCGAAATTTTATTTGAGCACACGAAGAAGTACAATGAACGTGAGCAAGATCCTCCTAATATAATTAGATAGGGATAAGAAAACAACAAGCAGACGGACGTAAAATCTTTGATGTTAGCATTCATTACCACAATAAAGTTTCTGATATTCAAGGATGATCGGTGCGGGGTCTGAAGATTACACTAAGAGGTTTAAAAAGCATGCAACAGGCAGATGGTATAGTATAGATCGATTAATTAATGTCATAAAAATGCGGCAAAAAATCAGCTGGTTTGAGCAACTGAAAATGGATGAAAGACTGCTTGTTAGTGAGGGAGTTTAATGGAAGCGATTCTTTATATATGTCATGGCAGCCGGATAAAAAAAGCATGTGATGAAGCGATCTCTTTTGTGAAAAAATGTATGGAACAAAACCCTGTTCCTATCCAGGAGTACTGCTTTCTGGAGCTTTCCGATCCAACAATCGAGGAAGCTTATGAAAGGTGCGTCAAAAGAGGGGCAACAAAAATCACCGTTCTTCCGGTCCTTTTGTTGACAGCTGTTCACGCAAAAGAAGATATTCCGAACGAACTTGATAGAATTCGGAAGGGGTTTCCGGAAGTAGAAATGGTGTACGGCAGGCCAATAGGCGTCCATCATCATATGATTGATATCTTGATGGAAAGGCTCCAGGAAACCCGGGAAGAACTGAACGGCGAATCTATGGTTCTTTTGATTGGGAGAGGGAGCAGCGACCCGGACGTAAAACGAGATTTGTCCCAAATAGCACAGCTATTGAAAGAAAAGGCGGGTTTAAACAGAGTGGATACCTGTTATTTAACGGCAGTGGATCCCGATTTGGAGCAAGGGCTGCAAGCTGCGAAACAAAGCCCGTATAAAAAAGTATTTATCATTCCATATTTACTCTTTACCGGAATTTTGATGAATACCATCCATAAGACGTTAAAAAGCGACTACGCAGATGATGACAAGGAATTCATCTTGTGCAATTACCTTGGGTATCACCCGCTAATTGGTGACGTCTTACAAGAAAGATTTACAGAACTTTCGGGAGGAAACGGCCGTGTATTCCATCGTGCTTGAAATGACAGGCAAGCTCTGTGTGATTATTGGCGGCGGGAAAATTGCGTATCGAAAAGCAATCCCGCTGCTCAAAGCCGGAGCGCTTATTCATATCGTCAGTCCGGAAATATGTAATGAGATCCAAAAGCTCCAGGATGATCGAAAGATAAAGGTGTTTTTGAAAAAAGCTGAAAAGTCTGATTACGTGCATGCTTTTATGGTCATCGCGGCAACAAACTCCAACGAAATAAACGAACAGATTCATAAAAATACAGGGGATCATCAGCTGGTTAATATCGCAAGTGACCACGAACTGGGTAACTTCCACATCCCCGCTTCCGCAGTAAGGGGAAGACTGATGATAAGTGTGTCAACTGGCGGTGCCAGTCCGGTGCTTGCAAAGAAAATCAGAAATGATTTACTTGAACAATTTGATGAATCCTATGAAAGCTATTTGGATTTTCTGTGGGAAATGCGAAAAAAAATCAAGAACAGCGATATAGCCGATACTGAAAAATCAAATCTTTTAATCGAGATGGCAGCAGAAAAATATAAAGATTCGGAGACAGAAAGAAACAAATTCATATCCCGACTGCTGGACATGTAATCGTTCAAGAACGATGCCAAAGTGATTTACAGGCGTATACAGCAAGCGGGTTTCTCACACTGTAAATCATACCAAATCAATAGGAAAAGGGGGATTAGATGAAAAAGTTACTCGTTTTAGCTTTTATTGGTTTTCTTGCACAGTTGATTGACGGTTCATTAGGAATGGCTTATGGAGTTACCTCCTCCTCGCTTCTATTGGCCTTTGGCATCGCTCCCGCTGTGGCATCTGCTTCCGTTCACTTATCAGAAGTCGTAACGACTGCCGCATCAGGAATATCACATATAAGGTTCGGGAATGTAGACAAGAAAATGGTTTTCCGTCTGATCATACCTGGTTCCATAGGAGCTTTTACCGGTGCCGTTTTTTTAAGTAATTTGCCTGGTGATCTGGTAAGGCCATATGTGTCTACATTCCTTTTGGCATTGGGTATTTATATCATCATCCGCTTTTTGTTTCTCTTTAAACCGACTGAAGAACGGGAATCCCCGCCTTTACCTTTTAAACAGTCCATTCCTTTAGGATTGATTGCCGGGTTTGCGGATGCGACTGGCGGAGGGGGCTGGGGACCAATTGCAACCCCGATTCTTTTGTCCAAAAAAGGGATGACTGCTCGTAAGGTTATTGGAACAGTCGATACCACCGAATTTGCAGTAGCGGTATCAGCGACTGTGGGTTTCATGATTTCGTTAGGCTGGAATGCTGTGAATTGGATGTGGGTAGGTGCCTTAATGCTTGGTGGAATCTTTGCAGCACCGATTGCGGCCTGGCTCGTCAGAATCATCCCGACGCAGCCGATGGGCGTGTTTGTTGGCGGATTCATTATTTTGGTGAACATTAGGACCCTATTATCTGCCTGGCTGCCAAACTTAGCTGAATACTATTCATTTATTTATAGCGTGATTGTCTTATTATGGGGATTAGCTTTATTTTTCTCTATTAGAAAATTAATCACCATAAACAGGGACAATTTTGAATCGTCTATTGATAATTAACAAAACTGAGTCCAGAATCGGACTCAGTTTATTATCCCGCTTTAACGGGCAGTAAGACCCCCACTCAAGACTTGGATGGAAAAACAAGGATAAATGGGGGAGCAACTGCCCGTAAAAGTCCGATTGGTTCAACTAACCATAGGTGGGGGATGACCTATGGAAGTTTCACTTTATAGGGTTTTTTTCAGGCAATATAATGGCTTTCCTCTAAAGTCAATTTCTTCATATACGCTGTACCCCGTTTTTTCCCAGAAGCGAATGCCAGGTTCATTGTTGACTAAGCAGCCAAGATGAACCTCTTTAACCTGTCTCTTTATCATCAATTTTTCGTATTCGGAGTAGATGGTCTTTGCATATCCTTTGTTTTGGGCGTTTTTGTGAATGATAAACAGACCAAGCCAAGGATTTTTATCTCTTGGATTGGACATCGTAAAATCGACAATAGCAATCGGGCTGCTTTCGGATGTGACGATATATCGTTCCTTTTCGATTTCGTCCTCATGCTCCTTCAGGATGTCAGCTTCAGTCAGATAAGCTTTGTCTTCTGAAATACGATTGTATTCCGGGTTAGAGTTCATTACTTCAAGCTCCTGAAGTATTGTCTTGTTATTGCAAGTGTTCCAGGTAAACATTTCGAATCCTCCGATTGTAAGAAACTACTGCTCAATTACGTACATAAATATAACATGAGGATATGGAGAGAGGCTTCCTTGACAAGCCTCTCGCTCTTGATTTTAATCATGAATTTTCATATGGCTTAATTAATCCGTAGAGTGTGCCTGTAACCGGAAGGGAGATTCCTTCTTTTTCTGCTAATCTTAGTGCGCCGCCTTGCAGGTGATCGACCTCAAGAGTCAATTCTTTTCTTTTATCCTGATGCATGGAGGATGTAGCCTCTTCAGGCAATGTTTGAAATTTGCTGAGCGCCTGGTTCACTAGTTCATCTACAATTGAAATGCCTTGCGTGCCGGCAAGCAGCTGCATTTCTACTAAAACCTTTTTTAATAAATCAGAGGTTTCTGGGTAGGATAGTATTTTTCCGATTGGCAGGTTTGAGGCGGTGGTAACGCCTGAAAATGCGTTAATGAACATATATTTATTCCATAGCTCCCATAGGATTTGATTGGATAGTCGACTGTTCATTTTAGCTTTGCTTGAAATGGCCTCTAGCTCGTTGCAAATTTCCTGCTGAGAAGGATGGAGCGGGCCAAACACAAGGTCATGCTGCTGGTTTGAATGAACGACATGGCCTTTATCATCAAGTGTTGCGATGATATAAGCGCTCCCGCCAATGACTGCCTCTTCACCCAATTCCTGTTGGAGAATCGCGATATGCTCTATCCCATTCAGCACCGGAAGAACCTTAGCTCCTTTATCTACAAGAGTTTTCAAGGAGGGAATCGTCCCTTTTAAATGATAGCCTTTTACAGCAAGCACGACTAAATCCGGGTTCTTGATTTCTTCGACATTTTCAGTAAAGTCTACTTTATCAAATGGATAGTTTCCATGGGTGCTTGTTATGTATAAGCCTTGTTCCTTAAGCTGACGCGCTCTGTTTTTTCGCACTAAAAACTGCACGCTTTGTCCGGCTTCTTCCCATCTGCCTCCATAATATGCTCCCAAAGCACCCGCCCCGACAATTACAATATTCATAGACAACGCCTCACTCAGTTTTTAAAGGTATTATAACATTTGTTGGAATTGTTTGAGTATTTAACGAATCTAAAATTATAAAGAGAACTCGCCGAATAAGGCAGTCATTTTGGGATTTCGCCGAGGGTTCCAGATTTCGTAGCGGTAATTTATATTTTGTAGCTAATTTCTTCATGATTGTAGCCGATTGGGGGACTTTAGTAGCGGACATTTTGATTTTGTAGCGATTCCGGATTTCGGAGCGGCAATTTCTATTTTGTAGCTAACTTCCTGCGGATAGGGACATTCTTGAAATTCGAGAATTCAATGTGTAGTTTTCTATTCACAAAAAAACAGCCGGCATCATGCCGGCTGTTTGATTATCTATAAACTTTTACTTTTACAGTTTTTCTGCCCCATTTGAGAGCATTTGATTTATTAGGGATGAATACATCAATTTTATTGCCTCGGACTGCGCTTCCTTTATCAGCCGCGATTGCTTCCCCATAGCCTTCCACATAAACCTTTGAACCTAGCGGAATGACCTTCGGATCGACTGAAATTACTTTAGCTTTAGGATTTTTCTTAAGGTTAATGCCTGTAGCAGTAATTCCGCTGCAGCCTTTACAGCTTGCGGTATAAGCAGTTGCTGAAACTGTGATTGTTTTATATGAAACTTTCTTGGCTGATGCCTTTATTGCTGCAGGCTTTTTTGCCGTCGTTCCTGAAAGCTTTAAGACTTGCTTAGGTTTTAGTTTATCACTTTTCAGTTTATTCCAGCTTTTAATCTGGTTAACTGATACTTTATTTTTTTTAGCTATACTCCAAAGCGTGTCGCCGCTTTTTACTTGATATGTCCCAGCAGCCGATGTCACTTCAGAAAATCCAAATACTAGAAAGGTTGCTGAACAAATATATAATAGAATTTTTTTCAAAATGATAAGTCTCCTTTTTTGTACTATCAATAGAATAACAAGTAAATATAACAGGGATGTTTCATAAAATTACTAATTATGTTACAAAATGAAGACATTGGTTTCCTATTTGTAATAAAGGGTAAAATATTGTGATAGTTTCTGACGAAATTGAAAGTCAATCGGCAGACAAGCACTTATCTTTTTTTGGCCCATATGATGTACAAAAAGATATGGGGGATAAGTATGTATTACGATTATAGTTATCCATTCAGTCGGCAACCCGACAACCTGGCGGGGGATGTTCTAAAGGCCATTAATGGAGAGTTTAACGCGATTCAATGCTATAACAAACTGTTGAAAATCGTTTCAACTGAAAAGGAAAAAGAGGTCATACGTGAAATCATAATTGATGAAAACAACCATTTGGAAAAATTCACTCAAATTTATTACAATCTGGCTGGAAGACAGCCGGAGATCACTAGAAATAAAGATTGCCCTAAAGGAATAAAGGAAATTTTTGAATTTGCTTTCGAGGATGAACAGGAAACCACCGATTTTTATTTGGATATCGCAGATCAATCCGAGGATGTAAGGATAAGCGAAGTGTTCACTAGAGCTTCAGCAGACGAACAAAACCATGCTGTCTGGTTTTTATATTTCCTTACAAAACCGAGATTATAATTTTTCATGGAAGAAGGCTCCCGTTTAACGACAGGAGCCTTCTTTTTCTTAATATTCTTTTGTTTTAGGCTCTGTTAAATTCCATTGTTGATTTTCAAATGGTCATGGAATCTACTCGCTTTCCGCGGACGAACTGGCAAGCCTCCTCACTCGTACCTCGCTGCGGGGTCTTGCCAGCCCGTTTTTCCGCAGGAGTCTCGCAGATTCCCTTCCCAAAAACAACATTATCGTTTAACAGAGCCTTGTTTTAAGAAATTCGTGAGCAAAATCAATCAGCATCTTTTGATAGGTTGAAATCGATTCGAGCTCGACATATTCGCCGTCGCCATGCCAGTTTGCGCCGCTTGGGCCAAATTCAATGGCGGGTATGCCTAAGGCAGCGAAATAAACAGTGTCGGCTGAGCCATGCTGTCCAAAAATGGCAGCCTCATTTTTCGTATGCTTTTGAATCACCGGACGAAGCATGGTGATGTAGGGATCATCGACCCTGGTGTTTACCGGCTGGCTGAACATTTTTTCGATTACCGTTCCATCGGTAATCTCTTCGATTTGCCGGATGATTTCATCCTTATCCTGAGTAGGCAGATAGCGGATATCAAAGCTCATCATACATTTATCAGGCACTTTATTATATACTTCACCCGCTCTTATCTTTGCGAGGTTAATGGAAGGGGATGCATAGAACTCTGTTTTTTCTTCAGTAAACGGAAGGCTGCGTATTTTCTGGTATACATCATAAGCCTTCTCAATCGCATTGATTCCTTCCCAAGGCCGGCTGCCATGGGAAGGGATCCCGGTTATTTCGATATCCGCCTGTAACATTCCTTTGGCCTGAAGAGCAATGCCCAATTGCGTCGGCTCAGAGCAAATGACAAATTCCCCCAGATAGCCTTGGTTCGCTAGGTACCCGGAACAGTTAAACCCGCCTGTTTCCTCATCAGACACGATCTGCAGCTGGATCTTCAGGCCAAGGTCTTTGTGTTGCAGTTCTGAGATGGCACACATCATAGCGGCGACGCCTGCTTTCATATCAGCCGCGCCTCTTCCATATAATTTTCCCTCTTCCACTACCGGGATAAATTGATCCGGTTTTCCGCTTACAACGTCTACGTGTCCATTAAATATCAATGTTTTATCTCCAGTGCCAATTTCACACACAAGCATTTTATACCCGTTATTTTCAATCAGGCTCACAGGCAATCCTTGATCAGTAAGCCACCTTGAGCAATAGTCCACCGCTTTATTTGCTCCTTCTTTTGTAGAACTATCGATAGCTACTAAATCCTTTAGTAATTCAACAAGCATTGTAAAAAATAACCTCCTTGCCCATTCTTCATTCGACAAATTTCCCCATAATTCTTTTATACCCTGAAATAACAAAAATATGAATCTTATTCTTGATAGTTCTGTGTGTGAATGGGAAAAATAAACCCTAGCTATTTTTTCTTGACTAATATGTATATACAAGTTAAAGTGAGAAATATATCATCATGTATATACAAGTTGGTGCATGCTTATTTTTTGCGTGTGAAATGAAAACGTTCCCAAAGGGTGGATATTGCTTCGATGCCCTTATGACACTATATGTACCACATTGGAATGATGTTTCCTACGTGAATGTAAATAGTGGAATTAATGATGAAAGTGTTTTATAACGAATAGGAAGAAAAATATAGCTAATCAAGAGTGGAAATGGCGGTGCATACCCATGAAAGAATGGTGGAGAAAATCAACAGTCTACCAAATTTACCCGAAAAGCTTTAATGATACAACTGGAAATGGGACAGGCGATATCAATGGGATCATTGAAAAGCTTGATTACTTAAAGGAACTCGGAATCGATGTTATCTGGCTTACACCTGTTTATAAATCTCCTCAAATAGATAATGGCTACGATATCAGTGACTATTATTCCATCCAGGAAGAATACGGAACCATGGAGGACTTTAGCCGGCTGCTGACGGAGGCCCATGACAGAGATATTAAAATCATCATGGACCTTGTCGTTAACCATACATCAACCGAGCATGAATGGTTTAAAAAAGCAAGCGAATCAAAAGATAGCCCGTACCGGGACTATTATATTTGGAAAGATCCCGTCGATGGGAACGAACCAAATAATTGGATTTCCAAATTCGGTGGGTCCGCATGGAAACTCGACGAAAAGACGGGACAGTATTATTTGCATTTGTTTGACGTGACACAGGCTGATTTAAATTGGGAAAACGAAGCGGTCAGAAAAGAAGTGTATGATATGATGCACTTCTGGTTTGATAAGGGAATTGACGGTTTTAGGCTTGATGTTATTAATTTAATCTCGAAGGATCAAGATTTCCCGGATGATGACGGCTCTGTACCTCCCGGGGATGGCCGGAAATTTTATACGGACGGCCCGCGTGTGCATGAGTTGCTTCATGAAATGAACGAACAGGTTCTTTCTAAGTATGACAGTATCACTGTCGGGGAAATGTCTTCCACGACCATTGAAGATTGCATCCGATATTCCAATCCGGAAAGCAAAGAGCTAAGTATGACGTTTAACTTTCATCATTTGAAGGTCGATTATCCAAATGGGGAAAAATGGGCAATCGGCGATATGGATTTTTCCGCACTTAAAAGCATCTTGTCAAAATGGCAGGTTGAAATGAATAAAGGCGGAGGCTGGAATGCCTTATTCTGGTGCAATCATGACCAGCCGCGCGTTGTTACCCGATATGGTAATGACGGTGAGTACCATAAAGAATCAGCGAAAATGCTCGCAACGACAATCCATATGATGCAGGGGACTCCTTATGTCTATCAGGGTGAAGAGTTCGGCATGACCAATCCGAAGTTTGACAGCATCGAACAATACCGTGACGTGGAAACGTTAAACTATTATGACATTATGAAAAAAGAAGGCAGACCTGAGCAAGAAATTATGGAGATCATCAAACAAAAATCCCGTGATAATTCCCGCACACCAGTTCAATGGAACGCATCCGAAAAGGCCGGGTTTACAACAGGAACTCCTTGGCTAGATGTAGCTGGTAATTATCCTGAAATCAATGCGGAAAAAGCGTTAATCGAGAAAGATTCCATCTTCTATCATTACCAAAAATTGATAGCGCTCCGTAAGGAATACGACATTATCACATTCGGGGATTATGAATTACTCTTCCCGGATCATGCCTGCTTGTTTGTATATAAAAGGGAGTTTAATGATGAAATGTTGCTTTCTATCAATAATTTCTATGAGAAAGAAGCACAAATTGATCTAACTGAGCTCGTAAATAAGCACGACTATGAAATAAATGTGCTTATTTCCAATTACTCCGATCGTCCTGAATTAGGCGGTCAAATGGCATTCAGGCCTTATGAGTCTATCGTTTATCATTTGAAAAAGAAATAAAGAAGCTGATCCATGTTAGTCCTCGCGAAGATCGGGTATATGTATAGTGCGTCACAATCATTATTCGACAGGAGGATGATTAAGATGGAAAAACGTGTAATTGGAGTTTATGACAATGGAGAAGAAGCGGTCCGTGCCATCGAGGAATTGAAGGCTCAAGGGTATGACCGTGACGATATTTCCGTAGTTGCAAAAGACCAGGATGAAGTAGATGCTGTAAAAGGCGAAACAGGATCAAAAGCAGAGGATGGTCTCACAGCCGGTGCCGCTACCGGAGGAGTGCTTGGCGGAACTGCCGGGTTACTGGCGGGCGTCGGAGCGCTGGCGATTCCGGGAATTGGCCCGATACTGGCAGCGGGCCCGATTGCAGCCACATTAACCGGGGCTGCAGTTGGCGCCGGGGCAGGTGGACTTACAGGTGCATTGATTGGCATGGGCATTCCTGAAGACGAGGCGGATCGTTATGAAAGAGACGTTAAGGATGGGAAGCTTCTCGTGTTATTGGATCCGGAGGCCAGGAAAACAAATAATGCAGCTAATACAGGTAACGCGTATACAGACATACGCGATGAAAGTGTCATCACTGATGAGGATTCAGTGCGCAAATATTAATCTTAAAACGGGTACGGAGACAAGGCCGATTCACTATCGAATCGGCCTTGTTTTTTATTCCTTTTATTTTAAACCTTAACGACATCTACCCGTCCGGAGAAGAAGGTGGCTCCGCCGCCCATATCGGCGATGCGATCGGGTGTCAGGGCATTTACAAGCTGCTTTGTTCCAGGCATGTCAGCCCAGAGTCCCTGGCTGACAAGTACTCCCGGAAGGACATTTTCCCCGACTGCAGCCTTTAATTCACATTCTCCTCGGTGATTATGAATCCGCACCATATCGCCATCCTCAATACCCAAACGCCCAGCGTCCACCTTATTCATATGCAATCTTGGTTCTTTTTCCAGAGAGATATGCCGCGGGTTATTCGCGAAAGTCGAGTTAAGGAAATTATGATTTGGCGCAGGAATGAACAGAAATGGAAGATCCCCGTCATCGACGATAGGCTGATAGACCGGAAGTGGATCATATCCATCCCTTAGCATCCGTTCCGAATATAGCTCTATTTTTCCGCTCGGCGTTGCCAGCTTTCCTGGAAGAAGCGGAGTAACCTTTGCTTTTATAAACTGATTTTCTAAGAGGCTTCGCAATGAAATCTCCTCTAAATAAGGGTTGGCGGGATTATCCAAAGCCTGCTCAATCATGTCCTCTTCTGAATCCTTAAAAGCCTGTTCATCGAATCCCATACCACTTGCGAGCCATTTGAAAACATCCGTATTGGATTTCGATTCTCCATATGCTTCGACAACCGGCTGCTGGATTTGCATATAGTTATGCCAGTAGGATGCCAAGAAATCGGTCGTTTCAAAAGAAGAAGACGCAGGCAGAATAATATCTGCGTAAGCCGCCGTCTCTGTTAAAAACAAATCATGGACGACTGTGAATAAATCTTCGCGCATTAGGCCGTCTCGAACCTTGTTGGCCTCCGGTGCAACCACGGCCGGATTAGAATTATAGACATACAAGGAACGAACCGGATTCTCAAGCTCCAGCAAAGCCTTGCCGATTTCGTTCATGTTAATGCTGCGTGTCGCTTTGTTCTCCAGCAAATCAGGCCGCTGAAGAGCGCGGGCATTGTGGGAAAGATAAGCGGAATTCCCTTTGGTGGCACCGCCGCCTTTCACAAGCCATTGGCCGGTTATTGCCGGGAGACAGGAAATCGTTCGGACACACATCCCTCCATTGTCATGGTGCTGGAGGCCGTTCCCAATTCGGATGTAGGCAGGGGAGGTTTTCCCGTACATGCGTGCAAGCTTATAAATATCTTCAACCGGAACGCCGGTGATTGCGGATACGGTATGCGGGTCATATTGAACGACATGCTGGCGCAATTCCTCTGCACCCACTGTATAATTCCTTAGAAACTCGTTGTCTTCCATATTCTCTGCAAATAAAATATGCATAATACCAAGAGCAAGGGCGCTGTCTGTACCGGGCAGTATCGGAATGAACCAGTCAGCCCAGCGCCCTGTCTGGTTTTTATGCACATCAATCACGACGATTTTGGCGCCGTTTTTCCGTGCCTGCTGGGCGATCGTAACATGGTGCATATTCGTGCTGACTGCATTGATTCCCCAGAAAATGAAAAGCTTCGAATGAATCGTATCTTCAGGATCAGTGCCATAGGAACCACCCATTGTGTACTTGTATCCTTCCGTGCCTGCCGAGTTGCATATCGAGCGGACGAGCCGGCTTGCGCCAAGCCGATTGAAAAATCGGCGGTCCATCCCTTCCGCGCTGAGATTGCCCATATTTCCATAGAAGCTGTAAGGAAGTATGCTTTCAGGGCCATGCTGTGAGATGAGCCCCTTCCACTTAGCTGTTATCGTATCAATCGCTTCTTCCCAGCTGATTCTTTCAAATTTCCCTTCCCCTTTGGCTCCAGTTCGTTTCAAAGGATATTGCAGCCGTTTTGGGTCATACAGCCTTGCGGTCATATTCCGGACTTTATTGCAGATGTTTCCCTTTGTTACAGGATGGCTTGGATCGCCTTCGACTTTAATAATCTTGCCATCCTTCTTATGCAGAAGAAGTCCGCACTGATCGGGACAATCCAATGAGCAAACAGAAGGGAATATTCCATCAGGCTGGTTTATATATGAGTTCATATTTGTTCTCCTATGTAGAATGAAGTTATCATTCTAGTTAACTTGTAACATTTTTTCTTTCAATAATAGAATACTTATGGACTTACATCAATAGAAGTGTTCGAGAACCTGTTTTAGTTATCCGAAAATTATTAACACTTTTAGAAATTTCTGATAATCTACTCATTAGGGGGTCCGATCTAGCAACTAAATGTGAAGGGGGATTTTTATGGAGTATGGGGTTATTATTTCAATCGTAATTTATATGATTGGAATGCTTATGATTGGATATGTTGCCTACAGACGTACGGCAAACCTGACCGATTACATGCTGGGCGGACGCAATTTAGGTCCGGCGGTGACCGCTTTAAGCGCAGGAGCATCGGATATGAGCGGCTGGCTGTTAATGGGCTTACCAGGAGCGATGTATCTTAGCGGATTAAGCAGCGGCTGGATTGTTGTGGGTCTTTGTTTGGGGTCTTATTTAAACTGGCTTTATGTGGCGCCTCGTCTAAGGACCTATACAGAGGTAGCCAATAATTCGATTACGATTCCGGACTTTTTTGAAAACCGTTTTAAAGACAATTCACGGATCTTGCGAATTACTTCTGCATTAGTCATTTTAATCTTTTTTACATTTTATACGTCTTCAGGAATGGTTTCAGGAGGACAGCTTTTCGAAAGTGCTTTTAACATGGATTATATGACCGGTGTCTGGCTCACCGCGAGTGTTGTAATCCTTTATACATTATTTGGCGGATTCCTTGCAGTGAGCTGGACTGACTTCGTCCAAGGGACTATTATGTTTATCGCTCTGATATTGGTGCCTATTGTAACGGTTGTAAATATCGGCAGTATGGATAGAACCTTTGATGAAATACGTTCCATTGATCCAGCACTATTGCAAGCATTCGAAGGAACAACAATGATTGGGATTATTTCCTTATTGGCGTGGGGGCTGGGTTACTTTGGCCAGCCGCATATCATCGTCCGTTTTATGGCGATCACTTCTGTAAAGGAAATGAAAAGTGCTCGAAGAATCGGAATGCGCTGGATGATTTTTTCGATTGTCGGTGCGATGATTACCGGGTTGTTCGGGATCGCTTATTTCAATATGACTGATGCGCCGCTTGGGAAGGATGAGCATGAAACCGTGTTTATCCAACTGGCTCAGGAATTATTTCCTTCCCTTATTACGGGATTCTTGCTCGCGGCCATCCTCGCAGCTATCATGAGTACGATTGCTGCACAGCTATTGGTGACTTCCAGTGCTTTGACAGAAGACTTTTACAAAGCATTCATCAGACGTTCTGCTTCAGATAAAGAACTGGTGCTCGTCGGACGGCTTGCCGTGCTGGCCGTCTCTCTGATTGCCTTGGTCCTTGCCCTCAATCCGAATGAAACCATCCTAAATCTTGTCGGATATGCCTGGGCAGGTTTTGGAGCGGCTTTCGGACCGGTCGTGCTTCTAAGTCTCTACTGGAAGCGGATGACGAAGATGGGGGCGCTCGCCGGGATGATCGTCGGTGCGGTAACAGTTATTGTCTGGGAGCAAATTGAGAAATTTGCAGAAGTATATGAAATCATTCCTGGCTTTATTGCTTGTACAATTGCGATTGTCGTGGTCAGTCTATTGACTGCCAAACCTTCGAGTGAGGTCGAAGCCGAGTTTGATGAGGCTGTGAATAGACTGGATTAATAAGCAGGTAAACCTTTGTCCTTTGCGGCCAAAGGTTTTTTTATCTCACCTGGCTATTGAAAATCCTTGATTAGGAAATAGTAAGATGAAATAATGCATGGGGATGACCGAATATGAGATAATTGTGAAACAGCAAGTAACTATGGGACTTGAATTACATAAAAGGAGATTCTTATGACTGAAACACCACCATTCATTTCAAACATGAAACCATTTATACAAAAATCCTGGGAAAAAGCAGGATTTGAGCAAGGGATGCCAATCCAGACCAAGGCTATTCCCCTTATCGCAGAGGGGAAGGATCTTATTGCCGAATCGCCGACAGGGACTGGCAAAACATTGGCTTATCTGCTTCCGTTGCTTGAAAAAATCGAACCCGACAAACAATCAATCCAGGCAGTCGTACTCGCCTCATCGCGTGAACTGGTGATGCAAATTTCCGAGGAAATCAGAATTTGGACTGAAGGAAGCGATATAGTTAGCGGGGCCTTTATTGGCGGGGCTAATCCAAAAAGACAGCTCGAAAAATTGAAGAAGCGCCCGCAGATTATTGCAGGGACTCCGGGTCGTATCTACGAATTAATTGCCCAGAAAAAAATCAAGATGCATGAAGTAAAAACGATTGTGCTGGATGAGGGCGATCAATTGCTAGTACCCGAGCATATAGGCACAATCCGCAACATCATCAAGTCAACGCTTAAAGATCGGCAGGTGCTTATGTTTTCCGCGACCCTCCCGGCACAGATTGAAAATTTAGCTATGGAATTGATGAACGATCCAGAAACAATAAGGATCGGAAGAAGTGACACGATCCCGTCAAAGGTAGACCATATTTATTTTGTATGTGAAAAAAGAGATAAAATCAGGATTCTTGAGAAAATTTACCGATTGGAGAACTTAAAGGGGCTCGCTTTCGTAAAAGACATTGCTGAAATAACCGTGATCAGTGAAAAGCTTGACTATAAAGGGATTGAACTGGGCGTCCTGCATGGTGAGTCCAATAAGATGGAACGAGAGAAATCATTGAGGAAGCTTCGTTCGGGCGAATACCCTTTGCTGCTCGCAACGGATGTGGCCGCAAGGGGCCTTGATATTAAAGGACTGACAACCGTGATCCATTTTGATCTTCCCGCAAATACAGATCAATACGTGCACCGCTCCGGAAGAACGGGCCGCGCCGGTGCCAGTGGAACGGTCATGTTGATTGTAACGGAAAGAGAAGAGCGGGAATTGAAAAAGCTCACCCGGGAGCTGGGCATCACGCTGAGCAAGAAAACTTTTTATAAGGGTGAAATCGTTGATGAACGATGAGATAAGGGGCCTTCGAGGCTCCTTTTTGTATGTAAACAGAAAATCATATGTTTTAAGGTACTGGATATTCACGGCTAATTCCTTACCTGTAAAATTTGTGCTCGATTATACGAATTTGTGCTCGATGAATGAGATTTGTGCTCGATAATCGGAATTTGTGCTCGATGAATGAGATTTGTGCTCGATAATCGGAATTTGTGCTCGATGAATGAGATTTGTGCTCGATAATCGAGATTTGTGCTCGATGAACGGAATTTGTGCTCGATGAATGAGATTTGTGCTCGATAATCGAGATTTGTGCTCGATGAATGAGATTTGTGCTCGATGAATGAGATTTGTGCTCGATAATCGGAATTTGTGCTCGATGATCGAGATTTGTGCTCGATGATTGAGATTTGTGCTCGATCGCAGAAATTTCTGTCCGATCATTCAGATAATGCTCAATTGCAAAAATTTCTGCCCGTTAAACGAATTGATGACTGGAAAAACTTTGTTACTAACATTTCATTATGGAGACGCTCCATCTTCTTCCTACATACTATAGGTAATAGATAAAAAATTCAGGAGGGAAACGATGGGAGAGAAGTTCAAACACATTGAAACTGCGGTCATTCATGAGGGGTATGATTCGAAACATCATATGGGGAGCTTGGTTACACCTATCTACCAGACTTCTACTTTCACATTCGATTCGGCCGAGCAAGGGGAAAGGCGTTTTGCGGGACAGGACGATGGATACATTTATTCGCGTCTAGGCAATCCGACGGTGAAGGTGTTAGAGGAGAGAATCGCTACTTTAGAGGGTGGTGAAGCAGGACTTGCCTTTGCTTCGGGAATGGCTGCTGTTTCAGCCGTACTTATATCTTTGACAAAAGCTAATGACCATATTATTTGTTCTCAGGGACTGTATGGTTGTACGTTTGGTTTATTACAGTTAATGAAAAACAAATATAACATCAACCACGATTTCTCTGCCATGGAGACACCGGAGCAGCTAAAGGCGCTGATCCGTCCAGAGACAGCTTGTATCTATATAGAGACACCGATTAATCCGACGATGAAAATGCTGGATCTACAGATGATCGCCAGTGTTGCAAAGAATTATAACATACAGGTCGTGGTCGATAACACATTCTCCACCCCTTACCTTCAAAAACCGCTTGAGCTGGGCTGTGATATTGTTCTTCACAGTGCGACCAAATATATTTGCGGACACGGGGATGTTGTGGCAGGACTGGTAGTCGGGAAAAAGGAGTTTATCTCCAGTGTCTCAATGACTACGCAAAAGGATATTGGCGGCATTATTTCGCCTTTCGATGCATGGCTGTTGTTGCGTGGACTAAAAACAATGCCTGTCCGGATGGATCGCCACTCAGAAAATGCGCTGAAGATTTTTAGCGAGCTTAAAAACCACCCGATGATTGATAGCGTATATTACCCGGGTGATTCTAATCATTCAGACTATCCCATTACAAAAAGGCAGATGAAACAGGGTGGCGGCCTTATTGCTTTTGAAATAAAAGGAACCAGACAAGACGCACAAAAGCTGCTCAACCAACTTTCACTTATCAAAATCGCCGTAAGTCTCGGCGATGCAGAAAGCCTGATTCAGCACCCGGCAACAATGACACACGCGGTCGTCCCTGAAGAATCCAGGCGAAATATGGGTATCTCCGAACGGTTAGTCCGCCTTTCCGTGGGCCTGGAAGCGTGGGAAGATATTTGGGATGACTTAAAACAGGCATTGGATGGATTAGCTGAAAAGGCCGTTTAAGTTACCGGAGCCCTAAGAAGGGCTTCTTTTATTTTGGGCCATCATTCATCCAGCTTTCGAATTTGGATATCGTCTGTTATTTTATCCTCATTCTGATTCTTAAGAGCCAGTATGACCGCCTTGCCGTCACTCGGGCTGCCATCGGCAAAATACATAGGGAATAACGAAAAAAATAAAATATAAAAAGAAAAGTAGATGAATTGGTACCAGAAAACGGAAACCTCTAAAATCTGCTGCCTAATTAAGAAATTTACGATAAAAATACTCACCAGGTTGAATAAGGAGCCGCCCAGATAAATAAGGGAATTCGTGAACCGATTATCGTATTTTAATGTTTCAAATTCACATGCTCCATTCCAAAAATAATATTTCTTGATCTCAATTTTCCAAATAGAAAATAATTTTGTCCCGCTGCCAATGACAATCCGCCGCTTGGTGCCGCCAAAAATCGCAACGAAAAAAATATGGCCGGCCAAATGGATAAACGTCACAATCGGTAATATAAGAAAAAAGGAAACTAAGAATTTCAAAACATCTGACACATCAAACATAGGTAAAGCCTCCTGACATAGAAGTAAAACTTAAGAAGTAGAGACTCTATATCCTTACCCGGCACAGCTAGGGGATAACATGTTATATTTTTCATGGAGCTATGAAATATTGCCATAAGTCTGGTTTATTTACATTAAATATTCATAGATGCTAACCTCTGACAAGCCAACAATACAAGGAATATGCCATACGTTGTTCAATTGATCATGAAAAACGCCTGAGCTCATTAGTGTTTTTATTGTCATTCAGGATCGTAATAACTTTTAATCAAAATAAAAACCACCAAATCCTTGTGATATCAAGGATTCAGGTGGTCTTTTTATGATATGTTATCTGTTTGGTAAGGTATTTGGCAGGGAAACTTAATAAGAATTCTTACTAACTTTGGCAAACGAATCAAGGGAGATATTGGTTTCCCATGTACTGATATATCGCATTGGGATTATTATACCCTAGTTGCTGAGGACTTGATATTTGCTGATTAGCAAATCGATTTGGAAGTGGTTGCGCTTCAGGAACCATAGGGGTAAAGACTCGCTGTTCATATCTTCGGTTCGCTTCAAAAAACTGATCTTCTAGAAATTCTGCTTGTTCATTGGTGAGCTCTAAAACAATTTCATTATTACTGTGATCATATGCGGTCAACAGAACATAACTTTCATTGTTCCGGCTGACATTTCCCACTTTAAGATAAAGGTTTTTTATTTCAAAGCGCACTCTCATTCCATCCATTTTAGCACCTCCGATAATGTATAACATTACTGTTAACTCGATAATAGAGAAATATGTAAAATAAATACGCAATAAGAATGAGTAGAATATCGGGTATATGGCAATCTTAGAATGAGAATTCTATAGGAGGATTGCTAATATGAAGGATGAAAAAAGTAAAATTAAATATGATGCAGAAGGCAATATTGTTCCTAGTAACGAAAAGCAGAATAAAGCTGAACTCGATTCAAAACGTGGAATATTAGATGAAAAAAATCCTGATGACTTTGAATAATAAAGTGGGCGATAAAGGAACAATTCCTTTACAGGTTGTATAGAATATCAATAATAGCTTTTAATTGGTTTGATGGAAAAGGTCAGGAGCAAGGAGATTAAACTCTTTGCTTTTTTTATTTGCAAATGATAAAATCCAACCAACCAAAAGTAAATATTTTCAGTAGATAACGGTAGGTTTTTGGTAGGATACTTGGTGATATTTAAGAGTTAAGAAATCATTTAAGAAGAATACAAAAATTAGTTATACCGTTTAAATATTGATAATAAAGCACTTTTGAGTATTTCAGAAAGCTTCTGAATATTAGTTAAATTGAATATTGTCCTTCGGGGTCGGGTGCAAGTCCCAACCGGCGGTGATGAAGCAATTCTAAGCCCGCGAGCCTTAACCGGCAGGATTTGGTGAGATTCCAAAGCCGACAGTACAGTCTGGATGGGAGAAGGACAGACGGAATATATAAGAGAGAAGTCTATTGAAAAATTATGTTTTTCATAGGCTTATTTCGCGATATATTTTGCCGGCGTATCCTTCCTAAAAAGACCCTTCAGCTTCTGAAGGGTTTATTTTATTTCTAAGGGAGGGTGAATAGGCACAGAAAATAGACATCTTGCTGAACAAATTAATAATACAGGAAATAAGGTGGAATTATGTTTACAGGAATCATTGAAGATATTGGAACGGTTTCATCGATAAACAGCAGCGGAAGCAGCATGGTGCTTGCGATTTCCTCAAAAAAAATTGTTGAGGATGTTAAGATGGGCGACAGTATCTCTGTTAACGGTGTGTGTTTGACGGTTACAGCGTTTACCAGTCAGACATTTACAGTCGATGTGATGCCTGAAACGATGAAAGACACGTCCCTCGGAATCTTAAAAGCAGGCTACCCGGTCAATTTAGAGCGCGCCATGAGTCCAAATGGCCGATTTGGCGGGCATTTTGTTTCCGGACATATTGACGGTACGGGAACGATCATCAAGAAAGAGAATAAAGACAATGCTGTTTATTACATCATTAAATTGGACGATTCTCTTGCTAAATATTGCATACCGAAAGGATCGATAGCGATTGACGGGACAAGTTTAACGATATTTGGGGTTGAGGCCAATTTGCTCACGGTCTCCCTTATTCCACTTACCCATCAAGAAACGGTACTGGGGCGGAAAAATGCGGGGGATATCGTTAATATCGAGAATGATATGATCGGAAAATATATCGTCCATCAAGCGGAAGGAAAGAAACCAAAAAAAGAAATGACGATGGATTTTTTAGCTGACAACGGATTTTATTAAAGGGGGTGGAAACAATTGTTTAATACGATTGAAGAAGCAATTGAAGACCTTAAGGCTGGCAAGGCAATCATCGTCGTCGATGATGAAGATCGTGAAAATGAAGGTGACTTTGTTGTTCTTGCCGAAAAAGCGACACCAGAAGCGATTAATTTTATGGCTACATATGGGCGTGGTTTAATTTGCGTGACAATCACCGGGGAAACTGCCTTTAAATTGGGTCTTCATCCCATGGTTGAAGACAATACCGATAATCACGGAACTGCTTTTACGGTCAGCATCGACCACAAAAATACGTCAACGGGAATCAGCGCTTTTGAACGCTCGACGACGATTCTTGAATTGTTGAATGAACAATCTGCCCCAACGGACTTTAGAAGGCCGGGACATGTTTTTCCGATAGTCGCAAAAGAAGGCGGCATATTGGCACGGGCAGGGCATACAGAAGCATCCGTCGATTTAGCGAAGCTTTCCGGTGCGCTGCCTGCGGGTGTAATTTGCGAAATCATGAACGAGGACGGGACGATGGCTCGCATTCCGGATTTGGCCAAAATCGCAGACAGGCACGAACTTAAGTTGATCACGATTGCCGAGCTTATCCGTTTTCGGGAAAAGCAAGAAAAACAAACGGAGTGGGAGTTCAACAATATTTAGAAATGAAAAGTCATGAGGAGGAAGTATAAATGGGCAAAGTTTTTGAAGGAAATTTAATTGGTACTGGTTTAAGAATCGGGATCGTAGTGGGAAGATTTAATGAGTTCATTACGAACAAGCTGCTTAGCGGTGCGATCGATGGATTAAAACGGCACGGGGTAGATGAAGGGGATATCGATGTTGCATGGACACCCGGTGCTTACGAAATCCCAATGATCGCAAAAAAGTTGGTCAACACAGAAAACTACGATGCGGTGATCGGACTTGGGACCGTCATCAGAGGAGCAACCACCCATTATGATTATGTTTCCAACGAAACAGCTAAAGGGATTGCTGCTGTTTCTCTTGAAACAGGGGTACCTGTCATTTTTGGCGTATTGACGACGGAAAATATTGAACAAGCGATAGAACGTGCCGGAACAAAAGCCGGTAATAAAGGGTATGAAGCAGCTGTTTCCGCCATTGAAATGGCTAACCTTGGAAAAGCAATCGGGTAAAGGTAATGAATAAAAAACTGGACAGGTGAAAAAATACTTTCTGTATTATTTTCGCCTATTTTGCTTATACCCTCTTGTGGAAGACACTATGAAAGAGTTATAATATTGTTATTATTATGATATTAAGGGAGGTGAAGAGATGAGTCGTTCTGTTATTTTGCGCGAGCAATGGCTGGATTTTATGTATATTTGCCGTGCGATTTTTCATGGTGCATTTGTTCAATGGGGAAGTCTGCCCTTTTTTAACAATTGCATAATGGAAACAGAATGATAAGAAGTCTCTTCACCCATATTTATATGAGCGGTAAAAGGGAGCCTTATTTGTGCTCCTTTTTTTGTTTTTATTTATAAACCGTGGCTGGAAGCTTAGCTTCTTTGCCGCGGTTTTTTTATTTTACCAATTTGGAGGAATGTTACCATGATCGTTTGCGGGGTACAACAGGCAGCCAAAATGTTTGGCGGCAATCTTATTTTTGAAAACCTTTCATTTGAAATACAAGAAAAAGACCGGATCGGCTTGGTCGGCCGAAACGGAGGCGGAAAGACGACAATTATGAAAATCATCGCGGGTGCTGAATCCGCGGATGCTGGGAAGGTTCATCTCAAGAAAGGGACACGGGTCGGATACCTCGCCCAGATACCATCTTTTCCACGAGGGGCGACAGGACGGGAAGTATTGATGTCAGCTTTCTATGAGGCTTTGTCGATTTCAAAAAGGCTTAGTGAATATGAGGAGAGAATGTCCCGTACACATGATGAAAAGGAAATGGCAAAAATCCTTGATGAATACGGCATTCTTCAGGAGAAATTCGCGCTTCTGGACGGTTATGAAATCGAGGCGAAGATTATGAAGGTGGCAAATGGGTTAAAAATAGCAGCATTGCTGGAGGCTCCTTTTATTAATATGAGCGGCGGTGAGCAAACGAAGCTGTGTTTAGGGCTGATTCTGCTGCAGCAGCCGGAGCTTCTTTTGCTCGATGAACCAACAAACCATCTCGATATCTCGGCGGTTGAATGGCTGGAACAATTCATTAAGGAATACGAGGGAACGGTCGTCACCATCTCGCATGACCGTTACTTTCTTGATGAAATAGCAACGAAAATCATTGATTTAGAGGATGGTGAAGTGACTATCTATCATGAAAATTATTCCGGGTTTGTGAAGGAAAAGGAAAAGCGGCTTCTGGAGGAATTTCAGGCTTACCAAGAGCAACAAAAGAGAATCAAAAAAATGAAAGAAGCCATTAAGCGACTCCGAGAGTGGGCCAATCAGGCCAATCCGCCGAATGAAGGCCTTCATAGACGGGCGAGGAATATGGAACGCGCGCTCGAGAGAATAGAAAAGTTAAAGCGGCCGATTTTAGAAAGAAAGAAAATGGGCTTGGAATTTGATGCAGCTGATAGGAGCGGGAAAGATGTCATAGTAGTGAAAGATGCGGCAAAATCGTTCGGCGGAAAATCGCTTTTCCATGATGCAAGTCTTCATCTTCAATATAAGGAACGAGCCGCGATCGTCGGGGATAACGGGACAGGCAAATCCACCCTCTTAAAGATGATCCGCGGTGAAATGACAGCGGACGTTGGGGAAATACGGATGGGAAGCAATGTAAAGGCGGGTTATTTGTCACAGCATCTTTATACAGCTAATGGTAACATGACTGTACTTGAAGCGTTTCGGGAGGAAGCGTTAGTCCCTGAAGTTGAAGCAAGGCATATTCTTGCCGGATTTTTATTTTATGGTCCCGCGGTTTTTCGAAAGGTAGGACAGCTAAGCGGCGGGGAACGGATGAGACTCCGTCTGGCCCAATTAATGCATCAGGATATTAACCTATTGATCCTTGATGAACCGACTAACCACCTTGATATCGATTCGCGCGAGGTGCTTGAGGATGCGCTGGAAACGTTTCAAGGCACTATCTTGGCGGTGTCGCATGACAGGTATTTATTGAATAAACTTTTTGATAAAACGTATTGGATAGAAGAGGAAAAGCTCCATTATTTCACGGGGAATTACAGCTGGGCAAGGAAAAAGCTGAATGAAATAAAAGCAAAGCAAGAAAGCAGCCAGGAATCGGTTAATTCTATTAAAAAGGCGCCTAAGGCGAAGCGATTGTCATCGCCTGTTGAAAAAGAAATGGAGAGGCTGGAGGGGCAGCTGGAAGAAACCGAGAGAATCTTAGCGGAATTGCACGAAAAAATGGAACAGGAGGATTCAATTGAAATGCTGCAAAGCTACTTTGCACAGCAAGAATCAATCGAACAACAACGAGATGAGATTTATCAGGAGCTGGAAAAGTATTGGTGAATAAGTGACCGGAGAGGGATTGCACCTCTTCGGTTTTTATCATGATTAAATCATGGTGTAATTTGGAACATTTTTGTAAAATGATAAAGAAGCATTGAATGGACAAATATAAACTTTTAGGAGAATGGGCTATGAAAATAACTCTATCAGAAAAAATGCGAAATTTTTCAACGGGTATTTTCACGGAGTTGGCTAATCGAAAACATGAGGCGATCAAAAGGGGAATAGACATAATCGATTTAAGTGTAGGTAGCCCTGACTTGCCGCCGCCTGCAATCGTTGTGGATACTCTGGTCAAACACGCTAAAGACATAACCAAATACGGCTATACATTAAAGGGAACTCCTGAGTTTCATGAGGCGGTTTGCTATTTTTACAAGCATCGTTATGCGGTAGACCTTGATCCGGGAGAGGAAGTGCTACAGTTAATGGGTTCGCAGGACGGGCTTGCCCATTTAGCAACGGCAATTGTGAATCCGGGAGAATATGTTTTGGTCCCGGATCCTGGCTATCCGATCTATGAAGCGAGTGTTTCCCTAGCGGGCGGAATCATCTATCCGATGCCTTTAACGGTCGAGAATAATTTCTTGCTCGACCTCGACCAAATTCCAGTGGATGTTGTAAGGAAAGCGAAAATGATGATTATCAGCTATCCAGGCAACCCGGTAGCCGCCTTAGCGGATCAAACTTTTTTTGAAAAGGTGGTCGAGTTTGCCAAACAGCATAATATTTTGGTTATTCATGACTTTGCCTATTCCGAATTGATATTCGATGATCATCCCCAAATCAGCTTTCTGTCGATTCCTGGTGCGAAGGAGGTTGGAGTTGAATTCAATTCTCTGTCCAAAACATTCAATATGGCGGGCAGCCGGATTGGCTATGTTGTGGGCAATGCTGAAGTGCTCAAGATCTTGGGTACTTTGAAATCACATATTGATTATGGGGTTTTTTATCCGATCCAAAAGGCCGCGGAAATGGCACTTACTTCCGATTTCTCGATACTTAATGATCAGGTGAAGGAGTATGAAGTTCGTCGGGATGCTTTGGTGGCAGGACTGGAGAAAGTCGGATGGCATGTACCTAAGTCGTCTGCGACCATGTTTATTTGGGCCAAGATTCCTGATGGATGGACGTCGCGTAAATTTGCCTTTCAATTGATTGAACAAGCAGGAGTAGCTGTCGTGCCCGGAGATGCCTTTGGGAAACAAGGGGAAGGCTATGTCCGAATAGCGTTGGTTCAGCCTGCTGAACGTCTTAGTGAAGCTGCTAAGAGAATTCAGGGATTTTTTCAGAAGAACGAGAAACTTTGAAAAACCGGCAGCGAATATCCTGCCGGTTTCGCTTTTAGCTATACGATTCAATCGCCTGGTCAATCGCGCGGTATGCTTGACCAAATGCACTGGAAGAAGCTACATCACCGCTAATGTCCAGCTCCCGCTGAGCATTTTGTGCTTGTGTAACCGACCTGATTACATTCTCCAGCATTTCTTTTTTTGTACCTGCGGTTTCCTTTGCTTCCTCGAGGGCCTCAATGCACCGAGCCAGATCATTGGAACTGGGATGATCGTATGTGTATTCAAGTATTTCCTTAGCCTGCTGTAAAAGCTCTTTCATAATCTACCTCTCTTTTCTTCAGTAATAGTCGTCATTATTGTGGACATCTTCATGCAGTTTATTCGAAATCTCCAACCATTTTCCTTAAAATAGAGCGGAGAATAACTTTGACAAGTTAAATGAAGTTTTACAGGGAATATTACTATATATTCGTGATTTTAGGGGGAATTCATATGTACCGACTTTTATCTCATAATGATTTGGACGGAGTAAGCTGTGGTATCCTGGCAAAATTGGCGCTAAAGGATAAGGTGACTATCAGTTATCATTCCATATCAGGACTTAATCACCAGGTCGAAGTATTTTTTGAAAAGGGAAATCAAGACATAGAGCTGTTTATTACTGATATATCCGTTGATGAAGATAATGAAAAAAGGATATCCGAATTTGTTTCGGCAGGTGGGAAGGTGAAGCTAATTGATCATCACAAATCGGCTGAGCACCTTAATCAATATGATTGGGCATCCGTTACGGTCACGCAATCTGATGGAAAACAAGCTTCGGCGACATCGCTTTTTTATGAATATTTGCTTCAAAACAACTTGCTTGTCCGTTCTGCGATTTTGGATGATTTTGTTGAACATGTCAGACAATATGATACTTGGGATTGGGATGCAAACGATAATTTCACGGCTAAGCGGCTAAATGATCTTTTCTCGATGATTTCGATTGATGAATTTGAGGCAAAACTAATTAAAAAGCTTACTGAGAATACAGCATTCTCATTTGATGAGATTGAACAAAAGCTTCTGGAAGTGGAAGAAGACCGCGTCGAAAGGTACATCCACAGAAAGAAAAGAGAGGTTTATCAAATGAGCATTGGCAATCATTTGGCTGGAATTGTCCATGCGGAATCCTATCACTCTGAGCTTGGAAATGAACTTTCCAAAGAGTTTCCACACCTTGATTATATAGCAATGGTCATGGTCGGCAGCAGGCGCATATCGCTCCGGACGATTCATGATGAAGTGGATGTATCAGAGGTTGCCGCGAATTATGATGGGGGCGGCCATCAAAAGGCATCCGGCTGTAATTTAACACCGAAAGCTTTTGGGCAATTTGTGGAAAAACCCTTCCATTCCGAACCGTTGAAACGGGATGCCTTTAACAATAGATTTAATCTAAAGGGATCTGAACGAGGCTGTTTATACAACGGGAAGCATGACGAGAATATCTTCGTTTATCATGAGTCAGGAAAAGGCTGGTTTATTGAAATGAATGAAAAAAAGGAAAACCAGATGTACTCCTCTTTCGCAGATATCGAAAAACAGATCAAGCGAAAATATTTCGCCTATCTGGTCAGGGATGATAAATTTGTCGATTATTTATTGAAGCATTATAGTAAGGTGAAGAAATAACTGAGTGTGAAGAGAGAAAGCGGGCGTGTTTTACCTACTGTAATTTCAGCTGCTTCCATAAGAAAACCCGGCGATCGCCGGGTTTTCTACTGTTTATCAAGTCGATATGGTTGGCGTTTTTTTGCTCGTTCTAGTGGTAGGTGTGGATTGTCTGTGGACAATCGCGTTAATTTCCCCGCCAATGACGAGTGCCAGCCCGGTTAAGTATAACCATAGCATCAGGACAATGACACCTCCTAAGCTTCCGTAAGTGGAGGAGTAATTGCCAAAATGAGATACATAAAAGGAAAACCCTAATGAAATCAGTTGCCAGATGACGGTTGCCACAAGTGCCCCTGGAATGACCTGTTTAAACGGGTAATGCTTGTTTGGGGCATAACGGTACATCACAGCTAGGACAAGAGCGATGACCACGATGGCAATGACCCAACGCAAAACGCTGAACAGGATTTCCATGCCGTCGGGTACCGGGATGATCGTTTTAACAAAATCCAGAATGACGTTACCGAAAACCGGAAGCAAGAGCGCTACAACGAACGCCACGGTTAAACCAAGCGTTAGTATAATGGAAAGCAATCTTGCTTTAATAAAGCTCCTTGTTTCTTCAACATCAAAAGCGACATTCATCGAGTGGATAAATGCGTTTATCCCGTTAGAAGCAGACCAGAGGGTACCTAGGATACCAAAAGTCAGCAAGCCACCGTTCTGTTCACTGACAAGCTTGATAATATCCTCCCTGAATACTTCCGTTGTTTCGGAAGGCATGATATTCTCCAAAAAGTCCAGTGCTTCCTGAGGTTGGATTGACAAATACGGCAGGATAGAAAGCAAGAGAATTAGCATTGGAAAAAGTGCGAGCATATAATAATAAGCCTGCTCAGCCGCCAACCCCGTGGCTCGGTCCTCTTTTATCTCCTTCCCCAGCTGTTTGCCTATTGATTTCAATTTATTCATCTTCAGCATCAACTCCTGAGTAATTACTATGTACCCACTCTTTTCCCATAAGCTTGTCACGTTAATCCTATGTTTAATCAATTCCTTTAATTACCCAAAATTATTCTGAAATGATAAAAGGGACTGAAGCCCGAAAATATACGGGTCAGTCCCTTTTATCATCAGCCGGATGCTCTTTCTTTAGCCTTGGCTGGTTTATTGCTCCATTTAAAAATATTATCCAAGAATTTATAGATGTGCTTGGATTCCCTTGTTAAGAGCGGGCCAAGGATCGCAAGGATTAATACGTAAAGAGCGGAAAATGGTTTCAATACAGGCATTAAACCGCCGGCGATGCCCAGATTGGCCATAATAATCGAAAACTCGCCTCTTGAGACAATGGTTAACCCGATATTTGTAGATGCTTTATGGGATAACCCTGCCCGGCGCCCCGCGATCAAACCTGCAGTAAAGTTGCCGATAATCGTCAATATCACCGCTCCTAAAGTCAACCAAACTGCACCGCCAAGCGAAAATGGGTCAATGCTCAGGCCAAAGCTGAAGAAGAAAATAGCGCCGAAGAAGTCCCTGAAAGGAACGACTAAGTGTTCGATTCTGTCGCTGTGTTCTGTTTCGGAAAAAACCAAGCCGAGAAGGAGAGCACCGATTGCTTCAGCGACATGGATCGTTTCTGAAAAACCGGCAATAAAGAACAGCGAGGCAAAAACGACGATGATAAAAATCTCATTTGAAGAAATATCCAATAGTTTATTTAAAATAGGGGTAGCTTTTCTTGCAACGATGAAAAACAAAAGCATATATCCGAGAGCAATAAGGATCGAGATAATCGCCCCGCCCAGGGTGGCAGCTTCGCCAAGGACCAAACCTGACACTACAGAAAGGTAAACGGCAAGGAAGATATCTTCAAACATAATAATCCCAAGGATCAGTTCGGTTTCTTTATTACCCGTTCTTCTCAAGTCAACAAGAACTTTGGCGACGATTGCGCTGGAAGAAATCGTAATGATTCCGGCAACAATTAATATTTCTAATAGGGGAAAGCCCATTAGATAAGCGTATAGCAGACCGAGGCCGAAATTGATTAAAATGTAAATGGTTCCACCAGCAACAATCGATCGGCCTGATTTAATCAGTTTTTTGATAGAAAATTCTAATCCGAGATAAAAGAGGAGGAATAACACACCGATTCGGCCGAGAAAAGCAATGATTTCTTCACTTTCGATGAACCTCAGGTCGATGATCCCAAACTTTGGTGCGTGTGGACCTACCAGCATCCCGAGAATAATCAGAAACGGGATAATCGAAAAATTGAACTTTCCGGCGAGTACTGCCGCGATTGCTACCAATACTAACGCTGTTCCTACTTCAAGAACTAAGTGATCCATTCCTAATCACCTCTTTCATTGGTGAGCAACTCTTTTATTAATTTTTTCAATTCCTTTCGCTCGCCTGAAATCACCATTGTATCACCCGTATCAATGAAGGATTCCGGTCCAGGGCTTAACTGCTGCTTCTTCGTATTTTTCTTTATGATGGCAATGACGGTCACATTATAATTGCTTCGGATATCGATATCACCAATCGTCTTGCCGACGGCTTTAGCACCCGGTTCAACTTTAAGGTTCTCCGTCAAATGTTGGGGTGGCGACTCATTGTCGTCACCCTTAACCAATG
>NZ_QVTC01000023.1 GCF_003429085.1 Bacillus sp. V59.32b | reverse complement strand
TCGAGGAGTCTCGCAGATTCCCTTCCCAAAAACAACATTATCGTTTAACAGAGCCATTATAAAAGAAAAAGGAAGAAACAAAAATGCTTCTCCCTTCAGTCCTCTTTTATTTTCACATTCCAGCTACGCAGTATTTGCCTTACCTGCCACTTTGTTTCCTCTAAGCTTCCGTTGTTATCGATGACGGCGTCCGCTAACGGCTTCTTATCCGCAAGTGGCATTTGTGATGTAATCCTTGCCAGCGCCTCTGCTTCAGAATAATCATTTCTTCTCATCAACCGCTGTAATTGTACATGCTCATCCACATAAATTAACAGCGTTTTGTCGACCATCGAGGTCAGTTTGCTTTCGAATAACAGAGGGATATCCATGAATACGGTATTCTCTCCCCGTTCGAAGGCTGCATCCTTGCCGGCAATCATTTTTTTTCGCACCGCCGGATGCACGATACTATTTAACAGGAGTCTTTTCTCTGTGTCGTTAAAGATGATCGCCCCCAATTTCGCGCGGTCGATCGTCTGATTTTCATGCAAAAGCTGCGGACCGAATGATTCAACAATTTGTTTGTACGCTTCTTCACCCGGTTCCACCACTTCTCTTGACGCAATATCAGCATCAATGATCGTGAATCCCAGTTCATCTCTGATGAACTGGCTGACACTGCTTTTTCCGCTCGCAATACCTCCGGTTATCCCGATTACCTGTCTCATAACTGGTTTTCTCCATCTTCTTCAAAATTTCATAAGGCCAATGACAATCAATAAAAGTCCTGGAAGAAATGATAATCTTTGAACGATTTTGCTCGAGGATAAAATTTTTCCGCTCTGAAGTCCCGCAAAAATAAATAATGAACTCATGATGGCGATGCATATTGATAAAACGAAAGATGAAATTCCCATCATCACCGCGCCTATACCGGCTCCGAAAGCGTCGAGTGACAGCGCAAAACCTAATACGAGTGCTTCTACTCCATTGATCGTACCCGATTTATCAAAATCGGCAGTTAACGGCTTCTGAAGGATGTTAATGACTACACCGAGTGACTTTATTTCATAGTTAAAGATCGTTTTTTCAGCAAATTGATCCTCCGTCGGAAAATCTTTCCTAAAATACTGAAGTAACACCCAAAAACCTAAAATGATTAAAATGATTCCGCCGGTTTTTTCCGCAGCGGCAGTGGAGACAAATTGCCCGATAAATTCCCCAATCATCATCGCGATTCCTAAACTCAAAGCAGAGCAGCATGCAATTACGGCGATCGATTTAAAGGGAATCCTCATTTTTCTCATTCCGAATGTCAAACCGACACTGAACCCATCAAAGCTGACGGCAAAAGCCAGAAACAAAAGCTGTAACCACATCTTAAAGTCCTCCCCATCATTCCGAATCGCTAGGATAGTATATGGAAGGAGCAGATCCTATGTGCCGGTGCCCGAAACGGACCGTCTAGCTTTTATTTATTAATGCGTTGGCAGGAAGGGCAAAAGGTCGTCCCTCTTCCGCCGACAACTTGCTTCTCAAGCGGAGTGCCGCAGCGTTTGCATTCCTCTCCCTTGCGTCCGTATACAAGCAGTTCAAGCTGAAACATGCCGATCTGCCCCTGGGAATTTACATAGGATCGGATGGTGCTGCCACCTTTTTCAACCGCTTCCGATAAGGTATCTATTATTTCTTTGTGCAGACTCTTAATTTCTGCAGACGTTAATGAAGTGGCAATCCGCTCCGGATGTATGCCGGAACGAAACAAAGCTTCATCCACATAGATGTTGCCGATTCCTACCACTACCGTTTGGTCAAGCAGCACAGGTTTAATTTTGCGGTTGGTTTTTGAAAGCTTTTCCGTCAAATGTTTTACGGTAAATTCTTCTGACATAGGTTCAGGTCCAAGGTGCAGCAATGGGAGATTCGTTTGTTCCTCTCCCTTAGCAAATAAATGCATCGTCCCGAATTTCCGGACATCCCGGTAACGAAGCTCCGTTCCATCGGTAAACGAAAAGATTACATGTGTATGCTTATCATAAGGCTCCTCATGAGCAAATACCCCATATTTCCCTTCCATCCGCAAGTGTGAAACCATTGCGTAATGATCAAGATAAAAAATTAAAAACTTGCCGCGCCGTCCGATTTCGCGGATCGTCTCTCCCTTAAGGGCATCCTGAAACTGTTCTACCTGTTCAGGAGCCTTAATGATTTTAGGCCAAAATACCGAAACCTCTTGTATCGACTTTCCAATTACTAGTTGTTCCAACGTTCTTCTTATCGTTTCCACTTCCGGCAGCTCAGGCATAATGCCACCTCCAATCTATATTAGGCCCAAACGATGTGGGTCATGGCGACGTTGCACACGACTTGACGTATTTAGTCGCCGTTCTATATTGTCTAACTCCTGCGCCTAGCTCCTCGAGGTCATAAGTCTGTCCCTTACAGAAGGTAAAAAGCACCTTCTTGCAGGGCCAGTCTTATGCTTGTCGGACTTGCCCAGGAAGGGCTGGCATCGACGTTTGCCACACGACGTGGCAGATTTTAGTCGATGTTCCTTGTTTGCGAGGCGCATCCGTTTTTCTATTTCGCGTCAAACCATGTCGGGCCGTATGCGTACTCTACTTTTAATGGCACCTCTAGTTCAAGCGCTCTCTCCATTTCTTCCGGAACAATTTTCATTAACATTTCCAACTCTTCGGGCGGCGCTTCGAAAATCAGTTCGTCATGAACCTGAAGCAATAGCCGGGCTTTCATGTTTTCTTCCTTCAGCCGCTCGCTCATATTAATCATCGCCAGCTTGATAATATCAGCAGCACTTCCCTGAATCGGAGTGTTCATTGCGGTTCTTTCCGCAAAGCTGCGCAAATTGAAATTGCGGCTCGTTATCTCAGGAATGTATCTCCGTCTTTGCAGAAGCGTCATCGAATAGCCTTTTTGCTTGGCTTCATGGATGCTGTCTTTCATATAATCCTGGACACCGGGGAAGCTCTTTAAATACTGATCGATAAATTCGCCTGCTTCTTTCCTTGTAATGTTCAGGCTTTGGGATAAACCATAATCGCTTATGCCATATACTATCCCGAAGTTTACCGCTTTCGCATGACGGCGCATATTGGAAGTAACCTCTTCCGCCGAAACATGGAAAACATCCATAGCTGTCTTCGTATGAATGTCCATATCTGTCCTGAAAGCCTCGATCAATCCTTCGTCCTTGGCAATATGAGCCAGTACTCTTAGCTCGATTTGTGAATAATCAGCCGCAAAAATGAGCCAATCCTTTTCAGAAGGAATAAATGCCTGTCTGATTTTCCTTCCTTCCTCAAGCCGGATTGGGATGTTTTGCAGGTTAGGGTCGGTGGAGCTTAATCGTCCTGTTGCCGTGAGCGCTTGATTAAACCGGGTATGGACCTTGCATGTTTCTTCGTCGACCACCTTCAGCAGGCCTTCAATGTAGGTGGACTGCAGTTTACCGAGCTGGCGGTAATGAAGAATTTCTCTTACGATCTCATGCTCGCTTTCAAGCTTTTCAAGGACGTCAGCAGAGGTTGAATACCCTGTCTTCGTCTTCTTAACGGGAGGAAGCCCTAGCTTTTCAAATAAAATAACGCCGAGCTGTTTTGGAGAATTAATATTGAACGCCTCACCCGCTAATTGATGAATCTTCTCTTCGATTAATTTAAGCCGCGTCACCAGTTCTGAGCCCATATCCTTCAGGCGCCCAACGTCCACTTTTACCCCTTGAATCTCCATTTCTGCCAAAATAATCGCCAGCGGCATCTCCAATTCCGTAAATAGTTTGTACTGTTCATTTTCCTCCAACGCCTCAATCATCGGCTCTTTCAACTTAAAGATAGCAAGCGATTTCCTTGCTAGATGTTCACCGAGCTTTGCCTCATCAGGAACCGAACGCTTGGCTCCCTTTCCATAAAACGCCTCATCGGACTGAAGCTGTATCCCGCGCTGCGCTTTCGTTATCGCTGCCACATCTTCAACGGATTCCGAGGGGTTCAATATATAGGATGCGAGGAAAATATCAAAATCGATTCCCTGAAGATCGATTCCCTTTCTTCTCAAAGCAACGATAGAACGCTTAGCATCGTACACCGCTTTCCTTTTCGTTTCATCACGGGCCCATTCTTTAAATTCCTCTGAGGCGAATGCCATGTCTGCAGGAATATAAAAGTTTCCTTGATCGTTAGAAATGGCAACGCCAATAATGTCGGCACGATAATAATTATCTTCCAATATCTCAATATATAAAGCACTCTCATCCGCAAACAGACCGGAAGGCACTTCTTTTACTATCTCAAACGAAATATCTTCCTGATCCATCTCTGCCACAGGTTCTCCTGCTTCATCCATCTTATCAAGTAAAGAACGGAAACCGAGATCCTTGTAAAAAGAAACTACCTTCTCTGTATCCATACCATGATAGACCGTGTCGGCGAGTGTTATTTCCAAAGGGGCTTCCCTTGAAATCGTCGCAAGCTGCTTGCTTAATACTGCCGACTCTTTATGCTCTTCTATTTTTTCTTTCAGTTTATTGCCGTTTACTTCGTCGATCGATTCCAAAAGCTTTTCGACCGTCCCAAATTGGTGCAGAAGCTTCAGTGCCGTCTTCTCCCCGACACCAGGAATTCCGGGGATATTATCTGAGGCATCTCCCATTAGGCCTTTCAAATCGATAATCTGATGCGGGCCAATCCCGTATTTCTCCTGAATATGCTCCGGCGTATATTCTTCAATATCTGTAATCCCTTTTTTGGTGATGTTCACAGTAGTCGTTGGCGAAGAGAGCTGGGTCAAATCTTTATCACCTGAAATAACCTTGACTTCATAGCCTTCTTTTTCCGCATGCAACGAAAGGGTACCGATAATATCATCCGCCTCATAGTTTTCCAGCTCATACCGGGAAATGCCGAAATGATCTAATAACTCCCGGATGAACGGGAACTGTTCAGACAGTTCAGGCGGAGTCTTTTGCCGGCCTCCTTTATACTCTTTAAATGAAGCATGCCGGAAGGTCGTTTTCCCGGCGTCAAAAGCTACGAGCATATGTGTCGGTTTCTCTTCTTCCAGTATCCTGTTAAGCATCATCGTAAAACCGTATACCGAATTCGTGTGGATGCCTTTATCATTATTAAGGAGCGGCAACGCAAAAAAAGCACGGTATGCAATGCTATTCCCGTCTATCAGAACGATTTTCTTACTCAAATCAAAATCCCCCTCGCCATCTGATCAAAACTTGTGTCTATGTCAACACAAAAAGCCGTTATTTTCTTCTTTACATTCTACCATGAGAATGTACGGAAAGAAAAATAACGGCTATTACTTGTCTATCAAGAAATTATAAATATTGTCCCGTTAAAAATTTTAAATGTAGGGGTCTGGTGTCCAGCTCCGCCGTACAGGACGTACCAGTGCTGACGAAGTCATAAGGACGTGCTGACCTCGACGTAAGACATAAGGACGTTTCAGGTTTTAGTCATTCTTCCTTTCTTGCAAGCCGCTTACGCTTTTCCCTTAAAAACGGAAAAAGGCGAGGACGGGGTCTTGTCCTCACCTTTTCCAACTCCTTGGATGAAGGGGTTTTCATAAGTAATTGTAAACTTATGATATTAAGGAGAATTGAATGTTTTGTAAAAATAATGTAAATTATCTCCAACCTCTTCATCCAGGTTACATATTACTATTTTAAGCTTGTTTCTTATTAAAAACTACCGTGAAGATCGTACCCTTTCCAGGCTTGCTGGTCACCGTGATTTTCCCTTTATGGGCTTCAACTATATGCTTTACAATCGCAAGCCCAAGGCCTGTTCCGCCCGAATTTCTACTCCTTGCTTTATCCACTCTATAAAAGCGTTCAAAAATACGGGGGAGTTCCTGTTTCTCGATGCCGATGCCGCTATCTTGTACAGCCACCTTCACCGCATGCTTTTCCTCCGTTATTGTAATGTCTACTTTTCCGCCATTCCCTGTATAGTTTAATGCGTTCGTAATTAAGTTAATGAATATTTGCTTGACCCGGGAAGCGTCCCCTTTTATCATCACAGGATGTTCCGGCGCATGCAGGGTAAGAGAAATATTTTTTTTAACCGCCTTCCCCTGGTGAATGGCATGTGTTTCTTGAAGCAATTGACACAAATTTAACAACTCGAGATTGAGGACAAACTCCTGTTGTTCGATCTTTGATAAATCCAATAGCTCTTGGATCAATGCCTGAAGACGGTCACTTTCTTTTAAAATAATCGACAAGAAATTCTGAAGCGCCTCCTCATCCTTCATCGCTCCATCAAGTAATGTCTCCGAGAACCCTTTTATTGATGTGATCGGGGTTTTTAACTCATGGGATACATTCGCGACAAAATCTTTTCGCATTTGCTCCAGTTTCTTTAATTCTGTTATGTCGTGAAAGACGATGAGAATACCTTTCCATTCATTCTGGTTTCCGATAATGGGTGCGCCGTATACTTCGAAATGCTTCCTATCGATCTCTAACGGGATAAGCAGCTGACGCTTCATGCTTTTTTCGGTCATAAAGATCTCTTCTATTATGCGAATGATTTCCTTGTGCTCAATCACCTCATAATACACTCTGTAAAGAAAATCAGAGGCTTCCACGTTAAAAAGTTCCTTATATTCACGATTGATCAGTGTCACATACCCTTTGTTGTCAATAAGCAGGACACTGCTCCCGATATTCTCTATCAATGTTTCAAGCCGATCCTGTTGCATTTCCCTGGCAATCTCCATTTCCTGGAGATTCCTTGCGAGAATGTTGAGTGATGTGCTAAGCATTGCAGCTTCATGGGAACGCTCCTCATACGTCCGCGCGCGATAGTTTCCCTTTGCCAATTCGATCGCTGTTGTTGTTGCAGCCTCGATCGGCCGAGTATATCTTGTGGCAATCCGGCTTCCGATCATGATGATGACAATCAATGATGCACCAAGGCTGGCGGCTAATATCCACCACATTTGCCGGTTTACCTGTTTGATGACATCTATTTCATTGCCAAGAACAACATACCCTTCCACTTCATTGTCACTTTCGACTGATTTCCAATAATAATGCAGGTCAGGGGATCCTGGGGGCCCCTCGAGCACTTCATATCCTTCTCTGTCGGAGTCTTTGTGCGCGATAATTTGATTCAGGATTGCTGAATGGCTTTCCGGATTGTTCCTTTTATTAACATTCGAATCATAAAGCACTTTACCGTTAGCTGATAATATGGTGAAATTGGAATCCAGTAACGCATTGAGTCCAGCTTTTGGGCCGTCTCTTAAAAAAGAAGTAATTCCACCTTGTTCTTTTATGTAATTAGAAATAAAGACAGTTTCTTTTTGGATTCTTTCATTAAATGTGTTTATATAATAGCTTTTAAATAGTTGGCCCAATAGCAAGCCAGCTGCTAACAGAACGACGGTGATAAGGCTGATTAAAGCCAAAAGAAGCCTGGCCCTGAATTTTGTCATTCCGTTTTTGGCTCCTCAAGCTTATAGCCCAGTCCGCGAATCGTTTTGATGTATAGCGGTTTTTTTGAATTATTTTCAATTTTTTCACGAAGGTGGGAGATATGCACATCAACAATGCGTGTATCACCGGCAAAGTCATAGTTCCAGACGGCACTTAACAACTGGTCTCTCGTCAACACTCTTCCCTTATGTTTCGCAAGATACAGCAGCAATTCGAACTCCTTAGGCGTCAACTCAAGCAGGTCATCTTCAAAATATGCCTCGTAACGATCCGGATAGATGCTTAAACCGCCGAACTTCAACAATTCACCGTCACCAAGCTCGCTTCCCTTTATTTCAGCCTGAATTTGTGAACGTCTAAAAATCGCCTTAATGCGCGCGACCACTTCGCGAGGGCTGAATGGCTTCGTCATATAATCATCTGCGCCAAGCTCAAGGCCGAGAACTTTATCAAATTCGTCATCTTTTGCGGTCAGCATAAGGATCGGCACCATCATTTTCTGTTGGCGAAGCTGCTTGCACACCTCGATACCGTCCAGCTTTGGAAGCATCAAATCCAATACGATTAAATCCGGGTTCTTCTCTATCGCTAGGTTTTTGCCTTCTTCCCCATCCATTGCGGTTATAACGGAATAGCCCGCTTGCTCCAAATTATATTGCAGCAAAGTCAGGATTGATTTTTCATCATCTACAACGAGAATTTTTTTAGACATGGCTTCCTCCTGAATAAATAGTACCCCAATACCAATTTGAGCCTTCATCCACTTTTATTATAATGAAAAAAAAGGATAAGGAAAACTTTTTAAAACAATGTCCTCCGAGGGGTCATGTTGAAAAACCCTGTCGGAAATCTTTTAACAGGGTTTAGATGTTAGAAATTATCGAGAATGCTGCCATCCAACGAAACAGTCTGTTTTGGCGGGCAAACATTAATAATGCCTTTTAAAACGATTTCTTTGTCGTCGTTTATGCCGGATACTTCGATTTCAATAACCTCATTTTCTACGTTTACTTCGATTACCTCGAAAAGGAATTTCACGGTACTTGAATGGTAAACCGGTCTTGGAAATTCAATGGCTTGTGAAAGAATATGGCTGCCCGGACCTGGCAAATACTTTGAAACAGCGGATGTGATAATTCCAAGCAGCATAATATTCGGAACAATCGGTTTTTTGTAGGATGTTTGGGAAGCATAGTCATGCTGGATATAAAGAGGGTTCGCGTCATTAGTCAAGCCAAGATATAGTAAAAGATCTTTGTCTTCCATTTTCTCAGTGAGGGTCAATTTTTCCCCGGTAGTCATTTCGTCAATCTTCCTGCCGAGCTTTCTTTTTTTTAAGAGCATGAATAATCGCCTCCGAAAAATTGCTTCAACTAAATCAATTTCATTAATTTCATCCTTAGAGCCCCAATTGTTCTGAGACGAAAAAAAGAAGTACCTCCCCAACATTTCGAAATAAGTAAGGACCACACAAACTTATAAGACTGGAGGAAGTCTCCCTATGCCTATTATACGACGAAGCCTGTTTGATCTACAAGAATGATATGATTTTAGAGCGTACCCAACGATTTGAAACTGTTTTTTCGGATATTGCATCGATCCATCTTCGCTTAGTAACGAAGAAATCACGTTTTGGCAGACCTGTGGAGCTAAATGATGCGACCATGATTTACTCCTTAGTGGCCCGAATTTCGGAACGAATTCCATTTATGAAAGATGTAGGAAAGCGTTTAAAAAATGATAGGATCTTCTGTCTTGACTGCGGGTTTTTCGTATCCGATTCCGTGCCATCAGAAGCTGCGTATTCGAGAATGATTACGATCATTAGTGAATCAAATGTTTGGAAGAAGTTCAAGAGACACTTCTTCATCAAGGTCCATTTTAACATCGTTACGTTCGTTTATAAGGCTTCAAAATGAGCCGCTGATCGTATCCATGCTCAGATAAATCCACAAAATATAGGCTGTGTTAGTACTCACTCCTGATTGCTAAACCGGTTGCTTTTCGCTGCAGGCGGCGACTCCTTGAAAATGCTACGCATTTCCTCGTGCGGTGGCTATTCGAGGATGATCACTCAACGTCCTGCGGGAAAAGCGTGGCCAGGTGAGACCCCGCAGGAGCGAAGCGACGAGCAGGATCACGGGCCGCCCGCGGAAAGCGCCCGCCTGTAGCGGAAATCAACAGCCAAATTCAGCAGGTACAAACTAAGAAAATTTTTGAGTAACTAATATTCTGTTGTTTCTTTGCAAAAAGGAATTATGAAATTGATTCAGCTAATTAATAATTTGGAAAAAAGAGGGTGCCCAAAGGACATCCTCTTCTTAATGATGGGAAATATAAAATTTTTACAATGTGTCTTGGATTTTGCTAAAGCATTTCAGCAATTACTGAAGTACCTGCATGACACTTTTCACTGAATCAGCAGATTTAGCAAGTGCTGCTTTTTCATCTTCTTGCAATTCAAGTACGATGATTTGTTCGATACCGCCGGCACCCAATACCGCAGGGACACCAAGGTAAATGCCATCATAACCGTATTCTCCTTCTAGGTAAGCGATAGAAGGAATGACGCGGCGCTGGTCCTTAAGGATTGCTTCCGCCATTTCAACTAGTGAAGCAGCAGGAGCGTAGTAAGCACTGCCGTTTCCTAGAAGGTTAACGATTTCACCGCCGCCTTTACGTGTGCGTTCAACGATTGCATCCAGGCGATCCTTTGGAATAAGCGTTTCCAATGGAATGCCTCCCGCGTAAGAATAGCGCACAAGCGGCACCATGTCATCGCCATGACCGCCTAACACAAAACCGGTAACATCCTTAACTGAAAGGTTTAGCTCCTGGGCTACGAATGTACGGAAGCGAGCAGTATCAAGAACTCCGGATTGCCCGATTACACGGTTTTTAGGAAAGCCGGATTCCTTAAATACAGTAAAGGTCATTGCGTCAACCGGGTTAGTAAGAACGATAATATAACTGTTTGGTGAATATTTTACGATTTGTTGTGTAACGGATTTCATGACTTTTTGGTTTGTTTGTACCAGGTCGTCACGGCTCATGCCTGGTTTGCGGGCAATCCCGGCAGTGATGATGACGATATCTGAATCCGCTGTATCTTCGTAGTTTGACGTACCGGTAATATTAGCGTCAAAACCTTGGACAGGACCGGCTTCAAGCATATCAAGCGCCTTACCTTTCGTCGGGTTTTCCATTTGCGGAATATCGACCAATACCACGTCGCCAAGTTCTTTTTGAGCTAATAAAAATGCAGTTGTCGCACCAGTAAATCCGCTACCAATCACAGAAATTTTTTTACGTTTCATGGACATGTCAGTTCCTCCTCGGATTATGTAAGAATGATTTAACTCTTGAGTTCTTATTTTGAAAATTCAAACAATAATCAATAGAGAAATCCCTATGAAAGCATAAGGTTCGGCTTTCATAGAGATCAGATATTACTTAAAGATTCTTAATCAATTCATCAGCGAATTCAGAGCATTTAACTTCTCTAGCGCCTTCCATCAGACGCGCAAAGTCATACGTTACAACCTTGGAAGAAATTGTTTTCTCCACTGAGTTCATGATCATTTTCGCCGCTTCAGTCCAGCCAAGGTGCTCAAGCATTAATACACCTGAAAGAAGAACAGAAGATGGGTTTACTTTATCCTGGCCTGCATATTTTGGAGCAGTTCCATGGGTTGCTTCAAAAATAGCATGTCCAGTCTCATAGTTGATGTTTGCTCCAGGAGCGATACCAATACCGCCAACCTGTGCAGCAAGAGCGTCGGAAATGTAGTCGCCGTTCAAATTCATTGTTGCTACTACATCAAATTCTTTTGGACGTGTAAGGATTTGCTGTAAAAAGATATCCGCAATGGAATCCTTAATGATGATTTTGCCCTCAGCTTCAGCATTAGCCTGAGCTTTGTTAGCAGCCTCAGCACCTTGTTCTTCACTGATGCGGTCGTATTGACCCCAAGTAAATACTTTATCCCCAAATTCTTTTTCCGCTAATTCATAGCCCCAGTTCTTAAAGGCACCTTCAGTGTACTTCATGATATTGCCTTTATGTACCAGAGTCACTGATTTGCGTCCTTCTTTGATTGCATAGTTGATTGCCGCGCGAACAAGGCGTTGTGTACCTTCTTCAGAGACTGGCTTGATGCCGATACCGGAAGTTTCAGGGAAACGGATTTTATTAACGCCCAGTTCGTTTTGAAGGAAGTTGATTAACTTCTTCACTTCATCAGATCCTTGTGCATATTCAATACCTGCATAAATGTCTTCCGTATTTTCACGGAAGATCACCATGTCAGTATCTTCAGGACGCTTAACCGGAGAAGGAACCCCGTCAAAATAGCGTACAGGACGCAAACAGACAAATAGATCAAGTTCTTGGCGCAGCGCCACATTCAATGAACGGATTCCGCCGCCGATTGGTGTTGTAAGCGGGCCTTTGATCGCAATGAAGTACTCACGGATAACATCCAAAGTTTCTGCCGGAAGCCATTCGCCAGTTTGCTTAAACGCCTTTTCTCCTGCAAGAACTTCTTTCCAGACGATTTTCTTTTCGCCGTTGTAAGCCTTGTCTACCGATGCTTCCAAAACGCGTGATGCTGCCGCCCAGATATCTGGACCGATGCCGTCCCCTTCAATGAAAGGAATGACTGGATTATTAGGTACATTCAAAGTACCATTCTCTACTCTAATTTTTTCACCTTGTGTCATCACGTTACCTCCAATTCAAATTCAAAGGTTAGTGGCCCAAGGGGGTCAGCTAACCTCTTATCTCACAATTATAAATTTACTATATAATCGCCAAATTAAAAAACAAAAACTTTTATCTTTTTTCTATTGTAACGTATTTTTGCATTCCCGGCCCTGTATAATCAGCACGTGGACGGATTAAGCGATTATTTTCATATTGTTCTAAAATGTGTGCCAACCAGCCTGATGTCCGGCTCACAGCGAATATTGGCGTGAATAGATCATGGTCAACGCCCAGGCTGTGGTAAACAGATGCTGAGTAGAAATCCACATTTGGCGGAAGGTTTTTTTGAGAAGTTACCAAGTCCTCGATTTTCACAGACATGTCATAATACTGTGGCTGACCGGTGAGCTCCGTTAATTTCTTCGACATTTCTTTTAAATGCTTCGCACGCGGATCCCCTTTTCGGTAAACACGATGACCGAAGCCCATGATTTTTTCCTTGTTGTCTAGTTTGTTAGTAATATACAAATCTACATTTTCCAGAGAACCAATTTCTGTAAGCATCTTCATAACCGCTTCGTTAGCACCACCATGCAACGGCCCTTTCAAGGCTCCAATTGCTGCAGTGACACCTGAATAAATATCGGATAAGGTAGCGACGCAAACACGTGCCGTAAAGGTTGAAGCATTTAGTTCATGATCTGCGTGAAGAACCAAAGCTTTATTGAATGCCTCTTCTTCGATCGCGGTTGGTTCTTTTCCACTTAACATGTATAAGAAGTTCGCAGCGAAGCTAAGATCCGTGCGCGGGGCTACTGGCTCAAGGCCTTTTCTCACACGCGCAAACGCTGTAACGATTGAAGGAATCTTGGCTTGCAAACGGATGGCCTTACGATAGTTAGCTTCTTCATTCATTTCATCCGCTTCGTCATCGTACAGACCGAGCAGCGAAATAGCTGAGCGAAGCGCTGCCATTGGATGTACTTTGCCGATTGGATAGGTTTTAAAATGCTCAAGCACTTCGTCAGGAAGACTTGCATTCTCAGCCAGCTGTTTCGTTAGTTCTGCTAACTGGCCCCGGTTTGGAAGGGTGCGGTGCCATAATAAATAGATTACTTCCTCAAATGTTGCGTTCTCAGCAAGATCATCAATATCGTATCCCGCGTACGTTAATGTATCGTCGATGATTGAGCTGATGGATGAAGTTGTTGCAACAATACCCTCTAGTCCTTTTGTTACTGACATACAAAACCTCTCCTTTTCTGAAATATTCCCCTTTTGCTTATAAAAATAGAGCGCTTCCAAGATGGCCTAAAAATCAACCCGGCCACTATGTAATTAAAGAAAAAAATCCTTTTCACATGAAAGCGTTGTCAATAGAGATATATAAGATTAAGCAACAAACTTTATAACATATATGCCTGCTATTGCGTCTCTCATTTTTACCCTTAAGTTATATTGCCAAAACTCCTGCGCAGTCTCACTTCCTGAATGTAAATAAGATGATTGTACCTCTATTGACTATGAATAAGGTACTTATCTTCGCAGGATTGTTACAAGCCTATTATAAACAATTATCTGATTTTTGTGAATGAAAAGCTCTTAAATATGTGAAAAAATTATTATTTTATTAGAAAAATACAGAAAAAATAAGTCCGGTTCCTTCAACCATGGTTTCAGTCATTTGAAAAAATTAAACAGTTGCATGCACAAATAGGCGATACCCGCTCCGATCAATGGCCCAACCGCCACACCCTTAAACAAGGCTACCGCAAGAATCGTACCGAAAACAAGAGCAGTTGTAATATGCGGGTCTGAGGCAAGTAATGATAATCCGTTTTTTGCAATTAAAGCTACCGCGATCCCGGAAGCGAGGGCAATCCAGGCATAGGGGGATTTAATCGCGTCCCCTAATTCTTTAAACCCGATAGACCCGTTTGCAATCGGAACCAACACGGCAATCGTTATAATCGTTACACCGATATTAATACCCTTAGAGCCTAAATAAGGAAACACCTTCGTGTCCAGCCCGACGAACCTAAGCAACAGGAGCGTACCGGCCGCAATCATAAGTGATGTGTTTTTTGCGACTAATCCGATGATCCCCAACAGAAGTAAAAAAAGAACTGATCCACTCATTCACATTCTCCTGACATGTTGTACTTTCTATATCAGCATAATAAAAGAACCAAAAATAGTAAATGAAACAGCCCAAATGAATAATCTTTTACTAGGAAATGAAACTTTCCTTTTTTATCATGCGTAGGTACAATTAAAAAAACACCCTTTGGGAGGGAAAGCTTTGAATCCTGTGTATATAAATCGGATTCTCCGATCTATTTTTGTCTTAGGAATTATCATACTTAGTCTGGTAACCCTTTTCTATTTATCTAAGTATACATACCCGTTCATCATTGCCATCATCATCGCTTTTTTCATGAATCCACTCGTAAACTTTTTAGAAAACAAAACGAAAATGCCAAGAGGACTTGCTGTTTTTGTTTCCCTGCTTTTGATTCTCTCGGTCTTTGCGGGGTTAATAACGCTGCTGGTTGCAGAAATTGTCTCAGGAGCTGATTATCTTGGCGAGGTTGTTCCTGAACAGGTTGAGACGCTCATTGATTTCATCGAGGAATTTATCGCGGGACAAATTCTGCCTTTTTATAACAGGATTGCCACTTTGTTCAATAACCTGGATGTTCAGCAACAGGATACGATCATGACGAATATTCAAAATGTCGGCCAGCAAATTGGTTCCACAGCAAGCAGCTTTATTCAAGATTTCTTCCAGAATATACCCGCTATCATTGGCTGGTTTCCCAACGCGGCAACTGTGCTCATTTTCTCTTTACTTGCAACCTTTTTTATCAGCAAGGACTGGAACCGTCTTTCCAGGTTAAGCGGTAAACTGCTACCGGATAAGGTATTCCTGAGCTCTAAACGTGTGATTGAAGATTTGAAAAAGGCTTTATTCGGGTTTATCCGGGCTCAATTCACGCTGATTTCCCTTACAATGATTACCGTTCTAATCGGTTTGCTTATCCTAAGGGTTGATTATGCGATTACGATTGCATTAGTTCTCGGCCTTGTGGACATCCTTCCCTATCTTGGGACAGGTGCCGTGTTTGTGCCTTGGATTGTCTATGCGGCGGTTACAGGAGATATGAGCCTGGCGATCGGCCTTGGGGTATTATATGTTATAGTCATCGTCCAGCGCCAATTACTGGAGCCCAAAGTCTTATCCTCCAGTATAGGGCTTGACCCGCTGGCCACACTTGTCGCCCTTTTTGTCGGCTTTAAACTCATTGGCTTTCTTGGGTTGATGGTGGGTCCGGTCGTGCTTGTCATTATCAATACATTACAACGCGCAAATGTATTCAGAGATATATGGGCTTTTATAATGAAGAGAGATCCTGTTCAATAGAACAAGGTGCCGGGAACTATCCAGAAACTGGATGGCCCTGCACCTTTTTTTTATTAAAGATTAAGAGAGTATAAAACTTTCAACATGTATTGATGTCTAGCGTAAGCAGCCCAGCCCAGACGCACAGGACGTGCTAGTGCCGACGTCGCCACAGGACGTCGGCCTCGAGGTCATAATAGGCAGGTGTTCTTCCTGCCCCACAGGATGTGGTGACGTCAGCGTTCGTCACAGGACGTGACGGATTTTAGCTGTGGGTCCTTACTTGGCCCTCCTACGAGGTGCGCCTTATGCTTGTCGGAGGCCCACAGGATGTGGGTCAAAACGACGAAGACATAACGATGTGGCGGTCTTAGTCGTTCTTCCTTACTTGCAGGGCGCTTGCGCTTTTCTTATTATGATTTCACAGTGTTGAATTGTTCTGCTTCTGTTGATCCTTTCAAGGCAGTGGTCGAAGATGTTCCACCAGTTATCACCTGGGCAACTTCATCAAAGTAGCCTGTACCAACTTCGCGTTGATGTCTTGTAGCGGTGTAGCCAAATTCTTCACTCGCAAATTCTGCTTGCTGCAATTCAGAGTAAGCAGCCATACCGTGATCTTTATATTTACGCGCCAATTCAAACATTCCGTGGTTAAGGGCATGGAATCCTGCAAGAGTTACGAACTGGAACTTGTATCCTAGCTTGCCAAGCTCTCTTTGGAAACTAGCAATCGTTTCGTCATCAAGCTTTGCCTTCCAGTTGAAGGATGGAGAACAGTTATAAGCAAGCAGCTTGCCAGGGAATTTTTCATGGATAGCTTCAGCAAAACGGCGTGCTTGTTCAAGATTTGGCTCAGACGTTTCACACCAAATCAAATCTGCGTATGGAGCATAAGCAAGACCTCTGGCGATGGCTTGATCCAATCCTGCTTTTGTTCTGTAGAATCCTTCAGTCGTACGTTCTCCAGTAATGAACTGCGCGTCTACAGGGTCAATATCACTTGTAATCAAATCTGCAGCATCCGCGTCCGTACGCGCAACCAACACTGTAGGCACTCCCATGACATCAGCAGCAAAACGAGCAGCAATTAAGTTCTTTACAGCTGTTTGCGTTGGAAGAAGTACCTTACCACCTAAATGACCGCATTTTTTCTCTGAGGAAAGCTGATCTTCAAAGTGAACGCCTGCAGCTCCAGCTTCAATCATGCCTTTCATTAATTCAAAAACATTCAGCTGTCCGCCAAATCCGGCTTCAGCATCCGCAACGATTGGAGCAAACCAATCAATCTCTTCATTACCTTCACTGTAATGAATCTGATCCGCGCGTTGAAGGGCTTGGTTAATGCGTTTTACGACCTGAGGAACACTGTTAGCCGGATATAAGCTTTGGTCCGGATACATTTGACCTGAAAGGTTGGCATCAGCCGCAACCTGCCAGCCGCTTAAGTAAATGGCTTTTAACCCCGCTTTCACCTGCTGCATCGCTTGATTTCCAGTTAGCGCTCCAAGAGCATTGACGAAATCTTCTGTATGAATCAAGTTCCATAGCTTTTCAGAACCACGCTGGGCTAATGTATGTTCAATATCGATAGAGCCTCTTAAGCGAATAACATCCTCTGCACTGTATGGTCTTGAAATGCCATTCCAGCGTTCGTCACTTTTCCAATTCTCTTCTAACCTTTTAGCTCTTTCTTGTCTCATCATTTGTTTCCTCCAGTTTTTATGTTTTTGTTTAGAACTCGCAAACGCCGGTAGTCTGCAGTCACACTCCTTATATTTATTTGTTATAATACAGATTTCAAATATCTTGTTTGTATTATATAACAACGTTTTTAAGTTTGTCACTAATTTTCTATCAATTTTAAATAATTATTTTTTTTGAACTATTTACTAGTATTAATCTCAAGGATTTGCAGTTCTGTTTAGAAAAAAGCGTAATGAAAACCCACCGATCAGATTTTTAGCGAGAATTTCAATTTTGTAGCGGGTTTTCTGCTGATTGTAGTGGGGAGCTCTCGTAGTGATAGTTTCAATTTGGTAGCCAGTTCAGAATTTACAGCGGGAAATTTTAATTTTTGTAGTGGATTTTCTGCTGGGATTTTTCTTTGAAATTGACGGGGATAGGCGTATGCAGATCGAAACCTAGTTTATCTTTTTATAAAAAAACCTGGCTCTCATTTAGCCAGGTCTCTATCTTATAATGGTTATTTTCCTTTTATCGATCATGTTTTTTATCATCTTCAAAATCATTGGCTTGATTACTTTCCGGGTAGGTGGGAGAAGCAGGATGAGTCCAAGAAGATCTGAAATAAATCCCGGTGTTAACAGGAGTGTTCCTCCGACAAGCACGCATATTCCATCAAGCAGAGCATCTCCGGGGAGCTGGCCGTATCTCATTTGCTCCTGGGCCTTTTTTATAGTTTCCAGGCCTTGCTGTTTTGCCAGATAAGTCCCGATTACCCCTGTTAAGATAATAAGAAGGATGGTAGGCCAAACACCGATCGTTTGCCCAGATAATAGCAACACGGCTATTTCAAGAGCCGGCATTGCGATTATTAAAAGAAAAAAATACTTCATCTACATTCCTCCAACAGAGCAAAAATTAGTAAATGCCTGTAGTTATTATTATACAGCATCCGCTGTCTTCAATCTAACTTTCGCTATGGTCTCTGTCTCGCCGATTGGCGATCCCTTAGGCGGAGATTAGGCATATTACACTTATGCAGTAGGAAAGTCTATACTTTCCTACTGCCAAAAAGGATGGCTCATCTTCAGACCCGAATCCTTAACAGCTTTTGTAAGCTATCGGAGAAAGAGTCTTTATGAACCATCCTTAATATTTGTTTATTTTGCTTTACAAGACGCTTGTGTGTCCGTTATAGATAATACCCCGGCTCGCGTCAACGGTAATATTTTGTCCATCCTTTAACGTGGAAATTGCATCGTCAGCACCTACGATTACCGGTATGCCTAAATTAATGCCGACAACAGCCGCGTGACTTGTTAACCCGCCTTCTTCTGTAATAAGGGCCGAGCATTTTTCGATCGCAGGCATCATATCTCTGTCAGACGCAATTGTGACAAGTACTGAGCCTTCAGTCACTTTTTCATTTGCTTCAGCTGCTGTCTTCGCAACGACAACATGTCCTTTAGCAGATTTTCTCCCTACACCCTGTGCTTTTAAAAGAATATCGCCAAGCAAATGGATTTTCATAATGTTCGTTGTCCCCGCTTCCCCGATTGGAACGCCCGCAGTGATTACCACAAGATCCCCATGTTTAACAAGATCCGAGTTTAAGCTTGTATCGATGGCCGATTGAAGCATTTCATCCGTTGACTTGGCTTGTTGTCCGATTTGGGGATATACTCCCCAGACCAATGCAAGACGTCGCGATACATGTTCCTTGGAAGTAACAGCGATGATTGGAGCTTCAGGCCGGTACTTTGAAATCATTCGCGCGGTATGGCCGCTCTCTGTTGGAGTGATGATCGCCGCAACATCAAGATCTAAAGCGGTATGGGCAACCGATTGACCTATTGCGTTTGTCACATTATGTTCATTATCTTTGCTTCTTATGGCTAAGATATCTTTATGGTTCAAAGCGCTCTCAGCGCGAGAAGCGATGTTATGCATCGTTTTAACAGCCTCAACCGGATAAGACCCCGCCGCTGTTTCACCGGATAACATGATTGCATCTGTTCCATCGAAAATAGCATTGGCTACATCACTTGCCTCAGCCCGGGTAGGGCGGGGGTTCCGTTGCATAGAATCAAGCATTTGAGTAGCCGTAATAACGGGCTTTCCAAGCGTATTGCATTTTTTAATCAATTGTTTTTGTACGAGCGGTACTTCCTCAGCGGGAATTTCCACCCCTAAATCACCACGTGCCACCATCAGGCCGTCGGATACTTCGAGGATTTCATCAATATTGTCGACACCCTCCTGGTTTTCGATCTTCGGAATGATTTGGATATGTGCCGCATTATGGTTATCAAGAAGCTCGCGGATTTCCAGCACGTCAGATGCACGGCGTACGAAAGAGGCGGCAATGAAATCAACCCCTTGTTCGATGCCAAAAACAATATCCTGCGCGTCTTTTTCAGTGATTCCCGGCAGCTTGACCGATACTCCCGGAACATTGACGCCTTTTTTATTTTTAAGTGTCCCGCTATTTAGCACTTTTGTCATGATTTCTTTACGGTTTTTATCGATGCCTGTTACTTCAAGCCCAATCAACCCGTCGTCCAATAAAATTTTTGAGCCGATATGAACATCATCAATCAGTTCTCCATATGTGATCGAAAACTTCTCAGAAGTCCCAAGAACTTCGGTCATGGATACTGCGACATTCGCACCCGTACTAAGCTCAATCGCACCATTTTCCATATCATTCGTACGGATTTCAGGACCTTTTGTATCCAATAGGATAGCGACCTGCTTTCTGGTTTTTTCCACTGCTTCACGAATGGAGACGATCCTTTTTCCATGTTCTTCATGACTGCCATGTGAAAAATTCAATCTGGAAACATTCATTCCTGCTTCGATTAGTTGCGTCAATTTGTCCATGCTTTCACTTGCAGGGCCAATCGTACATACGATTTTTGTCTTGCGCATGTTCTATTACCTCCTGATATTTCTCTAAAGACTATTCTCTTATTTATTTAGATAGACAATTCCGAGGAAAGGTCATACATTTTTTTATCGATATTATGAGGCATGGCAAGAGCTTCAATAATATCATAATCAACCAGCCGGTTTTTTTCGATTCCAACCGCCCTGCCACCTTTGCCTTCGATTAATAGCTCCACCGCAAGCGCACCTAATCTGCTGGCAAGAACACGGTCGGAAGCAGTAGGAGATCCCCCGCGTTGCACATGTCCAAGCACTGTAACACGAGTTTCAAACCCGGTTGCTTTTTCTATTTTCTTAGAAAAATCAACTGCGCTGCCCACTCCCTCAGCTACGATGATGATACTATGTTTTTTCCCTCGTTCATGTCCCCGTCTTAACTTGGTTACAATTTCATCCATGCTGGAATTGTATTCCGGAACGAGAATGGTTTCAGCACCGCCGGCAAGTCCGGCCCAAAGGGCGATATCGCCAGCGTTACGCCCCATAACCTCTATTAAATAGGTTCTTTCATGTGATGTTGCAGTATCGCGAATTTTGTCAATCGCGTCGATAACAGTATTTAACGCTGTATCAAAGCCGATGGTAAATTCAGTACCCGGAATGTCGTTATCGATGGTTCCCGGTACGCCGACGCATGGATATCCTCTCTCCGTCAGAGCTTTCGCACCGCGATAAGAACCGTCTCCACCAATAATGACCAGCCCTTCAATTCCATGCTTGTTTAATTGTTCGATTCCCTTCAGTTGACCTTCTTCTGTTTTGAATTCCAGACAACGGGCAGAATAAAGCATGGTCCCGCCTCTGTGAATAATGTCACCGACTGAACCGAGTTCAAGTTTCTTGATTTCTCCCTCGATCAATCCCTGGTAACCGTGGTAGATTCCATATACTTCAATTTCATGGAAGATCGCCTTACGGACTACAGCACGGATCGCCGCATTCATTCCCGGTGAATCCCCTCCGCTTGTAAGTACACCTATTCTTTTCATTAAAAAATCACCTCATCATAACATGCAACAGCAGTATATTTTTACGTTTTTACTTATATAAGTTGAATTTATGAATGTAAAGTGTTGGCCCATTTTTTAGCTCATTCGTGTGAAACCGTGGTTTCACACGCCTTTCAGCAAAGCTGAAAGGTTGCTCCTCTTCCTATGCAGCTGAAGCCTAAATGAGCCAAAAATCAACCATATTATTTTCCCAATGTGTAATTCTTTAGTTCAACTTATATCGTTTGTAATTCTGCGTTTTTTTACTTCCTTTAATATAACCATATTTTGCCTACATTATTAGCTTGCCTTATCTGTTATTTTTTTATCTTCGCGCTTTAATTCTAGAATAGTTGCTTACATTCGTAAACCTATTTACCCGTCAATTATCATGAAATTTCCCAATTAAGCGTTTTCATCACAAATTTGTAAAGAAACTATCTTTTCTAAATATTTTTATAGAGGTTTTTTAAGAAAAAAACGCGCGCCTATCGGCAACACGTTTTACTTTACCCCTAAGATTTCTTTATTTAACGAGTATTTCCCGATTTGTTTGTATTTTAAATACCTTTTATTGATAAGCTCCACTTCGTCCAGGGAAAGCAGCTCGGTCATGGACTGTTTAAGAACGGCACGTATGGCGTCAGCCTGTTTTTTCACATTCCGATGAGCTCCGCCCTTTTCCTCAGGAATGATTTCATCGACTACGCCGAGTTCTTTTAAATCAGGGGCTGTGATTTTCATCGTTTCCGCAGCACGCTTCGCCTGTGAGGCATCTTTCCATAGTAAAGCAGCAGCCCCTTCAGGTGAAATGACTGAATACGTGGAGTTCTCAAGCATATGGATCCGGTCGCCGACTCCAAGCGCGAGGGCACCCCCGCTACCGCCTTCACCAATGACAATGCAAATAACCGGTACCTTAAGCCCCGCCATTTCGAATAAGTTTTTCGCGATTGCTTCACTTTGTCCACGCTCTTCTGCGGCTTTTCCGGGATAGGCCCCTTTTGTGTCAATAAAACAAATAATCGGGCGATGAAATTTTTCCGCCTGCTTCATCAAGCGCAATGCTTTTCTATATCCTTCAGGATGAGGCATTCCAAAGTTCCGCCGCAGATTTTCTTTTGTATCCTTGCCTCTTTGATGGCCGATAATTGTTACCGGATAGCCTTCAAACTTTGCAATGCCGCCAACAATGGCCTCGTCATCTCCATAATACCGATCACCGTGCAGCTCGAAGAAATCAGTGAATAGATTTGAGATATAGTCAAGGGTGGTCGGACGCGCCGGGTGTCTTGCTACCTGTACTCGGTCCCACGGCTTCATATTTTCATAGATGTCCCGTTCAAGCTTTCCTAAGCGCTTTTCGAGTTTTTCTATTTCAGCTGATAAATCGACATCAGCCTCTTCCGTGATTTCTCGTAATTCATCGATTTTTTTACGAAGATCTGTAATCGGACGTTCAAATTCTAATTCTCCGATCATTTCCATTCACCACCCGGAGCATGAATCGATAATATATTTTCCAGTTTTTCTTTCATTTCCAATCTGGAGACAACCGCATCCAATTGGCCGTGCTTCATTAGGAATTCAGCTGTTTGAAAATCATCTGGCAGCTCTTCCCTTATCGTTTGTTCAATAATTCTTCTTCCGGCAAAACCAATTAACGCCCCCGGCTCGGCTAAGTTAATGTCACCCAATGACGCAAAGCTCGCTGATACTCCGCCTGTGGTAGGATGAGTCATAATCGAAATAATCAGACCTCCGTCATCACTGAACATTTTCAGGGCAGCACTGGTCTTGGCCATCTGCATGAGGCTTAAGACACCTTCCTGCATCCGGGCACCTCCAGAGGCGGTAAAAATAAGAAACGGAATCCCTAATTCTCCTGCCTTCTCAATGGCTCGGGTTATTTTCTCACCGACTACTGAGCCCATGCTTCCCATCCGGAAACGGGAATCCATGATGGCAGCTGCCACTTCATGCTCGTTTATCTTCCCCACACCGGTCACTACCGCTTCATTTAGATCGGATTTTTCCCGGTCCTTTTCGATTTTGTCCATGTATTCTGGAAAATCGAGCGGATTTGCAGTAAGAAGATCTTTGTCTAATTCGGTAAAGCTTCCAAGTTCAAAAAGGCTCTCTATTCTTTCATAAGCAGTCATGGTGAGATGATGGCCGCAATGCAAGCAGACTTTTTCATTCTTCACCAATTCCTTTGTAAACATGATCTTTTTGCAATTCGGACATTTGGTCATGATTCCTTCGGGTACATCTTGTTTATCCCGATCTGTCGGAATGGTTGCGTATTTTTTCTTTTTCGACTTTGTAAACAGCTCTTTAAGCAAGATGGGTCCTCCCTTTGCCGCTCATTCTCATTTCTGTTAACGCTTGTCCTTGACTGTAACAGAAAGCTGATAAAAATCGTGTAAAACTCTGTCAATTTTCTTTCGACATTCTTCTAATATCCTGTAAATAGATTTGGATTGTTTTTGGTTCATTCCGCTCAAGTATCGACTTGATTAAATGAATGTATGTTTCACGTCCAGCTTCCTGCCTGTCATTGAGTGAGGCTCTTGAATAACTATTGACAATGCGCCAAATTCTTTCAATCAGCTTGTTGCGGTTCAATTCCGCGATTTTTTCGAAGAGTAGATCATCATCGAACTTGTTCTGCTCTGCCCAATGCAACAGTTCCTCCAAGTGAGCTTGCGGTGAAGACTGAATGATAATCTTCAAGCAATCTATTTCAATAAGCTGCTTCGTTTCATTAAGATCGGCTATTATTTTCGGATTTTGCAGAAAAAAAGTTCCCAGCAGTTCCACAAGCCTATGCTCTTGAAAGTCTTTGATAAATGTACCTTCACCTCTGCGGGTTTCAATAAGGCCCAACAGTTCCAAGGCACGCAGCGCTTCCCGGACAGAAGAACGCCCGACGTTCAGACGTTCCGACAATTCCCGTTCGGACGATATTTTATCTCCGGGGAGAAGGCCGTCTTCTTCAATCATTTTCCGGAGTTTCTCGACAATATCTAAATAAATTTTGGATGATGGATTCGCACTGTTCAAATATCCATCACTCGCTTTTCCCGATAATCGCTAGCTTTCTTGTCTTCTCTTTTACATCTTCAGGATCGACCTTCAATCTCGCAACGCCGGTTTCCATTGCTGCCTTGGCTACTGCAGCCGCAACCTCAGGGGCCACTCTTTCATCGAATGGAGCAGGAATGACATAGTCCGCGTGAAGCTCATCCTCTGTTATTAAGCGTGCAATCGCTTTGACTGCGGCCACCTTCATCTTTTCATTGATATGAGTCGCACGCACATCCAGCGCGCCCCGGAAAATCCCGGGAAAGGCAAGCACATTGTTCACCTGATTCGGGAAGTCGGATCGACCTGTTCCAACTACTTTCGCGCCTGCAGCCTTTGCATCCTCCGGCATGATTTCCGGATCGGGATTGGCCATTGCGAAAATAATTGGATCGACATTCATCGATGCTACCATTTCTTTTGTCAATGCTCCGGCGACCGATACACCGACAAACACATCCGCTCTCTTAATGACATCCTTAAGGCTTCCTTCCAGATTGTCCCTGTTCGTAACCTTTGCGATTTGGTCTTTAATTTCATTCATGCCATATGTGCGCCCTTCAAAGATTGCCCCCTTAGAATCGCACATAATAATATCTCTTACTCCGTAATTGTAGAGAAGCTTAATGATCGCAATACCTGCAGCGCCTGCACCGCTGGCAACCACTTTGATTTCGGACATCGACTTGCCGACGATCCGCAGGGCATTAACAAGACCTGCAACCGTAACGATCGCTGTCCCATGCTGATCATCATGGAAAACAGGGATATTGGTTTCCTTTTTTAACCGTTCTTCAATAACGAAGCAGTTCGGAGCCGCAATGTCCTCCAGGTTTATCCCGCCGAATGTAGGTTCCAGCAGCTTAACTGTTTCAATAATCTTTTCGACATCCGTCGTCTTCAGGCAGATTGGGAAAGCATCTACACCCGCAAAGCTTTTAAATAGGACAGCTTTTCCTTCCATAACCGGCAGCGCCGCTTCAGGACCTATGTTTCCGAGTCCGAGTACAGCTGTTCCGTCGGAAACCACCGCAACAGTATTGCCCTTCATTGTATAATCATAAACCGTTTCCGGTTTATCATAGATTTCCTTACAAGGCTCAGCCACTCCCGGTGAATAGGCCAAGCTTAAATCTTCCGCATTCCGGACAGGAACCTTCGAAACAGTCTCAAGTTTTCCACTATTCATTCGGTGCATATGTAATGCTTCTTCCCTTAATGACAATTCCTTCACTCCCTAAACTTTATGGCAAAAGGTTCGTGTATAAAATTATATAGCGAAAAAAGTGGTCAGACCACAAAGACCTTCTTACAATATAACATAACTCCCATGTTGTAAACAGCTATTCTTCTTTTAACACGACGTTTTCCTCTCCCGCGATTTTCTTCAGTTTTTGCAAAAGCGCAGTTGACGGTGTTATCCAGTCCCACATGGAAAGCTGTACATACCGGTCCTCACTTTCATAATAAAGCATGACTTTTGTTGTCCCATTATGCTGCGACAGCACCTGTTTAATGCTTTGCAAAGCAGCAGCCGTCTGCTTCTCCTTTTCTATTCTTATAAACAGGGGAGAACCCTCTTCTTCCATCCTTCTCTTTAGATCATCGGGTGGAAATGCTTCCTGAACAATCAATTGCTTTTTGCCTTCGCGTTCCTCCAAGGTGCCTTTAAGCATTAAGATCATTCCTTTTTGGAAGAGCGACATCTGATTTTTATAGACATTCGGAAAAACGACCGCCTCAAGATCACCGCCTTCATCACTGATTGCCATAAAAGCCATCAATTCGCCCTTCTTCGTACGGATGCTCTTAAAAGCAGTGATATACACTCCCAAAAGGACCTTTTTTTCACTGGTCAGAAGCGCGCTGTCTATTGAAACCGCACCGAAATGCTGAAATATAGACAGATAAGAAGTAACCGGATGATTCGATAAATAGAGGCCGAGTACACTTTTCTCCTGGGAGAGCTTATTCTCCATATCCATCGGCTTTACTTTCATATATTTAGGTTTGAGTGAAAATTCATTGCTTTCAAATAGATCAAATTGATTCTCGCCATCCGGCTTAACCAGTTCAGCGTGGCTTAAGGCTACATCAATACTTGCAACGAGTGTTGCCCGATCCTCGCCAAAATCATCAAAGGCTCCTGCATGAATAAGCACCTCTAAAATTTTCCTGTTTACAATCTTTCCTGAAACCCGCAGGCAGAAATCAAATAAATCCTCAAATTTCTTTTGCCTTCTTGCCTGAAAAATTTCTCTTAGGACTGTACCGCCAACCCCTTTTATCGCACCAAGGCTGAACCGGATGCCTTCACTTTCAACATGGAACGAATATACGCTTTTATTTATTGAGGGCGCCAGGACAGGAATTCCCTTAGTCTTTGCTTCCCTCACATACTGCGAAATCTTATCTTCATTTCCAATAACAGAAGTCATGAGAGCGGCCATGAAAGACTTCGGAAAATGGGCTTTTAAATAGGCCAGTTGGTAGGCGATAAAACTATATGCGACCGCATGGCTGCGGTTAAATCCATAATTTGCGAAACGGACGATGCTGTCGTAGACAACATGTGCTATTTCCGTTTCATATCCCTGCTTCACTGCCCCCTCGACGAAGTGCGCTCTCTCCTCATCAAGGATTTCTTTCTTTTTCTTGGAAACAGCGCGGCGAAGCAAGTCCGCTTCACCGAGCGTGAAGCCTGCCATTTTGGAGGCGATTTGCATAATTTGCTCCTGATAGACAATGACCCCGTACGTATCTTCAAGAATGGGCTGCAGCGCGGGGTGCACGTAGTCAATCGGTTTAATTCCGTGCTTACGTTCAATAAAAAGAGGGATGTTTTCCATCGGACCGGGACGGTATAACGCATTGACCGCGACAATGTCTTCAAAACGAGTTGGGGTAAGTTTCATAATCACTTTCCTGATGCCCTCTGATTCCAGCTGGAATATTCCCGTTGTATCCCCTTTACTTAAGAGCTTGAACGTTTTTTCATCGTCGTAAGGGATGCGTGTAATATCGATTTTTTGGCCGGTGCTCTTTTGGATAGCTGTGATCATATTGTCTAATAGCGTCAAGTTTCGGAGACCGAGAAAGTCCATCTTCAGCAGTCCGAGCTCTTCAAGAAGATCCATTGGAAATTGGGTAAGATGAATCCCTTCATGCCCTTCCTGGATCGCGATGATATCCGTCAGCGGCATATCGCTAATAACGACTCCGGCAGCATGCGTCGATGTATGCCGGGGCAGCCCTTCGATTTTCAATGCGACTTCGAACAGCAATTGATTCGTTTCGCTTTCATTCATAAAATCTCTGAATGGTTTCGATTCTTTGTATGCATCTTTTAATGTAGTCCCCAGCTTCGATGGGATCATTTTTGACAGTCTTTCCTGTTCCGACGGGGTTAAACCAAACACCCGCCCGGTATCCCTTATTGCTGCTTTGGCAGCGAAGGTACCGAACGTAATGATTTGGGCGACATGAAGCTCCCCGTATTTCGAGGCAACATATGAAATGACTTCCTCTCTGCGGTTATCAGGGAAGTCAATATCGATATCAGGCATGCTGATACGTTCAGGGTTCAAAAATCGCTCAAACAGCAGATGATGCTTAATCGGGTCGACATCCGTAATCTGCAGGACATATGCAACCATGGAACCCGCGGCGGAACCCCGGCCCGGTCCGGTCAGGATTTGATTTTGCCTTGCAAATTTCATAAAATCCCAAACGATAAGGAAATAATCACTGAACTTCATTTTCTTAATGATGGATAGTTCGTAATGCAGTCTTTCCTCATGGGACTTGGGTGGATTCTGATATCTTTTTTTCAGCCCTTCCATGCAAACTTCCGTCAGCATTTCATCGGCTGTCATGCTGTCTTCAACAGGATACCTCGGCAGCAATGATTGATTAAACGGAATCACTACTTCACATTGCGCTGCTATTTTCAACGTGTTTTCCAGAAGATCCGGCAAGTCTCTAAACGCTGCGCCCATTTCTTTGCCGCTTTTCAAGTAATGTTCACCTGAAGAAGGCTTAACTTGGTTTTCATCGGTTAATTTTTCCCCATGTTTTACTGCTGTGAGCACGTCCCTGGCGAGCGCATCGTCTTTGTTTAAGTAATAAACAGGATTCGTAGCGACTGCAGGGATTCCCGTTGCTTCGGAGAGTTGTCCTACAAGTTCTGTTGTTTCTTTTTCAAGGCTCTGCATCGATAGATAAAAAGATTCTTTTCCGAATATGCTTTGATAGAAAAGAGCCGTTTCTTGGGCCTGCTCAAAAAGGCCTTCTGACAGATATGTTTCAATTCTGCCGTCTGCCCCTGGTGAAATGCAAATGAGTCCTTCGGAATAAGCTTTAAGCCACTTTACAGGAAGCCCGGTACGGGACTTTGTCTGAATCGCGCTACTGATTTTCAAAAGGTTCTGATAGCCTTTATTATTCTTGGCCAATAAGATAAGCGGATAGGGATTTTCCTGATGATCCAGTACGTCGGCAATCAAGCCGATAATCGGCTTGATCCCCTGCTTCAAACATTCTTTATAAAAGTAAACTGAACCATACATGACATTCCTGTCGGTTAAGGCAAGACTGGAGAACCCGTCAGCCTTCGCTTGCGATACCAGCTCGTCTATTTTAACGGTACTTGATAATAAGCTATACGCGCTTTGTATATGTAAATGAGTAAACATCTTTTTTTCACACCTTTACAAGGCTTTCTTGCTTTCATTATAGAGCCTTATCCCCAAAAAGGAAAATATGTTCTCATCCTGAGAACCCCGGCTATTTTTCTCTGATACTCATATGAGCAGAGGATTGTCCATATACATAACCATAGACTAATTATTCTGGGAGACAAAAGGATGATAGAAATGAAGGAAGCATTTTTCCCTGCTTTTATAAACACCTATTTCATTTCACTCGGGGTGCTGCTTGGCGGTTCACTTATAGGCGGGCTTGGTGCCTTCTTTACCGGACAGGCACCGCTTACCATCATGTACAGATTATCAGACAGCTTAAGAATATGGGCGATTATCGCTGCGATTGGCGGTACATTTGACACGGTCTATTCGTTTGAACGCGGCCTCTTTAATGGAGAGACCAAGGATATTATTAAGCAATTTTTGTGGATTCTCGCGGCATTGGGAGGCGCTAAAACCGGAGCACTGCTGATTTATTGGCTGACCCAGGAGCATATTTCCCAATGAGAGTCCCTCCTTATCATCAAAAACCCGGATGGCAGCGTTTTTTTGCCGGAGTCGCAATTGGTTGTATCATCAGCTGGGTTATTTTTCTATACATGTTTGGGGTACAGCAGGAAAACCAGTTTGAAAGGATGAATGCCCAGCAGAAATTGATCGGAAATCTTACGGACAGGAATGCAATTTGGGAAAAAGACTATCAGAAGTTAAACGAAGAAGTGAAAAAAAAGCTGAAAATTCAGGAAATCGAAGTTACCATTTTAAACGGAAAAACGTTTAAATTGGACCATTTAAGCATAGCAGAAGCTGAGGACGCCATCCATGATGATTTAGCTTCTCTGCTTACTAAAGATGTAGAAACGATATATAACGGTAGATCCTTGTTGAAGAAATCGATCGAAAATAAAATTGTCGAAATCAATAAAAAACGCTACAAATTAGAGGTCGCGGAAATCCTTTTCTATACGAACATGTATATCGAAGTCCGGCTAGTCCGGTTATAGTTTCGCAGCGGGTTCCCGATTCATTTTGCAGCCGGTTTGACTCGTTTTGTTGCGGAAAATTTCTATTTTGTTGCCACTTTGACCGGTTTTGTTGCCGGATTAGGAACTATTGTTGCCGAAATTCCATTTTTGTTGCAGAAATTCCTACTTGGTTGCCGCCTTGGTCGGTTTCATTTCTTGTTGCGAAATATCCGTTTGATTTGCCGATTTCAGATTTCACAGAAAAACATTTTCCGTCCAGTTTAAAAAATCAGGGTCTGACGCAGGAGCGCAAGACCCTTTCTTTATTAACGGCACACATCCGCTAAATCCTTTAATACCTCATCCACGGTTTCCCATGAATGGATGGACGCGCCGGCAGCCATCGGATGACCGCCGCCATTATACTTTCTGGCAATCCCGTTAATGACAGGGCCTTTCGAACGGAGACGGACACGGATTTCCTTTTCTTCCTCGATAAAGAAAGCCCAAGCTTTCAATCCTTTTACCGCGCCCAAAGAGCTCACAAGCAAAGAAGCCTCTGCTGGCGTCGTATCGAATTCACGCAAAATGTCCTTGGTCATTACCATTTTCCCTGTACCGTTTTCGAGTATTTCAAAATTTTGCAGAACGTATCCGTTTAAACGAGTTACGTTTTCATTCACGTCATACATATCATTAAACAATTCCGTCCGCGAGAAATTATAGTGAATCAACTCGCCGGCGTAACTGAACGTCTTTTCGGTTGTGCTCGCAAATAAAAACCGCCCCGTGTCCCCGACAATCCCTGCAAACAATAACCTCGCCGCTTCGTCGCTCAACTTCAAGCCCTTATCTTTTCCGAATAAGTAAAATTCGTAAATCATTTCGCTGGTGGAACTTGCATCCGTATCCACCCATAGCATATCTCCGTATCGATCTTCATTTGGATGATGATCAATTTTAATCAATTTGTCGCCTGAATTGTAGCGCTGGTCACAAACGCGTTCTGTATTGGCTGTATCACAAACGATAACCAATGCACCTTTGTATGTATCATCCGAAATGGTATCAAGCCTTTTTAAATAGTTGAGTGATTCCTCTTCTTTTCCAACCAAATAAATGCTCTTCTCTGGAAACGAGGTTCTCAGGATTTCCCCGAGCCCGCATTGGGAGCCATAAGCATCCGGATCAGGACGGACGTGTCGATGGATAATAATCGTTTCATAACGCTCTATTTCTTTTAATATTTCAGCTTTCATCAAATTATCTCCTTCGCAACCTATCTTATAAGTCTATTTAAACAAAAAAAGAAAAGAATGGAAAGTGGTTGCCTTCTTTAATGGTGGCTTTCTGCCAAAATTCCCGTTACAATAAAATAGTATTATCGTATAATGGGGGCTATTCATCATGTTAATCCTTACTATTTTAATTGTCATTTCGTTGATGTTCTATATTTTTTATAAAGTGCGATTTTTCAGGACCCGTCTTCCGATGGAAAAAAAGTGGCTCTCCGCGAAATCTTCCATTGCCTTAGGTCTTTTTGTGGCTCTATTCGGAGTGAACCAGCTTTTTTTATATCAGTCTAAAATGACTTACTTTGTTGCCGTGATCTTTCTCTTAATCGGTGGATTGAGCATTTATGGCGGTTATAGAGCGTACAAGTTCTACCTGCCTCATGCCATTGAAGAAGCGGACCAGGTTGCAAAGAACTCCTACTAAATGTTTCTGTTGATTTTTGGCTCATAATAACAACGTTTAACACAGCTAATAAAAAACAAAAAGGATAATCACTCAGGAAATGCTCCTGAATGATTATCCTTTTTTACTTATTATGGGCGATCAAGGAGCTGACAGGTCATCATCGCTTTTCCGACAAGCTTTCCTTGATTGTAAACCTCAACATCGACCTTTCCGAACTTTCTGCCGACTTCCAATACCTTTGGAACGATTTGAAGCATGCTATCGATCTGTACGGGTTTAATAAAGTAGATCGTCGTGTTCTCAACCACGAGATCGCCGCGCTTGAAGCCTCTGAGCACTCTATTAGCGGCTTCGGTGACAATCGTCGTGAAAACACCGTAGGAGATGGTACCAAGATGATTGGTCATCTGTGGGGTCACTTCGTACCGGTATGTTTCTTCTCCTTTAGGATTGCCTTCAGTCTTGGAAAGCTGGCCTGTAATAATGTCATCAATCGTTTCCCCGACCTGCGGCTGTCTTTGGCTCATTTGCATCGCCTTTAAGACATCCTGACGGCTAATTATGCCTTGCAGCATATGATTGTCATTAACAACCGGGATCAACTCAATGCCCTCCCATACCATCATATGCGCGCTTGATGCCACACTCGTCTTAGCGCCTACCGTCATCGGGCTTTTTGTCATCACTTTTTCCACGAGAATATTTTCATCCTGTCCCATAATGTCCTTGGAAGTGACCATCCCCTGTATCTTCATGTTCTCATCGACGACAGGGAAACGGCTGTGTTTCGTTTCCTTATTGTATTCAAGATAGACCGAGATAGGATCCGTTGTTTTCAGGAAGGTCGTTTCATGTATCGGTGTCAGGATATCCTCCACGAGCAAAATTTCTTTTTTAATCAACTGATCGTAAATTGCGCGGTTGATCATGGTTGCTACGGTAAACGTATCGTAGCTGGTGGAAATGACCGGCATTTGAAGCTCATCGGCCAGCTTCTTTACCTGCTCCTCCGTATCGAAACCGCCGGTGATTAAAACAGCGGCTCCGGCTTTTAATGCCTGTTCATGGGCCTGTGTCCGGTTCCCGACTATCAACAAATTTCCCGGCCCTGTGTATCTCATCATGGCCTCAAGCTTCATGGCTCCGATGACAAATTTATTTAACGTTTTATGAAGGCCAGCACGTCCTCCTAACACCTGACCGTCCACTATATTAACAACCTCGGCAAACGTGAGCTTTTCGATATTTTCTTTTTTCTTCTGTTCAATCCTGATCGTTCCTACCCTTTCAATGGTTGAAACGTATCCTTTATTCTCCGCATCCTTAATCGCGCGGTATGCTGTTCCTTCACTCACAGTTAAGGCCTTTGCAATCTGTCGTACGGATATTTTTTCGCCAACTGGCAGCCCATCTATATATTTTAAAATTTGTTCATGCTTCGTTTCCAATCTCTTCACCCTTTTCACGGATTACCTTTTTCTTCATTATAGAGTGAAAGATGATGCTATTCAAATCAACTATTGATAATCACGCATTCTTTGGCGTATTTGCTGCACTTTTCCTGTTTCAGCCCTCTTTCGTTTTTTAGGAGCGTAAAGCATTCCTGTCAGGTTGCCTGCAACCGCAAACAAGGCAAAAAGCAACCAGCTTGCAGCAAAAATACTTTCCATTCCTGAGCCTGTTAGCGTAAACCTTGGCACCGCGTAATAAAGCATGACGCCTATTAATAGCAAACAAAGCAATAGCCTTTGTTTCAATGATCGTCCCCCCAATCACTAATAATCCTGCGGTATATTTTATGCTTGTCTTGGGAAAAAAAGACACGCTCAGTCATTAAGCTTTTCAGAACAAAAGCGCAAGCGCCTTATACGTAAGGAAGAACGACTAAGACCGCCACATCGTTATGTCTTCGTCGTTCTGACCCACATCCTGTGGGCCCCCGACAAGCATAAGACGACCATCAGTATGGGGTGTAGTCGTCTCCCCATCTGTTGATTGGCTAGACCAGAGAGGGGCTAGGCGCTGGAGCTGGATATAGATCATCTAAATTAGTTATCCACACAAAAAATCAATTTATAATTTCCTAAACAATAAAAAAACAGCCAGTTGTAGGAACCTGGCTGTCCGTTTTCTTTATAAATCAATGGATTCTCCTGCTTGCAAGACTTTCCCGATGCCGCGTCCAAGCATTTCGACATACTTATGAGGATCCTGCTTGATTGGCGGGAAGGTATTATAGTGTATGGGGACGACCTGTTTCGGGTTCAAAAATTTTGCCGCGAGCGCCGCATCTTCAGGACCCATTGTAAAATTATCGCCGATTGGCAAAAAGGCAAGATCAATCGGATGCCTTTCCCCGATTAGCTTCATATCGGAATAAAGGGCGGTATCACCCGCGTGATAAACCGTTTTTCCTTCTGCCGTGAAGAGGACACCTGCAGGCATTCCTAAATAAATGATTTGCTTATCATCCGTAATAAACCCGCTGCCATGGAAGGCGGGTGTAAGCTTCACCTTGCCGAAGTCAAATTCATACGAACCCCCAATATGCATGCCATGTGTATTTTCTATACCTTGAAAGCCTATGTATGCTGCCATCTCAGCTGTGCCGATTACCAATGAATGATTCTTTTTTGCAATTTCCAATGTGTCACCGAGATGATCACCATGTCCATGGGTCAGAATAATGACATCCGCCTTCACATCTTCCACCTTTAAATCGGTTAATTCATTTCCATTAATAAACGGATCAAATAAAATCGTTTTGCCATTTGTCTCAATCTTGATAACGGCATGTCCGTGATAGGAAACCTTCATATTCATTCTCCTTTCGATTTTGTATCCATATATCTTTTCCAGGTAAATGCCAGTAATTCTTTTGAAAAAACAGATTCACCTTCTTGTTTACCCTTTTTCAAAAATATCTAACAGTTTACAATCCATTTTCTTATTGTTATCGTCAAATTAGAAGTTGAAAAGCGGAGGTATCTATATGAATCAACGAATCGAAACACTAAAAGATTGGTTAAGACTAAATACGATTGACGCCGCACTGATCACAGCTCCTGAAAATGTGTTCTATCTTAGCGGTTTTTTAAGCGATCCCCATGAAAGATTGCTTGCGTTGGCAGTCTTCCCTGATGCCGAGCCATTCCTTGTCGTCCCGAAAATGGAGGTTGAGGAAGTGAAGAAAACCGGTTGGGATCCTGAAATCATAGGCTATAGTGACATCGAAGACCCATGGGAACAAATAAAGAGCTCGGTGGCAAACCGGGGCATCTCCATAAAAAGAATCGCTATTGAGAAAGAACATATGAATGTCGAACGATATGAAAAAGTGAATGAAACTTTTTCAGTCCCAGAATTTGTTTCAGCGGAAGAAAAGCTGCGACAGCTACGCATGGTCAAAACAGATGAAGAAATGACGAAGATTCGGGAAGCTTGCCGTCTCGCTGATTTCGCCATCGAAGTAGGCGCAAATGAAATCAGCGAAGGAAAAACAGAAATGGAGATTCTCGCCGCCATTGAATTTGAATTAAAAAAAGCGGGTATTAGTCAAATGTCTTTTTCGACGATGGTTCTGACAGGGAAGAACGCCGCTTCTCCCCATGGAACACCCGGGATGACGAGGATACAGCGCGGAGATTTGGTTTTATTTGACCTTGGTGTGGTCTATGAAGGCTATTGCTCAGATATTACACGAACGATAGCTTATGGAGATATCACTGAAAAGCAGCATGATATTTATGAAACGGTGTTAAAAGCACAGGAAGCCGCAGTTTCTGCAAGTGTTGTCGGCACCGCTTGCGCAAGCATCGATTTGACTGCGAGGAAAATCATTACTGATAAAGGCTATGGTCAATATTTCCCTCACCGTCTTGGCCATGGACTAGGAATCAGTGTCCATGAATATCCATCATTGACTGAAACAAATCCGTTACTTTTACAGCCAGGGATGGTTTTCACGATCGAACCCGGCATCTATGTGCCTGATGTTGCCGGTGTTCGGATTGAGGATGATTTATTCATCACTGAAAATGGCTATGAAGTGCTGACGAAATATCCAAAAACACTTCAAATCATAAGTTAAATAAAAAGGCAGCTACCCCTGTGGCTGCCTTCAGCTTTACCCGCTCATTTCTTCAATTATTTGCCTCGCATCCTTATATTCCATGCCATGCGCTTCGGCAACCGCTTTATAAGTCACATGTCCGGCCGCCGTATTGCACCCCAGTAAAAGAGCTTCGTTTTCCAGGCACGCCCGTTTTACTCCTTTATTTGCAATCTGAAGGGCATAAGGGACAGTAACATTCGTCAAGGCAATGGTTGACGTTCTCGGTACAGCTCCTGGCATATTGGCCACCGCATAATGAATGACGTCGTGTTTCTCATATGTCGGGTTATCATGTGTCGTGATTTTATCAGTCGTTTCGAAAATACCCCCCTGGTCGATCGCAATATCAACGACGACAGATCCTGGAGACATGTCCTTGATCATTTGTTCAGTTACAAGCTTGGGCGCCTTGGCACCGGGGATTAGAACCGCGCCGATCACCAAATCCGAGTTTCTTACAGATTCAGCAATATTATATGGATTGGACATCATCACCGTAAGATCATTTCCGAAAATATCATCAAGCTGACGCAGCCTGTCTGGATTGACATCGAGTATCGTCACATCCGCCCCAAGGCCGACTGCAATTTTGGCAGCATTCGTTCCCGCGATTCCGCCGCCGATTATCGAAACCTTCCCTCTGCGGACACCTGGTACCCCTGAAAGGAGAATGCCTTTTCCACCATAAACTTTTTCAAGAAACTGGGCGCCGATTTGTGGGGACATCCTTCCAGCAACTTCGCTCATTGGTGTCAACAGCGGTAGAGATCGGTTCGGAAGCTGGACCGTTTCATAGGCAATAGCGGTTACTTTATTCTCGACAAGCGCTCTTGTCAAAGCGGCTTCAGGAGCAAGATGAAGATAAGTAAAAAGAATTTGCCAATCCGCAAAATAACCGTATTCCTCTGGTACAGGTTCCTTCACCTTCATTACCATATCCTGTGACCATGCCTCTTTGGCAGACTCGACCATTTCCGCCCCTGCTGCCGAATAGTCCTGATCCGTGAATCCCGAGCCTAAACCGGCACCAGTTTCGATAAAGACCTTATGCCCTGAATTAACAAGATTCACTACTCCAGACGGGGCCAAAGATACTCGATTCTCATTGTTTTTGATTTCTCTCGGAATTCCAATTCTCATCACCTTTACCTCCGAATCCGCTCCACGATATTTGCTTCTCCTACTATTATGCTATCTCCAATCTTTTGTGCATATAAACCGGTATATAATTTTAACCTTCACTAAATTGTTATAAGTATCCCGAAAATTCAACAAGAAAATAATGTATAATTATTATAGAAGGAGGAGATGTATGATGACACTAACCTATAAAAAAATCCTTGTAGCTGTGGATGGCTCCCAAGAAGCGGATCGGGCTTTTAAAAAAGCTCTTGAAATCTCCAAAAGAAATGATTCGCAGATAGTGTTAGCACATGTGATTGATACACGAAACTTTCCTACCATCGAAGCGTATGACTTAACAATAAGAGATCGGACTGAAAGCTTTGCAGGTGAGTTGATGGACAAGTACAAAGCGGAAGCAGCAGAAGCCGGCCTCGAAGATCTAAAAGTGGAGATTGAACTTGGAAACCCCAAAGTTAAAATTGCAAAAGACTTGCCAAAAAAACACGAAACAGACTTAATCATCTGTGGGGCTACCGGTCTTAACGCAATTGAACGCCTTATGCTCGGAAGCGTGTCCGATTACGTGACACGACACGCAGCCTGCGACGTATTGGTCATCCGATCAGAAAAATAACCGAAATAAAAAACAGCCCATTCACCTTATTGGTGAGCGGGCTGTTTGTATTCTGCGACAAGTTTTTTCCCTTTCGCAATCGCTAGCTTAATCTGGTCAAAACCAGTTCCGCCTGCGCTGTTTCTCCGCTTCACTGCTTGATACGGATCTAAAGCTGTATAAATATCATCCTCGAATAAGTGCGAAGCGGCTTGAAAATGCTCCATCGGCAAATCAGCTAAATAACAATTTTTCTGTACACAATTGAGCACAAGCTTCCCGACTACTTCATGAGCTTCTCTAAATGGCATGCCTTTGCCGGCAAGATAATCCGCAAGCTCCGTCGCATTGGAAAAATCGGATTTTGTAGCCCTTTCCATCACTTCAGTCCTAACTTTCATGGTCGAAATCATGCCTTCGAATATTTTCAAGGATCCTATCACCGTTTTTACCGTATCGAACATGCCTTCCTTGTCCTCTTGCATGTCTTTATTATAGGCGAGCGGCAATCCCTTCAATACGGTTAGCATGCCAGTTAGGTTTCCATATACGCGGCCTGTTTTCCCGCGGATCAATTCGGCCATATCCGGATTTTTCTTTTGCGGCATAATGCTGCTTCCCGTCGAGAATGCATCATCGAGTTCGATGAATTGAAATTCCTGGCTTGACCAAAGAATGATTTCTTCACTGAAACGCGACAAATGCATCATGAGCGTGGAGCTGTTGCTTAAAAATTCAAGGATAAAATCCCGATCGCTTACAGCATCAAGGCTATTTTCATAAATCCCTTCAAAGCCCAGCAGTCCGGCCGTATACTCTCGGTTAATGGGAAATGTCGTACCGGCAAGCGCACCTGCGCCAAGCGGGGAGATATTAATTCTTTTTAGGCCTTCCGTAAATCGCTCTTTATCCCGCTCAAGCATCCAGAAATAGGCCATCACATGATGCGCAAACGAAATAGGCTGGGCCCGTTGCAGATGAGTATACCCTGGAATAAGCGTTTCTACATGTTTTTCCGCTTGATTCAGAATGGATTCCTGCAGATTATTTATTAATTGGAGCACATCCTCCGTTTGGCTACGTAAATACAAATGCATATCGGTTGCAACCTGATCATTTCGGCTGCGTCCGGTATGCAGCTTTCCGCCCACCGGTCCGATTTCGGCAATCAGCATGCTCTCTAGGTTGAGATGGATGTCCTCCATCTCAACCGAAAAAGACAGCTCGCCATTTAATGCTTTTTCCTTTAAAACGTTCAATCCTTCGATAATTTGTTCTGCATCACTTGCCGGCAAGATTCCACATTTCTTTAGCATCGTTACATGCGCGAGGCTTCCTTGGATATCCTCCATAACAAGCTCCTGATCGAAAGATATGGAAGCTCCAAATTCATCTACCCACTCTTCGGCAGACTTTGTAAATCTACCACCCCACAGTTTGCTCACACAGTCACCTTCTTTTGATTTACAATGCTGGATACCTTCGTCGGTAGTCCCCAAAGAGAAATGAAACCGACGGCAGCGCTATGATCAAATTCATCACTAGCGGTATATGTGGCTAGCTTTTCATCATATAAAGAATACTCCGATTTTCTTCCTTCCACGATTGCGTGGCCTTTGAACAACTTCACTCGCACTGTTCCGGTAACAGTCTGCTGTGTCTGCTTTAAGAAAGCAAGTAATGCACCCTTTAATGGGGAGAACCAAAGCCCTTCATAAATGAGTTCCGTTAATTTCTTTTCAATGACCGGTTTGAAGTGGGCAACTTCTTTTACTAGCGTAATATCTTCAAGCTCTTTATGCGCTTTTATTAGCGTTATCGCTCCCGGGCACTCATACACCTCACGGGATTTGATTCCGACCAATCTGTTTTCGACATGGTCAATCCGGCCTACACCATGCTTGCCAGCCAGCAGATTTAGTTCAAGGATCAAGTTAGATAGTGTATAAGAAGTATTATTCAATGACACTGGAACACCATTTTCAAAGCCAATTTCAATGATATCTGGTGTATCCGGCGTTTTTTCCAAACTGACAGTTAGCTCATAAGCTTCCTCCGGCGGTGCTGCCCATGGGTCTTCCAGAATACCGCATTCGTTGGAACGTCCCCATAGGTTCTGGTCAATCGAATATGGGCTGTCTAAATTAATAGGAATGGGAATTTCATTATCCAGCGCATATTGAATTTCATCCTCACGCGACCAGCTCCACTCACGGACTGGGGCCAGCACTTTTAAGTCTGGGTTTAGAGCCTGGATGGATACTTCAAAACGAACCTGATCATTCCCTTTACCCGTACAACCGTGAGCAACGGCAACCGCGTTTTCCATCTCAGCTACTTCAACCAGCTTTTTAGCGATCAGCGGGCGGGATAGCGCAGAGACAAGCGGATATTTTCCTTCATATAACGCATGAGCTTGCAAGGCCGCCAAAGCAAATTCATTGGCGAACTCTTCTTTTGCATCTATTACATAGGATTTAATTGCGCCTACCTTCAAAGCCTTTTCCTTAATAAAATCTAGATCCTTTCCTTCGCCCACATCAAGGCAGCATGCTACCACATCATACCCTTTTTCCTGCAACCACTTTATCGCAACGGAAGTATCTAACCCTCCAGAATAAGCTAAAACAACCTTTTGATTTGCCATGTTAGTTCGTCCTCTCTGTATGAATAAAAATTCATCTTATATTATTTTTATTCAATTAATTATTTATAAACTTTATCAGCTTTTCTATGGAAATGCAAGGTATTTTTAATGTTTTTTTAAGTTTGCTATAATGAATAATGTACTAGAAAAAGATAGAGCACATTAACATTATTATGTAAGTGTGAGGAGAAACGTTATGAAGAACATTTTTTCATTCGATAAACGGCTCGGAATCTCTGTTCCGCTATTCACGAAAGAATGGAAGGAATACAGCGAGTCTGAACAACAGGACGTGCTGCTGTTATGGGAAAACATTCGCGGCGGCATCCCGGACCGGATTAAAGAATTGGAGCAACTCATAAATAGAAAGCAGGCACAGCTTTCCGATGAATATGATTTCTCAATTTCCTGCCTGCTCAATTCAGAAATCGCCGAACTTGCATCCACAATCAATGACCTGTGGCTCTGGTACCGCGTTAATCAGAATATGAGTGAGAAGATACATAATTAAAAGGCTTGGAAATGTCCAAGCCTTTTAGTTATGCATCCTTATTCAGTTCTCTTACAACATGTCCTATTTCCGGCAAGATCAGTTTGTCCATTGCAAGCCGTACCGCACCCGTAGACCCGGGGGTGGAGAATATGGCTTTATTATTTACCACTCCTGCTATTGCCCTTGATAAAATCGCCGCTGAACCGATATCCTCCTGATAGCTCAGCATGCGGAATAGCTCACCGAAGCCAGAAATTTCTTTATCCAGAAGACCTTTAACCGTCTCAATCGTCACATCTCGCTTGGCAATCCCCGTTCCGCCATTGGTCAAAATGACATCAACCTCAGGATTTTCAGTTCCTTTAAGGATAGCCTTTTCGATTACTTCACGTTCATCTTTTACAATCTCATATTCAATCAATTCATGCCCGTTACTACTTAAGAGATCCATCATTTGCTTTCCACTTTTGTCTGTATGCTTTGTTCGTGTATCACTTACGGTAATAACCATACAGCGAATTCGCTTCGGCGCTTCTCTTTTATGCTCTGCTACACTCATTCCTGTCCCTCTCTTTTGTCATGCAAATATCGATATTGATAATATTTTTGTGCAAACTCGCTCACTTTTCTTGTCAATTGATAATTCGATCCGGCACCAATGATCATAGAAATCAACGGGACACCTTGAATACGTTTTTCACGAAAAACCGTAATCGCCATAGCTTTTAAAAGTTGTTTTAGCGGCAGGTCGAGCGAAGATATATTCACCAGTTCGTCACTTCCTTCGTAAAAATAATCATCCTCCGCATTTTTTGTTTCGTTAATCAGTTCTTCCCACGCAGCTCCTTGCAGTCGTTTCGGCATCATGCCAATATTAAATACCTTAAGAGCAATCATCATTTCGAACGGGGTATTCACTTCATAACCGTAAGACATCGCAATGAGCTGTACCACTCTAACATTAATAACAGCAATTGCCGGGAGGTCACTGCCAAGCAGAAGATAACCGCCTGACCCGGTCGCGCCTCCTTGTGCAAAAGAATATAGCCTGTGCCTCGCAATATGTTGCTCGGCTACATAATTCAACTGATCAATCGTCAATGCTTTCAGATCGGAAATGGCGGAAATATCCTGATGAAAAACACGCGCGGTTCCTAAAATCCGCTCGCGAGCATCCATTTGTATCTGAGAGCTTTGCACCATTGCATGCAAATGAAATAACAAGTTATCCAGCTTTTCGAAAAATTCCTTTTGTGTCTCTTCAGGAAGCAAGGAAACTCCCTGCTCCAGCCACTTATCATAAAGCGAAACAAAATCTGTCGGTTCATATTCAAACAGCTTTTGTTCCCACTCGCTAATCTCGTTCCACACCTGTACTTCACGATCAGTCAATCCCATGTAAAATCCTCCCGCGCAAGCCAAAATTGGCTGATTATACCTGTAGTATATCATAGGAAGAAATATTTCATCTAAATGGGCAGCTAAACTGTAAAGATGATTTTACAATTCAGGAGGCCTTCGTTTGATTTGAACGATAATTTCTCTGATTTAAACGAAAGTCACGTCCATTTAAGCGAAAGTATTGCTGATTCACTCAAAAACCCGGTCGATTTAAGCGAAACTTCGGAAGCGCAAAAAAAGACCAGCCTAATCGGCTGGTCTTCTGCTTGCTTGGCGACGTCCTACTCTCACAGGGGGAGATCCCCCAAC
>NZ_QVTC01000022.1 GCF_003429085.1 Bacillus sp. V59.32b | reverse complement strand
AAATGCACCCTATAGAGAGACCTTTTTTCAAAGTGTCTACACTATAGGGTACATTTTATACTCTGCCTTGATCTTTAAGTATTGTTGTATCATTGGCGTATATACAGCCATAGTTTCCAAAACCTTTCTTGCAAAAATAAAATCTATGTAATTGGTATCCATTATAACATATTCAGAAGTATAGTTTCATGCCTGTTACTACCATTACCTTGGTGAAAGTGCAGCACACAAATAAAGCCGGATGAAGACTGGTCTCATCCGGTGATAAAAACCTATTCAAGTCCATTCATTACCCGGTCCAGAGTTTAGGATGCTTCTCCTAATCGAAGCTTAGGTACCTGTAAGCTTCTCACTCGTCTTCAAAATCAACAAGGAAATCTGGATTCAAATCTTCGAATTCATCATCCGAGTCGAGATCCCAGTCATCATCATCGCATCCATCCGGATTAATGGCGACGCAAATCTTCGTTTCACCGACCACTTCTACAAAGAACTCTCTTTCCACATGTACCATGATTTTCTGGCCACATGGCGAGATGCTGGCTTCAATACAGTTCGGCTGTTGTACTGCTTTCGCGACGATATCTTCATCATCCTCGCAGTCCGGATCGCGGTATTTCAATGAAACAACATCTGAATAATGAACTTTTTCGCACACAAGTTCAGTTTTTGTATTTTGTTGGGAAGAATACCAGACGTTAATTTCGAATGTCCCGCGGATTTCCACTTTCTTGCCGACTTTTTTTGCTTCGTACTTGTGGTTGATGATCCAGCAACCTAGAATGCTCGAAGGACGATGAGCCGGGCTAATGGTGTTTTGGGACTTTGTATATTTTCGTCCTTTTGCAACCACCGCTTTTGTTATTATCTCTCTGTACTGTGACATGCTAGCGAACCCTCCTCATACAGTTTCCATTCATCCTATGCGGGTTAAAAGTCTAGTGTGCGAATAATTTTATGTGAACGAAACTGAATTTGAATATCGTACTCTGCATTATTTTATGCGGACATTTCGGGTTATGTGTCATGATTATGGGTTTGGATGCATGAAGCCTGAGGATGGTCGAGTCGTAACCAAAGAAGAGAAACGCACATAATTTATAGTGTGTATTAAAATAAGGAGAGCTGCTATGTACCCTTCCTATCCTAACGATCAGTCCTATCCGCTCTATCCTGGCTATAGCCGGGGCCAGGGCAGGGGCCCACAACTATACCGATCCGAATATGCTCCCATCGATATTTCGTTGTTTTCCAGCTCTGTCCACACCTTTCAATTATTAATGCAGCAGAGCCGGATATTATTAGAGAGGCTACGAGACCCTGCTTTCGAAAAACAGTTGATGGGGTTTGCGCAGCAAGGTAAACAGAGCGAAGTCGATCTCCTAATCCGAGCCATCGGTCTACAAGTGCCGGTAAAAACGACCTTTACTCCATCCGAAATCATCTTTTCTCTAAGAGATTCAGTCTCGGAATGCTGCATTCTGACATTTGCGATTAGGTGGGGAAATTAGAAAAGCTGCCTGACACTGTTAAGTTAACAGTGTCAGGCAGCTTTTTGTGCTATTTCTCATATCCCATATTGGGATCCAATTAATGGCTTCCCCGGCCGGCGCGGACTTTCGATCCTGATTCGCCGCTCAGCAAATTGCCGTCCGTTGCTTCGACAATCATGTCGGTTACTGTATTGGAAACTTGAGAAGCGACCATCTGCAGCAATTCGTTCACATCAACCTGAGATTGTTTGAACTCCTGAACAAGTGGAATCTCATCCAATTGTTTCTCGAGCGCATCAATCTTTTCTTGAACCTGGTTATAAGCTTTTTCTTTTCCGTAATTTTGAAAATTCACGGCTTGTTTTTGCAAGCTCTTGATGCTGGCAATCATCTCGCGAACCTTTTGATTTTCATTGATTTGTGCCTCAGCACGTTTAAAAAAATCAACTTCTTCTGTTTCCGCAATCATTTTTGCAAGTTGCTCCGCTTTTTCCAGGATGTCGTCTTTTGTATATTTTGTCATTATTATTCCACCTCTACCGCTGCCGCTTCTTCAACCATTTCTCCGCTCAAAGACCATGTCTTGGTTTCCGTGATTTTTACCTTTACCAATTGGCCGATGGCAGATTTAGGCGCTTTGAAGTTTACCAGCTTATTTTTTCTAGTGTATCCAGCCAGTACATCCGGGTTTTTCTTGCTTTCGCCTTCAACAAGAACCTCTACAACCTGGCCATCCATCTCTTTCATTCTCTCCACAGAAAATTCATTCACGACTGCGTTTAGGCGCTGCAGGCGTTGTTTCTTCACTTCCATCGGGACGTTATCCTGCATTTTTGCCGCCGGAGTTCCCTCGCGTGGTGAATAAATGAATGTGTACGCAGCGTCGAAGCCAACTTCTCTATACAATGAGATTGTTTCCTCGAACTGTTCTTCCGTCTCATTCGGGTAGCCGACAATGATATCGGTTGTCAAAGCAACATCCGGCATCGCCGCTTTAATTTTTCTTACCAGCTCTAAATACTGCTCACGGGAGTATTTGCGCGCCATGATTTTCAAAACATCCGTGCTGCCGGATTGGACCGGAAGATGGATATGTTCGACCAGGTTGCCGCCTTTTGCCAGCACTTCGATTAAGTGGTCGTCAAAGTCGCGCGGATGGCTTGTTGTAAAGCGGATACGCGGGATATCGATTTGTCGGATTTCGTCCATTAGATTGCCAAGTCCGTAGTTCAAATCTTTTAGATCCTTGCCATAGGCATTCACATTTTGGCCAAGCAGGGTGATTTCCTTGTATCCTTGTGCTGCTAAATGACGGACTTCCTGGATGATGTCTTCCGGACGGCGGCTGCGTTCCTTACCGCGTGTATAAGGAACGATGCAATACGTACAGAATTTATCACAGCCATACATGATGTTAACCCATGCTTTCGTCTTACCGTTACGGACCTTCGGAAGATTTTCGATGACGTCCCCTTCTTTTGACCAAACCTCGATCACCATCTCTTTGGACATATAAGCGTCATTCAGGATGTGGGGCAGACGGTGAATATTATGTGTGCCAAATATCATATCGACGAATGCATGCTTGGAAAGAATCCGATTTACGACTGATTCTTCTTGTGACATACAGCCGCAGACGCCAAGCAGAAGGTCTGGCTTTTCTGTTTTAAGCGCCTTCAAATGGCCCAGTTCGCCAAACACCTTGTTTTCCGCATTTTCACGGATGGCACAGGTGTTCAGCAGGATCACATTTGCATCCTCGACGGTTTCAGATGGCTCGTAACCGAGTGCCATAAAAATACCGGCCATGACTTCAGTATCATGTTCGTTCATTTGGCAGCCGTATGTACGGATATAAAATTTACGCCCCTTGCCCATGCCGCGGAACTCCTCTGGGATCGCAAAATCATCCTGGTAATTTACTTCTTCTTTGCCGCGTTTTTTTGCTTCCTTCAAGGAAGGAGGGACATATACGGCCTGAAAGTACTTGCTGTAATCCTTTTCGGATTTTTTGTCCGCTGGTTTTTCAGCCTGCACAAGTTGTGATTCCAACCGTTGTTTTTCGTTCATCATGATCCCCTTTCTGAAACGTTGGATTCAAGGATCCAACTCATTCCTGAAACTTTGTTGCCTATTTATTTAATCTTTCGGCTTTTAAGCTATATACACATTATAATAGTATACGGCTTTTAACACGAAGAAACAAGACGGGATATCTGCTATCCCGCCTTGTTTCTTGGAATCTATTGATATTATTTGAGAATCCCCAGATCTTTTCCTGCCTTCTCGAATGCATCCAGCGCCTGCTGCAATTCTTCTTTTGAATGCTGTGCAGTGACGATCGTTCGAACCCGGGCCAACCCCTTGGCAACAGTCGGAAAAGCGATACCCTGCGCAAAAACCCCATGTTCAAGCAGTTTATCGGAAAATTGATGCGAAAGCGCCTCATCTCCTATGATGACCGGAGTAATCGGCGTATCGCTTTTGCCCGTGTTAAAGCCGAGCTCTTGCAGGCCTTTTTTGAGGAATCTCGTATTCTCCCAAAGCTTGTCAATTAACTCAGGTTCTTCGATGAGGACATCTATCGCTTCGCTGCATGCCATCGTGACAGCTGGCGGGTGAGATGTGCTGAACAAGAATGGACGTCCCTTATGAATCAGGTAATCTATTAAAGTCTGCGAACTCGCGACATAACCGCCGAGGACGCCAATGGCTTTACTTAACGTGCCAACCTGGATATGGACTCTGCCGTCCAATCCGAAATGATTGATCGTTCCACGGCCATTTTTCCCAAGGACACCTGATGCATGGGCATCATCAACCATAACGAGTGCATCATATTCTTCAGCGAGCTCGACTATCTCAAGCAGAGGCGCGATGTTTCCATCCATTGAAAACACTCCGTCCGTAACGATTAAACGTTTCCGATAATTTTGTGTTTCCTTCAGCGCTTTCTCAAGAGAGCTCATATCGACGTGTTTATAAACTCTGCGCCCTGCTTTTGTCAGACGGATGCCATCGATGATCGATGCATGGTTCAACTCATCGGAAATGACGACATCCTCAGGGGACAGAATCGCCGAAAGCACTCCTTGATTCGTGGTAAAACCTGATTGAAAAACAAGAGATGCCTCTGTGTGCTTAAATGTAGCGAGCTTTTTTTCCAGTTGGTTATGCATCGTTAACGTACCGGCTATTGTCCGAACCGAACCGGTCCCTGCCCCGTATTTTTCTACCGCCTCCAACGCGGCCTTGCGCAGGCGCGGATGCGAAGTCAGGCCGAGATAGTTGTTTGAGGACAGCTGGATGACTTCTTTTCCATTGATGACGACCTTTGATCCTTGTTCGGACTCAAGCGGTACAAGCTTGCGAAATGTTCCCGCCTTTTTCATGCTATCTAATTCGTCCTGTAAATACTCAAAGCCTTTCACTGAAATCTCCTCCTTCAAATGTACAGGTTTCTTCTCCTTTTTTTCAACAGACTATTTCGGTTCCCTTTTTGGGATTAAGGCTGCAGAACAACTTTTCCGCATTCCCCCTTGATCATTAATTCAAAACCCTTTTCAAAGTCTTCAAGCGGGAAATGATGGGTAATCATAGGCTTGACATCGACCTGTCCTAATGCTAAAAGACTGGATACCTGCTGCCAGGTTTTAAACATCTGCCTTCCAGTGATTCCGTGGACGTTTATCCCTTTGAAGACAATATCTTCGGTAATATTGATTTCGACAGGCCTGACAGGCAGGCTGAGGATCGATACCCTTCCCCCGTTTGTAACCATTTTGAAGCCTTGGTTGATAGCTTGAGGATGCCCGCTCATTTCACAGACAACATCTACTCCGTTTCCATCTGTTAAGTTCTCGACTGTTTTCAAAGGATCATCCTTCTTGGAATTAACAATAGTAGTCGCTCCCATTTGTTTGGCCAAATCAAGTCGATAATCATTGACATCGAACGCGATAACCTGGGCAGCGCCCGCGGCCTTTGCGACACCGACAGCCATGATGCCAATTGGACCGCACCCGATAATCGCTATCGCTTTACCTACCACTTCCCCGGACAGTACGGTATGGACGGCATTCCCCATCGGTTCTTGAATGGAGGCTACATCGTATGGCATTTCCTTCGGATTTTTCCACAGGTTACCCGCAGGCACTGCCACATATTCTGCAAAACAGCCTTGTGTATCTACCCCAATGATTTGTGTATGTTTGCAAATATGGTATTGTCCTGTTAGACATTGCGGACAGGTGCCGCAGACAAGGTGGGTCTCCGCGGAAACGAAATCCCCGACTGTCACACTGCTAACCTTCGAACCTACTTCCATAACCTCCCCGGAGAATTCATGTCCGAAAACATAGGGCGGCTTGACCCTGCTTTGTGACCATTCATCCCACGTATAGATATGCACATCCGTTCCGCAGATAGAGGTTGCTTTCACTTTTATGAGCACTTCCTCATCGCTTATTTTTGGGATGTCAACCATTTGGAGTTCGGCTCCATATCCGCGGTGATGCTTTAAAAGCGCTTTCATTTTTCCGTTCAACATGTACACTCTCCCCTTTAGAGCATGCTGCGAATCCTATTATATTAATATTCTACCATTCTCCAAACTTGAATGTAAACATCACTGTATTTCTGAAACGGACAAATGGTTTCAGGCGGAAAATTTTTTGTGAATAAATAGTTCGAATTGGGGGAAAGACCTACGCAGCTTGTCCGAAGATACATATAATATTTCGAACACTTAATTCATGAGAGGAGTGACATTTATGGGTAAGGAAAAAAAGAAGCATAAAGACGACGAACACGAAAAACGCAAACATGACTGTGATGATGACTGGGAATGGGAAGACTGGGACGACGATGATGATGATTGCCGAGAAGATCAGTTCAATGAGGAAGAAGATGACGACAAAGAAGACGACAGGCGCGACGATGAACAGGATTCCTCAGATGAAGAAAACGGGCGTTCCAGACGCAGGCGTTTTCGCTGGATTTGAGTTCCTGCTTGGGGTAACACCGTTATGGCATGAAATGCAAAAGGCCCGCTCATTATATGAGCCGGACCCTTTTTTTATTACGTGATTATCACATAAATTCAGCAACTAATTTATCAAAGCTTTCCTGGCTCAGCTTTAAGTCTGCTTTTGTTAACGACTCTTCCGCATAATCCGGAATCATTTCCTGATAAGACTGGCGCTCGTTGTTTTGATAAATGATACCAGTGACAAGACCATCATGCTCCATCACTGTTTGCATGGCCAATTCACGGTTCGTGTGGTCATAGCCGTCGATTGTGCTAAGCTTCGTTAAGTTTTCTTTAAACCAGTCATACGTATTTACTTTGTTGTATGTGACACAAGGGCTGAATACATTGATTAAGGAAAACCCTTTATGCTGAATGCCCGCTTCAATAATTGCTGTAAGATCTTTAAGGTCCGTTGAGAAGCTCTGCGCGACAAAAGTTGCGCCTGCAGATAATGCCAGCTCCATAGGAGAAATTGCCTGCTCGATCGATCCCTGAGGTGTGGATTTCGTCTTAAATCCGGCAGCTGAACGCGGCGAAGTCTGTCCCTTCGTCAATCCATAAATCTGGTTGTCCATCACGATATACGTTACATCAATATTCCGGCGGATCGCATGGATCGTATGGCCCATTCCGATCGCAAAGCCGTCGCCGTCGCCGCCTGAAGCAATGACTGTCAATTCCCGGTTAGCCATTTTTACACCCTGGGCAATCGGTAGTGAACGACCATGGATTCCATGAAAGCCGTACGATTTGATATAACCTGAAATCCGTCCCGAACAGCCGATGCCGGACACAACGGCAAGCCCTTCCGGTTCAAGGCCGACATTGGCAGCCGCACGCTGAATGGCCGCCTGTACCGAGAAGTCGCCGCAGCCGGGACACCAGTTAGGCTTTACGTTATTACGAAACTCTTTAAATGTGGCCATATTGGAACAACTCCTTGCATTGTGTATGGATTTCATGCGGCAAGAACGGGTTACCGTCATATTTTAAGATGCTCTTAATTTTCGTCACATTGCCAACATTCATTTTCAATATATTCGCTAACTGTCCTGTCGCGTTGTTTTCAATTACGACCACTCTCTTTGCTGATTGTACTAAAGGAAGCATTTCATCTGCCGGGAATGGATGAATTAAGCGGATATGTGCATGATTCACTTTGATTCCATCTGCTGCTAACCGTTCCATTGCTTCTTCAATAACCCCGCGTGTTGAAATGAATCCTACAATCAAAAGATCAGCTTCGGCATGCGGCGTATTTTTATACACAGGTGTTTTAAAAGCAATGTTTTCGATTTTGCGCATCCGCTTATCCATTTGCGCAATCCGATTCCCCGCTGATTCTGAAGGTTTACCGGTTTCATCATGCTCTACACCTGTCACATGGAAGATGCCGTTTTTCGTTCCTGGCAGCACACGTGGCGAAATACCACTTTCGGTTACTTCATAGCGTTTGAAATATTGGCCGTTTTCTGGTTCAGGAAGCTCTTCGCTCACCAATTTCCCGCGCCTGATTTCAATTTTACTGTAATCGAGCGGCTGAACAGTTTGCTTGCCTAGCGATAGCTGAAGGTCTGAAAGGACGATAACCGGACATTGATACTCCTCTGCCAGGTTAAGCGCTTCCGCTGTATCATAAAACGCTTCTTCCACCGTGCTTGGGGCCATGACAATTTTCGGGATCTCCCCGTGCGTCCCGTAAATCATCGCCATAAGGTCGGATTGCTCCTGTTTTGTCGGAAGGCCGGTAGACGGTCCACCCCGCTGAGTATCGATAATCACAAGCGGTGTTTCGGTAATGCCTGAAAGCCCGATTGCCTCCATCTTCAAGGAAAGACCAGGTCCCGCAGAAGCCGTAATCGCACGAATTCCCCCATAGTTGGCTCCGATTGCCATCGTCGCTGCGGCAATCTCATCCTCAGTTTGGATGACCGTTCCGCCGACCGCCGGGAGCTTCTTAATTAAATATTCCATAATTTCCGAAGCTGGAGTGATTGGATACGCGGCCATAAACCGGGTTCCGCCGGCAAGTGCGCCCAATGCGATCGCATCGTTTCCAATCATGAATAAGCGCTTCTGTCCATCCGCTTTTTCAAGCTGCATCGCGCCTACCTTTTCTCCCAGCTTTTCGGTCAAATGGTCGTAGCCAGCTTTAATGGCATCCAAGTTCTTCTGGACGATTTGTTCGCCTTTACGACCAAAGATTTCCTCGACCACTTCGTTGAAAACAGTGATGTCCAAGCCAAGCACAGCGCTTGAAGCGCCTACAGCTATCATGTTTTTCATCAGAGACGTTCCAAGTTCAGTCGCCATTTCGGTAAATGGAATGGCATACATGGCTGCATCCGTGTCTTGAGGACGGACAGGATTGAATTTGGAATCCGCAATGATGACTCCGCCTGCATGAAGTTCCTGATAGTTTACATCGATTGTCTCCTGGTCAAACGCCACGAGAATATCTAAATCATCCGAGATCGAACGCGTTTGCGCCGTGCTTACACGAATCTTATTGTTCGTGTGCCCTCCTTTAATACGAGATGAGAAATGACGGTACCCATACAAGTAGTAGCCCAATCTGTTGAGAGCAATACTGAAAATTTCTCCCGTACTTTCAATACCTTCCCCTTGTTGTCCGCCAACTTTCCACGAAAGTTGATTGATCATGCCCTTACACCCCTTTAAATCCGGTTAAAATAATAAACTCAAACTCTACTATAGCAATACCTTCCCTAATAAACTGAAACTTTTAATATGTATAAATATTCAATTATTTTATAATAGGAAAGGTGTACTAAACTGCTTCAATTCTAGACCTATAACCTAAAAAAATCAAGCCTTTGAGCATATTAATTGATCGTTTCGGTGATATTTTTTTGTATATTTAGATAATTCCGCGAAAAGCGATTATTGCTTTATTAGTCTGGGAATCTGGCAGCGAAATTATCGAATAATATCCCCTTTATGAAATCGGCAGGATAGTGCTTATGCATTTCATTGATCAGATTCTGATAATCCCTGTAAGAAGACAGATTGTGCACGGTCTGATCAATGCCGTCGAAATCTGAGCCCACGCCGATTTGACGTCCTCCTCCGAGACTTGCGATATAATCGATTTGCTTTAGGACATCCGCTATGTGCGCTAACGGCTTTTCCGTTAAAAATTCAGGGACAAAGGTTACTCCTATCACACCATTTTTCTTAAGCAAAGCGATGATTTGATTATCTTTTAGATTACGGGGGTGGGGACAGATCCGAAACACATTCGAATGGGAAGCAATCGGATGGTCGGCTATCTCGATGACATCCCAGAACGCCCGTTCAGATAGATGGGAAACATCGCACCAAATGGCATGCCGGTTCAATGTTTTCACGACGCTTTCGCCAAAGCCGGTCAAACCGCCTCCACGTTTTTCAAGGGCACCGTCCGCAACCATGTTGGCAAAGTTCCATGTCAGTCCAACAGACGAAACGCCTAATCTGACCAATGTGTTTAACTTTACTAAATCATCTCCGATACAATCACAGCCCTCCAATGTTAAAACCGCCCCGATTTGATCATCGGTAAGACTATCGATATCCTCTTTGGAGGTTACCAGTTTCATATTTGGCATCGTCAAAACTTTCTCATAGAAAATATCTACCATGGAAAGCGCCGCGATAAATCGCATATCCGGATGGATGGCCTCAGGGACATAAATCGCAAAACACTGAACCTTTCCGCCAGTTTCCGAAAGGGATTGATAAGTAATATGCAGTTTTTCACTGTCTAAAAAGGAGATGGTTGGGTCGATAAACATCTTCATCAAGACATCACAATGGGCATCAAAGATTTTCATTTTTTCTACTCCTTTTCTTTCAAATAGATACATACACTATACATTCTTTTTTCCAGTAAAAAAAGAACCTGTCTGCTGATGCAAACAGGTGTCGACTTTCATGACATTCGCTATCTCGGTTCGACAATGAGTTTAATCGCTGTTCTTTCTTCTCCATCAATCTTAATATCTGTAAAGGCAGGAATACAAATCAAGTCCACTCCACTAGGTGCCACAAACCCTCTTGCGATTGCTACTGCCTTGACGGCCTGATTTAACGCACCGGCGCCGATCGCCTGGATCTCTGCGGTACCTCTTTCTCTTAGTACGCCCGCCAGTGCGCCTGCTACAGAATTAGGATTAGATTTTGCTGAAACCTTTAATATTTCCATCCCTAGTCCTCCTTGTTTTCCCCTTACCTGATTGGAATAGCGTTCCATAGGTAAATACTTTCCATTGCTACTATATTCTGAACAGAAACGTAGTATGACAAATTGTTATCTGGAAAGCTGGATGCCTGTGGGCAAGGACGGTCATGGAAGATGAAGGAATCATTTCTTGATTACGTATAAAATGGGTGGTCGTCATTGATTAAGATGCGTTCTATTTTCTTGGACTGTCCTGTTTTTTCGTCAATATCGATGAGGACCGCACTTAAAACGGTTCTGCCTTCCTTTGGAACCTCAAATCGTACCGGAAGGCTCGTTAAAAAGCGGTGAATGACCGCTTCTCTTTCCATCCCCAATATGCCATCATACGGACCGGTCATGCCAACGTCCGAGAGGTAAGCCGTGCCGTTTGGAAGGATCCGATTATCCGCTGTTTGGACATGCGTATGCGTGCCGACAACAGCCGAGACCTTGCCGTCAAGAAACCAGCCCATTGCTTGCTTTTCACTGGTTGCCTCGCCATGAAAATCAATGAAAATAATTGGTGTTCGCTTTCTTGCTTCAGCAACAAGCTCCTCAGCCTTTACAAAAGGACAGTCGAGCGGGGGCATAAATGTGCGGGCCTGGAGATTGATGATGGCAATTTCAAACGTGTTCCATTTTAGAAACTTTAGCCCTTCCCCTGGTGTGCCTGCAGGAAAGTTTGCCGGCCGCACCAGATACTTCGCACTGTCAATAAACTCAAAAATATCCCGGTTATCCCATGCGTGGTTGCCTAGCGTGACGGCCTGGGCCCCCCATTCAAGAAATTCACGATATATTTTTTCGGTTATGCCACGTCCTCCTGCTGAATTTTCACCGTTGACCACGGTGATATGGGGTCGGTACTTTTCCTTTATTTTAGGAAGGTACTCTTTCAACATATCCCTTCCTGGTGAACCCACTACATCTCCGACAAAAAGTAATTTCATAAAAAAATCCTTTCTATTTATATAACATTTTTTATATGGTCGAAAGGGCTCGGACCCTCTGGTTTTCTTATGTATTGTATCACAAATTTTGATGGGCCGGGGTTGCTCTCTTCCACATTGGTCTGTGCAAAAAAAAAGCGAAGTGGTGAGTCACCACTTCGCTTTATTTTGCGTACTCGACGGCCCTTGTTTCACGGATGACCGTTACTTTAATATGGCCTGGGTAATCCAATTCTTCTTCAATGCGTTTACGGATATCCCTTGCAAGACGATGAGCACTAAGATCATCGATTTGTTCAGGTTTTACCATAATTCTCACTTCACGTCCGGCTTGAATGGCAAAGGATTTTTCAACGCCATCATACGATTCGGAAATCTCCTCAAGCTTTTCAAGTCTTCGGATATAGTTTTCGAGCGTTTCACTGCGCGCCCCTGGTCTTGCCGCGGACAATGCATCCGCAGCCGCGACTAGCACGGCAATGACTGAAGTAGGTTCTGTATCACCATGGTGGGAAGCAATGCTGTTGACGACAACAGGATGCTCTTTGTACTTGGTTCCGAGTTCGACCCCAATCTCCACATGGCTTCCTTCTACTTCATGGTCGATTGCTTTACCAATATCGTGAAGCAATCCGGCACGTCTTGCGAGCGTTTCATCTTCTCCAAGCTCAGCGGCCAACAATCCGGATAATTGGGCAACCTCCACGGAATGCTTTAAAACGTTTTGGCCGTAGCTTGTACGGAACTTCAAGCGGCCAAGAATTTTAATCAGATCCGGATGGAGCCCGTGAACACCTACCTCGAAAGTGGTTTGTTCACCTATTTCGCGGATATGTTCATCCACTTCACGTCTTGATTTATCAACCATCTCTTCGATGCGGGCCGGGTGAATCCGTCCATCTTGCACCAGCTTCTCAAGTGCTAAGCGAGCCGTTTCACGCCTGATCGGATCGAATCCGGAAAGAATGACGGCTTCCGGTGTATCATCAATGATCAAATCGATACCTGTAAGAGTTTCCAGGGTACGGATATTTCGTCCTTCTCGTCCGATAATCCGGCCTTTCATCTCATCATTTGGCAGGTTCACCACAGAAACGGTTGTTTCCGCAACGTGATCAGCCGCGCAACGCTGTATCGCAAGGGAAAGCAATTCTTTCGCTTTCTTGTCAGCTTCTTCTTTCGCGCGATTCTCGCTTTCTTTAATCATGATTGCGGTATCATGGGCCAATTCTTTCTCAATACGGTCGATGATGATTGCTTTCGCTTCTTCACGAGTTAAGCCAGAAACACGCTCGAGTTCAGTCTGCTGCTTGCGAATCGTTTCTTCCACTTTGCTTTCCATCTCTTCAATATGCTGTTGTCTTTGGTTCAGAGAATCGTCCTTTTTCTCCAAAAGGACTTCACGTTTGTCTAACGTTTCATCTTTACGGTCAAGGTTCTCTTCTTTTTGCAATAATCGATTTTCTTGTTTTTGCAATTCGTTTCTTCGCTCACGCACTTCGCGTTCCGCATCGGAACGAATCTTATGAATTTCATCCTTTGCTTCCAATAGGGCTTCTTTTTTAGCAGCCTCTGCTTCACGTTTCGCATCCGCTAGGATATGTTCAGCAGAGTTTTTAGCCCCTGCTATTTTGTTTTGGGAAACATTCTTGCTTACAAAATAGCCAACAACTGCACCGACGATTAGGCCAAGCAAAATGGAGATGATTACTGTAATGGGTTCCATCATTTCACCTCCCCTTGCTATGAACTTGTTACTAAAAAGTAGGTCTGTCGGCATGTACATTGTACATAACTTCAATATACAGCACTTAACATTTCAAAATTTTAGTTTGAAAAAATGTAAAATATACATATTAATTGTATAGGTGTGATTTTTTATTGTCAAGGGTTTGTCCTGCACACGGCTTCCTTAATTTTTAGGAAATCGACATGGGATGTTTCAAGTTTAATTTTTCGCCCCATGAAAAAAGGACCGGCAGCACTAAGACCGGTCCATACTTGGCTATATTAATCGAGTTCTAATTCCTCTTGATCCTCTGTTTCTTCCGGCGCGACGTGTTCGCCGTCAAGATTGTAATGATCACGAATCTTTTTCATGATTTCCAGTCGAAGGCTTTCATTTTCCTTTAGGAACAGCTTCGCGTTTTCACGTCCCTGTCCAAGGCGGTCATCGTTGTAAGAATACCATGAACCGCTTTTTTGGACGATATCCAAATCAGACCCCATATCAATGATTTCACCTTCACGTGAAATACCTTCTCCGTACATGATATCGACTTCCGCCTGACGGAACGGAGGCGCTACCTTATTTTTTACTACTTTAATCTTTGTCTTGTTACCGACCACATCGTTACCCTGCTTCAATTGCTCGGCACGGCGGACTTCAAGACGGACGGTGGAATAGAACTTCAATGCGCGTCCCCCAGTAGTAGTTTCCGGGTTTCCGAACATGATTCCTATCTTTTCACGAATCTGGTTAATGAATACCGCAATAGTATTCGATTTGTTAATGGCACCGGAAAGCTTTCTAAGAGCTTGGGACATCAGTCTTGCCTGAAGACCAACGTGCGAGTCTCCCATTTCCCCTTCGATTTCCGCTTTTGGCACCAGGGCCGCAACCGAGTCTATTACAAGAATATCTACTGCACCGCTTCGAACAAGCGCTTCGGCGATCTCTAAAGCTTGCTCGCCTGTGTCCGGCTGAGATAGCAATAGTTCATCGATATTGACTCCAAGCTTTTGAGCATATACCGGATCAAGTGCATGTTCAGCATCGATGAAGGCAGCTTGTCCGCCTTTTGCCTGTACCTCAGCTATGGCATGGAGCGCCACCGTGGTTTTACCTGAGCTCTCTGGTCCGTAGATTTCAATGATTCTTCCGCGCGGATATCCGCCCACGCCAAGTGCAACATCCAATGCCAGTGAACCGGACGGGATGGTGGAAATTCTTCTGTCCGTTTGCTCACCGAGCTTCATGATGGAACCTTTACCGAATTGCTTTTCAATTTGCTTTAATGCCATTTCTAACGCCGCTTGACGATCACTCACTTAAGTTCCTCCTCTATATTCAACTAATCGGTTTATCCGATTAAACAAAAGACAAATGAATTGATTTTAAGCTGTCTCATCTCAAAACCTATTTCTACTATATACTTTTTTTTTTGGTTTGCCAAGAGAAAAATCGAACATTCATTCGTTTTTTTTATTTGCTAGTTATTTATGAATCTCTCTTTTTCTTCCATGGAAAAATTCTATTTTATCGATAGCAATGATAATGAAATGAAAAATTCCAAAGTAATCTGTCTATTTCCTGACACAGAAAACAAGACCGGTCTGAAACCGGTCCAGCTACATATTATTCAGATAATTGACGGAGCAAGTAATGGCACCCATATTTCACGCTTCGAATCCTGTTCGATGCTCTGCTCCCTGAAAGATTCAATCGCTCAACAGCAGATTCACCGTTACGGAACGCCATCCCAATGAATACTGTGCCAACGGGTTTGCCTTCCTGTTCATCGGGACCAGCTACCCCTGTAAAACTGATACCTAGATCGGCATCGAGCAGATTCCGGACATTTTCCGCCATCTCCGCCGCACAAGGACCACTGACAACGCCATGCTCGGCAATCGTTTTTTCACTAACCTTCAATAGATTTCTTTTTGCTTCATTCGTATAAGAGACGATGCCGCCTTTAAAGACCTTGCCTGCCGCCGGAACGGATGTGAGCTGCTCTTGGAACATCCCTCCGGTCAAACTTTCAGCACTGGCAATCGTTAATTTCCGGGCGGTCAGTTCTTTCAAAAGTTCCTTAATCAAGGAAGTTTCGTTGATTCCATAACAATACTCCCCAACACGGCTTAAGATTTCTTTTTCCACAACGGCTATCATTTCGGCGCATTTTTCCCGTGAAGCGTGCTTGGCCGTGATCCTGAGTGTGACTTCACCGTCGGCAGCGAGCGGCGCAATCGTCGGATTTGTTTGGTTTTCAAGCATATCTTCAATCTTTGTTTCGAGAAGGGATTCACCAATCCCAAAAAAGCGCAGCACTTTAGATTCGATTCTCTCATGAGTTTTAAGCCTTTTCATGATGCTCTCATACCCATAGCTTAAAAACATCGGTTCCATTTCCTTTGGCGGTCCCGGTAACAGCATATAGGTAATTCCATTGATAGCAAGGACCATCCCCGGAGCCATTCCATGATCATTGCGCAAAACCTCTGACCCTTCCAAAATAAGTGCCTGCTTTTTATTATTTTCCGTCATTTCGATTCCTGTTTTACTGAAAAAAGCTTCAATGGAATGTAAGGCCTCTTCATCGAATACAAGCTCCCTGCCAAGATGGCGGGAAATCGTTTCTTTTGTCAGATCATCTTTAGTCGGACCTAACCCACCGGTAAAGACAATTAAATCCGCACGGGATTCTGCTGTTTCAAGCACGGATTCCAGCCTCTTATCATTGTCCCCCACAACCGTATGATAAAAAACATTGACTCCCATTTCTGCGAATTGCTGTGATAGAAATTTTGCGTTTGTATTGACAATTTGTCCAAGTAGAAGTTCCGATCCTACTGCGATAATTTCAGCATTCATCTTCTAAAGACCCACCCATTCGTTATTTGGAATTTTTAAAAACCTCTTTGTTTTTTGCAAAGTAATCCCATCCAGACCAGATCGTAAAGAACAAAGCAATCCACAATGCGATATTGGCAAATGGAAAGGAGATTAAAGAAAACGGTAAATTATGAAGCAGCAAGGCTGAAATGGCGATAATCTGGGCCCAGGTTTTGATTTTCCCAAGATTATTGGCTGCCACGACTTCACCGGTACCGGCAAGAACGAGACGTAATCCTGTCACAGCGAATTCCCGGCTGATGATGGCGATGACAATCCATGATTGATTGTAAACGAGATCAAGGTCGACCAATACGATTAAAGCGGCTGAAACGAGAAGCTTATCGGCCAGCGGGTCCAGAAATTTCCCAAGATTGGTGACAAGATTCAGCTTGCGTGCGTAATATCCATCAATCCAATCTGTCGTTGAAGCGACGATGAATAGCATGGCCCCCCAGAAATGGGCTACTGGAAGGGATGTACCCGATATTGTCCATTCTCCCCAATTAAAGGGAACGAGCATAATAATTAAAAACAAGGGAATTAATAGAATTCTTAATACAGTTATTTTGTTAGGCAGATTCACGGACGATTCCTCCAAAAATTCGTACGGAGATGTACGATAATTAAAATGAAAAAAGAGAAAAAATAGTCACCATAAAGATGACTATTAAAATGATTATTGAGCTTTAGTAAATTGAATGGTTACATTCTGGGTAACCGATTGAGCAGGTGAAATGGCGTAGGCCAGTTTTTCGTCATTTACGAAGATTTCGGTTTCGGCCGCATTCCCGATAACAATAACTGCTCCGGTTTCATTCGTAAAGTCGATTTCTTGGACTTGGTCCTTTTTAAGGGTGCCCTGGAAGATGGATTTGCCGCTTCCATTTTGGATATTTACCCATGTTTCCCCTATAGATGTAACCTTTAATTTGAATTCTTTAGCATTTTTTAACTCATACGTACTGTTTTTACCGCTTGAACTTACAGATGTAAGCTCTTGTTTCACTTCTTCAGGTTCTGGCTTTTCTTCTGTTGGTGCTGCTGGTTCTTCTTTTACTTCTTCAGTTGCTGCAGACTCTTCATCTTTGTTCTCATCATTTAGAGGAGAGTCTTTGCTTTCATCATAGTTTACCTCTTCATTAGTAGTCTCATTCTCAGTCTTATTGTCTGATTTACTGACATAGTTTGAAACTAACAGATAAATTAAGACGGCTGCCAGAATAACGAATATGACACCCAGTATTTTAGGTAGTGAAGCCATTAATTTAGAGTCTTCTGTTTTAACGGTACTTTTGGTTTGGACTCTGGATAGCTTATCTGGAAGCTCCTCATTATATACAACCGGAACATCGCTTTTGTACTGGTCAAAGATCTCTTCAGAATCCAAACCGACAGCCTCGCAGTATTGCTTGATAAATGCTCGCACGTAAAACTTCCCAGGCATCATTTCGTAATTGCCTTCTTCAATGCCAGACAAATACCGCTTCTGTATTTTTGTCACACTTTGTAAATCATCCAAGCTCATGCCCTTTGCCACGCGGGCTTCTTTAAGTCTATTACCTAGTTCAGTCAAATAAAACACCTTCCATTTTAAAAATCAAAAGAACCAAAGTCCGATGATGAAAATTGATTATTTTGTTCGACAACTTCATATGTAATTTCTTCATCGGGGTTGTTTCTAAGTTCAATAATATAATCAAAATCATCCATCGTATATTCCGTGTTTTGCACAAAGACGTCTGGATGTTCTACCACCTTGACAGAATTCAACCTCATAATTTCGCGAACGAGCTGCCAGTGGCGTTCGTTTGCCCTCCGTGTAGAAACAATTCCGTCGAGGATGAATAGATTATCTTCGCTATATTCATCTTCAATCAGCTGGCTGCGTATCGTTTGTTTAAGCAATGTCGAGGAAACAAACAGCCATCTTTTATTGGCGCAAACGCTAGCGGCAACAATCGACTCTGTCTTGCCGACCCTGGGCATGCCACGGATCCCGATTAATTTGTGGCCTTCCTGCTTGAACAGCTCAGCCATGAAATCCACTAAGAGGCCAAGCTCATTCCTGACGAACCTGAACGTCTTCTTATCATCAGCATCCCGTTGGATGTATCGCCCATGGCGTACCGCCAGGCGATCACGAAGCTTAGGTTCGCGAAGTTTAATTAGTTTGATCGTATCCATCGTACGAAGGATGGATTCAAACCTTTCAATGTTCCTGCTGTCCTTTGTTAACAGCAGAAGCCCCCGCCGTCCTTGATCGACACCATTTATCGTCACTATATTTATAGAGAGCATACCTAATAAGGAAGAAATATCGCCTAATAATCCCGGGCGGTTGTTTTGAATTTCATATTCAAAATACCACTCTTTCTTTTCCACCTAACCACTCCTCAAGCGACAGAATACGACATTTTTTGTATAAAAGAAAACTCCCACACTATGCAGGCTTGCATGCCTCAGCTCATTTCTTTTTCTAAATTCTATAATATAGCATTTTCTAGGAAGTTAAAAGGAGTAATCTTTAAAAAATTACACCTTTTTCTATTTTTCTGGTGCCTTAAATGGAAAAAACCCCTTCCAATAAAATGGAAGAGGTCTTAGCACCTGCTAAAATAATGATTATTTTGAACCGTTATTTTCGACTAATTTCACCATCACGCTGGCGATCGCATGTTTTTCTTCATCAGAAGCCACAGACCAAAGGTCAGAAAGCACACGTTCCTGATCATTTTTCGGATCGACTTGATTAGCAAGGTAATCGCCGATTTCAAACGCTAAATCATTAATCGAGCTTCCAGAAAGACCTTGGTGCTCTCCCTGATGGAGCCTGTCGCCTAAAAAATTCTTCCACTGATCCCAATTATCCAATACAGACATTGCTTATCATCCTTTCCTTCATAGTGTTACATCCATATTTTGTGAAGGAAAAGCGCTATTTATACAATAATTTTCACTTTCCAGTGGCAGTTTATGTATACCAGCCGCCATTGACACCAATAATCTGACCCGTGATATAGGAAGCTTTATCAGACAATAAATAGGCTACCGCATCCGCCACTTCCTCAGGGATCCCGACGCGTCCCATTGGGATATCAGCTTTCATCAGTTCGAGTTCAGCTTTTGTAAAGGATTCCAGCATGGCGGTGGAAATGGCCCCCGGAGCAACTCCATTAACACGGATTCCACTTAAAGACAGTTCTTTGCCGAGCGCCTTGACAAAGGCATTTTGACCTCCTTTAACCATCGAATAAAGAACCTCAAAAGATGCCCCCGTATCTCCCCAAATAGAAGTAACCGCCACAATCGCACTATTGGACCGATGTGTAAGTTTGGGCAGAAGTTCCTTCGTTAACATAAAAGGAGAGGTAATATGTAGCTGAACCATTTGATCGACGACCTTCTCGTCCATATCTGTAACCAGCCCGTAATAGCTATTGCCGCTGTTCAAGACAATCGATTGCAAAGAAAAGATGTTTTGGGTCAGTTTTTGGTATCCGTCTTTTTCGCCCAAATCAGCTTGAATTGGAATCAGTTCGATATCATATGGTTCAAGCTCTGACATCAGCTGCTCAATTGCTTTTTGATTTTTGTTGTAATGCAAATATAAAGAATAATTCTCCTGCGCAAGCTTTATCGCTATCGCTCTACCAATTCCCCCACTTGCTCCCGTAATAAGGGCAAAACGCTTTTCCACCAGATTGCTCCCCCTTATCTTTTGTTTGGCTATATTAATCATTATAGCAAAACCTTGCCTTGAATCCGGCAAGGTTTTTATTTCGTATTATTTCGGCAAGATCTGGCAGACGGTCATTCGCTCTTCGTCTATTAACTGCTCGGCTGCCTGTTTCACATCCTTAAATGTGATGTTCTCAAGTACCGGGACTACATCAAACAGATCCATATCATTGAACGCATAGCGTGTGAATTGATTGGCAATATACTCCGGAGAGTTCAAGGCACGAAGGAAGCTGCCGATTCTTTTCTTGATCGTTCGGTTCACGCTTTCTTCACTAATTCCTTCCCCAGATTTGGCCTTCAGCAAAATGTCCTTTAATTTATCCGTTAATTCATCCGGACGGGTTGAATCCCCGCCGATGAGAGCAAAACCGAAGCCCTGCTCCTGAGTGAAGTCATAGGAGAAGGATTGATCGATATAGCCCTCTGAATACAACTCTTCGTATAGATCTGAGGTTTTGCCAAAAAGAACCTCAAGCAGTACATTTGTGGTTAATTCAGTTTTGAGGAGCTCTGCCCCTGAAGCATGAACATCAATCGCCTTTAGGCCAAGCATTACTTTTGGTGTTTGGACATTCATGTGGAGGACTTGGCTTTTTTGGGCCACACCAGTTGGTTCGTCCTCAAAATGTCTTGCGATCTCAGGTTGCTCACTATATTCCTTGTTCCCCTGATTTTTCCTTATTAAATCGATTGTCTGATCGGGGTTTACCGGTCCGACAATAAACAAAAGCATATTGCTCGGATGATAAAACGTTTCGTAGCATTCATAAAGCATATCCTTGGTGATTTTCGCAATCGAATCCACCGTGCCGGCAATATCGATTTTTACAGGGTGATGCTCATACATATTCTGGATGCAGCCGAAGTAAAGCCTCCAGTCCGCATTGTCGTCATACATATTGATTTCCTGGCCGATAATTCCCTTCTCTTTTTCAACGGTCTTTTCGGAAAAATAAGGATCCTGTACAAAATCAATTAATGTTGTCAGGTTTTTCTCGAAATCGAAGGTACTTGAGAAAAGATACGCAGTCCTTGTAAAGGATGTGAAAGCATTAGCGGAAGCCCCCTGTTTGCTGAATTGCTGAAATACATCGCCATCTTCTTTCTCAAATAACTTATGCTCCAAAAAATGGGCGATCCCATCTGGAACCTTTACGAAATCCTGTTTATTCAGCGGCTTAAAATGATTGTCAACCGAACCATATTTGGTCGTGAACGTTGCATATGATTTGTTAAAGCCCTTTTTAGGCAATATATACACCTGTAAGCCATTATCCATCTTTTCGTGAAACAATTCTTCCTGAAGCTGGTTAAACGTGATTTTCTCCATTATGACTGCACCTCCGTCCCAGTTAGGAAATAAATCGTGTCACATTCGATTTTTTGAGCCACTTTAACAATTTCCTCTTTGGTGGTTTTTTCTGTTTTTTCAAGCCATTCATCAAGCGGAATGCTCATCCCGGATATCACATTATGATATAGTATTTCCACTAAACCGCGTGCGACATCGGCGGTCTCTAAAATCTGGTTCTTTACTACGGCTTTTGTCTGGGCGAGGTCCTCTTCTGTGAAATTCCCCTGCTTCATTTCTTTCATTTGCTCCCTGATGATTTCGACCGCCTGCCCGTAATTTTTATTTTCAATGCCTGACATGACGATCAGCAAGCCTTTATGGCTTTCGATCCGGGAAGAAGCATAATAAGCAAGGCTCGCTTTCTCACGCACATTGATGAAAAGTTTGGAATGGGAGAATCCGCCGAAAATGCCGTTGAAAAGCTGAAGCGCATAATAGTCCTCATCTCCGTACAAGACATTGGTACGATAGCCAATGTTCAATTTCCCTTGCTTTACATCCTGCTTTTCGACCACTTCTCTCTCTTTTTCCACCTTTTTCTGAACAGGCTTTATTCTCTCGGGATTTCTTTCCTTAAGACTTACGTATTTATCCGCCAACTCTTCGACTTCATTTTCATTGATGTCGCCGATGACATAGAAGTCGATCTCATCTTCGGAGAGGGCTTTTTTATAATAAGAGTATAGAAGCTCTGGAGTAATCTTATCTAAATCTGCCTCGAACCCAATCGTTTCAAGAGCATAAGGTTCATTTTCGCACATTTCCTCAACAAGTCGCTTCGTGGAATAGCGCATTTTATCATCATATATCGATTGAATCCGCTGTTTCAAAGACCGTTTCTCCTTTAACACTGTAGCGGATTCAAAAGCTTCTCCATCCTTTTTAGGATGAAACACCACTTCCATCAGCAGTTCAAAGCCTTTTGCCAATATAGGGGCAGAGTTAGAAAGGAATTTTTCATTGGCGATGTCCATTGCAAAACTGATAATTTGATATTCACCTTTTTTAGCCACGTCAACATCCAAGCTTGCTCCGTATAAATCAGCCAGATAAGAACGCAACTCTGTAGAAGTTGGATGCGTTTCGGTCGTGCTCTGTAAAACATACGGGAGCAGTGCCCTATAGGTGACTGTGTCAGCAGTTAAGGGTGCCTTCATTTTAAATACCAATGTATTGGTTTTATACTTTTCGGTTTTCACGATATGTAAATTATAGCCCGGTCTCTTTTTTACAATGTCCGAAGTAATCGCCATTCAGTTGTCCTCCTTGTGAAAATGCGTAATGTCGTAAGTCTATTGTTTGTAGAACAGAAACCTTTTAAACATATACGTTCGATAAACTCATGACCTAGATAAAATTCTTTCTCATACAAATATACAAGGTAATGGAAATTTCATGCAAGCTGTACGACCTGTTTCAAAAATAATCTGTTAACATAATATTGTTATAATATATTCAAAAAGAAATGAAAAAGCTGCCTGCATATCGCAGACAGCTTTACATGAATAAACCGATTATCTTTTCCCTTTTATATACGGATGGCCGGATGCCTTAGGAGCATCTGCTCTTCCGATGAATCCTGCAAGTGCAATAATCGTCAGGATGTAAGGAGCAATCAATAAATACACGGGCGGGATCTCACTAAAGAATGGCAGTTGCGCTCCAACAATGCTCAAGCTTTGCGCCAAACCGAAGAACAGCCCGGCACCCATTGCGCCTATTGGATGCCATTTACCGAAAATCATCGCGGCAATGGCCATGAATCCTTGGCCATTGATGGTTGAATGGCTGAAATCGAGTGTTACGGTCAATGCATGGACTGCGCCGCCGATGCCGCCAAGCGCACCTGATAAAATAACACCTACATAGCGCATTTTATAAACATTGATTCCCATTGTATCTGCAGCCATCGGATGTTCCCCGACAGAACGAAGACGCAATCCAAATGGAGTCTTGTAAATGATGTACCAAACCAGGATCGCCAGTAAGATCGCAATGTAGGAAATATAATATCCATTTGAAAAGAAAATCGGACCGATTACCGGAATATCACTTAAAACCGGGATATCTATTTTATCGAAAGTCTGCTTAATGATATCGGTTTGTCCTTTGTCATAAATTTTCTTAACAAGGAATAACGACAATCCTACTGCCAGCAAGTTAATAGCCACACCGCTGACCGTTTGATCGGCGCGGAATGTAATCGAAGCCACTGCGTGAAGCAAGGAGAATATCATCGCCGCAACCATAGCGACAAGAATGGATACCCACGGGGTCAGTGATCCCAACTGTTCCGCAAAAGTTAAGTTGAACACGATACTGACAAATGCCCCGATAACCATTAATCCTTCCAGACCGATATTTACCACCCCGGAGCGTTCAGAAAAAACGCCGCCGAGAGCAGTGAAAATAAGTGGTGCCGCAAGGGCAATCATCGATGGGACGATAATTTGCAAAATCTGATAAAAGTCCACCTATTTCGCCCCCTTTTTAGAAACGCGTGAAATAATCCAGCGAATAAAATAGCCTGATGCTACAAAGAAAATTATTAACGCAATCACAATATCAACAATTTCGTTTGGCACGCCAGCTTCCAGAGGCATATTCAAGGCACCATTCTTCAGGCCACCGAATAATATCGCCGCCAGGACAACCCCGATCGCTGTGTTTGCACCTAATAGAGCAACCGCGATTCCATCGAAACCGACGCCGGTAAATCCGCCCTTGATTGCGGCATAGCCGAATGTTCCTAGCCCTTCCATTGCCCCAGCAAGTCCAGCAAATGCACCTGAGATGACCATCGAAAGAATGATGTTTCGGTTAACGCTCATTCCCGCATACTCAGAGGCATGATGGTTGAAACCAACCGCTTTTAATTCGAAGCCGGTTGTTGTTTTCTCAAGGATGAACCACATGAGAATCGCACAGAAAACCGCAATGACTATCCCCCAGTGCATCCGGGACAGGTCCGTCATATTCTCAAATACAAAAGAACGCAATGAAGCCGTTTCGGCAATATTTTCGGTCTTATCCTGTTTATCAGACAAAACATTGATAATCAGATAGTTTGTAATATGAAGAGCTGTATAGTTGAGCATGATCGTGACGATAACTTCATGAACCCGGAATCTCGCCTTTAACAACCCCGGGATAAAAGCCCACAGAGCCCCGGCAGCGGCACCGGCAAGTACGGCAAGCGGCAAATGGATGACTTTAGGAAGCTCGAATGCTGTCCCTACCCAGACTGCAGCCAACCATCCGACGATCAATTGGCCTTCAACGCCGATATTGAACAGGCCTGTTCTGAACGCAAACGCAACGGCAAGGCCCGCTAAGATATAGGGAGTGATTTGGCGGACCGTTTCACCCATATAAAATTCATCTCCGAATATCCCGGCAAGCATTGCGGAATATCCACTGACAGGGTCATAACCGCTCACAAGCATGATGATCGCCCCTGTTATTAACCCGAGCAATACTGAAATAACAGGAATCGATAAGTTTAATAATTTTTTAGCCATTTGTCGTTCCACCTGCTTCCATCCTCTTACTGCCTGCCATTAGGAGTCCCAGTTCCTGTTCAGTCGTTTCTTTAGGATTCACAATGGCAACTATCTCACCTTCATAAATAACAGCAATGCGGTCACTGACGTTCATGATTTCATCCAGCTCGAATGAAACGAGCAGTACCGCCTTTCCATGATCACGCTGTTCAAGCAGGCGTTTGTGAATATATTCAATGGCCCCGACATCAAGCCCCCGGGTCGGCTGTGCCGCTATCAGCAAATCGGGATCGCGGTTTACTTCACGGCCGATAATCGCTTTTTGCTGATTTCCCCCTGATAAAGCACGGGCAGGCGTATACTCACTCGGCGTTCTTACATCAAATTCGCTAATTAACGTCCTCGCTTTTTCATAAATCTTCCGATAATTTAAAACACCGTTTCTGGAATTTGGTTTCTTATAATAAGTCTGTAACACCATATTTTCGCCGATTGTGTAGTCAAGAACCAAACCGTGCTTGTGACGGTCTTGCGGAATATGGCCTACACCGGATTCGGCAATTTTTCTTGGTGTTTTGTTCTTGATTTCGTTTCCATTGATTTTAATGGAGCCACCATCTGCTTTTCGAAGTCCTGTAAGAGCTTCAATCAATTCAGACTGTCCGTTGCCGTCAACCCCAGCAATTCCGACAATTTCACCGGCCCTGACTGTGAGATCTAGTCCCTTAACAGCCTGTACACCTCGTGAATCATTCACTGTCAGGTCCTTTACTTCCAGCACATCAGCAGCAGGCTTAGCCTCCGATTTCTCCGTTTTAAAGACAACGTCGCGGCCGACCATCAAGCTTGCAAGAGCATCCGGGTTCGTTTCACTGACATTCACGGTCCCGATTCCCTGTCCTTTACGGATGACAGTGACACGATCACACACTTCCATAATCTCCTTTAATTTATGGGTGATCAGGATGATTGATTTACCCTCTTTCACAAGCGTATCCATAATTGTGATGAGTTCTTTAATTTCCTGGGGTGTTAATACCGCAGTCGGTTCGTCAAAAATTAAAATTTCCGCTCCACGATAGAGAGTTTTCAGGATTTCGACTCTTTGCTGCATCCCAACGGAAATATCTTCAATTTTCGCATCTGGATCGACCCTTAATCCGTAACGCTCTGAAAGCTCACGGACTTCTTTATTGGCAGCTTTAAGGTCAATCTTTCCATTTTTTGAAGGTTCTTTACCGAGAATGATGTTTTCCGTTACTGTAAAAGGATCGACCAGCATAAAATGCTGATGCACCATCCCGATGCCCAATTCATTGGCAATGTTCGGGTCGGTAATCTTAACGGGTTTCCCTTTTACACGGATTTCCCCTTTCTCTGGCTGGTACAAGCCGAAAAGAACATTCATCAAGGTCGATTTTCCTGCCCCGTTTTCCCCGAGAAGCGCATGGATTTCACCTTTCTTCACCTGCAGCGTTACATTATCATTCGCAACGATGCCGGGAAATTCCTTTCGAATATTAAGCATTTCAATAACATATTCCACTTATGATCAACTCCTAAAAAGTGAGTGGGTGTTCGATGGCATTTAGCCTTTAATTTTGAAAAAACCAAAGGAAAAACTACAAAGGGATTTTATAGTTTTTCACTTACTTTCTTCAAGTATTTACACTCGTTTAGACGGATAAAAAGGAGGAATAAGTGGCAGAACCGCCCTGATTATTCCCCCTATGATTATTTATCCCGCATTAAGTATTAGAATTTATTAGAATTTCATAGCTTTAAGCTCGTCGCGAGTAGCAGGTACTTTTATTTCACCTGACTTGATCTTTTCAGTCCACTCATCGACTGCTTTCATTGCATCCTCAGAAACGTTTTCTTTGTGGTCAGCAATGGATACGCCATTTTCTTCAAGACCGTATTCGATTACTTCTCCACCAGGGAAATCGCCGGCTTTTGCTTTATCGGCTAGGTCTTTAACTGCGATATCAACACGCTTAACCATTGAAGTTAATGTTACGTTGTATGGCTTTCCGTCTGCTTCCACATTTCCTTCTTCGAACTGGTCACGGTCAACGCCGATTACCCAGATATTGCTGTTAGGATCTTTCTTTTTCAATTCTTTAGCGGCAGCAAAAACACCATTACCAGTTCCACCGGAAGCATGATAGATTACATCAATCCCTGAAGAATACATGCTGGATGCAATTGCTTGTCCTTTATCAGCAGCTCCGAAGCTTCCTGCATATTGAACTTTTACATCAGCGTCAGGTTTAACAGATTTAACACCAGCGATGAAACCTGCTTCAAATTTATTGATCAGGGTACCATCAACACCGCCGACGAAACCGATCTTATTCGACTTAGTCGTGTGGGCAGCGATAACGCCGACAAGGAATGAACCTTGCTGCTCAGTGAAGGTGATGCTGGCTACGTTTGGCTTTTCAACCACGGAGTCAACGATTGCGAAATTGGAATCTTTACGCTGGTCAGCAACTTTGCCAAGCGGCTCAGCAAGTAAATAACCGATACCATAAATCAAGTCGAAATCATTACGAACCAATGTATTTAAGTTAGTAGCATAGTCTGCATCAGATTTGGATTGGACGTAGTTAAAACCGTCTTTTCCTTTTTCCAGGTCGTTTTCTTTACCGAATTCTTGAAGACCTTCCCATGCTGATTGGTTGAAAGACTTATCATCAACGCCGCCGATGTCCGTTACCATACCAACTGTGAACTTATCTTTTTCTTTTTCACCATTGCTTCCCGACTCTTCATCATTGCCACATGCACCTAGGATTGTTCCTGCAGCCAGGACCAGAGACAGCGCCATACCAAATTTACGCTTTTTCAAGTTTGTACCCCCTAAAGATATTAGTTGATTAGTCAGAAATGTAATGAAAGAGAAATGATTGCGTTTTCATGACGGAATAAAAATTTTAGATTCTTTTTCGTAGCACATGAAAACTGAACATGTCAGCCTTGAAATAATTGACTGAATAAAGCACTGGCTCGTCTTTTTCATCAAAATGCATTTGCTTTAATACAAGGAGAGCTGCTTCAGGGTCACATTCCAAAATCGGAGAAACTTTTTCGTGATAACCGATCGGTTCGATTTGCGCAACCGCGTAGGCTATTCTTCGATCCGCTTCTTTCTCTAAAATATCAAAGATGGATTCATCTTCGTGAGAAAATGTCTCCGGCAGGATATGTTCAGGGATTTTATCCACACAATATACGACCGGTTCCCCATTTGCTGTCCGCACTCTTTCTAGTAAAACAATTCCTTCATCCAATGAATTAGAAAAACGGCGAATGTCTTCATCAGTCGGCTCCTCGGTCCTCGAACTTAAGAAGATTGTTCCGGGTTTCATGCCCGCCTGCTTAATCATATTCGTGACACTGTTAAGCTGTTCGATTCCTGAAGTGAACATCGGCTGAGTATTTACAAAGGTCCCCACTCCATGGCGGCGGATTATGACATTCTCCTCTTCAAGAATCCGCAGTGCTTCCCGTAAAGTGGCTCTGCTCACTCCAAGCATTTTTGCTAAATCAAACTCAGAGGGTAGCTTTTCTCTTTCTTTGTAAATCCCGTTCTCAATGTCCTGTTTGAGGTGATCGATGACTTGTAAATACAAATGCCGATTATCTGACTTTATGGACATGCAGCTTCCTCCAACCATTTCTTAAGACATCAGACCTCTGATGTTCAATCATTCCTACTAATCGAAAATACTATATCATTTTTTGATGTATAAATAAATAGAGTTTTGAAATTTGTAGGAAAAAAGAATTGTGATGTATAACAGATTTATATTTATTCATAGTTATATTTTACCATTTTTGATCTTTATTCTTGTAATTTATAAAGTTTGAGATGCACAAGTGCTTCTTTTTCTTTTACTGCTATTTTTGGGTATAATAAAACCAGGACGAAGCAAGGAAAGGATGATAATATGATTGACATCACAAGTTATAGTGTGGAATTACTGAAGGATCCATTTGGCATATTGACTGGAGAAAGATATGAATTTCTTCTTGATATCGATGTGCCGGAAGATGATGAATTATATTCGGAAAAAGGATTATACATACGAGTTCTCTACACTGTAGAAGAACATAGAAGTGTAATTGTTAAGTATGACATCATCGAAAAAGAAACCGATAACGTCACGGACTTCGAGCTTGAAGAAGAAGAAGAAGCCATTATCGATTCATTTTGTAAAAAACATCTGAATGATGTCTCTGAATTAGACTGATTATGGATCGAAAAAACAGACCCCGGAACAGGTTCCGCGGGTCTGTTTTGCTTGTTTAAGAGGAATGTGCCTCATTCTCCGGATCCTTCGAAACAAGGACCGTTCTCGGTTTGCTTCCTTCATAAGGACCGACGACTCCCCTTGCTTCCATTTCGTCGATAAGCCTTGCGGCGCGGGTGTACCCGATTCTAAATCTTCTTTGTAGCATAGATACGGATGCGGTCTGCATTTCAATGATCAGTTGAACGGCTTCGTCATAAAGATTATCGTCAACTTCGCCAACTGCTTCACTCGTTTCATCCGGGATCATTTCTTCGTTGTATTGTGCTTTTTGCTGGGAAATTACATATTCAACGACTTCTTCTACTTCCTGATCCGATAAAAACGCACCCTGGACCCGGACAGGCTTTGAAGCGCCGACCGGTAGGAAGAGCATGTCGCCGCGGCCTAAAAGTTTTTCAGCGCCTCCCATATCCAGGATCGTTCTTGAGTCTGTCGCTGAAGATACGCTAAAAGCAATCCGGGATGGAATGTTCGCTTTAATGACTCCTGTGATGACATCGACGGAAGGCCTTTGTGTGGCGATAATTAAATGAATCCCCGCAGCCCGCGCCATTTGCGCTAGTCTTGTTATGGCATCCTCGACGTCATTCGATGCCACCATCATCAAGTCGGCCAGCTCATCGACAATGACGACGATATATGGCAAAAGCGGTTGTTTGTCGTCTTCCTCGATATTATGGCGGTTCACATGGTCGTTGTATCCTTCGATATTGCGCGTCCCCGTGTGCGAGAATAGCTCATATCTCCGTTCCATTTCACTGACTACCTTCTTCAGTGCCTGCGAAGCTTTTTTCGGATTTGTTACAACAGGAGCGAGCAAGTGTGGAATTCCATTGTACACATTCAGCTCAACCATTTTTGGATCAATCATCATCATTTTCACTTCATGGGGCTTGGCCCGCATCAAGATGCTGGTAATGATTCCATTTATGCAGACGGACTTACCGCTCCCCGTAGCACCCGCTACAAGCAGGTGAGGCATTTTATTCAGTTCGGCAAGCACAGCCTCTCCGGAAATGTTACGGCCAAGGCCGATTTGAAGCTTCTCCTCCGGCTTATCAAATTCTTTTGCTTCCAAAACCTCACGTAAGGATACCATGGCAATTTCCGAGTTCGGCACTTCAATCCCGATTGCTGACTTGCCCGGTATTGGTGCTTCGATTCTGATATCTTTTGCAGCCAACGCTAAAGCCAGATCATCAGATAAGCTGACAATTCGGCTTACCTTTACCCCGACATCAGGATGTACTTCATACTTTGTTACCGCTGGCCCGAGATGAACCTGGGTAACTCTCGCTTTTACGCCGAAGCTATGGAATGTACGCTCAAGCTTGGCGGCATTTTCATTAATCAACTGATATTCGCCGCTTTGATCGGTTTTTCTCGGCTGATTGAGCAATGAAAGTGCGGGAAGGACATATTCTTTGTTTTCCACTTCCGTAAAGCTGATAGACGGTGTAAGATCTTCCGCTTCTTCTTCAGCAATGGTGTGACTGTCCGTTTTCTTACCAGTTTCTCCACCCTCGGTTTTTGTCCCGATTGATGCCGTGTCATCCGGATCCTTTCCGCCATAGGCCGTATCGGCAAAATTGGAAATCAATCTGGTCTCAGGAGGTTGTAGCGGCAATTCTTCAGCCTGTATCTTTTGCGTTTCCGCCGCTTCAGCTTCCTTCAGCAATGCCGCTTCTTTTTTTACCTTCTTTTTTTCCCGTTTTCCTTGCTTCCAGCTCTTCATGTCATCTAAAAAAGCTTCCCATTGACCTGCAAAAAATCGGCCGCTTGAAAGAATGAACCTGCCCAGCTTATCACCGACCGTTTTGCCGGTCAGAAGTACAAATCCCGACACAATCAATAGAAAACCAATAATTTTAGAACCCGCTTCATCGAACAAAAAGTAAGAAACCGCGAACATTAACGCACCTATCATTCCACCGCCCAGGTCAGTTGTACTGCTCTCGCCTTTAACCTCCATCCAGAATAATTCCCAAGTATTCGCGATGACACTGGGCTTATTGAACGGTCCTCCTTCAGAAAGCAGCTCGAATAGCGTCACATGGCTCAGCAGCAGAATGCTTAATACAATAAAATAAATACCTATAAGCTGTCTTTTTAAAAATATTGGGATTTCCCGTTTAATCATCAGATAAAAGCTGACCAATATAAAGCCCGCCAGCCCAAGGATATACCATTCCCCCATAAAAAAACGCAAAAGGTGAACAATCGAATTCCCGACGGCCCCAAGCTTGGCAAGCGCAATAGCAGCAAGTCCGAGCATAATCAGTCCTGTGAGTTCAAACTTTAATGTCGATTTTAATTTATCTGCGCTTCTTGATTTCCTTCGTTTCTTCTTTGCCATTTTTTATCACCTGAATTTTCATGCAATCTATGTATTATTAGAAAAGCGGAAGCGCCCTGCAAGTAAGGAGCCTCAGCTAAAATCCGTCACGTCCTGTGACGAACGCTGACGCCACCACATCCTGTGGAAGTCCGGAGAGGGGCAGGAAGAACACCTGCCTCTTATGACCTCGAGGGGCTGGGCGCTGCAGCTAGACAACTACCCAAGTTAAGATGATGCTTTCTATATCTTTGTAATGAAGAAAGCAGCCAGCTGGCTGCTTGATCAATGTAGTATCAGTATACCATATATCAATGAACTTGGACGATTTTTCTAGTTTCTAACGCTAAAAACGGATAGTCGCTCCAGGCTGAATCGTTTCATCCAAATAATGGGCAGGGTCTGTGCTTATGATGCGGTCAACACGGTAGTCATTGTTTTCCTGCTTTTCTGCCAATAGCTGCACTCCATTATAGTTGACGGCAACATATCTGGAAAAGCTCTCCTCATCACTGGGAAAGATTTGATCATGCGGTGTCATCGTGTATAGAATCATTGGACAAACCCTTCCGGATGCGGGCCTTGGGCATTAGCCCTGTTTTGATCAATCATCTCATACAGCTTCTTTATCGCCTCTCCTACCCCGCCAACTTCATCGATCAAACCTGATTGGACAGCATCCGTTCCTACTACATTTGTGCCGATATCTCTCGTAAGGTTGCCTACTGCAAACATTAGCTCTTTGAACCTGTCTTCCGATACATTTGAATGCTTCGTTACGAAATTAACAACGCGATCCTGCATCTTATCTAAGTATTCAAACGTTTGTGGCACACCGATAACAAGTCCGGTTAATCGGATAGGGTGAATCGTCATTGTCGCCGTTTCGGCAATGAAGGAATAATCGCAAGAAACCGCAATAGGGACACCGATGGAATGGCCTCCCCCGAGCACGATCGAAACGGTCGGTTTGGATAGTGAAGCGAGCATTTCTGAAATCGCCAGCCCCGCTTCCACGTCTCCCCCGACTGTATTTAAAATCACCAGCAGTCCTTCAATATTCGGATTCTGTTCGATCGCGACAATCTGCGGAATGACATGCTCATATTTCGTTGTTTTATTTTGCGGTGGAAGCTGCATATGACCCTCTACCTGACCAATGATTGTTAAGCAGTGTATCGAAGAATCGGGTGTCATCTGCGGTACAGTCGTTTGCCCAAGCTGCTGGATCTTTTCCATCAAAGGGGACATCCTCCCTTGCTGGTCATCTCCAGGCTGGTTCGGCATCGGCTGATTTGGCACGATCGGTTGGTTCGGCATTGGTTGGTTTGGTACCACCGGCTGGTTCGGCATTGGTTGATTCGGCATTGGTCCTCTTTCCATTTCCATTTAACAATCTCCTTTCAGTTTCTAATAAGGTTATTATTATCTGGAAGGAGCAGCTTCATTCTCATGAATTATCCCGGCCTTGCATATTCGCAAGCCGGGAACAAATTTCTACATTAAATTTCCATAATGATAGGCAGGATCATCGGGCGACGTTTTGTTTTTTCAAATAAATATTGATTTAGCGAATCCCTGATATCCTGCTTCAAGGTTGACCAATCAAACACTTGTCTCGATGCCGCTTTTTTGACGATTTCCGTAACGATTCCTGCCGATTCGGTCATTAGTTTTTCAGATTCCCGGATATAAACAAACCCGCGTGAAATGATTTCCGGTCCGGCGGCAATTGTTTTGTCGCGGCGATTCAACGTTACAACCACAATCAAAATACCATCCTGGGATAACAATCGGCGGTCCCTCAATACGATATTCCCGACATCGCCAACTCCGCTGCCGTCAATGAGGATATTCCCTGCCGAAACCTTGCTGGAGAGACGGATTTTATCAAGCTTGACCTCGATCACATCACCTTTTTCAGCAATTATAATATTCTCTTTAGAAAGTCCTGAAGCTATGCCGACCTTTGCGTGTGCATTTAGATGGCGGTATTCTCCATGGACGGGAATCAAATACTTCGGTTTGATCAGGTTGATCATCATTTTCAGCTCTTCCTGGCTGCCGTGCCCGGAAACATGGACCCGATTTGGTCCGGAAACAACGTTCGCACCTGCCCTGAAAAGCAAATCGATTGTTTTATATAAAATGACTTCTCCGCTCTTAAGAGGGGAGGCGGCAATCAAAACGGTATCGCCAGCTTTAATGTTGACCTGTTTATGCGTTTGCTTGGCCATTTTTTGTAAAGCTGCAATGGGTTCGCCCTGATGCCCTGTGGAAAGGATGACAATTTCGTTATCCGGAAAATCACTGATTTTCGTAATCGGAATAATCATTTCTTCGTCAACTTTCAAATAGCCTGCTTTTAATGCCGTCTCATAAACACGCTTTAGGCTCTTGCCGTCAACGGCCAATTTCCTGCCGCTGAATGCCGCAGCATTGAAAACATGCTGGATCCGATTAATATTCGAAGCAAAACAGGTAACGATGATTCGCCCGTTTGCATTGTAAAATGCATCGGCCATATCCTTTGCAACGAGCGCTTCAGATGGAGTATAACCGGGTTTTTCGGCTCCGGTGCTGTCAGATAGCAGACATAGCACGCCTCCTTCCCCTATTTTGGCCATCTCCCCAATATCAGGCTTGTACAAATCTGCGGCAGCCTGATCGAACTTGAAATCACCCGTATAGACGATCGCTCCTTCAGAGGTATGGATTACAATCCCTACCGAATCAGGAATACTATGGTTCGTTTTAAAGAAAGAGACATCCGCGTTCGGAAACGTTAATCTGGAATGAGACTCCACTTCAATGAATTCTGCATTTCCTTTAAAATCATCTTCCAACAATTTCGCTTTTGCCAGCCCGATTGTCAGCTTGGTTCCGTATACAGGAACAGGCAAATACTTCAGAACATATGTCAGTGCCCCCATATGATCCTCATGGCCATGGCTTAAAAATATCCCCTGAAGCCGTTCTTTATTTTCGATTAGATAAGTAATATCCGGGATGACAGCATCAATCCCCAGCATTTCTTCTTCTGGAAACATTAGGCCTGCATCCAGCAGAAAGATATCGCCATACACTTCTGCAACATACATGTTTTTCCCGAGTTCACCTTGTCCCCCAAGAGGAATGATTCTTATGCCTTGATTCTGTTCTTTTGTCAATGGTATATCCTCCTTAGAAAAATCCGTTCAAAACTCCAATTGATTCCATTATACCTGATGCTAAAAAAACATGACAACATATTCAGTTCTCCAGATCTTTTATTTAAGGAATCAGCTATTTTCGATGCCATTGTTTAACCCATTTTTTTCCACAATTATCATTAGCCAAACCCCTTATCAATATACTTGATCCGCCCATAGCTAGTAACTGAAACAGGAAAGTATTGGTGTTTTAATTTTCAGCCTGCTTTTAAAAGTATGTAAAAAGCCAATCTTCGTAAGATTGGCTCTCTGTGTTATTTAATTAGCTCATTTAGCGTGACTCTTTCTTGCTCTGTAAGCGGAATGAGCGGTAATCTGACAGATCCTACATCCATCCCTTTCAATTGCAAGGCTGTTTTAACAGGAGCGGGGTTCGGTGCGACAAACAGACCTTCCATGACCGGCAATAAGCTTTGGTGAAGCTTTGCGGCTTCCTTATGGTTGCCTTGCAGGAATTGGTCGATCATTGCCTGCATTTCTTTGCCGATGACGTGTGAGGCGACTGATACGACTCCAACTCCACCGATGGATAGCACAGGAAGCGTAATTCCGTCATCACCGCTGTAAAGCAAAAAGTCCTCATCAGTGCTTGCAATGATCTCTGTCATTGCGTTTATATTCCCGCTTGCTTCTTTAACAGCGACAATATTAGGGATCTGTGAAAGCCTGATAACTGTTTCTGGTTCGATATTAACCGTCGATCTTCCCGGAATATTGTAAATCATAACTGGCAGGGAAGTGCTCTCGGCGATCGCCTTGAAATGCTGATACAGCCCTTCCTGACTTGGCTTGTTGTAATACGGTGCTACGAGCATAACGGCATCAGCACCACTTTGTTCAGCCTTCTTCGTCAACTCGATGGAAGCATACGTATTGTTGCTGCCTGTACCCATTATGATAGGAACCCGCTTTTCAACAACTTTCACAACATGACGGAGCAGGGCCATTTTTTCTTCTGTAGATAAGGTCGGTGATTCGCCTGTGGTTCCGGCAAGCACAAGCGAATCCGTACCGTTTTCGATTAAGTAATTAACAAGCTGGGTTGTTTTCGTAAAATCAATATTTCCCTTTTTGTCAAAAGGAGTAACCATTGCGGTCGAAACTCTTCCAAAGTATACCATATCAAACACCTCTTGATTTATTAGACAGTCATTAATCCGTTATGCGGTGATCCACCGCTTCTTTATGCAACTCAAAGGTATCGTGCAGCGAATTCACTGCTTCCACTAGGTCAGCTTCTTTTACAAGGACCCAGATTGTTGTATGGCTGTCCGCCGATTGAAGAATGCCGATCCCTTTCTCAGAAAGCGCGGTAACGATTTTCGCTGCCACACCTGGAACACCATTGATTCCTGCACCTACTACCGATACTTTTGCGCAATTTTTTTGAATCGCAGGTTCATATCCGAGACTCTTCAGGATTTCTATCGCGCGTGAAGTCATTTCATCGGTTACGGTGTAAATGGCCGCATTAGGCGAAATGTTGATGAAGTCAACGGATATGGACGCATTTGCCATTGCTTGGAATACTTCCGCCTGAAGATCGTACTGGTCCTTTTTTGCGGTTACTTTAATCTGAGTGATTTGTGAAACATGGGCTATCCCTGTAACTAAGCGTTCACGAATGTCGCTGCCTTGGTTATCCCTGTTAATCGTCGTGACAAGCGTGCCCAGTTCATCTGTATAAGTTGAACGGATTCTGATCGGCACTTTTGCCTGCATGGCGATTTCCACGGCACGCGGGTGGATAACTTTTGCCCCCTGATAGGCCATGTTGCACACCTCGTTGTAGGTTACCACTGAAAGCGGACGGGCGTTCTCTGCAATCCGCGGATCGGCAGTCATGATACCGTCCACATCCGTGTAAATATCAACCCATTCAGCCTTGAGGGCCGCTCCAAGGGCAGCCGCGGATGTGTCGCTGCCTCCGCGGCCAATCGTAGTTACGTCGCCATTCTTCGCTGCTCCCTGGAAGCCGGCCACAACGATAACTTCCTGGTTTTCAAGCTCTTTCAGAATACGCTCGCTTTTCATTTCAATTATTTTTGCACTTGTATGCTCACCATTAGTCCGGAATCCGGCTTGCGCACCTGTATATGCAGTTGCTTTTATCCCATTCTCAAGCAACATATTAGTAAAAACGACAGTAGAAATGGTTTCTCCTACCGATAAAAGCAAGTCCTGCTCTCTTTTCGAAATCTTGCTGTCAGACCCGTTTACAAGGGAGTACAGCGTATCTGTCGAGTATGGTTCGCCTTTTCTGCCCATTGCCGATACGACGACCACTACTTTGAAGCCATCACTGACCGCCTTTTCGATATGTCGCAAAGCGTGCGATCTGCTTTCTTCATCCCGAACCGAAGTTCCACCGAATTTCTGAACGATGATTTTCATAGAAACACCTCAAATATAAGTCAGCACCTGAGTTTAGCTGACAATGCTTTTCCTGTAGTATTTATTTTACTGTGACTAATCCTAATTTTAAAAGGCTTTCGGCGATTTGTACTGAATTCCATGCTGCCCCTTTGAGGAGGTTATCGGAAACAACCCATAAATGGAAGCCATTGTCTTGATCCAGGTCCTTCCGGATTCTTCCCACGAAAACGTCATTTTTACCGACTGCATCTGCCGGCATCGGATAGACCTGGTTTTCCGGATCATCCTGCAAGACAATTCCTGGTGCCGTTTTTAGCAACTCTTTAAGCTGTACTGCGGTCACTCCTTCGCTTTCTACTTCAATATAGACCGATTCTGAGTGTCCGGTAACGACAGGCAGACGAACGCATGTAGCCGCAACGGGAAGCTCCGGCATATGCATGATCTTCTTCGTCTCATTAATCATCTTCATTTCTTCAAAGGTGAACCCATTGTCTTGGAATTTATCAATTTGCGGGATCACGTTAAAGGCAATCGGGTAATGCTTTTTGTCGCCTTTAACCGGTAAAACGGACGCCTCGGCTGCTTCTTCGTTCAAAATGGCCTGAGACTGGTCCTTCAATTCGGCTATAGCAGCGGCCCCGGCACCTGAAACGGCCTGATAAGTCGACACGACCACTTTATCGAGGCCGTATTTTTTTCTGATCGGCTCAAGTGCCACGACCATTTGTATCGTGGAACAGTTCGGGTTGGCGATGATGCCATTGTGCAGCTTAAGGTCTTCTTCATTCACTTCAGGAACGACAAGGGGGGTATTCTCGTCCATGCGGAAAGCGCTTGTATTATCGACGACAATGGCTCCGCGCTTTACCGCTTCAGGAGCAAACTCCTTTGATATGCTGCCTCCTGCGCTGAATAAAGCGATATCGATCCCCTCAAAGCTTTCCGGCTTCGCTTCCTGGACTTCGATTTCTTCGCCTTTAAATACGATCTTCTTTCCCGCTGAACGTGCCGAAGATAATAGGGTTAATTTCTTTATCGGCAAATCTCGCTTTTCTAGCGTGGCGACCATTTGCTGGCCTACCGCACCGGTTGCTCCTAAAACCGCGACGTTCAATCCGGATAATTGTGTCATCAAAACATTCCCCTTTTCAAAAAACCATACAGATTTATAATCTATCGTTTACGTATTTTTTACTATACTTTCAAGAATATCATATATCTTATCATATTAGAATGTGAAAGAATCAAACTTTTGTGTTAAAAATTTCTATGAAAGGCTGTATGGTTTTTTAGGGGGGGAAGGAAAGCTTAAACCTGTCTATCTGCATACGTACAACTGCGCCTGTTCCCCGCCTTCGGATCGCTCGCCAATCGGCGATGGCCTTCACTGCCTTTTTCTTTAGGTGGGGTCTTTGTATCTTTCGACGAGAACAGGCTGGATCTGCTCACCCTTAAGCGCGTGAATGATCGTCTCCCTTACCATGCTCATCCTTGCCACCATGGAGTTTGGTTTCTTTTCCGGATCATCCTGGCCATATGGCACAAAATAAATATCCTTTGCAGCCATCAGTCTCATCAGATTGACCCCGTTTAAGCCAAGAGCATCATTTGTTGAAATCCCGAGAACAACCGGACTGTGGTTTCGCATCGTTGCTTTAGCAGCCATCAACACGGGAGAGTCGGTCAATGCATTAGCCATCTTGCTCAATGAATTTCCGGTTAACGGGGCAATCACCATGCACGCAAGCGGCATTTTAGGACCAAGTGGCTCTGCTTTAACCATCGTATCGATTACGTGATGACCTGTTAGCTTTTCGATTCTATCAATCCAGTCCTCTCCCTTGCCAAATCTTGTTTCAGTATTTTTTACCGTTGCAGTGACGATCGGAATCACCTCTACGCCTTCGTTTACCAATTTCTCGATTTCCGGAAAAACGATATCATAGGTGCAATGAGAACCAGTAAGTCCAAAGCCGATTCTCTTTCCTTTCAAAGTCATAACGTTTACCCCTTCCTTTTATTCATATCTTCTCTAATGAGCTGTGCAAGTACATTGGCTAATATCTTTCCTGCTGTTTTGGGCGCGACAATTCCAGGGAGTCCTGGGGCGAGCAGGGCCTTGATCCCCCTTTTTTCCGCGTAACGGAAGTCGGTGCCCCCAGGTTTTGAAGCAAGATCGATTAAGAGCGTATGGACGGGCATATTCGCCAGCACTGATGCGGTTACAATTTGTACCGGGATCGTATTTATGCATATATCGACGTCTCTAACCGCTTTGGAGAGTTCATCGAGATGGAACGAGTCCATCGCCATTTCAGTTATTCTGGCGAGGTCCTCGCTCTTTCGTGCACCAACCTTTACCTTAGCGCCTATCGCTTGAAACGTTCTGGCAACGCTCATTCCTGTCCGGCCGAAACCAAGAACGACTACCTTTGAACCATGGATGGTAAAGTCCGTATGCTGGATGGCCATCATGATGGTCCCTTCTACAGTAGGTATGGAATTATAAATCGCCACATCATCTCTTTCAAAGAGCTGAACGAGCTGCCGATTTGTTTTTTTGATGATTGCATTTAAATAATCATTGCTGATTCCGGAATAAATCGTGCAATGTGTCGGGGTTTTTGAAAGGATGTCCTCAGTCATGTATACCTCTTCATTGGAAAAGATTGTTTCAACCTTTCCTTCAGAATTCGTTCCCGGAACTGGCAAAATGATCGTGTCGATTTCTGAAAAATTGACTTCACTCAACTTTTCTTTTATTGCGCCTGTAAAGGAGTGGTCCAGCTGTTCAAAGCCTACCAATGATAGTTTGGCATCAAGCTCTGTGAGTTTGCGGACTACCTCTAACTGGCGGGCGTCTCCGCCTATCACCGCGATATGCATGCCTGTCAGCATTAAGCCGTCACCTTCTTTTACCTAAAAATAATCCTGCGAGATATCAAAATTCGGGTTTTTACCTTCCCATCTTATGTTTTTTTCACGTGATAGGTGAATCGTTTCAGGTTTTCGATATACTTTCGGGCTGTATCTCCGATTGATATATATGAAGCTAAAAGCACAAAAAAACCGCCTTGGAAAAGGCGGTTCATGTTAGTTTGCTATTAGATTCATCACTTTTTTTTCGTTATTAATCCGGGAATTTTATTTTTTGCGGCAATTCCTGCTCGGAATACGCTTGATGCTCCGGTATATCGATTATGATCATATCTGTTCCGATCTTTTTTATATGCCTCCATGGGACACGGATTTCATTCCCATTCCGCTTCAGTCCGAACCACTTCACAGACGGGATAATCAGCGCTGTAATCTGTCCGCTTTCATTTATTTCAAGGTCTGTCTGCCCGAGAACGCCAAGGCGCTCCGCCCTTTTCACATCGACGATTTCTTTTCCGCTAAGTTCACTAAGTCTCATGAAAGTTCTCCTCCTCTTTTATCTTTACTAATCTATATCGTTAAATTCAATTGATTAGAAGTACTTTCGTATTACAAAAGAAGTGTGAGAACTTAGAAAAGCGCAAGCGCCCTGTAAGTTAGGAAGAACGCCTAAGACCGCCACATCCCGTTCGACGTCGGCACTAGTGCGTCCTGGACATCGTAGCTAGACATCTGTCAAAGTTAAAAAAGTTATACTTTCTCTTATCTTCGAAAAAAAGACCTCGCTTTCCAATTCAGGCAGCAAGGTCTTGTTATTATTCTTTCCAATCATCCAGCGGGCTGATTAAGGAAGAAGAGTAGTTATCTGAAAAAATTTGATTGGCAAGTGTATTGACGCTATCCTCCGTTACTTCATCAATCATTTCGACGATTTCGTCGAGTGACTTATGCTTTTCAAGCAGCAATTCGTTTTTGCCGTTCCTGCTCATTCGGCTGTTCGTGCTTTCCAAACTGAGCATTAAGCTTCCTTTAAGCTGTTCTTTGCTGTTTCTCAGTTCTTTCTCAGTAATTCCCTGCCCTTTGAGGGTCGTCAGCGTTTCCTGAATCGTTTCATACAGACTATCGAGCTGGTTCGCGCCCGTGCCTCCATAAATGGTGACCAATCCGCTGTCCTGATAACCGGAATGGTAAGAGTATACGGAATAAGCTAGGCCACGCTGTTCCCTGACTTCCTGGAAGAGGCGGCTGCTCATGCTCCCACCGAGGATATTGTTGAGCACGATCAAGCTATACACGTCTTGATGGCCAATTTGCAGCCCTTCAAATCCAAGACATAAATGCGCCTGTTCAGTTTCTTTCTTCCGGGAAAGCTTGTTTTGATGAAAGCCCGGTTTGATAAGCTCAGCATTCCCATTGCTACCGCCCTCATAGGAACCGAAGTAGCCTTCTACTTCTTTAATCAGACTTTCGTCCACATTGCCGGCAATCGAAATGACTACCTTGTCCGGTGTATACATATCGTGTACATACTTTTTCAATGATTCGCTATTAAATGTATTCAGCGTTTCTTCAGTACCTAAAATCGGAAATCCGAGGGGATGCTTTTCATACACCGCCTGGCTCAATAAATCATGAACGATATCATCCGGAGTGTCTTCATACATTTTGATTTCTTCATAGACAACATTCTTTTCTTTCTGTAACTCTTCTTCATCAAAAGTAGAATTAAAGAACATATCCGAGAGGATTTCCAAGGCGTAGCTCGCGTGGTTGTCAAGAACCTTGGCGTAATAGCAAGTATACTCTTTTGAAGTAAATGCATTAACCTGGCCTCCAATGCTATCGAAAGACTCGGCAATCTCCCGAGCATTACGATTAGCCGTGCCTTTAAAAAACATATGTTCTAAAAAATGCGAAATGCCATTAAGCTCCGGCGTTTCATTGCGTGATCCCGTTTTTATCCAAATCCCGATAGCAGCCGAACGAACCGTTGGAATATTCTCAAGTACAATCCGAACTCCATTTTGGCAAGTATATTTCTTTATCAATTAACATTCCTCCTAGTTCTTTGCTCCAGTATTAATGAACGATTCTTGTTTCTTCAAGTGCTTCCGATACCGTCACGATATGAAGGTTTTTCTTTTTCATTTCTTTAATCAGCGTTTCCAAGGAATTGGCCGAGGACTCCGTAGGGTGCATTAAAATGAATGCTCCCGGATGTATCTTGGAAAGTACCCGGTTCGTCAATACGTCAGGACTCGGCTTTTGCCAGTCGATTGTATCTACGCTCCACATAATCGTTCCCATCCCTAATGAATCGGCTATTTCTACCGTTTCATCCCGGTAACTGCCGCTCGGCGGCGCAAACCATTTTGGTTTTTCTTTCGCTTCTGTAACAGCCACTATGACTTCACTCGTTTTCTGTATTTCACTTTTCGAGGCTGAAGAGGAAAGTGTTTTCATATCGGGATGTGAGTAGGAATGGTTGCCGATTTCATGGCCCCCTTCCGCTATCATTTTAGCGAGCATCGGATTATTTTTGGCCCATCTGCCTTCAAGAAAAAAAGTCGCTTTTACGTTCGTTTTTTTCAGGGTCGTAAGCATCCCCTGCAAATATTCATTTCCCCAAGCTACATTTACCAAAAGAGATACAACCGGTTTTTCCGGGTGTGCTCGATAAATCGGCGCCGGATCGAGATCGCTTAGATGAGTTTTAGGTGAAACCTGTTTGTATATCAGTTTCTTCTCATCGAATTTACCGGACTTTTTCATGGCATGATACGAAGCTTCTATATCCACTTTTAATCCGTTATAACCCGGAACTGCTTTCCAGATCGGATCGATTTTAGCCTCGCTGGGGGGTGCTTCGTACCTGATTGCCTTATTGTCTATTTCCAGATAAAGAGTATCCTTTTGAGCCGATACGGAAGCTGCCTCTTCTTTTAGCACGATCAAATAATGATTTGTATAAGGATTTTGCACTAATAACCATGATATACCTGCAATGGCACTTATCGCAACTATCTGCTTCCATTTATTATTCATTTTTCCTGCCTCCTTCATACAAAATGTATGAAGGAAGTGGACAAGGTAGAACATTTGGCATATGTAGAAAGCATAAAAAGGCATGCGGTTTATAAGTAACCGCATGCCGATTCATTCTGTCTTTATCAGCCTTGAGAATTGTTGGCTGCCTCTTTTTGCTCTTTCAAAACAGCTTTGCGGGACAGGTTGACTCTGCCTTGTTTGTCGATTTCTGTAACCTTTACAAGGACTTCGTCGCCAATCGCCACGACATCCTCAACTTTACCGACTCTCTCCTCGGCAAGCTCGGAAATATGGACAAGGCCATCCTTGCCGTTGAAGATTTCCACGAACGCGCCAAATTTCTCGATGCGTTTTACTTTCCCAAGATACATCTGGCCGACTTCGACATCACGAACGATATCTTCGATGATTTTCTTCGCTTTTTGATTCATCTCTTCATTTACGGAAGAAATGAAAACAGAGCCATCCTGCTCGATATCGATTTTCACGCCAGTTTCTTCAATAATTTTGTTAATTTGCTTCCCGCTGGGTCCGATCACATCACGGATCTTATCAGGATTGATTGTCATGGTGAGAATTTTTGGAGCATATTGGCTCAACTCGGTACGTGGCTGTTTCAAGGTCGCCATCATCGAATCAAGAATGTGCATACGTCCTCTTTTTGCCTGTTGAAGAGCTTCTTCAAGTATTTCTCTCGAAAGACCTTCAATCTTAATATCCATTTGGAGAGCGGTAACACCCTTGGAAGTCCCGGCCACTTTGAAATCCATATCACCGAGATGGTCTTCCATGCCCTGGATATCCGTCAGAATCGTATAATGTTCACCTGACTTTACAAGACCCATCGCAATCCCGGCAACCGGCGCCTTAATCGGCACACCCGCATCCATCATCGCAAGCGTACTTGCGCAAATGCTGGCCTGTGAAGTGGAACCGTTCGATTCAAGTACTTCTGATACCAGTCTTACTGTGTAAGGGAAGTCCTTTTCAGCCGGAATGACTGGTTCGAGCGCTCGTTCGCCCAAGGCACCATGCCCGATTTCACGGCGACCCGGCCCTCTCATCGGTCCGGTTTCACCGACGCTGAATTGCGGAAAATTGTAATGATGCATAAACCGCTTCGATTCTTCCGTTCCGAGCCCGTCCAATATTTGCACATCGCCCATCGCGCCAAGTGTGCAAATCGAAAGTGCCTGCGTTTGGCCACGAGTAAATAAACCGGAACCATGTGTGCGCGCAAGTATTCCTACCTCAGAAGAAAGCGGTCTGATCTCATCAGGGTTACGGCCGTCCGGACGTACTTTTTCTTCCGTGATAAGACGACGCACTTCTGCTTTAACGAGCCTGCTTAAAATTTCTTTCACTTGCTTTATTGTCTCTTCATCCGCTTCTTTTTCTTCAAACTGGGCAATCACGCGATCCCTGACTTCTTTAATCGCATCTTCCCGCGCATGCTTTTCCTGAACCTGTACGGCTTTATTAATCTCATCTTCACAAAGTGATTTAACTTGCGCTTCGATCTCCGCATCCACTTGATACAGAGTGACAGCCGTTTTTTCTTTAGCGACTTCCGCGGCAATGCTTTCCTGGAATTCGATCAACTTCTTAATTTCTTCATGGCCATACATAATTGCTTCGAGCATTACTTCTTCCGGAACTTCATTGGCACCGGCCTCAACCATGTTAATAGCATCCTTTGTGCCGGCAACCGTTAAATTGATATCACTTTGTTCCAGCTGCTCAACAGTCGGGTTGATGATAAATTCATTGTTCACCCGGCCGACGACAACCCCGGCAATCGGTCCTTCAAATGGAATGTCTGAAACCGTAAGGGCAAGGGAAGATCCGAACATGGCCGCCATTTCAGTTGAGCAATCCTGATCCACGCTCATCACGATGCTAATAACCTGGACTTCGTTACGAAATCCATCCGCAAATAGCGGACGGATTGGACGGTCGATCAACCGGCTTGCCAAGATTGCTTTTTCGCTCGGCCTGCCTTCACGTTTAATAAAGCCGCCGGGAATCTTCCCTACAGCGTATAATCTTTCCTCATAGTTTACCGTTAGTGGAAAAAAGCTTAAAGGCTTTGGTTCTTTTGAAGCTGTTGCCGTACTTAAAACAGCACTATCCCCATATCTTACAAGAACCGCGCCGTTAGCCTGCTTGGCCAACTGACCGACCTCGACTGTCAGGCTTCTGCCGGCCCAGTCGAATGAATAAGTTTTCTTTTCCTGTGCCATTCTTTGATAAACCCCTCTCTACTTCTTGCTTGCGGGGCCTGGTATTACACCTGAACCCTTTTGATCCAACGATTATATATGTCAATGTTGTAAAAAACATTTAATAAACAAGCTATCCCTATTATGCACGAAAAAAACAAGTGTTAACAGCGCTTAGGGGATGATTATGTAAAAAACGGATATTCATGAGAGAATATAAAGCTAACAAAAAAGCGGGAAATTTCCCGCTTTCTTGAAAGATTATCGACGCAAACCTAATTTAGTGATAAGTTCACGGTAACGAGTAACATCTTTATTACGTAGGTACGTCAAAAGATTACGACGCTTACCTACCATTTTAAGTAGACCGCGACGTGAGTGGTGGTCTTTCTTATGAACACGCAAATGTTCGTTCAAATTGTTGATGTCTTCTGTGAGGACAGCAATCTGAACTTCTGGAGATCCAGTGTCAGCGTCATGAGTTTTGTACTCATTGATAAGTTCGTTTTTACGTTCTTGTGTAATAGCCATCCAATTCACCTCCTAAGATTTCGTTAAAATCCCCAATTACCGAGCCAGCGTCGGAGACTCGACCAGCCAAGTAACGGTTATTTTCATACAATTAATAGAATACATTGTTTTGCGGTTGATTGCAAGTGTAAACAAAAGGTTTGTTAAAGAAAACTCGCTGATTGGCAAGCCTTTTAGAGCGACTGTCAGGCGCATTTGCACCTATACAGATTGGAAGGCTTCTTCTTTCCTAACCGCCAAAATAAGCCTGGGCATCTGTTTTGTCCGCGTTAATCTGCTTGATAAGCTCTTCAATTCCATTGAATTTCTTCTCGCTTCTCAATCGTTTATGCCATTCTATTTCGACTTCTTCATCGTATATTTCGCCGTTGAACGACAGAATATGGACTTCAACCGAAGGATATTCCGGGCGTTTTTCGTGGAACGTCGGTTTATAGCCGACGTTGCAAACCCCATCATACCACTTGTCCTGTATGCTAATGCGTACAGCGTAGACCCCTGTGGAAGGGAATAGATAATTGTCGCTCACCTGTATATTGGCAGTCGGAAAACCGAGCTGACGCCCTCTCTTTTCACCGTGTATAACAATTCCGCGCGTCGTATAAAAGCGGCCAGAAAGCCGATGGAATTCGATGAAATCTCCATTTTCAAGGATTTTCCGAATTCTTGTTGAACTGACCTTTTCGTCTTCCAACGTTTGTTTTTCGACGACTGTCTGGGTAAAACGGCCTTCGGAATGAAATGGTAGAGTTTTCATCGTTCCTTTGCCGTATCGCCCATATGTGTAATCAAAACCCGCCACAATATGGCGGACATTAAGCTTGATTAAATAATCGTCGACAAATTCCTGAGGATGCAGAGAGGCGAATTCCTCTGTAAAATGAATGATGAATAAGTAATCCACATCTAATTCGGCTATGTATGCTGTTTTATCCTGTATAGGAGTAATATAGCGGACATGTTGCACATCACTACCCAAAACCGCAGAAGGATGAGGGTCGAATGTCATGACAGCCGAACTTATTCCCTTGTTCTTTGCTGTATCAACTGCTGTATGAATCACTTTTTGATGTCCCTTATGCACACCGTCAAAGAAACCGAGTGCTACCACGAGGGGTGGGAAATCATCGCTGTTAAAATGGTGAGGATGCTCAATTTCGATCACTTTCACGGTCTATTCTCCTCTTTCTACCGGAAAACTTATATTTAACCCTGTATTAGAACCTTCACAGGCTTGATTAGATTTTCTTTATTCGGATGAATTTGATAAATGGCTAACGCCTTTTGCCTAGCATCGACCATGACAAAAGGAATTCCTTTCACAACCGGCAAATCGGCCGGCTGCTCCATAACGGCGCCATTTTCCACTTTCTTTGCTACTTTATCATTTATATGATATTTGGGCAAATGTAAAAGCCCTCTTTCTAATGGCAGAAACAGCTCCTCTTGATGTCCTGCAGCCATCAGTTCTTCCACTTCCTCAAGGGTTTTGCAGTCATCCCTTGTAAAACCTGCAGACTCGATCCGCGAAAGATCAGACATATGCGCCGGAATACCGAGCATTTCCCCTATCATGACAGCAAGTGTTCTGATGTAAGTTCCCTTGCTGCAACTGACCCTAAACCGAAACGAGATCGTTTCACCTGCAAATTCCTGCCGATCATCCAGCAGAACAAGTTCATGGATGGTTACCTTCCTTGATGGCCGTTCTATAATGAGACCAGCTCTTGCATATTCATAAAGCTTCTTGCCATTTACCTTTACTGCCGAATACATTGGCGGGGTCTGTTCGATCTCTCCAGTTAAAGAAGATAAGACTTGAAGGATATGTTCCCTCTTAATCGGGCTTGAGATCTTTTTCTCTTCTACCTTTTCTCCGCTGGCATCCTCGGTAGTTGTCGAATAACCAATTGTCACTTCACCCTCATAGGCCTTGCCGGCTTCTGTTATGTATTCGGCTATTTTCGTAGCCCGGCCGATGCAAATCGGCAAAACACCGGTTACATCGGGATCCAGCGTTCCGGTGTGTCCGACCTTTTTTGTTTTGAGAATCTTTCTAAGTTTAAAAACACAATCATGCGACGTCATGCCTTTAGGCTTCCACAATGGCAATATCCCTTCCAAGCGTTTCACCTCTTTTACTTGTTTTTTTCATGTTAAAGAAAACTCGCCGATTCGCGAGCCGTAAGGCAAGGCAGAAAGGAAAGTTTACACTTTCCTGCCAAAAAAAAGATAGACAACGAATGTCTATCTTCCGATGCTATTCCTCGTCCTTTTGAGAAGGTTTCTCTTCCGAATGGATCTGATGAATGAGCGTGTCAATTTTATTTCCGTAAGAGATGGATTCATCAAACTCAAACGCGAGTTCGGGAGTTTTGCGAAGGCGGATTCTTTGTCCAATTTCAGAACGAATAAATCCTTTTGCCTTGGCAAGACCCTTAAGCGTATTTTCTCTTTGTTCTTCATCGCCAAGCACCGATATATAGACGGTTGCTTGTTGAAGATCGCCGGTCACCGCAACATCCGTTACTGTTACGAAGCCGATCCGGGGATCTTTAATCTTGCGGCCGATGATCTCACTCAGCTCTTTTTTCATTTGTTCGCCAACACGATTCGCACGAAGGCTCATACAATCACCTCGCTAGCTTATAGCCATTCTATATCTGTTATTGTGCGTTCCAGTTCAGGAAATGAATCTAGAAATTGCAGGGCATTCTGCAATTCTCTCTCAGTAGCCTTACGGGAAGACGTCACGGTGACAATGGCAATTTTTGTTCGCTGCCAAGCATCCTGATGTCCGGTCTCCGCCACTGAAATATTGAACTTTTGTTTGAGCCGTGTCAGTACACGCTGAAGCACGGCTCGCTTTTCCTTCAAAGAGTGGGCGTCATGTATCATGCACTCACATTCGGCAGAGCCGATGATCACTTACGTTCCACTTCTTCCATTACAAATGCTTCGATCACGTCGCCTTCTTTGATATCATTGAAGTTTTTAATCGTAATCCCGCATTCATAGTTTTGGGCTACTTCTTTCGCATCATCTTTAAAGCGTTTCAATGCATCGAGTTCACCTTCAAAGATTACAACACCTTGGCGTATCAAGCGCACGCCGCTGTCACGGGTAATTTTCCCGTCCGTAACATATGATCCGGCAATCGTACCCACCTTGGACACTTTGAAAGTTGTACGTACTTCAGCCTGGCCGATGATTTTTTCTTCGAATTCAGGATCAAGCATCCCCTTCATCGCCGCTTCGATTTCTTCGATTACCTTGTAAATAATCCGGTGCAGACGAACATCAACGTTTTCAGATTCTGCCGCACGTTTTGCATTTACATCAGGACGTACGTTAAACCCGATGACAATTGCGTTGGAAGCCGTTGCCAGGATGATATCGGATTCAGTGATGGCACCGACACCGGTGTGGATGATTTTAATCTTAGCCCCTTCCACTTCAATTTTCCGAAGGGATGCAGCAAGTGCTTCGGCAGAACCCTGAACATCGGCTTTTAAAATGATATTTAGTTCTTTCATTTCCCCTTGCTGCATTTGTTCAAACAATGTATCCAATGTTACACGGGATTTCTCGCTGCGTTGGGATACAAGCTGTTTCTGTACACGTGCCTCCCCAACCTGGCGGGCTGTTTTTTCGTCTTCAAATACGATAAAACGATCCCCGGCCTGCGGTACTTCGCTCAATCCTGTAATTTCTACAGGAGTAGACGGACCTGCTTCCTTCACCCTGCGCCCTAAATCGTTCACCATGGCACGAACGCGCCCGAAGGAATTACCGACAACGATCGGATCGCCGATTTTCAAGGTACCAGTTTGGACAAGAAGGGTTGCTACTGAACCGCGCCCCTTGTCAAGCTGGGCTTCAATAACCGTTCCGACAGCTCTGCGATTTGGATTTGCTTTAAATTCTTCTACTTCGCTGACGAGCAGGATCATTTCAAGGAGGCTATCGATCCCTTCTCCGTTTTTGGCAGAAATCGGGGCAAAGATCGTATCACCGCCCCAGGCTTCCGCTACTAGGCCGTGTTCAGAAAGCTCCTGCATCACGCGGTCCGGATTGGCACCTGGCTTATCCATTTTGTTTACCGCTACAATGATTGGAACTTCCGCGGCTTTAGCATGGTTAATCGCTTCAACCGTTTGAGGCATGACTCCATCATCTGCTGCTACGACGAGGATTGTAATATCTGTAACCTTTGCACCTCGAGCACGCATGGTCGTAAAGGCTGCGTGTCCAGGTGTATCCAAGAAGGTTATTTTCTTATCATTGACAACTACCTGATACGCACCGATATGCTGAGTGATACCGCCCGCTTCACCTTCCGTCACTTTCGTGTTGCGGATGGAGTCGAGCAATGTAGTTTTCCCATGGTCAACATGCCCCATGATGGTCACAACAGATGGACGTTCGATTAAATCTGCCTCGTTATCTTCAGTCACCAATGATTCCAAATCGGTTAAATCAACTGGGATAATTTCTTCGACTTCCACATTGTACTCACTTGCAATAAGCTCGATTGCTTCTTTTTCCAATGATTGGTTAATCGTTGCCATAATGCCTAACATAAAGAGCTTTTTAATGATTTCAGAAGGTTCGCGATGAAGCTTCTTCGCGAGTTCCGCAACTGTCAGGGATTCTGTAAATGTAATCTTGGAAGGAAGCTCTTTTTCTTTTCTTTTTTGAACCGGTGCAGGTGTATGCTGCTGAGGTTTTTGTCTGTTATTTCTATTACGGTTGTTTTGGTTATTGTTTTTGCCTTTAAAAACCTTCGATTCTTTTTTCTGGTTTTCCTGGACGGTTTTCTTACCGACAACAGGTTTAGGTATTGGTTTCTTCTGAATCTTTTCTGTCTTTTTCACAACGTTTGTATTTTCATCAGCCTCGGCCTCATACTTTTCAACTGTAGGGGACTGTTTTGGCGTTGTATCTGCACTCGCAGTTTGTTTTTTCTCTTCTTTCGGTTTAAAGCCCTCATTTAATTTTTCAACGGTTGTATCATCTAATGCTGCCATATGGTTGGATACCTCAATGTTCATTTCTTTAAGTTTATTGATAACGTCCTTGCTTGGAACGTTCTTTTGTTTTGCATATTCATAAACACGCAATTTGGTCATACGTTCACCCCCGTAAAATTTAATCGAGCAACGTCTGGAGTTTTCGTGCAAAACCTTCATCAAGCACGGCGACTGCCACTCTCGCTTCTTTGCCAATCGCCTGGCCAAGCATTGACCTGTTTTCTACCCTTTTTATGGGCACTTTATAAAAGCTGCACTTATCAGAGATTTTTTTTTCTGTATTTGCAGAAGCATCCGAAGCTAGCAACACGAGCTTCGCCTTACCGCTTCTAACCTCTTTTATGACTAATTCTTCTCCGGAAATTAGCTTACGCGCCCGATTGGCCAAACCTAATAGAGACATCCATTGCTGCTGTTTCATTTAGTCGAATGGTTCTCCTTTTCGGCTAATTCCAGCAACTGTTCATAGAGGGAAGGATCGATTGTCGCGCCTAAGTGATTGCTTAGGACATTCTTTTTCTTTGCAAGCTCGATTGTTTTGGGGTCCAGCGTCAAATAGGCCCCGCGTCCGGATTTTTTTCCGGTAGGATCAATGCTGATTTCCCCATCTTTGGAGCGGACGATCCTGATAAGCTCCTTCTTCGGCTTCATCTCGCCAGATGCGACACATTTGCGCATCGGTATTTTCTTGCGACTGTTCATCATCGATCACCTCTTACTTACTCGTTATCCTCAGAGTAATCATCGTCTTCTTCTCCATAGCTGTCTCTGTTTAATAGAAATTCCTGTTCGCTCGCTGGATAAATCCCGGCCTCGCGAGCATCTGTTTCACTCTTAATATCAATTTTCCAGCCTGTTAATTTGGCTGCAAGACGGGCATTTTGTCCGCGTTTACCAATCGCAAGGGAAAGCTGGTAATCGGGAACGATTACTGTGGTTGCTTTTTCTTCCTCCTGGACGATTACTTCAAGCACCTTTGAAGGGCTTAGCGCGTTTCCGACAAATATGACCGGGTCTTCTGACCATTTTACAATGTCGATTTTTTCGCCTTTAAGCTCGTTGACGATAGCCTGGACACGCTGGCCTTTTTGGCCGACACATGAACCTACCGGATCAACTTCATCGTTATCAGAATGGACGGAAATTTTGGAACGGTCGCCCGCCTCCCGGGCCACTGATTTAATTTCTACCGTACCGTCAAAAATTTCTGGAACCTCGATTTCAAACAGTCGCTTCAGCAGGCCTGGATGTGTTCGGGACACGAAAACCTGAGGTCCTTTTGAGGTTTTTTCAACCTTTGTAAGAAACACTTTAATCCGGTCGTGCGGCTTATATTTCTCATTCGGCATTTGCTCATTGATTGGTAGCAAAGCTTCGATTTTTCCAAGCGATACATAAATGAAGCGGGAATCCTGGCGCTGAACGATCCCAGTCATGATGTCTTCCTCACGATCGATGAATTCAGAATAAATGATTCCGCGCTCAGCCTCACGTACTCGCTGGGTCACAACCTGCTTGGCAGTTTGCGCAGCGATCCGACCGAAGTCCTTAGGCGTTACTTCCATTTCTACAACGTCTTCGAGTTGGTAATTCGGATTGATTTTCTTTGCTTCATCAACAGAAATCTCAAGCCGGGTGTCGAATACCTCCTCTACAACATCCTTTCTTGCAAACACTCTCATCGAACCTTTTTCAAGGTTTAAGTCGATGCGTACGTTTTGGGCTTGATTAAAATTCCGGCGATATGCGGAAATAAGTGCAGCTTCGATTGCCTCGATTAAAATATCCCTGGAGATTCCCTTTTCTCTTTCCAAAACGTTGAGAGCATCCATTAACTCACTACCCATGGTTGATCCCCCTTCATGTAAATTTTCCTTATGTTTTAAGAAAAAGTGACCGCGAGTCTCGCTTTCGCTACTTTTTCATATGGAATCACGACTGTTTTCTTTCTGGTTTTGATGGTCACTTCCAACGTGACTTCATTCCCGTCAAAACCGGTAAGAATACCTTCAAATTCTTTTTCATCCAAAATGGGTTCATATGTCTTTATGTACACATTTTTCCCAATAGCCTTTTGAAAATCTTTTTCTTTCTTCAGTGGCCGTTCAGCACCTGGTGATGATACCTCAAGAAAATAATTTTGTGGAATCGGATCGAGCTCATCAAGTTTCTCGCTAAGCTTTTCGCTAACCTGACCGCAATCTTCAATGTCAACGCCGCCCTCTTTATCTATATAGACACGGAGAAACCAGCTTTTACCTTCCTTTGCATACTCCACTTCCACTAATTCCAGCCCTGATTCATCCAGAATCGGGGTAACCAGTTCTTCTACAACCTCAGTTACCTTTTTACTCATATGCTTCCTCCATACATCATCGAAGTTCGTTCTTAGTAATGGATTCTTGAAAAAATAGTCAATTACAACACGAAAGAGTGGGTTTCCCCACTCTTGCCATTGGTTTATCTTAGCATTTCCATTAAAAATATACCATAATCGCGATTTTATTGCAAATGTCCATCAAGCTTTACCAGCCTAGGTACTGAACCCCGGCGAAAAAATACCGCAACATGCTTTGCTGCTTTTAAAAGAGCGAAAGCTGATTTTGATCCGGTAACTCTTCAAGACAGCCTTGTTTATCGAGATACTCGAGAATCGTTTTAGATACCTTGCCACGCTGCTGCAAATCTTCCTTGGAGAGGAATTCTCTTTCCTCGCGGGCCCGGACGATATTTAGCGCCGCGTTTGTGCCAAGTCCTGGAATCGAGTTGAACGGCGGAATCAAGGAATCACCTTCAATAATAAATTCTGAGGCATGCGATTTATACAAGTCTACTTTCTTGAAGGAGAAATTCCTTTCGCACATTTCAAGCGCCAGTTCGAGCACTGTTAAAGTGTTTTTTTCCTTCGTCGACGCGTCCAGGCCTTTGGCATTAATTTCGTCGATTTTCGAACGTATAGCCTGGGAACCCCGAGCCATCGCCTCTATTTCAAAATCCTCAGCTCTCACCGTGAAGTAGGCCGCGTAATAAAGAAGCGGAAGATGGACCTTGAAATAAGCGATCCGGACCGCCATTAGTACGTAAGCGGCAGCATGAGCTTTAGGGAACATATATTTAATCTTCTTACAGGAATCGATATACCATTCCGGGACTTCGTTTTTGCGCATTTCTGCTTCGAATTCGTCGGTTAGTCCCTTTCCTTTACGTACTGATTCCATGATTTTGAACGCAAGGGAAGGTTCGAGCCCTTGATATATCAAGTAGACCATAATGTCATCCCGGCAGCCGATAACCTCGCTCAAGGTACAGATACTATTGTGTATCAATTCCTGGGCATTCCCGAGCCAAACATCGGTGCCGTGAGAGAGGCCGGAAATCTGGACCAGCTCCGAGAAGGTGGTCGGTTTTGTGTCTTCAAGCATTTGGCGAACAAAACGGGTACCGAATTCAGGAATGCCGAGGGTCCCGGTTTTACACATAATCTGCTCTTCGGTGACACCTAGCGATTCGGTGCCTGAGAATATTTTCATAACTTCAGGATCATCGGTCGGGATGGTCTTCGGGTCAATGCCGCTTAGATCCTGAAGCATCCTGATCACGGTCGGGTCATCATGCCCAAGGATATCTAATTTTAATAAATTATCATGGATTGAATGGAAGTCAAAGTGCGTCGTTTTCCATTCAGACGTTTTATCATCCGCTGGAAATTGGATTGGTGAAAAGTCATAAATTTCCATATAATCCGGCACAACGATTATGCCGCCCGGGTGCTGTCCAGTTGTTCTTTTCACACCAGTACATCCCGCAACTAGCCTGTCTACTTCAGCGCCCCTAAAATGGAGATTATTATCAGAGGCATATCCTTTCACGTATCCATAGGCAGTCTTTTCAGCAACCGTACCGATTGTCCCGGCTCTAAATACATTATCTTCCCCAAACAGCACTTTTGTATAGTTATGGGCTTTTGGTTGATATTCACCAGAAAAGTTCAAATCGATATCGGGCACCTTATCCCCTTTAAAGCCAAGGAATGTTTCAAACGGAATATCATGTCCGTCTTTTTTGTATCTGCTGCCGCAATTCGGACAATCCTTATCCGGGAGGTCAAACCCTGAACCGACAGAGCCGTCATCAAAGAATTCCGATTGTTTACAGCTTGGACAAACATAATGCGGCGGCAGGGGATTGACCTCTGTGATTTCCGTCATGGTCGCAACAAGAGAGGATCCTACCGAACCACGGGAACCAACCAGATACCCGTCATCCAATGATCTTTTTACGAGTTTGTGGGAAATTAGGTAAATAACGGCGAATCCGTGGCCGATAATACTTTTTAACTCTTTCTCCAGGCGGGCTTCAACGATTTCAGGAAGTTCTTCCCCGTAAATCCGTCGGGCCATACTGTAACTCATTTCACGCATCTCATCATCCGCGCCTTCAATTTTAGGCGTATAAAGATCGTCTTTAATCGGTTTAATCGTCTCAATGCTGTCCGCAATCTTATTGGAGTTTACGACAACGATTTCCTTAGCCTTTTCGTCTCCTAGGAAAGAGAAGCCCTGCAGCATTTCGTCCGTCGTACGGAAATGGACATCCGGAAGCTTGTGGCGGTTTAATGGATTGGCGCCTCCTTGCGAATTAACAAGGATTTTCCGGTAAATTTTGTCGTTTGGCTCTAGATAATGAACATTGCCGGTAGCGACGACCGGCTTATCAAGCTTCTCACCAAGTTTAATAATATTGGAGAGAATGCCTTCCAATGATTTCTCATCACGGACATACTCCATTTCAATCATATGCTGATAGACCGCTTTCGGATGAACTTCAAGATAATCATAGAATTCAGCGATATCGACGACTTCCTCAAAGGGCTTTTGCATCATTCCCTCAAATACTTCACCCTTGTCACAGCCGGAACCGACCAGGATTCCTTCCCGATGCTTCTGCAGCACTGAACGGGGGATACGCGGTACCCGGTAAAAATAGTTAAGATGTGAGATTGAGACCAGCTTAAAAAGGTTCTTCAAGCCTGTCTCATTTTGGACAAGCAAGGTGCAATGAGAAGGTCGGGAGCGCTGATACGCGTTTCCTTCACCCATATGTTCATTCAACTGATCATGATAAATAATCCCTTTTTCATCCGCATCCTTTAGCATTTTCACAAGCAGATAGCCGGTGGCCTCTGCATCATAAATCGCCCTATGGTGCTGGGTCAATTCTATATCAAACTTTTTCGCCAATGTATTGAGGCGGTGGTTTTTAAATTCAGGGTATAAAAACCGTCCCAGTTCCAACGTATCAATAACAGGGTTGGCAGCTTTCGGATGTCCGATTTTTTTATAGCCGACATTCAAAAATCCCATATCGAAGCTGGCATTGTGAGCGACCAACACGTCATCCCCAGCCCAGACCCTGAACTTTTCTAACACCTCTCCTACTTCCGGAGCGTTCTGGACCAATTCATCGGTGATCCCCGTTAACTCAATCGTGGTCGCGGACAGGGGATGATGCGGATTGGCAAAGGATTCAAAGCGGTCAATGATTTCTCCGTCGCGCATTTTCACTGCCGCAAGTTCAATAATCGTATCGTAAACCGCAGAGAGACCGGTTGTTTCTACGTCAAATACGACATATGTAGCCTCCGCCAGCACACGGTGAGCATCATTATAAACAATCGGGACACCGTCATCGACAAGGTTAACTTCTACGCCATAGATGATTTTTATATCATTTTTCTTCCCAGCGCTAAACGCTTCAGGAAAGGATTGAACGCCGCCATGGTCTGTAATCGCGACCGCTTGATGACCCCATTTCTTTGCCTGTGCGACAAGCGCTGCCACAGGAGTTACCGCATCCATCTGGCTCATCGGTGTGTGCATATGCAGTTCGACACGTTTTTCATCCGCAGGTGCGTGGTCGATTCTGCCTGCTTTCGATATTTCATTAATATCGTTTGCGATCATGACTAAATCACGGACAAACGTATCATTCTGGATACTCCCCTGCGCACGGACCCACATTCCTTTTTTCACTCGGTCAAGAATTTTGGCATCCTCTTTATCACGAGAGAACATCTTTATTAATATAGAGCTCGTATAATCCGTTACCTTGAAGGTTAAAAGCGTGCGACCGCTGCGAAGCTCCCTTGTCTCGGCATCAAAAACGAAGCCTTCTATCGCAATGCGGCGTTCTTCATCGACAATTTGCTCTATACTCCTGAAATCTGCGTCATCTTTAATCGTATAACCGATTTTGACCGGTCCGGAGTTCCCATTGTCATCACCGGATTTATCATTGGCTTTTTTCTGCATTTCCGTAATCGCCGTCAATGCTTTCGCTTCATCTTCTTTCTGCTTCTCTTCGAGGAACTGCTTATAATCATCCTGCGAAACAGAAACCTCCGCATCAAGAGATAAAGCCGGAAAACCGAACTTTTGATAGATATTTGAGATAAGTGCCGAATATTTTTGTTTCAACTGGCCAGCTTCCGCATCATTGCGGGCATTTACGATCAAACGGTGCCCAACAACCTTGGGTTCCTGTTCGTTCAACAATGTTAGCAACGCCGGAGAGATTCCATCCAGTTCTCCTATACAATTCTTCCAATATTCCTTAATTAACTCTTCCGTTACTTGCGGATTGCTTACATTCAGGCTAAAAGAAACCTTAGCAATATGCGCAAAGGTGCTTGCGATTTGCGTAGATAGTCTTGTGTGGACACTGCAGGGAATCAGTTCATTAAGCTTAAAGACAAAATGCCAGCTTTTAGACTCCCTTTCAATCGAAAGCTTTTCTATTTCAGCTTGATAAAAATATTTCACAAAGACATCTTCTGTAAGTCCAAGCTGCTGGAGCAAGAGTTGAAATCTTTCTCTTCCACTATTGAGATTCTGTTCCATTCCCGCTCTCTCCTTTTCTTTGAAATCCATATCTATCACTCATAAAAAGACAAATTTCCCATATGTTTAAAAAAATATTTCAGACGTAATTATATCATAACTATCTCATCCGCTAGCGAGAAATTTTAAATTAGAAAAGCGCACGCGCCCTGAAAAGGAAGAACGACTAAGACCGCCACATCGTTATGTCTTCGTCATTCTGACCCGTTAAAGGAACGTCGACTAAGAACCGCCACGTCCTGTGCGTCGAGGCTGGGCGCTTTAGCTAGAAATCTTTCAAAGTTAAATAAAGTTATACTTTAACTATAAAGAAAACTCGCCGATCGGCGAGTTTTTTAAGGCGTAGTTGCATTATCCAAGATAGGAAAGTTCAAGCTAACTACCTCCCAAAAGAAAAAGGCATCATCCTAGAGACTGATCCCTTCTTCCTTATTTGAAGCAGGCTGGCTGCTATTCGGATTTCAAAAAATCACTAAGCTTACCGGCCAGTTCAGATTGATGTACTTCATGAACTTCACCGGTTTTACGGATTTTGACCTCGACGATTCCTTCGCCGGCTTTTTTTCCGACCGTGATTCTTAGAGGAATGCCGATCAAATCCGAGTCTGCAAATTTCACACCAGGACGCTCTTGTCGGTCATCCATTAACACTTCATAGCCTTGCTTACGGATAGAAGCATACAAATCTTCGGCAAGAATGGCCTGTGACTCGTCCTTCATATTAACCGGGATGACATGGACCAGATAAGGAGCAAGATTTTCAGGCCAGAGGAGACCTTTTTCATCGTTGAATTGCTCCGCTACAGCCGCAAGCGTTCGGGATACTCCGATTCCGTAACAGCCCATTATCATCGGCTGTGCGCGCCCGTTTTCATCGAGGAAAGTCGCATTCATCGCTTCACTGTATCTTGTGCCTAACTTGAATACATGTCCGACTTCAATGCCTTTGGCAAATTGGATCGTTCCGTTTCCGTCGGGAGACGGGTCACCTTCTAAAATAAAACGCAGATCGGTGTATGCTACCTCGTTAAAGTCGCGGGCAGGATTGACATTGGTATAATGATAATCTTCTTCATTCGCTCCGCACACCCCGTTGACAATCGCTTCGACTGCGTGATCGGCTATGATTTCAACATCAGCTGAAACACCGATTGGTCCAAGTGATCCAATGGCACAGCCAAGAATCTCCTTCGTTTCATCGGGCTCAGCCAGTTCAACCAGCGCCGCGCCGAAATGGTTTTTCACTTTAATATCATTCACTTCATGGTCGCCCCGCGCTAAAACCAACACATATTTATCATCCACTTTAAATAAAAGGGATTTGATGCAGTCCTTAGCCTCAACTTTCAAATATGCCGTAACATCTTCGATTGATTTTTTTGCGACAGTTTGGACCTTTTCCAGTGCTTTTTCAGCTTCGGAGCTTTTTTGATAGGTTGCAAGGACCGGGGCCATTTCAATATTGGCCGCATAGTCAGAGGAATCCGAGTAGGCGATGGTGTCTTCGCCAACGTCGGATAATACCATAAATTCATGCGTATCTTTTCCGCCCATTGCCCCGGAATCGGCGATTACCGCTCTGAAATTCAAGCCGCAACGGCGGAAAATGTTTGAATAAGCCGTAAACAGCTTTTGATAGACTTCATCAAGACTTTCAGGATTCGCATGAAAAGAGTAAGCATCCTTCATAATAAATTCACGGCCGCGCAACAGTCCGAAACGCGGGCGCTTTTCATCACGAAATTTCGTTTGGATTTGATAAAGGGCCAAAGGCAGCCGCTTATACGATTTCACTTCATCCCGGATAAGGCTTGTGATGACCTCCTCATGTGTCGGGCCCATCGCAAATTCGCGGTCATGCCTGTCCTTCAATCTCATTAATTCGGGGCCGTACGAATACCAGCGTCCTGATTCCTGCCAGAGCTCCGCTTGCTGAAGGGCGGGCATGAGCAACTCAACCGCACCGGCATCATCCATTTCTTCCCGGACAATCGCTTCAATTTTTTGCAGTACTTTTTTTCCAAGCGGCATAAAGCTGTATACCCCGCTTGAATTTTGTCTCATAAATCCCGCTCTTAATAAAAGCTGATGGCTTTTGACTTCAGCATCAGCCGGAACTTCCCTTAGTGTCGGGATCAGCGTCATACTTTGCTTCATCTTTTGCACCTCTTCTATATCCTGTTTTTCAGATGATAACAGCAGAAAACTCAAGCAGAGAATATCAATTCTCTGCTGTTCTGGTTGATCAATTGTTCAATTAGAGAAAAAAGCGTTGAATGTCGTTCCATGTTACCACAATCATGAGCAACATCAGTAACGCAAATCCAATGAAATGGACGAGCCCTTCTTTTTGCCGGTCGATCGGCTTGCCTCTCAATGCTTCGAAAAGGAAGAATAGCAGGCGACCACCGTCAAGCGCCGGTATCGGCAGCAGGTTCATAATGCCAAGATTTATGCTTAAGGCACCCGCCCAACCCATCAGATAGAAAAACCCGGATTTAGCCACTTCCCCGGTCGCATTATAAATGCCGACAGGACCTGATAACGCGTCAATCGTAAATTGCCCGGTCACGAGCTGGCCAAGGATGATAAAAATCTGCTTTGTGACAAAATAGGTTTGTGTAAAACCATATTCCACTGCTTTTAATGGCGACTTTTCAACCGGCTGGTAAACACCGATCCGTCCGATTTTCTTGCCATCTGCAATAAACTCTTTGGGAGTCACGGGAATTTCCAGTGTTTGACCATCTCGCTCCACGACAAACTCAATTTCCTGTCCAGGACTTTTTTGGATGCTTTCTGTGACATCCTGCCACGAGGAAACCTCATTGCCGTCAATCGATTGGACATAATCCCCCTTCTTCAATCCAGAAGAAGCGGCTGCTCCGTCAGCGGTCAATTCACCTAATCGCGCATCATCCACGCCAACCCCCTGGAATAGCCCAACAAGCAAAAAAATCACAAATGCGAGCACAAAGTTCATCATTGGACCGGCAAAGATCGTCATCGTCCGGTGTCCCAATGATTTGGAAGCGAACTGGCGATCATAAGGAGCTATTTGCGTTTCGATGCCATCTTCAACGCTAACAGCTTCATGATGGATGGGGAAAGTTTTTAACGTCTCCTCTTCGCCTTCCTCGTATCCTTTAATTGTCAGATCATGCTCTAAATCAGCGCTTTCCACTTCAATGATCCGGATATCCGGATATTTTTCCTTATTGTTCAAAACCAGCTTTTCTACTACACCGTCCTTGTTGAAAATCAGTCCAAGACGATAGCCTGGTTTAATTTCGAGCATTTCAGGATCTTCCCCGGCCATGCGCACATACCCGCCAATGGGAAGCAACCTGATTGTGTATAATGTTTCTTTCTTTTTAAACGTAAAAACCTTAGGTCCCATGCCGATCGCAAATTCCCGGCATAATATCCCGGCGCGTTTAGCGAATATGAGGTGCCCAAGCTCATGGAAAAAAACCAAAGCTCCAAAAATAACGATGAAGGAAATCGCTGTCTCCAATGTTTGCACTGCTAATCACCTCTATTTCAATAATGTTGTCACAAATTGACGCGTCTCCAAATCAATCTCTTGAATAACCTGTAAGTCCGGGGCAAAAATGGCTGTATGATTAGTGAGTGCTTTTTCAATTAAAGCCTCGATTTCCAAAAATGAGATTTTGCCTTCCAGGAATCCGGCAACAGCGGCCTCATTCGCGGCATTTAAAACAGTCGGCATCGTTCCGCCTGTCTTTCCCGCTTCGTAAGCATATTGCAAACAGGGGAACCTATTAAAATCCATTTCGGCGAAATGAAGCTTACCGGCTTCGGCCAGATTAAGCCGCTTTGACGATGCTAAAGGCAGACGGTCGGGATACGTCAGGGCATATTGGATAGGTACCCTCATATCGGGAGTCCCAAGCTGCGCCATTACGCTGGAATCCTGGAATTCAACCATTGAATGAATAATGCTTTCCTTATGGAGCAGTACATCAATTTTTTCATATGGCAGTCCAAATAGCCAGTGGGCTTCTATCACTTCCAGCCCTTTATTCATCATGGATGCAGAATCAATCGTTATCTTCGATCCCATCGACCAGTTCGGATGGTTCAAAGCTTCCTCAACGGAAACATCCTTCAACTCTTCCCTGGTGCGATCCCTGAAGCTGCCTCCCGATGCAGTGATAATCAGCCGTTCAATATTCTTTTCCTGCTCACCCTGAAGCGCCTGGAAAATAGCAGAGTGCTCGCTGTCCACCGGCAATAGCCTTACACCTGCACTCTTGGCTTCTTCCGTAACAAGATGACCAGCCGTTACAAGGGTCTCCTTATTGGCAATCGCAATATCTTTTTTAGCCTTTATTGCCTGAAGGGTTGGATTCAGGCCGATACTGCCAATCACCGCATTAACGAGAATTCCTGCTTTATCATACACCGCAGCTTCTACAAGTCCCTCATCACCGTAAGTAAATCTGATGTCTTTTGAGAAATATTCATTTTTTAATGTTTCATAATCGTCCCGCGTTTGCACAGAAACCAGCTCCGGCTGGAACTCTTCGATGTATTGTCTTATAAGCTTAATGTTTTTACCGGCGGACATGGTCACGATTTTGAACTGACCGGGATGCTCCCTTACCACATCCACAGTCTGCCGGCCGATTGAACCGGTAGCGCCCAACAGGCTGATATATTTCAACTTTGTCAACTCCTATCAGAAAAGCGGTAGCGCCCTCAAGTATGGAAGAACGACTAAGAACGCCACATCGTGTGGCAACATCGTTCTGACCCACATCCTGTGGGCCCCCGACAGGCATAAGACGAAACGCGAGGAGGCAGTTTCTAAAGTAAAACAGCGGTTTGACTTATGACTCGAGGGGCTGGGCGCTGTAGCTAGACATTTATCAAAAATAAAAAGTCATACTTTCGTTACTAAAAAGTGTAAGCGGCCTGATATTAAGGATCATCGACTAGAACTTGTCACAGTCTTATTTCGCTGACCTTAATTTGTGCTCGATTGTCCGGATTTCTGCTCGATGATCAGGATTTCTGCTCGATGATCAGGATTTGTGCTCGATGATCAGGATTTGTGCTCGATGATCAGGTTTTCTGCTCGATGATCAGGTTTTCTGCTCGATGATCAGG
>NZ_QVTC01000021.1 GCF_003429085.1 Bacillus sp. V59.32b | reverse complement strand
TCCTTATGTCTTACGTCGACGCCAACACATCCTGTGTAAGTCCCGGAGGCGTGCCCTTTGCCGAGGAGGCTCCCGGACTGTCCGCGGAAAGCGAGGGCCTGGAGCGGAAATCAACGGATAATCAAAAGCTTAAACCACTTCTTTTGGTGAAGAACCGATAATAAAATAATAAGGATAATCCCGGAAAATTAATTAAAATAAGGCAATAGAAATTTTTCTCGTTTAGCCCGGAAAATGTTACAATAAGAAACGGGTTAACAGTATTGGGAGGGTAATTACATGAAAACGAAACTTGGGTTACTGTATGGCGGGAAATCAGCGGAGCATCATGTTTCCATGCAAACCGCAATGGCCGTCATTAAAGCGCTTGATTCAGAAAAATTTGATATACATCCGATTTACATAACAGAAGAGGGCGAATGGGTAAAAGGCCCACAGCTGACCGGGCCAGTAGAAAGCGTCAAGGAACTTGCTTTTTCTGGAGAATCGTCTATGGCGCCGCTCGCTTTATCAAACGTTTCCGTGTCTGCCGAAAGTGGCAACCATAACGGCGGCTTTGATGTCATCTTCCCTCTCCTTCACGGACCAAATGGAGAAGACGGAACGGTCCAGGGGATGCTTGAGCTGCTGAACCTTCCATACATCGGGAATGGAGTTCTTGCTTCTTCCGCTGGGATGGATAAAGTAATCATGAAAAATATTTTTGCGCAGGCGGGACTTTCCCAGGTGAAATACAATTGGTTTATCCGCTCCGATTGGGAGAAGGATCGGGATGCAGCCTATAAAAAGGTGGAAGATGAACTGGGCTATCCTTGTTTTGTAAAACCAGCCAATCTAGGTTCAAGTGTAGGTATCAGCAAATGTACGTCCAGGAATGAGTTAGAGAAAGCGTTTGAAGAAGCGTTCCAATTCGACCGTAAAATAATTATTGAAGAGGGTATCGTTGCCAGAGAAATAGAACTTGGGGTTCTTGGAAACGATGAACCGGAATGCTCGGTGGCCGGGGAAATTATTCCGAAAAAAGATTTTTATGATTACAAGGCGAAATACCAAGACGGTAATACAGCCCTTGTTATCCCGGCGGAAATTTCAGAAGCTGAATATCAATTGCTGAAGGAAATGGCTATGCAATCGTTTAAAGCCCTGGATTGTTCCGGCCTTGTCCGTGCGGATTTCTTCTTGACCAAGGATGGAAAGGCATATATTAATGAAGTGAACACCATGCCCGGGTTTACTCCTTTCAGCATGTTCCCGCTGTTGTGGAAGCACACTGGTTTAGAGTATCCTCAACTGATTGAAAGATTAGTAAACCTTGCAAAAGAGCGCCACGAGGAAAAACAGAAAATTAAACATACCTTTTAAATGACGGAATGAAGATGAGCAGAAGTAGCAGCCTGACAGCTTCTGCTTCTTTTTATTTCTGGTAACCAAAAATACATATGCCAGGAGGATCAAAATGATCGCAAGAACCTTAAAACAAATCCATCAAATGGCCGGAGGGTTAAATGATATATCGGAGTATGGGGATATTGAAGTCAAGGGCGTATCCATCGATTCGAGACATATTCTCGCGCAGAATTTGTTTGTGCCGCTAAATGGAGAACAGGTAAATGGCCACCAATATGTTGATAAGGCACTCCAGCAAGGCGCTTCTGTCTCTCTTTGGCAGGAAGATGTCCCGAATCGTCCAGTGGGAGTACCTTTAATTATCGTGAAGGATACGCTTGCGGCTTTACAAAATTTAGCCGCCGAATATCGGAAGCAATTGACGTTAAAGGTAGTCGGAATTACCGGGAGTAACGGAAAAACGACGGTGAAGGATATGACTGCCGCCTTGCTTGGAACAACGTATAGAGTGCATAAAACGAGCGGTAATTATAACAACCATATCGGATTGCCTTTGACGATTCTTTCGATGAAAGAGGATACGGAAGTTGCGGTCCTGGAAATGGGGATGAGCAGCAGGGGAGAAATCGAATTTTTATCCAAGCTAGCCCGTCCCGATGTCGCCATTATTACCAATATCGGGGAGGCGCATCTGTTGGATCTTGGCTCTCGCGAACAGATTGCGGGTGCCAAGCTTGAAATTATCGCAGGACTTAAGCGTAACGGGACGCTTATCTATCATGGGGATGAACCGCTACTCACTAGCAGGCTGGAAGGCGATCGATTTGACAGACATCTGCTGACATTCGGTCGCAGTGATACGAACGATTTATATCCAATAACGATTCGACAGGGTCAGGACCATACCACCTTCACTCTCCAGGGTTCTACTGATACGGAATATTCCATTCCGGTACTCGGAACCCATAATGTATTAAATGCGCTTGCTGCGATACTCGCAGCTAAAGAACTGGATGTCGAAGAAGAATTCATCCGCAAAGGACTCAGCAGTTTCAAGCTTACGCATATGAGAATGGAGATGGTTGAAGGATCGCGCGGGGAAAAGATCATAAATGATGCTTATAACGCGAGCCCGACTGCGATGAAAGCAGCGATAGAATTAATAGAGGGCATCACCGGTTATGATAAAAAGTATTTGGTGCTTGGTGACATGCTTGAGCTTGGGCCTCGTGAAAAAGCTTTTCATGAGGATATCGGTGCGCTGATCGACCCGGATAAAATCAACAAAGTTTTTACATTCGGGGAATTGGGCGCAGCGATTGCGGCAGGCGCAAGCAAAAAGTTTTCTTCGGAAAATATTCTTGTTTTTCAAGATAAAACCGAACTAATTGACGAATTAAGAAAGCATACAAAGTCGAATGATCTCATACTGGTAAAGGCCTCACGGGGCATGAAGCTGGAAGAAGTCGTCCACGCTTTGCAAAAAGAAATATAAATCTGCTTAAAACCGGGGGCTATGTCCATACACAGGGCTTCTCCCGGTCTTTCTTTTCTTCTTTCCGATATAATGCAGTTGGATAAATTTATAATTATGATACTGTGCTTTTATTGCATTAGACACGTTATAGTGGTAACATAATTTATATCTTTTGAAAGAGACCTTTCTTTATATAGTTCCTTTTATAAAAAGGACTTATATTTTCATATAAATAGGCCACGCGTCTTGAACTTTTATTAAAGGCTGCTGCTTAGCAGTTTTTATTGCTAAAATAGGAAGTCTAAAATCATTGTGATTTTCTCGCTTCCGAACTCCCTCAACGCTTAAGGGCCTGTTTTGTATAAGAAAAGTTCAGCTTTTCTTATTGCATATGGAATTATGGTACAGCAGCCCTCACCTGAATAAACCGACTGATTTATCGGATACTACTTTTGACATTTCCGTTTACTTGAGTTCAATTTTGGTTACATATACTATTGAACAGCCTTTTATGTGCGATTTCCATTTTGGGATGATTCCGTGCTATGGCTTGGTTCATTATGTTTTTCTTTTGGTAAATCATCATTGGGTTCATTAATTTTTAAATTGTAGTCATTCTTTTAGGTGATAATGAGAAAACTTTTTCTTAAGAGAAAAAATTTCTATAATACAAAGGAGCACGAAAAAATTGACATTGTTCAGCGAATTAGGATTAGATAGAACAACCATGAAATCCATTGAAAAAATGGGATTTGAAGAAGCAACTCCCATACAGGCCCAAACGATTCCGTTAGGATTAGAAGGCAAGGACCTGATCGGCCAGGCTCAGACCGGGACAGGGAAAACTGTCGCTTTCGGTATTCCATTAATGGAAAAAATTGATTTAAAGGACGAAAACGTTCAAGGAATCATTATCGCTCCAACACGTGAACTTGCCATTCAGGTTTCGGAAGAACTTTTTAAGCTTGGCTACGGAAAACGCGCACGTGTTTTAGCGGTCTACGGTGGACAAGACATAGATCGGCAAATTCGCGCATTAAAGAAAAAGCCACATATTATTGTAGGTACTCCGGGTCGTTTATTAGATCATATCAAACGTAAGACGCTCCGCCTTGGAGGCGTTTCTACGGTAATCCTTGATGAAGCGGATGAAATGCTGAATATGGGGTTCATTGAGGACATCGAGTCAATCCTTTCTGAAGTTCCAGATGAAAGACAAACTTTGCTTTTCTCGGCGACCATGCCTGAACCTATCCGCAAAATTGCCGAAAGATTCATGAAGGATCCGACAATTGTACGGGTAAAAGCAAAGGAAATGACAGTATCTAATATTGATCAATATTATCTTGAATTAAGGGAAAATGAGAAGTTTGAATCACTGGCACGTCTTTTTGACATTCAGACTCCTGAACTTGCGATCGTTTTTGGACGTACAAAACGACGTGTTGATGAACTTTCTTCTGCATTGACTGTCCGCGGCTATATGGCCGAGGGGATTCATGGAGACCTGAGTCAGGCGAAGCGCTTGTCGGTATTGAAGAAATTCAAGGAAGGCAACATTGATGTCCTTGTAGCTACAGACGTCGCTGCACGCGGACTCGATATTTCTGGAGTTACACACGTTTATAACTTTGACATTCCTCAAGATCCTGAAAGCTATGTTCACCGTATTGGTCGTACAGGAAGAGCCGGGAAGCATGGAGTGGCCATTACATTTGTAACTCCTCGAGAAAGAGGACAGCTACAAGCTGTTGAACATACAACCAAGAAGCGCATGGAGCGCATGAAGACTCCGACGATAACAGAAGCGTTGGAAGGACAGCAAAAAGCAGTAACAGAAAAGATTTTGAATACGGTTGAAAATGAAGATCTAACTCTTTATCTGTCTCAAGCTGAAGAGCTTCTTCAAAAGCATAATGCTGTTGATTTAGTAGCCGCAGTTCTTAAATCACTAACAAAAGAGCCTGATACGACTCCTGTAAAATTAACAGAAGAATCACCAATGCCGATGAGACGTGACCGCAATAGATCTGGATCCGGATCTGGTTCTAACAGCAGATCGCGCAATGGCAGAGGACCATCCGGCCGTAAGGATTATGGGAATAAACGAAATAACAATCGCAAGCCGGGCGGCAATCGCAGTTTCGGTCAAAAGCGAGAACAGTATAATAAATAAGTCAACTAAAAGAGCTTCCTGGAAAATCAGGGGGCTCTTTTTTTACTCTCATTTCGACACACAGCTTGATCGCCATTGCTGAAGAAGTAAGTGTGCAGAAATAGTAAATATAGTATACTTTTTACGGGTTAAATTAAATCGTGAAAGAGAGGATACCTGATACATGGCACCTCAAAAAGTAATTTCAGAAAAAGCATTAAAGGTTTGGCGATTTACCGGTTTATTTTTTTCAATCTTCTGGTGGGTCATTTCAATAGCAGCTATTATCCTTACTTTTGTATTCGATTGGCCGGTGTGGGTACCGGCAGTGGTCGCTCTTGTAACATTGTTACTAACTTATCTATCCGTTTATCTTTTCCCGCTTATCAGATGGAAAAGGTGGAGATATGATGTTAGGGAAACAGAAATTGAAATCCAGAGCGGATTGTTTATCATCAAAAGGACGCTCGTACCGATGGTCCGTGTTCAGCACGTGGATACAAAGCAAGGTCCGCTGTTAAGAAAATATAATCTGGCTTCCATGGAAATTTCCACTGCAGCTACGATTCATGAAATCCCTGCCCTTGATTTAAAGGAAGCGGATGATCTTCGCTTTTACATATCCAGGATGGCAAGCGTGGAGGAAGAAGATGTCTGAACCAAAGAGACTGCATCCTGTAGCCGCGGTGTTGAGTGCCATAAAAATGATCAAAGAGGCGTTGATTCCATTAGTCATCTTCTTTGTATTCGGCGGGAGCGATGAATCGGACTGGTGGGCGATGCTTGAGTTAATCGCGATTCCGGTTTTTATTCTTCTTTTCATCGGATATGGAATCCTGGATTGGTGGCGGTTTACATACCGGGTAGAGCAAGGTGAATTACGGATAGAATCAGGGGTTTTTATTAAAAAGAAAAGATATATTCGCTTTGAACGGATTCATAGTATAGATAAAACCGAAGGCATTCTGCAGCGTTTATTCGGTCTCGTGAAGCTGAAAGTTGAAACGGCAGGGTCGAGCGCTGATCTTGCTGATGCCACTTTAACGGCGATTACTAAGGACGAGGCAGAAAGGATCAATGCCATTTTTCATGAACTGAAAAAGAAAGGCAAAATTGCTATAGATAACGAAAGTGAAGCGCCAGATGCGGAAAATCAGGGGTTAGAGAAAGCGGAACAGGTACAGGGCGTTTTTCAGCAGTCATTTAAGGAATTGTTTATCATGGCCGCGACATCTGGCGGTGTAGGAGTGGTCTTTTCAGGTGCGATTGCCTTTTTTGGGCAATTTGATGAAATTATCCCATATTCACGCCTTTTCAACGGCTTTGAACAGATTGTTAAAGGGAGCATTTCCTTCATCGCAATTCTTGTCTTTTTTGGACTGCTGTTTGCTTATGTGATTGCCACGGCAAGAATCGTCCTTAAATATGCTTTTTTTACTATAAAGAAGCATGAGGATAAAATCATGATTTCAAGAGGATTACTGGAGAGAAGACAACTGACAATACCGCTCGAGAAAATTCAGGCGATCCGGATTGCCGAAAATTTAATCCGGCAGCCGCTCGGCTATGCAAGCGTGTATGTTGAGTATGCTGGCGGCTCTATCCTTGATAAGGAAAGTTCCAATGTCATGTTATTTCCTTTGATTAAAAAAGAAAAAATCGAGGAATTGATCCAGACATTCATTCCTGAATATCACATACATGTTCAAATCAACCCTCTTCCAAAACGTTCTTTTAAAAGGTATTTATTCAGGATATCGCTGATTATCATTCCGATCGCGGCTTTATGTTCGTTTTTCTTGAGGCCATGGGGCTTTTTATCACTTCTTCTTTTGCCGCTTGGTGCTTTCTGGGCTTATTTATGCTTTCGGGGTGCTGGCTGGAACATTTCCGGCGATCAGTTGCAGCTGAGATTCCGCACTATATCTAAGCAAACGTTCATTTTTCAAAAAAATAGAATCCAAGCCGTTTATTCTGAGATCAGCCCCTTCCAAAAGAGGAAAAACCTCGCTTCTATTTCGGCAGTCGTCAAATCAGGGGTAGGACCGCGAGTAGGTAAGGTAGTTGATTTAGAAGCAGCGGATTCAGAAACAATCAAGGAATGGTTTTTAGAGAGAAGAAACTAGCCTGCGGGACCAAGCGGGTACCCCTGCAGTCGTCAGCTAAAACCAAAACTGGCCGATTTTCTTTTGAAAGAAAGACGCGAATACAATCCCGGCGGCCAATCCGCTGAGGTGCCCCACATGATTTATTTCCGGCTGCATAAATGTCATAATAACCGAAAGAGCGGTCAATGCATAAACGGTAATTGTATTTTGTCTGGACAGCCTTTTTTTATGAAACAACGCCATATATAAATAAAAGCCCAACACACCAAGTATCGCGTTGCTGGCTCCAATATGACTGAAAGATAAAGGGTTTATCATATAGGTGGCCAGGTTTGCTGCAGTGCCTACCGCCATGAAAAAGATGCAGAAGCTTATACGGCCAAGCATTCTCTCTAAAGTGGGAGCTAAAATGACCATTGAAAAGCAGTTGAATAATAAATGGCTGAATGAACGATGCAAAAATATCGAGGTTATTAATCTCCACCATTCTCCGTCAGCGATAGCGCGGTTATATCCGGACCCTAGCTCGAAAATCATATGATCCGGAAAAACGGGGAGCAAACTAAGAAGGAACAATATGATATTCAGCAGGAGCAGGGTGCTGACTGCCGGATAAAGCTTAACGAATTGTTGAAAGCTTTCCGTTCTTGTGAACATTATAATCATCCTTTTCTTTTTACTGGCGCGGGACCTCATTATAGAAAGACTTGTACAATATTTATATGCAAGAAATAAATAAGATAGAAGGAAGGTCGCGATGATTAAAGGGATCGGAATAGATATTACTGAATTATCAAGGATACAGGCGATCCTAGAACGGCAGCCGAGGTTTGCGGAAAGAATCTTAACAGAGCGGGAAGCAAAGATATATACAGGCCTAAAAGGCCCGCGGAAAGCAGAGTTTCTTGCCGGCCGTTTTGCGGCGAAAGAAGCTTTCTCCAAAGCTTTCGGAACTGGAATTGGAGAAAGTATTTCATTTCTGGATATTGAAATTACTACAGATCAAAACGGCAAACCGTTTATTCAAAAGCCGTTTTCCGAAGGAGTACACCTTTCCATTACACATAGCCGGGAATATGCCGTTGCACAGGTGGTCATTGAAGAAGCTTAAGCAGAGAATTAGATACTTGGAAGCCTTGTCAAACATCAGTATTATACTGATGTTTTTTTCATTACCTTAACTGACCAGAGCGCTTCCGCTTTTATAGAAAGAAAGTATAACTTTATTAATCTTGATAGATGTTTAGTTACGATGTACAGGACGTGGCGATTTTAGTCGGCAGCGCCCAGCCCCTCGGACTTGCACAGGATGTGCTGGCGTCGGCGTTTGCACACGATGTGGCAGATTTTAGCCGAGGTTCCTCTAATGCCAAACCGCTGTTTCACTTTAGGAAGTGCCTCCTCGCGTTTCGTCTATGCCTGTCGGAGGCACACACGATGTGGGTCAGAACGACGAAGACATAAGGACGTGGCGATCTTAGTCGACGTTCCTTCTTTGAAGGGCGCTTTCGCTTTTCTATTCATATTTAAAAAGGTTGTCTCATATACTCATATTGCTATAGGGAGACAAGGCCCGGTAAAAGATTCATTGTAGGAAAGGCTCTCGTGAACAGCGCAGAAGAAACATCTTGGCGAGATTCGTATCAACCTCAATGTCTTGATCCTGCCTTTTCCTCTCCCTTTTACGTTTAAAAACCAAAAGGGGTTGAAAAGATGAAGAAGTTGTTAACGCTTTTTGCAGGGATCATGCTGATACTTGCCCTTTCCGCTTGCGGCCAAAAGACGCAGGACGATGTAGTCAGTGACCTGAACGATAAGGTTGAGGAAATGAAAGGTTATAAAGCGAATGCGAAGATGACGTTGAAAATGGGGACGGATCCACAGGTTTATGATGTAGAGATTTGGCACAAAAACCCGGAATTTTACAGAGTGAACCTGAAGAACTCCGAAAAGGACCAAAGCCAGATGATTCTTCGAAATACGGACGGAGTCTATGTGTTGACGCCGGCGTTGAACAAAAGCTTTAAATTCCAGAGCGAGTGGCCGAAAAACAGCAGTCAGGCGTATTTATACGAGTCGCTCGTGAAGGACATCATCGAAGATAAAAGTGCGACTTTTACAACAACTGAAAAACATTTCGTTTTTGAAACAAAAACGCGGTATCAAAACAATAAGATGCTCCCTTACCAGGAGATCACTCTCAACAAGAAGGACTTGTCACCTGTCAGTGTGAAGGTAATGGATCCTGACCATAACGCATTGGTCACCGTTGAGTTTTCCAAAGTTACATTTGATACTTCATTTGACAAAGATGCATTTGATATGAAGAAAAATATGACCGGAGCCCAATTGGAAGTAGATGTTATGGCGGAAGCGAAGGATAAAAGCTTTGGGGTTAAGTATCCCGCCTATAAAATGGATGGGGTAAGCTTAACAGAAGAAAAAGAGCTGGATATAGAGGATGGCACACGGATAGTCCTCACGTACGAGGGCAAAAAGAGCTTTACGTTAATTCAGGAAAAAGCGGAGGTCGTCGAAACAACGCTCATTTCCAATCAGATTAACGGAGAACCGGTCGACCTTGGATTCACAGTGGGGGCTTTGACGGACAACTCGGTTACCTGGACCATAAACGGTGTAGATTATACGCTTGCTTCTAAAGACTTGACTCCTGCAGAAATGGTGAATGTTGCTCGATCCGTCGAAGAGGCGGCTGTTAAATAATTTTATGAAGAGTCTAAGGCTCGGTTCGAATATTGTATGGCGAATTGCCGTGCCTTGGTCTCTATGATGCTCTTTAAGGCTATGAGAAGGATCCATCCCCTAAAAACTCTCCTTTATATAAAGAAAAAATTTGTCTATAATCAAAGTGATGAGGTTCCAACGGTTAAACTGAACCGATAACGATTACTTTGTAAGGGACAAGAAGGAAGGGTTACAGGTTGGAAATGGGGACTTACCACAGAGAAACGTGGGCAGAAATTAATTTAGATCACATATATGAAAATGTTGCGAATATGAGAAAACACCTCCCTTCCGCAGTGAAAATATTTGCGGTTGTGAAAGCTAACGGCTATGGTCATGGGGACATGGAAACAGCCAATACCGCCCTTGAAGCGGGAGCGGATTATTTGGCTGTTGCTTTTCTTGATGAAGCGTTGGCGCTAAGGAAAAAAGGAATTCAGGCGCCCATACTCGTTCTCGGAGCTTCAAGACCTGAAAACGCAAGGATAGCTGCAGAACAGGATATCGCTTTAACAGTATTTCAAAAGGAATGGCTGGAAAGCGCCATTAAAGAAATTTCGCCTCATGCACCGCTTAAGATTCATGTGAAATGCGACAGCGGTATGGGCAGACTGGGGATACGTACGAAAGAAGAGCTAGAGCATCTAGAAGACATGCTGCTGAATGAAAACAAATTTTTATTTGAGGGCATCTACACCCATTTTGCCACGGCTGATGAATTAAACACAGAATATTATAAGAAGCAGCTGGCTGCATTTAAAGCCATGCTTTCCTGGCTTAAGGTCCGGCCGGCTCTTATTCATGCCGCAAACAGCGCCGCTTCCTTGCGTTTTCATGATCATGACTTTAATGCGGTCAGAATGGGGATATCCATGTATGGATTAAGCCCATCCATGGAAATGAAAGAAATACTCCCATTTCCACTGAAGCAGGCAATGTCACTTAAAACGCGGATCGTTCAGCTGAAACAGCTGTCTAAAGGTGACAGTGTCAGCTACGGGGCAACGTATAAGGCTGAACGGCCTGAATGGATCGCAACGCTGCCGATCGGTTATGCCGATGGCTGGATTCGGAAGCTTCAGGGTCAGGAAGTACTTGTAAATGGAGAAAGGCTGCCGATCATCGGAAGAATCTGCATGGATCAGTGCATGGTTAAACTTAAAGAAGAACAGCCTCTTGGAACAGAGGTGACACTGATCGGGGAGAGTGCGGGATCTTTTATCTCGATTGATGAAATAGCAGAAAAGCTAGAAACGATTAACTATGAGGTCGTCTGTCTCATTTCCGCGAGGGTACCGAGGGTTTATCATCGGTTGGACAGGGTTGTTAAAGTAGTCAATCCGCTGCTGCAGTGAAATTTTAGGCGTTTTGTATAAAAAGTGAATAAGAATCACACTTTTTTGCTGATAATAATATAGATTTTTGAATATACTCTTTGCATACAGATATTTAAATGGTAATATGAAAAAAGAAATATAATTAGGCGTGTAGTGATGGTGGAGGTGTATGTTTGTGTCTGAATCCAGCACAACGAGAGAGATATTAGTTCGATTACCTCAAAACTTTTTATCCGAGCTAGATGGGTATGTACGAGAAGAAAACGTAAATCGCAGCGAGTTAATTTATCGCGCGACTAAGAAGTACCTTCGCGACCGTAAAAAAAGAGAATTTCGCGAGTCTATGAAAAGTGGCTATATTGAAATGGCAGCTATTAATTTAACAATTGCATCAGAAGCTTTTTTAGCGGAATATGAGGCAGAACATCGCGTTGAACGATTAGTTAGCGGAGGTTGATCCGTTGATTGTTGTTAAGCGTGGTGACGTATACTTCGCAGATCTGTCCCCGGTCGTAGGTTCAGAGCAAGGCGGGACCCGTCCGGTGCTCATCATTCAAAATGATATCGGTAATCGCTTTAGTCCCACTGTGATTGTAGCAGCCATTACAGCGCAAATTCAGAAAGCCAAACTGCCTACACACGTTGAGATTAATGCCAAAAAGTATGGATTTGAACGGGATTCAGTTATCCTTTTAGAACAAATACGTACCATTGACAAGCAGCGGTTGACCGATAAGATTACTCATCTTGATGAGGCCATGATGCAAAAGGTGCATGATGCCCTGCAAATTAGTCTGGGATTAGTAGATTTTTAAAAGAATAAGAAAGCAAGCTCCTGATTTAAATCGTTTTTATTCATTATTACCCTGATTTAAACAATCGGGTCCATCTAAAATGGTTCTGGCATCATGCCGGAGCCATTTTTTTATAACGATAAACGAATAAGCAGGAAAACTATTTCATTTGACGAATCAAACAACAAAACATTATAGTGAAAGCGTGGGAAGTCAATAAATTTATTTAATCTTTCTGTTTTGTTTTCATTCATGAAGGGAAAGATTTTGTTGCAATATACTAAAAATATCAGCTTAGAAAATGTACCTGCGTTCGGAATTATTTATGTGCACGGTTGTGCTGGAATGGGAGGAAATTATGGATCAATTGGTTTACGGCTATATAAAGAAAAACCAAAATGACATCCTGAATGAGTGGATGAAGAAAATGAAAGAAAAAGCGGATGAACGGCTTATCAAAGTGGTTTCTGATGAAATGTTTGCACGGACAAGCAATGAGTTCATAGATATGATTGTTGCTAACATTGAAAGCAATAATGAACAATTCTCATCAAAGCTTTTGGATTTTGCCGAAAAGGTTGTTCGGCTTGGATGGCCGCTTACATTTGTGAATGAGGGGCTGCGCGAATTTAATCGAATTGTGTTTGAGGGCATGCAGGAGAGTGGAATTGTTACGCCTGAAAATCAAATGGATATCGTATATGAATTCGATCAATGGTCAACACCGTTAAATAACGAGATTGTTCATATATACTCCCAAACTTGGGAAAAGACAGTCTCTCTTCAAAAAATCGCTTTACAGGAGCTCTCCGCTCCCCTAATTCCTGTCCTTGAAGGCATCACGGTAATGCCCCTCGTCGGTACAATCGATACGGAAAGGGCCAAGCAAATTATGGAGAATTTGCTTCATGGCACTGTGAAACACCGTTCGGAAGTTGTATTGATTGATATCACCGGCGTTCCGGTCGTTGATACAATGGTCGCCCACCATATTATTCAGGCCGCAGAGGCTGTTCGGCTGGTAGGAGCTAAGTGCATGTTGTGCGGAATTCGCCCGGAAATCGCACAAACCATTGTTAATTTAGGAATTAACCTCAATGAAATCGACACGAAAAACTCACTTAAAAAAGGCATCGAAGCTGCATTGCAATTAACAAGCCGTAAGATAGTGGAGGTGGAAGAATGAATATGCGAATCCCAATATTAAAGCTTTATGATTGCCTGTTGGTTTCTATACAATGGGAACTTGATGATGCTACGGCTCTTCAATTCCAGGAAGATTTATTGCATAAAATTCACGAAACAAGTGCAAATGGCGTTGTAATCGATATCACCTCCATTGATTTCATCGATTCTTTCATCGCTAAAGTGTTAGGCGATGTGTTTGGCATGTCTAAACTCATGGGAGCAAAAGTTGTAATTACCGGAATCCAGCCAGCTGTTGCGATTACTCTAATCGAACTGGGAATAAGCTTGGATGATGTCATGACAGCATTAGACCTTGAGAAAGGCCTGGAGAAATTACAACAGGAACTGGGGGATTAATATATGGAGTATCAATCCTTCGTGAAGATTATTAATGAATGGGATATCGTAGCTGCCCGCCAGCTTGGCCGCAACGTTGCCAAGGAACTGGGATTTGGCACCGTGGACCAGGCGAGGATAACGACAGCAATTAGTGAGCTAGCAAGAAACATATATTTATATGCCGGACAGGGTACTGTTGCCATAGAAAAGGTTTTTGATGGCGGAAAGTCAGGATTGAAGATTATCGCAACCGATGAAGGTCCCGGCATACAGGACATAAGAAGAGTGATGGAAGACGGATATACAACCTCCGGAGGCTTAGGAGCCGGCCTGCCCGGTGTAAAACGGTTGATGGACGACTTTGATATAGATTCTATGGTTGGGAAAGGTACAAAGATCTACGCGACGAAATGGCTCCGTTAGGGGGAGACGGAATGGAGATTAGAGAGGACATGGAAGAAAGGTACCGTGAGGCTCTTTCTACGTATTTGAAAGATCAGACGGAGCAAGCGTTGTACCAGGGACAAAAAATCAGCAGAAAGACGATACAATATAAAATCTCTCCAGAAGAGATTATTAGTCTGCATAAAAGCACCTTGATGGAAATATGTCCCGACACACCTGACAAGGTGTTCCACTCCTTTGATTTTCTTCTTGAAATCATGATGGGATATGGGAATGCCTACAGGGAACATCAGAGTTTGCGGCATCAGCAGCAAGAGCTTAAGTCAGAAATTGAAATAGCCGCCAATGTTCAGCATACGCTTTTAGAAACCGACATTCCGGATGTTGAAGGCCTTGAAATTGGTGCCATAAGTGTTCCGGCCAAGCAAATGAACGGTGACTATTATCATTTCGTGCAGGATGAAAGCGAATGTATGGGAATCGGCATTGCAGATGTTATCGGCAAGGGAATCCCCGCCGCACTCTGCATGTCCATGATTAAATACGCGATGGACAGCCTGCCGGATCATCGTCACCAGCCAAGCAGTGTTCTCGAGAGCCTGAACAGAGTTGTGGAGCACAATGTTGATCCAAGCATGTTCATCACGATGTTTTACGGTCTTTATAATCCTCATAACCATATCTTCTCATATGCGTCGGCTGGACACGAACCAGGGTTTTATTATGAGGCGAAAACGGGTGAATTTAAAGACTTGAATGCAAAAGGCTTGCTTCTTGGAGTCGATAAGAAAACAAAGTACCAACAATACGAGAAACCTGTTGAACTTGGGGATATGATTATTCTTTTATCCGACGGAGTGACGGAGTGCAGGACAAGCGAAGGATTCATCGAGCGGGAAACCCTCATTGAATATATACAAAAAAATATCCACTTAAATGCGCAGGAAATAGTAAATAATATTTATAAACAACTTGAAAAGCTTCAGCATTTCCAATTGCGGGATGATTTTACATTGATCATTTTAAAAAGAAACGTTTGATGCTGCGTAATCTGGGTAAATATAATTGGAATTGAAAGAAGAGGGTGGGTCAATTAAATGAATATTACGATTGATGTACAAGATATAAATTCAAAAGTAGAAGTAGAAGTTAAAGGTGAGATTGATGCATACACAGCACCCAAGCTCCGTGAGACATTGTTTCCTTTATCTGAGCAGGATAACATCTCCATGGTCGTAAATCTTGCGGAAGTTTCATATATGGATAGCGCAGGCCTCGGCGTGTTTGTAGGACTGTTCAAAAGCGTACGTGCGCACAATGGGGAATTTAAGCTCATAGGTTTGTCAGAACGCTTGCGCCGCTTATTTGATATAACCGGTCTTGCCGATATTATCGATATTAAAAGTGATGCAGAGGGTGGGTTAGAATGAGTGAAGCATACGATTACATCGAAATGAATATACCAGCTAAGCCTGATTTTATTGGAGTGATTCGCTTAACGCTTTCCGGTATTGCAAGCCGCATGGGCTTCTCCTATGATGAAATAGAAGATTTGAAAATTGCGACCAGCGAGGCTTGCACAAACGCGGTACAGCACGCTTATAAAGGCAATGAGGGCGAAGTGAAGATTGGTTTTGGACTATATCCTGACCGTCTTGAGGTCATGGTGTCAGATAGCGGAAAGAGCTGTAATTTCGATGATGTAAGACAAGGTCTGGGGCCTTATGAGAACGGCCAAAATGTCGAATTCCTGAGAGAAGGAGGCTTGGGCCTTTACTTAATCGAAACCCTAATGGATGAAGTGAAAATTCACGAGCATGAAGGGGTTACAGTTTTTATGACTAAGTTTCTAGAGGGAGAGCAGGTGGAGATGGATGCAAAAACACTCTCAACCTAACCAAGCAACGAGAGATCAAGTAAACGAATGGATAAAAGCCTATCAGCTTCACGAGGATCAGGAGGCCCAAAATCAACTGGTCCTTCATTATAAAAGTTTAGTCGAAACCATTTCAAGAAAATACTCTAAAGGCAAATCCTATCAAGAGGACATTGTTCAGGTAGGGATGATTGGTCTTTTGGGTGCCATCCGCAGATATGATGAGACCTTTGGGAAAAGCTTTGAAGCATTTGCGGTTCCAACCATTATCGGTGAAATCAAAAGATTTTTAAGAGATAAAACATGGAGTGTCCATGTTCCGAGGAGAATCAAGGAACTGGGCCCCAAAATTAAAGCAACCGTTGAAGAACTCACGACCGTCCTCCATCGTTCCCCAAGAATTGACGAGATCGCTGAGCATCTAGAAGTGGCGGAAGAAGAAGTTCTGGAAGCGATGGAAATGGGGAAAAGCTATCAGGCTTTATCTGTTGACCATTCCATTGAGGCAGATTCAGACGGCGGCACGGTCACTTTGCTTGATATATTCGGGAATGTCGATGATGGATATGAAAAAGTGAATCAGCGTCTCGTTTTAGAAAAAGTATTGCATGTATTGAGTGATAGAGAAAAGAAAATTATCCAATATACGTACCTTGAAAATTTAAGCCAGAAGGAAGCCGGCGAGCGTCTTGAGATTTCCCAAATGCATGTATCCCGACTTCAGCGCAGGGCAATTAAAAAGCTGCAGGAAGCAATCAATGCGGAAACCAACTCGGAGTTCGTATAATGATTAAAGAAGTGATAAGAGATGAAGAAATTGAGTTCTTAGCTTCACAATCTTCAAAAAATGAAATGCCATATTGCGGAGACGACTATTTTTTTATAAATACAAATGATTATTTTCTGTGCGTACTGGCAGATGGTTTAGGAAGCGGCCAATTCGCTTACGACTCCTCTTCAGCCGTAACGGAAATTGTGAAAAATAATCATAATGAAGCTGTAGGAACATTAATGTCTTTAGCTAATGATGTTCTCCTGAATAAAAGGGGAGCGGCGGTATCCGTATTAAAGCTCTATTATGATACAAAAGAGTTCGTGTACAGTTCAGTAGGGAATATTCGGTTCTTTCTCTATAATCCGGAGTCTGACAAACTTGTATACCCGTTGCCGGTAACCGGATATCTATCAGGGAGAAACCAAAAGTATCAAACCCAAAGATTTAAGTATGAGCCAAACGCGAAATTTATCATTCATTCAGATGGACTGCAGATTCAAGGCGCAAAATCGATATTAAAAACATATGGTTCTCTTGAGCAAAAAGCTCGGGTTATTTTAGAAAAAAATACCGTTCACTCTGATGATACTACCTTTATATTAGGAAGCTTACTTTCATAAAACATGGAAAGTAAGCTTTTTTGTGGTTCTTCACCAAAAGAAGTGGTTTAAGCTTTTGATTATCCGTTGACTTCCGCTCCAGGCGCTCGCTTTCCGCGGGCAGTCCGGAAGCCTCCTCGGCAAAGGGCACGCCTCCGGGACTTACACAGGATGTGTTGGCGTCGACGTAAGACATAAGGACGTGGCGATGATCTTAGTCGACGTTCCGTTAACTGGCCTGCTTTCCCCGCAGGACGTTGAATCATCATCCATGAATAGGCACCGCCCTCGCCAATCAACTTTATAGCAAATTAACTGAGATATTACGTTAATCAATATTAAACCACCAGTTATGGTGAAGAGCCTTTTTTGTTTAGTAATTTCAGCCGATTTTCAAACTGCATAGGTTCGCTTCCTGTTGGAGATTTTGGTAGACTGTATACATGAAGAATATTTACTGGGGGAAATAATTTGATAGCTGTCGAAGATAAGGTAAAGATGCTTGTAGATACAGTTTCTGAGGAATTATCGATTAAGAAAAATCAGGTGCAGAATGTAATTAACTTGCTTCAGGAGGGCAACACCGTACCTTTTATCGCGCGTTACCGGAAAGAGTTAACGGGTTCGCTGGATGAAGTGGAGATCAGGTCGATCATGGAGAGGTGGAATTACCTGGAGAGCCTCGGCAATCGTAAGCAGGAAGTCATTCGCCTGATTGAAGAACAGGGGAAGCTGACGCCCGAATTGAAAAGCCAGATTGAAAAAGCCGAAAAGCTGCAAGAAATAGAAGATCTATATCGTCCCTATAAACAAAAAAGAAGAACAAAAGCCACGGTAGCGAAAGAAAAAGGCCTTGAGCCGCTGGCAGAATGGCTGATGCTTTTCCCTGTGCAAGAAAGCTTAGAAGAAAAGGCCAATGAATTTATCTCTGAAGATAAAGAAGTCTTAACAGTCGAGGATGCTCTCTCCGGTGCGAAGGATATCATTGCAGAGCAAATTTCCGATGACGCAGCCCTTCGAAAATGGATTCGAGCCGAAGTTTTTAAAAAAGGTCAGGTCATTTCAGTCGTCAAGGATAAAGAGAAGGACGAGAAGAATATTTTTGAAATGTATTATGAATATGAAGAGCCTGTCCAAAGAATCGTTCCCCATCGTGTTTTGGCCCTGAACCGTGGAGAAAAAGAAGAAGTGCTGCGCTTAACGATCATGCCTAACACAGAAATCATTTTGGCCTATCTTGAGAAAAAGATTATTAAAAATTCATCTTCTTCAGTTGCTCAGGCTGTCAAAGAGGCAATAGAAGACAGTTTTAAACGTTTGATTATGCCTTCCATTGAGAGGGAAATACGAAAGGAATTGACGGAAAAAGCGGAAGATCAGGCCATACATATTTTTTCCGAGAATTTACGAAACTTGCTGCTTCAACCTCCGCTAAAAGGGAAAGTAGTCCTTGCGGTGGATCCTGCTTTCCGAACGGGCTGCAAGCTTGCGGTGGTTGACGAGACAGGCAAGGTATTGAACATAAGTGTCATCTATCCACACCCTCCTGTTTCTAAAAAGGAAGCTGCTCGGGAGAAGATGATCGCTTTACTTCGGGAGCACGCTGTAGAGGTAGTGGCGATAGGAAACGGAACGGCATCCCGGGAAACCGAACAGTTTGTAGCAGAGACACTGAAGCAGCTGGATGCTTCGATATTTTATATCATTGTTAATGAAGCGGGTGCGAGTGTTTACTCAGCCTCTGATATCGCCCGTGAAGAGTTTCCGAATTATCAGGTAGAGGAAAGAAGCGCAGTTTCAATTGGCAGACGTCTTCAGGATCCACTGGCAGAGCTGGTCAAAATTGATCCTAAATCAGTCGGTGTCGGACAATACCAGCATGATGTCTCGCAAAAAAAATTATCAGAATCACTTACATTTGTTGTTGAGACAGCGGTGAATCAGGTTGGGGTCAACGTCAATACGGCATCGGTGTCACTGCTCCAGTATGTGGCTGGTTTATCGAAGGCGGTTGCGCAGAATATCATTAAAAAACGGGAAGAAGAAGGGAAATTCATAAGTCGGAAAAATCTAAAGGGAATTCCGAGGTTAGGAGCGAAGACTTATGAGCAATGTATCGGGTTTCTGCGGGTTGTTGACGGTGAAGAACCGCTAGACCAAACATCCATACACCCTGAAAATTACACAGCGGTAACCAAACTGTTAAAAAAGATCGGGCACTCGTCACATGATCTTGGCAGTGATGCGCTCAATAAAGAATTGCAAAATATAAATATAAAAGAATTTTCTCAAGAACTGGACTTGGGTGAAATAACATTAAGGGATATCATTGATGCCTTAATGAAACCAGGCAGGGATCTGCGCGAGGAACTTCCTAAGCCGTTATTAAAGCAAGATGTTCTGAAATTAGAAGACTTGAAAACGGGTATGGAGCTTCAGGGAACAGTAAGAAATGTAGTCGACTTCGGGGCTTTTGTAGACATCGGCGTTAAACAGGATGGGCTTGTGCACATCTCCAAGCTCAGCACTCGTTATGTAAAGCACCCGCTTGATATTGTTTCAGTAGGCGATGTCGTGACAGTCTGGGTAGAACAAATCGATAGTCAAAAACAAAGAGTATCCTTAACCATGCTCCCTCCCGAAAACCAAAGCTAACTAATAATTGAAAGAACACCTTCCTATCGTTACGTCAGGAGGGTGTTTTTTATGGGGATGCTTATAAATCCAAGCTTCCCTTTTTTATATAAAAAAACCAACATTGATTAAGCATTTTAACCTGATAACGGTCTTTCTCCAAAAAGGCTCTCATCATTTGATTCTGAAACCACTTAGGCATAGTGAACCTCCCTAAATTCCCGAAGTTTAGTTATTTTATGTTATAATGGGTTGTCATGTTACAAAAACAGAAGGTGATTAACATGGATGATAGCGAGCTTCAGATATTAGTGGAAGATACATCATGGAAGTGGTTTTTTAAAAAGTTCAATCACAAAGCTACTTTCAACCCTCGTCTTCGAACTACTGGCGGCCGTTACCTGCTTCACTCCCATAACATTGAAATCAATAAAAAATATTATGAAGAACGAGGAATGGACGAGCTTATCGGCATTATTAAGCACGAGCTATGCCATTACCATCTTCATCTGGAAAAGCGGGGTTATCAGCATAGAGATGCAGATTTCAGAAAGCTTTTAAAGATGGTCGATGCCCCTAGATTCTGTACCCCGCTTTCAAAAGCAGTGAAAAGAAAAAACACTAAGATCTGCCGATATCAATGCAAACAGTGCGGCCAAATGTTTTCGCGGAAAAGAAGGATTAATACAGACCGTTATGTTTGTGGAAAATGCAAAGGTAAGCTTAAGTTAGTAGAGGAAATCAGAATAAAATAGCGGATTATATGTTATCAAAAGAATTTATAAGAAGTATCTTGACTTTACATGGTAAGCTGACTATAATCATAAATGTCGACAAAATAACCGTAGCATTGTTGCAATGCGGTTTTGGAGACACTTTATTCAGCTAGTTAAGAGTCAGTTTTAGGAACCAATTATAATTATTCCGCAGTAGCTCAGTGGTAGAGCAACGAGCGAAGCTTCTGAGTAAGACCTGCGAGTTGTACTCATCGAGCTGCTCCTTGCATAGCTTTCTGAGATGAGTACATTCGGCTGATCGAGAGTAAGTTTTAGGAACCAATCATAATATTCCGCAGTAGCTCAGTGGTAGAGCATTCGGCTGTTAACCGAACGGTCGTAGGTTCGAGTCCTACCTGCGGAGCCATTTTTTTGGGGAAGTACTCAAGAGGCTGAAGAGGCGCCCCTGCTAAGGGTGTAGGTCGCGTAAGCGGCGCGAGGGTTCAAATCCCTCCTTCTCCGCCAGTTAGTTTATTGATTATTTATTATAATATGGCCCCTTGGTCAAGCGGTTAAGACACCGCCCTTTCACGGCGGTAACACGGGTTCGAATCCCGTAGGGGTCACTTGTATAGTGGGCACCTTGAAAGTTTAAACTTTCAAGGTGCTTCACTAGGTATACTTTAAAAGGTCCCGTGGTGTAGCGGTTAACATGCCTGCCTGTCACGCAGGAGATCGCGGGTTCGATTCCCGTCGGGACCGCCATTTAATTAATATAATAAAATGCTTGCGTAGAGAAAGTTATCAGTGATATAATATATTTCTGTGTTAAGCGAAATGATAGGCTATAGCCAAGCGGTAAGGCAACGGACTTTGACTCCGTCATGCGTTGGTTCGAATCCAGCTAGCCCAGCCATATGTGAGCCATTAGCTCAGTTGGTAGAGACGAGCAAAGCTTCTATGATTAAGCTGCGAGTTGCGGAGTTTACGTCTTGAAAAGAGGTAAACGGAGCACATTTTTAAAACAAGAGCAGCGAAGCAATTCTATATATCGAGCCATTAGCTCAGTTGGTAGAGCATCTGACTTTTAATCAGAGGGTCGAAGGTTCGAGTCCTTCATGGCTCACCATTTATATTTGTATGCGGGTGTGGCGGAATTGGCAGACGCACCAGACTTAGGATCTGGCGCCGCAAGGCGTGGGGGTTCAAGTCCCTTCACCCGCACCATTTATTCCCTGTTGATTTTCAGAGAATAAAAAGATATAATAGTAATTGTCGCTTTCGCGGTCGTGGCGGAATGGCAGACGCGCTAGGTTGAGGGCCTAGTGGGGGCAACCCCGTGGAGGTTCAAGTCCTCTCGGCCGCACCAAAAAGATAATATGCGCCCGTAGCTCAATTGGATAGAGCGTCTGACTACGGATCAGAAGGTTATGGGTTCGACTCCTCTCGGCCGCACCAAATATACGGGAAGTAGCTCAGCTTGGTAGAGCACTTGGTTTGGGACCAAGGGGTCGCAGGTTCGAATCCTGTCTTCCCGACCATCTCTTGAAAAGCTTCATATTATTCTAATTTATAATGCGGGTGTAGTTTAATGGTAAAACCTCAGCCTTCCAAGCTGATGTCGTGAGTTCGATTCTCATCACCCGCTCCAATATTGCTCTTTGAAAACTGAACAAAACAAAGCGCCAACGTTAATTTTAATAGTGAGCACA
>NZ_QVTC01000020.1 GCF_003429085.1 Bacillus sp. V59.32b | reverse complement strand
ATATGAGCGTTCACCCAGATTTATGAGCGATTATTTGAATATATGAGCGTTCACCCAGATTTGTGAGCGATTATTTGATTATATGAGCGTTTACCCAGATTTATGAGCGATTATTTGAATATATGAGCGTTCACCCAGATTTGTGAGCGATTATTTGAATATATGAGCGTTCACCCAGATTTGTGAGCGATTATCTGAATATATGAGCGTTCACCCAGATTTGTGAGCGATTATTTGAATATATGAGCGTTCACCCAGATTTGTGAGCGATCATCTGAATATATGAGCGTTCACCCAGATTTACGAGCGATTATCTGAATATATGAGCGTTCACCCAGATTTGTGAGCGATTATTTGAATATATGAGCGTTCACCCAGATTTATGAGCGATTATCTGAATATATGAGCGTTCACCCAGATTTACGAGCGATCATCTGATTATATGAGCGTTCACCCAGATTTATGAGCGATTATTTGAATATATGAGCGTTCACCCAGATTTACGAGCGATTATCCGAATATATGAGCGTTCACCCAGATTTGTGAGCGATCATCACAATATATGAGCGTTCACCCAGATTTACGAGCGATCATCAGAATATATGAGCGTTTACCCAGATTTACGAGCGATCATCTGAATATATGAGCGTTTACCCAGATTTACGAGCGATTATCCGAATATATGAGCGTTCACCCAGATTTGTGAGCGATTATTTGAATATATGAGCGTTCACCCAAATTTACGAGCAATCATCAGACTATATGAGCGTTCACCCAGATTTGTGAGCGATCATCACAATATATGGGCGTTTACCCAGATTTACGAGCGATCATCTGAATATATGAGCGTTTACGCAAATTTACGAGCGACATCAGAATTCACGAACAATTACACTAATTTGCTCGATGACAGTTGATAAGTCATACTAGCTCTTCATATAAAAAACGCTTGGTCAAGTTGCGCCAAGCGTTTTTTGCTTTTATAAAATTACTGCTGTTCTCCGTACTTTAGAGACGCTTCAACAAAATCGCGGAACAACGGCTGTGGACGTGTTGGTCTTGACGTGAATTCAGGATGGAATTGACAAGCAACAAACCATGGGTGGTCTTTGATTTCAATAATTTCCACGAGACGTCCATCCGGGCTTGTACCAGAGAATACAAATCCTGCCTCTTCCATGGCCGGACGGTAATGATTATTGAATTCAAAACGATGGCGATGGCGTTCATACACTACTTCATCCTGATAAGCGGTATGTGCTTTCGATCCTTCTGTTAGCTTGCAAGCATATAAACCGAGACGTAGTGTTCCGCCAAGGTCTTCTACATCCTTCTGTTCAGGAAGCAAGTCAATAATCGGATCCGGGGTTTCAAAATTGATTTCTGATGAGTGGGCGCCTTCAAGGCCCAATACATGGCGTGCATACTCTACAGAGGCGAGCTGCATGCCTAAACAGATGCCGAAGAATGGTTTGTTATTGATCCGCGCATATTCTGTCGCAGAGATTTTTCCTTCAATTCCGCGGTCACCGAACCCGCCCGGTACAAGAATTCCATCAACATCTCCGAGCAAATCGTCCACATTTTCACGGGTAACATGCTCTGCGTTGACCCATTTAATTTTAATATCTGAATCGAACGTATAGCCAGCATGCTTAAGCGCTTCTACAACCGAAATATACGCATCCTGAAGTTCAACATATTTCCCAACCAATGCGATTGTAGTGGTCTTTGAAAGGTTGGTAACTTTCTGGACGAGCTCTTTCCATTCACTCATCTCCGCTTCACGGCAATCCAGCTTTAAGTGATCGCAGACGATTTGGTCCATTTTTTGCTTTTGCAGCGCTAAAGGAATCGAATACAAAGTATCGGCATCCTGGCATTCAATGACTGCTTTTGTATCAATATCGCAGAATAAGGCAATTTTGTCTTTCATATCCTGGGATATTGGCATTTCTGTACGGACTACGATAATATTCGGCTGAATGCCCAGGCTGCGAAGCTCTTTCACACTGTGCTGGGTCGGCTTCGTTTTCATTTCACCGGCTGCTTTAATATATGGAACGAGGGTGCAATGAATGTACATCACATTATCGCGGCCAATGTCACTCTTGATTTGACGGATGGCCTCAAGGAATGGCAAGGACTCAATATCGCCGACTGTTCCCCCGATTTCCGTGATGACAACGTCTGCATTGGTTTCATGCCCGGCTCTGAATACACGCTCTTTAATTTCATTGGTAATATGGGGGATAACTTGTACGGTTCCGCCTAAGTAATCACCGCGTCGCTCTTTTCTTAAAACGGTGGAATAAACTTTTCCTGTTGTTACATTGCTGTGCTTGCCAAGATTAATGTCAATGAATCTTTCATAGTGACCTAAATCCAGGTCGGTTTCTGCCCCATCGTCCGTTACGAAGACTTCCCCATGCTGGTACGGGCTCATTGTCCCGGGATCCACATTAATATACGGGTCGAATTTTTGAATGGTCACATTCAACCCCCGGTTCTTTAACAGCCTTCCAAGAGAAGCTGCCGTTATTCCTTTTCCTAATGAAGAAACGACTCCACCTGTTACGAAAATATATTTTGTCATTGTCTTTTCCCCCTCTTTTATCTTTATGACTAACAAAAGGACCGATTATTTAGAAAATCAGACCTTGTTGGATATTCATGTAGTTTTTCCCTACAACGAAAAATCATTACTAAAATAAGCTCATTAGGAGGGCGTTATCTGTACTAAAAAAATAAAAACGCTCCTCTTACAAAAGTAAGGGAGCGCTGTATTTTATCAACGTGTCCTTTTTTAAGGAGCCCAAAAATGATTTTACAAATTCCGACTTAAAAAGTCAAGAGCGTCAGAGAAACTTATCATTTCTTCTCTTCGTCGGTATCCTCCGAGTCTTCTTCGTCTTCTTCGTCATCCTCGTCATCTAATTCAGCAAGGTCAGCTTCTTCATCAACTAAATCTTCTTCAAGATCCTCATCGAAGTCTTCTTCATCATCTTCATCCACGTCTATATCAATCAAATCATCATCATCGTCGAGAAGATCGTCTTCTTCGAGTTCTTCTTCCTCAAAATCAAGGTCATCTTCATCCTCAATATCTTCCACAACCGCTTTCTTCGCTTTCTTCTTCTTCTTCGGTTTGGCAACGTGAACGACTTCATCTTCAATTTGATCGACAGGATACCACGCCTTTAAACCCCAACGATTTTCTCCCAGTGAAGTGAAGCGGCCATCGACATTAAGGTCCGTATAGAATTGAGAGATTCTTTTATTTATCTCTTCATCCGAAAGACCCTGTAATTTTGAGATTTGAGCCATTAAGTCCTTAAAAGAAACCGGCTGCTTTTTTTCAGCAAGCAATTCATAAGCGATTTCTAAAAGTGACATTTCTGATAATTGCTCTTTTGAGTATTTTTTTAAACTCAAGCTCTGCACTTCCTTTCTCTATTCCAAACACATATATTGTGTTTTTTACATAAAAAAATAATCTTAACAAAGATTCTTGCGTGTCAAATTGAAATTCTTGCCAGACATACTATTCATTATAAACAATTAAAATAGGTTTATGCCAGACATATCTCAATCTTCCAACGTTTTTTCACCGAGTTTTCTTTACTTTTCGCTCATTGAACGCGACCGTTTTTCCATTGGCGATAGGACATCCAGAAAAAGAAAATAGATAATAGCAAAAAAGAAACAGCACCCAATGCATAATCATAGAATTTATAAAGGATAAAAAGAGCGGCTAAACAAAAAATGCCGTTTCTCACATGTTTCATATTCATTTTTCATCACTCCAAACGGACACTTCTAAAACAATGGAACTATCATTATAGCCTTTTTTATTGATTATTATAAGTAAAATATACCATTCCTCAAAAAAAATGCGACTTCTATTCTTGATCTAATTAAAAAGCAGGTACTGAACCACTATTTTTGTTGTTCAGCACCTTTTTCAGATATGTTACATATTCCTCCTATATTGTCCGCCAACCTCGTAAAGCGCGTGAGTGATTTGTCCGAGGCTTGCGACCTTTACGCATTCCATTAATTCGGCAAAAATATTTTCACCGTTCACTGCGGCCTGCTTCAGGCGATTGATCGCCGCTTCATAGTGAGATCGGTTCCGCTCTTGGAATTCACGGAGATTTTGGATCTGCCCTTCCTTTTCTTCCTTGGTCGCACGAGCGATTTCCATGCTATTCATCGCTTCCTCAGAAGGAGGGTTCGGGTTCAGATAGGTATTCACGCCAATAATCGGCAGCTCTCCCGAATGCTTTTTCATCTCGTAGTACATCGATTCATCCTGGATCTTTCCGCGTTGGTACTGTGTTTCCATCGCACCGAGTACACCGCCGCGGTCATTGATGCGGTCGAATTCTTCAAGCACCGCTTCCTCTACTAAATCGGTCAGCTCCTCGATGATAAAGGCACCTTGCTGCGGATTCTCATTTTTCGATAATCCGTGCTCCTTCGTAATAATCATTTGAATCGCCATTGCTCTGCGAACCGATTCTTGTGTCGGCGTTGTGATCGCCTCGTCATAAGCGTTCGTATGGAGTGAATTACAGTTATCCTGGAGCGCCATTAACGCCTGAAGTGTCGTCCTGATATCGTTAAAGTCAATTTCCTGAGCATGCAGCGAACGGCCTGATGTCTGGATATGATATTTAAGCTTTTGACTTCGCTCATTGGCGCCGTATTTATCACGCATCACCGTAGCCCAGATTCTTCTCGCTACACGTCCGATTACGCTGTATTCCGGATCGAGTCCGTTAGAGAAAAAGAATGAAAGATTCGGAGCAAAATCGTCGATATTCATCCCGCGGCTTAAGTAATACTCGATATAGGTGAACCCATTGGCAAGCGTGAAGGCCAGCTGCGAAATCGGGTTGGCTCCTGCTTCGGCGATACGGTAGCCCGAAATCGAAACGGAATAATAGTTTCTCACTTTATGGTCGATGAAATATTCCTGGATATCACCCATCATCCGCAATGCGAATTCAGTCGAAAAAATACATGTGTTTTGTCCCTGGTCTTCTTTTAAAATATCAGCCTGAACGGTACCGCGAACCGTTTGAAGTGTATAAGCACGGATTTCGGTGAATTCTTCTGGAGTTAATACCCTTCCTAGCTCTGCTTCTTTTTTCTGGACCTGCTGGTCAATGGCCGTATTCATGAACATTGCCAGAATGATCGGTGCCGGACCATTGATGGTCATCGAAACGGAGGTGGAAGGAAGACAAAGATCAAAGCCGTCATATAGCTTCTTCATGTCATCCAATGTGCAAATGCTGACGCCGCTTTCGCCGACTTTTCCGTAAATATCCGGCCGATAATCCGGGTCTTCTCCATATAATGTCACGGAATCAAAAGCCGTACTAAGACGTTTTGCCTCATCATCCTTTGAAAGATAATGGAAGCGACGGTTCGTCCTGGCGGGGGAGCCTTCTCCTGCAAATTGTCGCTTTGGATCCTCGCCCTCACGTTTAAACGGAAATACTCCGGCTGTATACGGAAAATGTCCCGGAGCATTATCCCGGTATACCCAGCGCAGGATTTCACCGTAATCGACGAATTTAGGAAGCGAGATTTTGGGGATCATGAGTCCTGCAAGGCTTTTTGTTTTCAATTCGGTAATAATCTCTTTGTCCCTGATTTTCGCAACAAATTTCTCTCCTGAATATTGCTCTTTAAAGGCTGCCCAGCCATCAAGTATCTTTTTTGACTCCCCAGAAAGCTTAGAAGCTGCCCCATCCTTTAATGTTTCCAGTACAGAAAGGATTTCTTGTTTTGTCCCTGTTTCTTTAACAGCATCAATGGCTCCTTCAAGCTGGAACAACTTCCGGGCAAGATGGACCTGTTCTTCTGCTTGCTTATGATAATTGCGCACCGCCTCCGTAATCTCCCGCAAATAATAACGGCGCTCGTTTGGGATAATTATATTTTGTTTCTTGACCTCAGCTTTCTTGGAGAACGATGCCACCCAGTCAGTCCCTGCTTTTTCATTTACTTTCTCAATCAATGCCGCAAATAAAGCATTCGTTCCGGGATCATTGAATTGGGAAGCGATTGTACCGTATACAGGCAGTTCATCCGGAGCCTGTTCAAACAACAAATGGCTTCTTTGATATTGTTTTTGCACCTGCCTCTTCGCATCCTCTGAGCCTTTACGCTCAAATTTGTTTATAACAATTAAGTCGGCATAGTCGATCATATCGATCTTTTCCAGTTGTGATGGCGCTCCGAATTCACTTGTCATGACATACATCGATACGTTGGAAATATCGGTAATGCCAGCATCACCCTGACCGATTCCGCTTGTTTCGACAATAATCAAATCAAATCCGGCCGCCTTCACGACGGAGATGGCATCCTTCATTGCAAGCGACAGTTCACTCTTCGAAAGCCGGGTCGCCAAGCTTCTCATATAAATCCGGTCAGAGAAAATCGCATTCATCCGGATGCGGTCTCCCAATAACGCGCCACCTGTTTTTTGCTTTGTCGGGTCAACAGAGAGGACGGCAAGTTTCTTTTCAGGGATTTCATTTAGAAAACGGCGGATCAGTTCATCAGTCAGTGAACTTTTTCCCGCCCCGCCTGTACCCGTTATCCCGATAACCGGTACGTTTTTTTCGGATGTCTTGATTTGCTCAAGCAGACTTTCAGTCGCTGCTGCCATTTCAGCCGCTGCATCCTGTCTGTTTTCAGCAAAAGTAATATACTGGGCTATCGTTCCTGTTTCTCCGGCAAGCAATTTATCGAAACGTTCCTGGAGCGATGACTGTACTGTTGAATAATCACATTCCTCCAGCATCAGATTAATCATGCCTTGAAGGCCATTGACTCTTCCATCCTCCGGTGAAAAAATATGGGCAATTCCATAATCGTGGAGCTCCTTAATTTCACGAGGGATGATGACTCCACCGCCTCCACCGTAAATACGTATATGGCTTGCTCCTTTCTCCTTCAATAAGTCATACATGTATTTAAAATATTCAACATGCCCGCCTTGATAAGACGAAATCGCAATGCCCTGAACATCCTCTTGAATCGCGGCATTGACTACCTCTTCCACAGACCGGTTATGACCAAGGTGAATGACTTCTGCTCCGCTTGATTGCAAAATCCGCCTCATAATATTGATCGATGCGTCATGTCCGTCAAACAAACTGGAAGCGGTTACAAAACGAACGTGATTTTTCGGCTTATATTCCTTAATTGTACTCATATCGCTCCTCCTTTATGGTAGTGCCCTTGGTTGCAATACATTCCGTTTATAAGCAATTCCGTTTGCAGTTCGATATATTCTTCAAGTGAGTACATTCTTTGAAGGGCCCAACGGCGAAACCCCCACATTTGTCCCTGGACGAAAATATTGTGTGCAAGCAGGCGTATTTGGCGCTCCGATAAATAACATTCGCCATTTTCTACACAACGCGTAATAACCAGTTCAAACATATGAACCATTTCCATTTCCTTTTTTAATACATAAGGAAGCGCGTCCTTTGTCAACGACTTGGCTTCCTGGTACATGACAAGCACCTCATCCTGCATGTCATCCATTACCTGAAAGAAATAGGAAATCGTCAACTTCAAGCTTTCCATCGTGCCGACACTTTGTTCCAGGTCTTTTTGTAGTCTGTCTTTTACTTCATCGTAGATAAAATCACAGACCAAATATAAAACATCTTCTTTTGTACGGATATATTCATAAAGTGTACCGATACTAAAACCGGCTGCCTTGGCGATTTCTCTTGTTGTGGTCCGGTGGAATCCCTTTTCTTTGAATAAGCTAACGGCTCCTTTAATCATTTGTTCACGCCGCTTGCTAACAAGCTTCTCATCTTTTACGGAAGCATGGATTTCTCTTTTTTTCATACGTCACCCACCTTATTGCTTAAACGGTGCATTTTTTGAGGAAGTATAGTTCGAAGACTGTGAAAAGGCCATCCTGCCAAAACGTTTTCGTTTGGCAGGTTGCCTGGATGATTAATCTTTCGTAATCATTCTCGAGATAACCAGTTTTTGAATTTCCTGGGTTCCTTCATAGATTTGCGTAATTTTTGCGTCTCTCATGTAGCGTTCAACTGGATAGTCCTTTGTGTAACCATAGCCTCCAAAAACCTGGACGGCTTCTGTTGTTACCTTCATAGCCGCATCTCCGGCAAACAGTTTTGACATGGCTGATTCCTTCCCGTATGGAAGTCCTTCTGACTCAAGCCATGCTGCTTGATATGTCAGCAACCTTGCTGCTTCCACACTTGTGGCCATGTCGGCAAGCTTGAAGCCGATTCCCTGTTGAGCGGCGATCGGCTTTCCGAATTGCACACGTTCTTTTGCATAGTCTACAGCGGCATCTAAAGCGCCCTGTGCAATTCCAACAGCCTGCGCTGCAATCCCGTTCCTGCCGCCGTCAAGTGTCATCATCGCGATTTTGAAGCCTTCCCCTTCTTTGCCAAGCAGGTTTTCTTTTGGTACCTTGCATTCTTCAAAAATAATTTCGGTTGTAGGTGATGAACGGATTCCTAATTTCTTTTCCTTTTTTCCTACGCTAAAGCCCAGAAAGTCTTTTTCGACGATAAACGCACTTGTGCCTTTTTGTTTGGATTCCGGATCTGTTAACGCAAACACGACATACGTATCAGCGATTCCGCCGTTCGTGATAAAGATCTTTGAGCCATTTAAGATATAGTGATCACCTTCTAATCTCGCAGATGTCCTCATACCGCCCGCATCAGAGCCCGAACCAGGTTCTGTCAAACCATAAGCACCGATCTTTTCGCCTTGAGCCATTGGCTTCAGGTATTTTTGCTTTTGTTCTTCAGAGCCGAATTTATAAATCGGCCAGCCCGCAAGCGAAGTATGTGCCGATAGCGTTACTCCTGTGGATGCGCAAACCTTGGACAATTCTTCAATCGCAATACAATAGGCAAGATAGTCACTGCCGATACCACCATACTCTTCCGGCCATGGGATACCAGTGAGACCGAGCTCGGCCATCTTATCAAAAATATCACGATCAAAGCGTTCTTCTTCGTCTCTTTCAGCAGCTGTAGGCGCGACTTCATTTCTGGCAAAATCGCGAACCATTTTTCTAATCATTTCATGTTCTTCGGTCAGTTTAAATTGCATGATCCATATCCCCTGTCTTTGTTAAATATAGGCTCTGTTTGAAATCGCCATCTTCTGAGTAAGCCTCTGCTAGCGCGAAGTAGGCAATTAAAGCGATAAAAGTGATGATTTAAGTGAAAGTACCACCCATTCACGCGAAAACTCCGATGATTCAAGCAAAACGATGCTTGTTTTAAGCGAAAATGGACCTGATTTAAGTGAAACCTAAATTCCACTTATTTTGGAAGTCCCGGATAATAGGAATTTAATTATAGAGATGTTTACTGATAACGATCCGCTGGATTTCGCTTGTGCCTTCATAGATTTCCGTAACCTTCGCATCCCGGAAATAGCGCTCCACCGGATATTCCTTTGTATAGCCGTAGCCGCCAAACACCTGGATGGCTTCCGTAGATACCTCAACTGCTGTTTTTGAGGCCATCAGTTTTGCGATAGATGCTTCTTTTCCGCATGGCAGTCCCTGTGACCTTAAATAGGCGGCCTGGTAAACTAGTAACCTGGAAGCTTCAATAGCCGTCCCCATCTCCGCCAGTTTAAAGCCTATGCCCTGCTGTACACTGATTGGCTTTCCAAACTGTACTCTTTCCTTCGCATAACGGACAGCATGTTCGAAGGAGCCTTCAGCGATTCCTAAGGACTGTGCAGCAATCCCGATGCGGCCGGATTCAAGATTGGACATTGCGATCCTGAAGCCTTCTCCTTCTTTACCAAGCAGATTTTCAGCAGGAACCATCATATCCTCAAACGTCAGCTGCACCGTACGTGAACCGTGAAGGCCCATTTTGTGTTCATCCTTGCCGATGATTAAGCCCTTCGTGTCCTTATCAACGATAAAGGCTGAAATCCCTTTGCTCCCTGCCTCCAGATTCGTGGAGGCAAAAACAATGTAAACCTCTGCTTCTCCGCCATTTGTGATAAAAACCTTGGAGCCGTTGATTTTATAATAGTCTCCGACTTTAATAGCCTTTGATTTGAGGCCGCCCGCATCCGATCCTGAGCTCGGTTCCGTCAAACAGAAAGCTCCGAGATACTCTCCCGATGCAAGCTTTGGTACGTATTTTTGCTTCTGTGCTTCATTGCCGAAATAAAGAATAGGATAGGTTCCCACAGATGTGTGAACGGAAAGAATCACCCCTAGAGCAGGACTTACCCTGGAGATCTCATGGATGGCAATGATATAAGAGGTGAAGTCCATTTCCGAACCGCCATATTGTTCAGGAACCGGTATCCCCATCAAGCCAAGCCCGCCCATTTTCTTCAACAGCGATCTCGGAAATTCACCGCCTTCCATCCTTCCAACTAAGGGAGCTATTTCGCTTTCCGCAAAATCGCGCACCATTTTGCGCATCATATTCTGCTCTTCATTCCATGTAAAATTCATAAAGTGCCTCCCGGATGCCTATTTACGAGATTAGTTGTATTCGTAAAAACCACGGCCGGATTTTTTGCCGAGCCAGCCTGCTTTTACATATTTTCTAAGCAATGGACACGGCCGGTATTTATCGTCTCCAAAGCCCTCGTGTAACGTCTCCATGATATAGAGGCACGTATCCAGGCCGATGAAGTCTGCAAGCGCCAGCGGGCCCATCGGATGGTTCATGCCCAGCTTCATCACCTCATCGACCGCTTCTTTGGAAGCGACCCCTTCGTATACTGTATAAATGGCTTCATTTATCATCGGCATCAGTATCCGGTTAGAGACGAAGCCGGGAAAGTCATTCACTTCAACCGGGACTTTATTCAGCGTTTTCGACATATCTTCAATGGCGTCATAAACGGCATCGGCTGTGGCAAGCCCGCGGATGATCTCGACTAGCTTCATGACAGGGACTGGGTTCATGAAGTGCATCCCGATCACTTTCTCAGGCCGCTTGGTCGCTGCTGCGATTTCGGTGATGGGCAGCGATGAAGTATTGGAAGCTAAGATGGTATGTTCCGGTGTTATTTCATCCAGGTCACTGAACAGCTTCGCTTTGATTTCCATATTTTCTACCGCTGCTTCAATGACAAGATCCACATCAGATGCATTTTTTAAATCTGTGGAAAGCGTCAGTCTAGCCAGTGTATTGCTTTTATCTGGCTCTGCCATCTTTCCCTTTTCTACTTGCCGGGAAAGGTTTTTATTAATAATTGAAAGTCCCCGTTCAACAAATTCTCGCTTTAAGTCATGCAAAATAACTTCATACCCGTTCATCGCGCATACCTGGGCGATTCCCGAGCCCATTTGTCCGGCGCCGATCACCATTACTTTTGCAATCTTCATGAATGCTCCTCCATTCTGGAAAATTGGCAATCTATCAAGCTTGTTTCGGAACCTCGATTAAAATAGCATCTCCCTGGCCGCCACCGCTGCAGATTGCCGCAATCCCGATTCCGCCGCCACGCCGTTTTAATTCATGCATGAGCGTAATAATCACCCGTGCTCCGCTGGCCCCAATCGGATGCCCAAGCGCAACCGCCCCGCCATTTACGTTCACTTTTTCAGGATCTACGTTTGCCAATTTCCCGCTGGCGAGGGCAACAGCTGCAAAAGCTTCATTGATTTCAAATAAATCAATTTCCTCTAATGACCTACCTGTTTTTTTCAACAGCTCATTGATGACAAGTCCAGGGGTCTTAGGGAAATGCTTAGCTTCCACAGCAATCTCTGCATGTCCAATGATATAAGCAAAAGGAGTTTTTCCTTCTTTTTCCGCTCTTGCTTCGCTCATAAGCACTAGTGCTCCTGCCCCGTCATTGACACCAGGTGCATTACCGGCAGTAATCGTACCCTCATTATTAAAAGCTGGTCCAAGCTTAGCAAGCTTTTCAACGGAAGTATCCTTTCTCGGCGCTTCATCGTTCTTAACCGTTACCGGTTCACCTTTCCTGACTGGAACCTGGACAGATATAATTTCTTCGGCAAGGACACCACCTTCAATAGCGGCAATGGCTTTTTGGTGGCTTCTGAATGCCCAGTTATCCTGATCTTCGCGCGACAACTCCAAGTCCTCGGCCGTACTGTTGCCATATGTCCCCATATGCACGCCAGTGAAGCTGCAGCTTAGACCGTCATGAATCATTACGTCTTTCATCACGGCATCTCCCATGCGGGCTCCCCATCTCGCTTTAGGCATTATATAAGGAGCATTGCTCATTGATTCCATGCCGCCAGCCACAATAACTTCCTCATCACCCAGGCGGATAATCTGGTCAGCCAGCGTCACACTTCTCAGCCCTGAGGCACAAACTTTGTTGATCGTTTCTGTTTTCACTTCCCATGGAAGTCCGGCATTTCTTGAAGCCTGGCGCGAAGGGATCTGTCCCTGCCCTGCCTGAAGCACATTTCCCATGATTACCTCATCTACCTGGCTGCCATCTACACCTGCCCGTTGTAACGCTTCTTTAATAGCAATCCCGCCGAGTTCGGATGCAGTCAAGCTGCTTAACCCCCCGCCAAATTTTCCAAAAGGCGTTCTTACTCCACTGACAATAGCTGTTCTAGCCATATAGCTCCTCCTTTAATTTCTCTTTAAGTTTCTATGTAAATAAAAAACTTAACCCTAAATTGACTGAACGCTCGCTCAAAATGTAAGAATAAAAAAATACCCTTAATGTAAGCGCTTTATTATATCTTATATGAAAATTAGAAAAAGTTTAACTCCTAAGTTAAATTTCCATGAAAAAGTAATGCCTGCTTCTTCAAATAAATATTTCATTTTTGGAAGCAGGCATCTTGATATAGGCATTTCTTATGAAAAGAATCGTTTGTTAAAGCTTAAGAAGCTTCGCCAAGTATCGATTTTTCCAATAACTCAGCTACATCATATGTTTTCACGTCTTCTTCCACTTCTTTTGCTTTTGTTCCGTCTGTAATCATCGTCAAGCAATAAGGACAGCCTGAGCTGATGACAGATGGGCTTACGGCTAACGCTTGCTCGGTACGGGCTACATTGATACGGTGTCCCGTTTCTTCTTCCATCCACATCAGTCCGCCGCCGGCACCACAGCACATGCCATTTTCACGATTGCGTTCCATCTCAACAAGCTTCGCTCCCGGGATCGCATTCAGAATATCCCTCGGTGCGTCATATACTTCGTTATAACGCCCTAAGTAACAGGAATCATGGAAAGTGATCGTTTCATTAACCGGATGCTTTGGTACAAGCCTTCCTTCTTTAACGAGCTTTGCAAGCAGCTCTGTATGATGATACACTTCCGCTTCTAAACCGAAATCAGGATACTCATTTTTGAAAATATTATATGCGTGAGGATCGATTGTTACGATCTTCTTCACTTCATTTTTCTCAAACTCTTCTATGTTCTTCGCTGCTAGCTCCTGGAAGATGAACTCGTTACCCAAACGGCGAGGCGTATCCCCGGAGTTCTTTTCTTTATTTCCTAAAATCGCGAACTTCACGCCTGCTTCATTCATAAGCTTAGCGAAGGATAATGCGATCTTTTGACTGCGGTTATCGTAAGAACCCATTGAACCGACCCAGAATAAGTATTCAAAGTCTTCTTCAGCCTTTTTCACTTCCTTGACTGTTGGCACGACGACATCGTCGCGGAGTTCTCTCCAGTCTTCTCTTTCCTTGCGGTTAAGTCCCCACGGGTTGCCCTGGCGTTCGATGTTTTGCATCGCGCGCTGCGCATCCGGGTTCATTTTACCTTCTGTAAGCACTAAGTAACGGCGCATATCGATGATTTTATCAACATGCTCGTTCATGACCGGACATTGATCTTCACAGTTACGGCAAGTCGTACAAGCCCAAAGCTCTTCTTCTGTGATGACTTCGCCGATTAAGGCCTGGTTGAATTCAACAGCCGCCGCTGATTCCTGGGCGCCTTGTCCGGCACCTGCCAAAGCGATTTGGTTGCCCTGTGTATTTCCGAATACGAATGTCGGTACCCAAGGCTGTTTTGCTGTAATGGCAGCCCCTTTGTTAGTCAAGTGGTCACGCATCTTAATGATGATATCCATCGGGGACAGCATTTTCCCTGTTCCGGAGGCCGGGCACATATTCGTACAGCGCCCACATTCCACACAGGCATATAAATCTATCAATTGTAACTGGTTAAAGTCTTCTATTTTTCCTGCACCGAAGGATTCCTGGGATTCATCTTCAAAATCAACCGCCTTAAGCTTCCCTGGATTATCCAGGCGACTAAAGTAGACGTTGACAGGCCCTGCAATTAAATGCGCGTGCTTGGACTGCGGTATATAGACTAGGAAGGTGAATAGGAAAATCGTGTGAATCCACCATGCCATGTAGAATACAACCGTGGCGGCGGTCGGTCCCATCCATCCTAAAAGAAAGGCGATTCCCGAAGCAACAGGCTCTGTCCAAGTTGCTTCATGTCCGTGCCAAATCATGCTCATTCCATTTCCCAAAAGGACGGAAAGCATTAATCCACCGAGTAAAATCAGGACTATGCCAGATTTAAAGCCGCGCTTTAAACGGACAAGCTTTTCAATATAGCGGCGGTAAAAAGACCACGCAACTGCGACGAGAATAGTCAGAGTGACGATTTCCTGGAAAAACGTGAACGCAGGATACAAAGGTCCGAATGGTAAATGTGCACCCGGTTTAATTCCCTTTATAATAAAATCAATCGCACCAAACTGTACGAGAATAAAACCATAGAAGAACACGACGTGAATGGTTCCGCTCTTCTTATCCTTTAACAGCTTCTTTTGGCCAAATACATTGACCCAAATTTTCTCGAGCCGTTCTTTTACACGGTTATCGAATTCTGCTTTCTTCCCAAGCTTGATATAAGCCATTCTTGTCCTGATTAAATAGACAAACAAACTGATAGCGTAAGCGGTTACAAGCAAAAACGCAATTAAGTTTACCCATAGTAACGCATTCATAATCTTGCGCTCCTTTCTCTGCATATGCTGGTCTTAAAATGCACTCCGTTTCAAATGCTTTAAAATTAGAAACAGTGACATTTTTCTGAATTTGATTTAATTACATTATATAATGAATGAGCATTCAGTCAACTTATTTCTTGCTCGTCTCGCTATCTTTTTTTTAATCGGAAGTTTTTTTATGTAGGTGAATCAATTTCATAATTCCTTTTTATAAAGAAATACAAACCAACAGAATATTAGGTACTCAAAAAATTTCTTAGTTGTACCTGTTGAATTTCGCTGTTGATTTCCGCTACAGGCGGACGCTTTCCGCGGGCGGTCCGTGAGCCTCCTCGTCGCTTCGCTCCTGCGGGGTCTCACCTGGCCACGCTTTTCCCGCAGGACATTGAGTGATCATCCTAGAATAGACACCGCACGAGAAAATGCGTAGCATTTTCGAGGAGTCGCCGCCTGCAGCGAAAAGCAACCGGTTTGGAAATCAAGAGTGAGTACTGACACAGCCTATATGTTAGGCAGCTTGTTGTTGATTTAACTGAGCATTAATACGATCAAGGAATAAATCATTGCCGCATAGTTTAGCTCAGGCAGGTCTCCCAAACGTGATTTCTTGGATACCACAGCGAAGATTGGATCGATATCAATAGCTGAAAAAACAGCTTCAAATCGTTGGGTAGGCTCTAAGGGTGAAATTTATGAAATTGATTCAGGTATCCTGATTTTCATCTATTCATTTCTGTATTACTGTTTATTTCAACATGAATGGATTATGATGATGATTTTGTACAAAATAGATATAACCCCAGAGTAAAGGTGAGGATGATCTAGATGATTACAATAACGATTGGCGTCGTTATCATATGTTTCCTCGTCTGGTTGCCACTCGATTTTTATCTAGGACGGAGAAGGCATAAGCGTCGAGTTGTTAAGAAAAATTTACCTAAACGCCAAAGCGACATCCAGCTATATACAAATGGAAAAAGGCTGTTCAACGATTTTTTTCACGAAATACAGGATGCGAAAAAATATGTACATATCCTATTCTATATCGTTTCCAACGATCAATTTAGCAAGGCATTCCTTCAGTTATTGAAGGAAAAAGCGCAAACCGGGGTTGAAGTCCGATTAATGATTGACCGGATTGGCGGGCATCGAGTCAGTAAAAAGATAATTTCCGATTTAAAAGCACATGGAGTAAGATTCGCGTTTACAAACAGCCTGAGGTTTCCTTATTTATTTTATTCTCTTAATAAACGGAATCACCGGAAGATAACGATCATTGATAGTGAGATCGGTTATTTAGGCGGCTACAATGTCGGCAAGGAATACATTGACCAAGACTCCAAGCTGAGCCCATGGCGGGATTACCATTTAAAAGTTATCGGAGAGGGAGTACAGGATCTTCAGTACGAGTATCTTGAAGATTGGTTTCGCGCGACAGGAGAGGATCACCGCAGTAGTCAGCAGTATTTTCCGTCCTTAAAAAAAGGGGCTTGTCTTCATCAGTTCTTACCCACCGATGGCATATTCCTTGAAAAAGCCTTTTCCGAAATGATCTCAACGGCAAATGAAAGAATCATAGTTGGAACGCCTTATTTCATTCCAAGCAGGAAACTCTTCTCGGATTTAAGAAAAGCTATGTCACGGGGTATTGAGTTGACTGTGATTGTTCCAAAAACAGCCGATCATCCTTTTGTCCAGGAAGCATCTTATCCTTTTTTTCGGGTTCTTTTAAAAGAAGGAGCAAAAATCATGCAGTTTGAAAAAGGGTTTTATCATTCGAAAATCATTCTGATTGATGATAAAGTTTGTGACATTGGCACGGCAAACTTTGATAGGCGTTCTTTATTTTTGAACCGTGAAATGAATTGCTTAATTTATGATAAAGCATGCATTGAAGATATTAAGAAAGAACTGGATTACGATATCTTTCATTCCTCACCTTTAACGATGGAAATGATTACAGCGCCTAATCCTGTCCGTATGTTCAAAGAATCAATCGCTTATACGATCTCACCGTTTCTATAAGACTCATTACCCGGAAAAAGGAGACTGCCATGCAAATACGCCTGGGATATGTTTCAACCGCCACTTCTCTCTGGGAGACAACACCTTCGCGAACGTTAACATTCAAAAGATACGGCGAGCTTGAAAAGGAAAAACGCATGCAAAGGCTCTATGATGTCACGAGACAAAATATTGCGAATACCCTTCGAATCCTTTATTACAATTCGGCCCATGAAATAAATGTATACCGACTGTCAAGCTCGATCGTACCACTCGCTACGCATCCTGAAGTTCAATGGGACTTTCTCACTCCTTTTCGCACCGAGTGGCAGGGTCTGGGGGAATGGATTAAACGCCATCATATGCGAGTAAGCTTCCATCCCAACCAGTTCACTCTGTTTACAAGTCCCAATCCGTCTATTACCGCAAATGCTGTTAAAGATATGGAGTTTCATTACAAAATGCTTGAAGCCATGGGTGTGCATGACCATTCTTTTATCAATATCCACGTCGGAGGGGCATACGGGGATAAATCGTCTGCTACTGCTAGATTCCATGAAAACCTTACACAGCTCCCCATACATGTGAAAAGAAGAATGACGCTTGAAAACGATGATAAGACTTACACGACCGAGGAAACCTTGACGATCTGCCAGCGCGAGAGAATTCCTTTGGCATTTGATTATCATCACCATATGGCCAATCCTGGAGAAATGCCGCTTGAAGAGCTTCTTCCGCTCGTTTTTGAAACATGGGACCATACAGGTATATATCCTAAAATCCATATTTCCTCACCGAAGTCCGAGAAAGAATTCCGTTCCCATGCAGATTTTGTGGATATTGAATTTATTATGCCTTTAGTACAAGTACTGAAAGTCTTGAAACGGGACGTCGATTTCATGGTCGAAGCGAAAATGAAGGATCAAGCGATGCTAAAGCTGATTGGGGATCTGGCAAAGATTCGGGGCGTTAAGAGAATAGGCGGAGGAACAATTGAATTAAAATGATAAAAACAGGCTGTTTCTTCTAAACGAGAAACAGCCTGTTTGCGTTACATTTTTTCCGGAGCGGATACGCCGATTAACGACAGCGCATTTTTGAGCGTGATTTGTACAGCTTTCACTAATCCCAGGCGCGCTTTGCTTCTTTCAACGTTATCTGCATCCAGTACTTTTTCAGCATTATAAAAGCTATGGAACACGGAGGCAAGATCAAAAATGTAATTCGTCATCCGATGCGGCATGCGTTTTTCTGCCGCTTCCGCAATTGCCTGAGGGAATTCCCCAAGCTTCTTCAGCAGTTCCATTTCCTTTTCCGAGGAAATTTGCGAAAAATCCTGTGTACCTTCATAGCTAATGTTCTGCTCCTGACCCTGGCGCAGGATGCTTGATATACGTGCATGGGCGTATTGAGAATAGTAGACTGGGTTATCATTGGACTGTGATACGGCCAGATCCAGGTCAAAGTCCATATGAGTAGCCGCACTCCTCATCGCAAAGAAGTAACGTGTGGCATCCAGGCCGACCTCTTCAATCAGATCCCGCATCGTTACCGCTTTACCGGTACGTTTACTCATCTTCATCTTTTCGCCGTCTTTATATAGATGAACGAGCTGGATCACTTCGACCTCTAACTGCTCTTGTTTATAACCCAGTGCTTCAATCGCGGCTTTCATACGCGGAATATAGCCGTGATGGTCCGCTCCCCAAATATTGATCAGCTTCTCAAAGCCGCGTTCAAGCTTATCGCGGTGATAAGCAATGTCCGGCATTAGATACGTATACGAGCCATCCTGTTTAATCAGCACGCGATCTTTATCATCGCCCAATTCCGTCGAGCGGAACCAGGTGGCGCCGTCCTCTTCGTATATATGGCCGTGTTCTCTTAAGGTGGCGAGGGCTGCGTCGATTTTTCCGTTCTCGTACAAGGAAGACTCCGAATACCAGACGTCAAAGCCGACGCGGAAGTTTTCGAGATCCGTCTTCAACTTTTCCATTTCATATTTCAAGCCGTACTCTCGGAAAAAGTCGAAGCGTTCCTTCTCGTCTTCTTTTACGAATCTATCGCCATACTCCTCGGCGAGCTTTTTACCGATGCCGATAATATCCGCTCCATGATAGCCGTCAGCGGGCATGTCCTTTTCGATGCCAAGGGCTTGGAAATAACGCGCCTCAACAGATAAGGCCAGGTTGTTTATCTGGTTTCCGGCGTCGTTAATGTAATATTCCCGGGATACATCGTAGCCGGCTTTAGCGAGCACATTACATAAGGAATCGCCGACCGCTGCGCCCCGGGCGTGTCCAAGGTGGAGGGAGCCTGTCGGATTGGCGGAAACAAATTCGACCTGGATCTTTTGATTGTTTCCAAAATCGCTTTCGCCATAACGGTCCCCCGCCTCCAAAATGGCTGGGATCAGTTTCGTTAAATACTTATTGTTCATGTAGAAATTAATAAAACCGGGGCCTGCGATTTCTATTTTTTCAATCGAAGCTTTCGAACGGTCAAAATGTTCGACAATGCCGAACGCAATCATGCGAGGCGCTTTCTTAGCCACTCTCGCCAGCTGCATAGCCATATTGGTGGAGTAGTCGCCATGCTCCTTCTCCTTCGGTAATTCTAATATTACATCAGGAATCTCTTCTTCTGTTGCCAAACCCGCCTTTACCACTGCCGCTATGATCTCCTGCTTTATTTTATCCTGAACCTGCTTCACTACGTTCATCGTATTACGTTACCTCCTTATAAGTGATTACCATTTCATATTGGCCAAGCAAGTTACCCTGCATGAAAAGTTCATAGTCGAATAGAAACTTTCCTTCACGTTTTTTCTCATCCCAAAGATGGCTGATTAATTTTGTTCTCGTTTGCGTCGCCATTGTGCCGTATATGCTTTCGTAATGGCCATTCGTAACTTCAGAGAGGCTGAAAACCTGCCGCATCTTTACAACGCCACTACGCATTAACAACGCGTCTGCTTCTTTAAATTTAAGGGTTGTATACGTTTTTCCGTTATCGTCTTCTTCAGTATACTGCAGGTACAAAGCATTTCCTTTAGTGAATGTTGTACCAGAAGTGACAATTTCATATGTATCTGTTTCATCACCGTTGCTTATTTTCGTATTCAATTTCACTTTAACATCTTGTTTATCGGTGTTTTGCATAGTCATATGCCACACTTCCTTAAATAGAACTATAACTTTATAAGTATAAATATTCTTCCCTAAAGTTTCAACTTATCGTTAGAAAAGCGTAAGCGCCCTGCAAGTAAGGAACATCGACTAAGACCTGCCACATCGTGTGGCAAACGTCGATGCCAGCCCATCCTGGGCAAGTCCGACAGGCATAAGACAAACCGCGAGGAGGCAGTTCCCCAGTCACCACAGTGGTTTGGCTTATGACCCGAGGGGCTGGGCGCTGCAGCTGGACATCAGTCAAAATTTTAAAAATAATACTTTCCTAATCTTAGAAAAAAGACTGTCCTGATGATTCAGGATCAGTCTCTTATCCACAAAGTTTATCGCTTTTGAACCCAGCCTAAAATCATTTCACGAATCAATTTACTCGCTGTATTAGCCGTTTGTTCAGAAACATCATAGATCGGCGCCACTTCCACTAAATCACAGCCGACTACCTTTAGGTCCGATTTCGCGATTTCATGAATGGAAGCAAGTAATTCTTTCGATGTAATGCCGCCTGCGTCAACTGTGCCTGTACCAGGAGCATGGGCCGGGTCAAGCACGTCAATATCGATCGTCACATAGACCGGCCGGCCCGCTAGCTTCGGCAAAATTTCTTTCAACGGCTCAAGGACTTCAAATTTAGAAATGTGCATTTCATTTTCTTTCGCCCACTCGAACTCTTCCTTCATGCCTGACCGGATGCCAAAAGAATAGACATTATCCGGCCCGATATGCTCGGCGATTTTTCGGATTGGCGTGGAGTGGGAAAGCGGTTCGCCTTCATAATGCTCACGCAGGTCTGTATGGGCATCCATATGGATGATGGCCAGGTCGGGATATTTTTTGAAAACAGCCTTCATCACCGGCCAGGAAACCAGATGTTCGCCGCCTATTCCAAGCGGAAACTTGCCTGCATCGAGAATACCGCCAACAAACTCTTCAATGATATCCAGACTACGGTGGGGATTCCCGAATGGTAGCGGAATATCTCCGGCATCGTAATATTTTACTTCCTCAAGATCACGATCAAGGTATGCACTGTATTCTTCAAGTCCAATCGATACCTCACGGATTCTTGTCGGACCGAAACGGGATCCCGGCCGATAGCTAACTGTCCAATCCATCGGCATCCCGTATATGACTGCTTCGGATTCTTCAAAATCCGGGTGGCTTTTTATAAACACATTGCCTGAGTATGCTTCATCAAAGCGCATAGCATGTCCACCTCTTCCTCTTGTTATTTAATTAAATCCTGAACGAATTTTGGAAGTACGAATGCAGCTTTGTGAAGCTCTTTTGTGTAATACTTCGTTTCGATTTCATGGAATCTATCTTCGCTTACTTCAAGCGGATCATATTTTTTTGAACCGATCGTGAATGTCCATAAACCGCTTGGATATGTCGGGATATTGGCTAAATACAAATGGGTAATCGGGAAGATTTCTTTCACATCTCTTTGCACTTCTGTAATCAGATCTGCTTTAAACCAAGGGTTATCGGTTTGGGCAACAAAGATGCCATCTTCCTTCAATGCTTTAGAAATGCCTGCATAGAACCCTTTTGTAAATAAATTGACGGCCGGTCCAACCGGCTCAGTGGAATCAACCATGATCACATCGTATTCATTCTCACTGTTGGCGATATGCATAAATCCATCATCAACCTTTACTTCGACACGGGGATCCTCAAGCTTGCCGGCGATTTCGGGAAGGAATTTCTTTGAGTATTCAATGACCTTACCGTCTATATCTACTAAAGTAGCTTTTTTGACGCTCGAATGCTTCAAGATCTCACGGATAACGCCCCCATCCCCTCCTCCGACAACAAGGACATTCTCAGGATTTGGATGGGTAAAAAGCGGAACGTGCGCAACCATTTCATGATAAACAAACTCGTCTATTTTCGTGGTCATGACCATATCGTCAAGAAGAAGCATATTTCCCCATTCTTCCGTTTCTACCATATCAAGCTTTTGAAATTCCGTTTGTTCAGTATGTAAAGTCCGGTTCACTTTCATCGTAATTCCAAAGTTCTCCGTCTGCTTTTCTGTAAACCAAATAGCCATTCATATCCATCCTTTCTATTTGAGCTTCATTGACAATCCTCGTCCATATTAACGTTCCCCAACAAAAAAATTACAAACTAGAAAAAGTATAGCCGAATCCTATGAAAAAGCAAGAAAAAAGTTGTCCTTTTTTCTTAGACGATGTTTAAAACAGAGCGATTATTTTCATACTGATAATAACATTTTCTGGAGGAACGAGGTGTAAACAGTGGAATTGATTACAGGCCAACGGTTCAAGCGTAAAGCCAAATACATCCGGGCGATTATCATCTTTACAGGGATGGCCGTAATCCTTGCTTTTTTATTGCTGGCTTCACTTGTCATTTTTTCAAAAACACTAGGAGCTCCTCCCTTAACAGTTCCTCAATCCACTCTTTTTTACAGTGACGATGGCAGCTTGATAGGGGAAAGCAATAACGGGCAGAAAAGGTATTGGGTGGATTTACATGATATCTCCCCAGCCTTGGTAGATGCGACTATCGCAGTGGAAGACCGTCAATTTCACAAGCACCATGGCTTTGACCCGAAGCGGATTGCGGGTGCTGTTTTAGCGGATCTAAACGCAATGTCGAAGGTTCAGGGGGCAAGTACGATTACCCAGCAATACGCCAGGAATCTATACCTGAGCCACGATAAAACATGGAACCGTAAATTTAACGAAGCCTTCTATACAATCAGACTGGAAACCAATTATTCAAAAGAAGAGATATTGGAAGGCTATCTGAATACGATTTACTATGGTCACGGGGTGTACGGGATTCAGGCGGCAAGCCAGTACTATTTCGGGAAGAATGCCAAAAATTTAACTTTGTCCGAAGCGAGCATGCTGGCCGGAATACCAAAAGGGCCTGCCAACTACTCTCCGTTCTTATCAATGAATCAGGCGAAAAAAAGGCAAAAGGTTGTTTTGCGCGCGATGGCGAGTGGAGATATGATCCCTAAGGAAACGGTGGAGAAAGAAAGCCAGAAGCCGCTGGCGTTTAACCGGGGACATAAATCGGTTGATAGAAAGATAGCGCCCTATTTTCAGGATGCCGTTAAGCAGGCTTTAAAGACACAGCTGGATTTGGACGATCGCACCATTCAAATGGGTGGTTTGAGAGTATATACAACGCTGGATACAAAGGCGCAGGATATTGCTGAAAAGACGCTCGACCATGTCATTGGAGCGTCATCCGATATACAAGCAGCAATGGTCGCCATGAATCCGAAAACGGGAGAAGTCAAAGCGATGGTAGGCGGAAGGAAGTATGATAAGACTCCTTATAACCGTGCAATCCATGCGATCAGGCAGCCTGGTTCGACGATTAAGCCGCTGCTATACTATGCCGCCCTAGAAAAAGGGTTTACACCATCCTCAACATTGAGAAGCGAACTGACTACTTTCACATATGATGACGGCAAATCTTCCTATACGCCACATAATTTTAACCATCAGTATGCCGATTCCGAAATAACCATGGCCCAGGCCATTGCTTTATCGGATAATGTGTATGCTGTTAAAACCCATTTATTTTTGGGTGAAAAAACACTGATTGACACGGTGCGCCGATTTGGCCTAAGTACTAAAATGGCGCATGTTCCGTCGGCCGCACTTGGTACGTCAGGCGTACGGGTAATTGAGATGGTTAACGCCTACAGTATGCTTGCCAATGGCGGTAAAAAAAACAAGCCTGTTTATATTAAAAGGGTGGAAAATCATAAGGGCGAGATTATTTTCGAACAAAAAGGTAAAAAAAAGCAAGTACTTAATCCAGCGCAAGCATTTGTGATGACTGACATGCTGACAGGTATTTTTGATAAGAAACTCAACGGTTATACAAAGGTGACCGGGAGCTCCATCGCTTCTCAACTGACGAGGAAGTATGCCGGCAAATCCGGCACAACAGAAACTGACAGTTGGATGATTGGATATACGCCGCAGCTGGTTACCGGGGTATGGGCCGGATATGACCAGCCACAAAAAATCACGGCGAGCGCTGAAAAAACGTACGCTAAAAAAATCTGGGCCGGGTTTATGGAAGAAAGCTTACAAGATAAACCGAAGAAAGATTTCAAGGAGACAGACAATGTAGTTGGCGTATATATCAATCCTGCAAACGGCAAGCTCGCGACATCCCATTGTCCGGTGAAAAAACTTGCCTATTATGTGAAGGGAACAGAACCAACGGAGTTCTGTACCGAGCATCTACCAAATAATAAGCACTCTATACAGGAAACAGAGAAAAAAGAAAAAGACAAATGGTATAAACGATTGTTACGTTTTTGGAATTGATTTGATTTTTAGAAACGAAAAACCTCGAGAACGGAGCGTCTCGAGGTTTTTCATGTCCTTGTTTTACAGCGTTACACGCTGTATTTAGTTTACTTTATTTTACGAAGTATTCACAAGTGGTAAGTTTAAAATTTTGACATTTTTTCTTAAAGGTAGAAGTGCTGGTGAACTTATGAGAGACAGGTAAGTTTAGCTAATGACTGAATTCTTACAAGTCGTCTGCGTTTAACCCCTTCTTCAACTCATCTGATGAATGGTTCCACATATCAGCGTTATGATTTTTCAAAAACTCTGCCAGCACTGTCTTTGATTTATCGTCCATATGTTTGACAATAACATGACGCTTCAATGATTTATCCATACGGTTTACATGCTCAGGCAACGATTTATAGCCTCTTCTAATGGAGCGGTCCACTGTCATCTCACAGGCTGTGACCCCGGCATAAAGTGGGCCCTCTTGTGTCGTTTCAATCGTCACCCAAACAAGCCAATACGGTTTGCCATTGGGGACTTCCTCTTTAACCTTAAGGAACTTAATGCCCCGCTCCACCGTACTTCTCGCATGCAATGCCCCGATATCAACAGACGCCTCCCCCGCATCCACGTCAATAATCACTGGCGAGATGTTGTCGAGCGTCAACACACCTGCACCAAATCCGCCATGTCCCTCCGTTGGATCATTTTTAATGATATTGAAACCAAGCTTCTGCTTATCCATCATGTTGCCTCCTTTATATAGAGTGGTGCCAGGCACCTAGAATAATGTAGAAATCAAGTCATTCAGCGTGTTCGTGACTAACGGCAATACCACCTGAAAGATTGGTTGGATTGTATATTGACTCAGCGGGGTGATTACCAATATTAAAAAAATGAGTGCTCCGTATGAATCATATTGTGTCAACTTCGCCCTGATATTGTCCGGGGCCAAATCCTGTATAATACGATATCCATCCAAAGGCGGAAAAGGGAGCAAATTGAAAACAAATAAAACAATATTTAGTTGTATAAACAAATGGATAAAGGTATATACGTAGACCGGCAAATTCGTACTAAGCCCCGCGGCCGCAAGACTGTGCCAAATGATAAGACCAACCGTTGCGAGCAGTAAATTACTAAAGGGACCTGCAAAAGAAACGAGCACCCCAGCCAGCCGCGGTCGCTTAAAATTATAACGGTTTACCGGGACAGGCCGTGCCCAGCCGAACCCTGCAATCAACAAAAGCAGGGTTCCAAGCGGATCTAAATGGTTGATCGGGTTCAATGTGACCCGTCCCTGATCCTTTGCAGTATGATCGCCAAATTTATAAGCCACATATGCATGGGAAAATTCATGTAGCGTGAATGCGATCAATAACACGACTACGACAAATGGTATTTCTTCCAAAGAAAATGCTAAAAACTGATTTAAAAAATTCTCCATTTTTTTCTCCCCGATTCTTTATTACCGTAAGTATACATGAAAAGACATCATAATATAAAATGGACTGCACTTCAGGATTGCTTTTTTCCTGATCATATGGAACACTACAAAGAAAGAATATGAATGGAGGAAAGTAGCCATGCCTTACGTTACTGTGAAAATGCTTGAAGGAAGATCCGATGCACAAAAGAAAGCGCTAGTAGAGAAGGTTACCGAAGCCGTTACGGAAACGACCGGCGCATCAAAGGATAAAGTAGTCGTTTTTATTGAAGAAATGTCTAAAAACCATTACGGAGTCGCCGGAAAACGCCTGAGCGACGAGTAATCGATAAGGCCAAATCGGTTTTCGGTTTGGCTTTTATAATGACGGTTAATAATTGTTGGTTTGGATACTAAACTCCGCCGTCTGGATATTATATAGAAATTAAAAGATACCCTTCCAGAAAAATCCTCACATTTATTACAACAAAACGCTTGGACAAAGATACTCCAAGCGTTCCTCTTTAATTTACCTTAGCTTTCTCTTTTAGCTGATCAATATATGCATATGCTTGATCAATTTCTTCATGCGTGTATTTTTGTTTGCTTTTTAATGTGGCGATCTTCTCCACTACTTCGTCTCTTTCCAGCGCATCAAAATAAAGGACGGTTGAAACAAGCTCGAGGAAACGCGCATTCTGTGCATTCATATCTAGTAAGCAATCCCCAAGCGCAGGCATGTCCAATTCATGCATCGTGAGAAAGTCCATACCTGGATCGGTGATAGAATAACAGTATTGATAATACCCCGCCTTTTTTTCCCTTACTTCACTTAAATATCCCATATTGCAGAGCTCTTCGATTCGCAGCGTCAACTCTTCGGAATATGGTCCGTAAAAATGGAAAGAGAATTTTTCTTGAAAAGGGAAAGATAGCTTCTTGGCGATGAAAATGATTTTTTGAAGCTTTTTTCTCCCCGTAACTTCACCGGCTGCCGAAATGGCATTGATAATTTTTGCATGATCCTTAAACAAGCCTCGTCACTCCTCACCCAAAATGTTGCTTTTTCTCTGAAATACAGGATTAATCCTTAAAGATCCAGCAGTTCACGTATCTGGCGTTTGATTTCTCTATCCGTTGAATCATCCTTAAGGAGATCGCCGGGAAAATATAGTTTATGGTCTGTCCTTCTTTTTCCTGAAATTCCATCAACAATTTCTGATTCTACTGATAACTCACTTATCTCGCCATTATTCTTCAGCAAATGAATCGGAAGCCGTTCTTCTTCTTCTTCACCAGGACGGTAAAAGTCATACGGAAGGTCTGAGGATGAATCGACCACAAGATAATATTCCGGATCAATGCCAGCCTGTTTAAAGAGGCTCTTTAATTCCATTAGCTTATTCATCTGATCGTTCGACGGATGAAATTCGGTATATTTAAATAGTTTACGGTTCATAAAACGGTCACAGAGGTCTCTGAGAATATGATCCTTCTCTTCCTCCCATATCTGAAAATAATAGAGCATGACGGATTCGTCCATTTTCAAATAATCCGCTAAAGTAACGTCTCCCTTAAACAGCGAATAAAAATGGTGAGGCTCTTCTTGAAAGCGATATCCCGATTCGTATAAATGCTTGGCTCTATGTAAAATTTTCGTAAGAATGACTTCCGCGCTTCTGGTCACCGGATGAAAATAAACCTGCCAATACATTTGATATCGGCTCATGATGTAATCTTCCACAGCATGCATGCCGCTCTGTTTAATAACCACCTGGTCCTCCCGCGGCCTCATCACGCGCAAGATACGTTCCATATCAAAATGTCCGTAACTAACCCCCGTAAAATAAGCATCTCTCTGCAAGTAATCCATCCGGTCCGCATCAATCTGGCTGGATATCATGCTGACCACGAGTTTGCTTTCGTATGTTTTCGCGATTACTTCCGCTACCTTTTTCGGAAACGCTCCACCAACCTTAGATAGGACGCGGTTAACTTCTGTATCTCCTAAAATGATCTGCCGGGTAAAATGCTCGTGGTCCAGGTCGAAAACTTTTTCGAAGGAATGCGAGAAAGGCCCGTGCCCCAAATCATGAAGAAGGGCGGCACATAAACATAAAAGACGCTCTTCCTGTTTCCATTCAGGCCTCCCCACAAACACATCGTCGATGATTCTGCGGACAATTTCATAAACACCGAGTGAATGGTTCAGCCGACTATGTTCTGCTCCATGAAAGGTCAGATAAGTAGTTCCCAGCTGACGAATACGGCGCAGACGCTGAAATTCCTTCGTTCCTATTAAATCCCAAATCACCTGGTCCCGTACATGAATATAGCGGTGAACCGGGTCTTTAAATACTTTTTCCTCACTAAGCTTTTCCGTGGAATATCCCATTGGCTACCCCCTTTTTTCTTATCCATTTCTATTATATCTTGTCTGCAGCAAAAAACCATACTTCATCAAAATCCGACATTTATAAGAAAAGCGGAAGCACCCTGTAATTAAAGAAGAACGACTAAGACCGCCACGTCCTTATGTCTTCTTCGGCACTAGCACGTCCTGTGCGTCGAGGCTGGTGGGCGCTGTAGCCAGACATCCTTCAAAGTTAAAAAAGTTATACTTTAACTAAAAAAAATAAAATCACCGCTGCATGCTGGATGCGGGTGATCTATTAATTCGAAGTAACTATATAAGGCAGCTGCCGTTCATGAAGGATAGACATCACTTAAGCTTTTTATCAATTTTTTCTATTAACTCATCCTCTGTCAGCGTTGCAACAGGACGGTTATTAACAAATGCGAATGATTTCTTTCGGCCGGGGCCACAATAGGATTGGCAGGCTACATCAATCGCCGCGTTCGGATCAAGCTTTTGCAGACGGGGAATAAGGGTCTTGATGTTCGTTGCCTGACAATCGTCACACACCCTGAATTCATTTGACATCCCAGGGTCACCATCCTTTCTATGTAAAACAATCATAAAACAAAACACTAACAGGTATTCTACATTTTCTAAGGACTAATTTCAAGGCTGTCTGTCTTACAATGAATCTGCATAACTGCCAAAAAACTACTATCCTTTTAACTTTTTTGTATAAAATATCCCTGAATTGTCCAAGATGTAAGTAGGACCAGCAGGTTAAACCGTAACACCCCGTTGGAAGTTCGCTTAATTAAATCATGAACTTTCACATTTACTAAGCTATGAATATTGAATGTTAAAAGAAAGGGAGTAGGTAGTATGAAAGTCCGTCAAGACGCTTGGACAGAGGAAGATGATTTGCTATTAGCAGAGACTGTTCTGCGGCATGTCCGTGAAGGCAGCACCCAATTAAACGCTTTTGAAGAGGTTGGAGATAAGCTGAACCGCACTTCTGCGGCCTGTGGATTCCGCTGGAATGCAGTTGTCCGCCATAATTACGACAAGGCGCTCCAATTGGCGAAAAAGCAAAGAAAACAACGACAGCGGATCCTGGGCAAGGATCAGGGAGGCAAGAAAAAGCTGCTCTATACTCCTCCAGCTCCGACTATTGAGGATATTAGAGTGGGGTCCCATCAACACGAATCAAACGTAACGGAATTAGAACTTGAATCGGAATTAGAGGCCGAAACAATTACTTATGCCATTCCAGAGACGGTTGCCCCTGCAAATGAAGCGCGCAACGAAGGAAGTGACAGCCACACTCTCACACTCGACGTTGTTATTACGTATTTACAATCTATGAATACCATGATACTGCAGGCCGAAGTGTTAAAATCAGAGAACGAAAGATTAAAGCTCGAAATGGAAGAATTGAGAAAAAGAAACCAGCAGCTTGAGAAAAAAGCTGAGAATCTGGAACAGAATACAGGCATAATTCAGGAAGATTATGAGATGTTAATGAACATCATGAACAGAGCGAGGAAGCTCGTTCTGTTAGAGGAAGACGAGCGTCCGGCCACTAAATTCAAAATGGACCGGAATGGGAATTTAGAAAAATTGGCGGAATAAATAGAAAAGCGGAAGCGTCCTGTAAGTAAGGACCATCGACTAAAAACTGCCACGTCCTGTGCGTCGTAGCTAGACATCTTTCAAAGTTAAAAAATTCACACTGTCTTTCACTTTAAAAACCAAAATCTATATAATTCTTTAAAGGAGAAACGATTGGCGACAGCCCCATTCACATAGAACTTTTTCACATGTGAAAGAATAACAGGAATCTCTGTCCATGAAAAAAATCTGTTTAAAGGCCCATGGAGGGACTAAACAGATTTTTTTGGCTTTTCAAGCAAAAGCTTTTTCATTGCGTTCAGCCACTCTGGCCAAATACATTTCATATAATGGTAGTTCCTGCGGGGTCAGCCCGCTGGCATGTATCGTTCCGCTCCTGATTTTTAAGGCTTGTAGAAACCGGAGCATCACATCCTGAATCGTAAGCGGTGTGTTTAACAGTTCGGATAAGGAAGCCATCACTTCCGGCCGTATATCAGGATAGGAGAACTTAGTTTCAGCATGATTCTTCCCTTGCCGATAAAATTCCTTTAACAGCTCCGCCCTCTCGGATCCACTTTCGCTGACGCACAAATAAATCTGGACAGCTACCCCGCCGCGAATCCTTCTCTGTGAAATTCCGGCGAATTTTTTCCCGCCAATGCTGAGATCATAGCTTCCTGGACAATAAGAACCTGCAATTTCTTTCGCTTCAATCAACATCCCAAAATCGGCAAACATCGTTTTAATAAGCATCCACATCGCATCATAGCCGCGGTTGATGTCAATCTTTCGTTCTGTTTCCGGAAAAATCAAAGAAAGGTTTAATACTCCTTCATCCAATACAACTGCTAGACCACCGGAATTTCTCACAATCACATCGTATCCTTGTTCTGCGAGGTAGGAGATGCCCTTTTGAAGAAACGGTAGTTTACTATCCTGGATTCCGAGTACAATTGTTCGATGATGAACCCAGGCCCGGGCCACTGCCGGGGAATCACCCTTTCCTACCGAAGCGCATAGCGTATCATCCATGGCAAAAGACTGCAATGCATGAAACTGCGGTCCCAATGAAGATTGATCTATAATTCGCCACTCTGGCTGTATTAATAACGACTCTTTATCATTCATAGGTTTTTCTTCCTTTTTTTCGAAGAAAGGAAAGTTTTAGACTTTCTTTTCTGCATAAATCAGAACACTGACTAAGTGCGCCACGTCCTTATGTCTTCGTCTGTGTGACCCACTTCCTGTGGGCCTCAACTACGTCTAATCTCCGCCATATGGCTCGTCAATCGACGAGTTTTCTTTAAAAATCCTCATCTCATTATAGCATGAAATCAATAAATAAGGGGCTGCCTTGCTGGAGAGGGCAGCCTGATCATTCTTATTTATGGAGGGCCTGAGCGGCAGTAATGATCGCCAGCTTATACACATCTTCTTCGTTGCATCCCCGGGACAGATCGTTTACCGGACGGTTTAAGCCTTGAAGAATCGGCCCGACGGCTTCGAAATTCCCTAATCGCTGCGCAATTTTATAGCCGATATTACCAGCTTCCAGACTAGGAAAAATGAATATGTTCGCATCTCCCTGGAGCGGTGAGTCTGGAGCTTTTTTCTGGGCCACAGATGGAACGAAGGCCGCGTCAAATTGGAACTCCCCGTCCAATATGAGCATTGGATTCATTTTCTTTGCTTCCTGGACGGCTTCGGCGACTCTGTCCGTTTCTGGTGATTTAGCTGAACCTTTTGTCGAGAAGCTTAGCATCGCCACTCTCGGTTCAATATCAAACATTTGGGCTGTGCGGGCACTTTCAATGGCGATCTCAGCTAAATCGGTGCTGTCTGGCGCAATGTTAATCGCACAATCGGCAAAGACATATTGCTCATCCTCGCGTACCATGATGAAGACACCCGATGTTTTCTTGACGCCCTCCTTCGTTTTGATGATTTGAAGAGCCGGTCGTACAGTTTCAGCAGTAGAATGTGCCGCTCCGCTTACGAGACCGTCCGCCTTGTTTGTAAAAACGAGCATCGTACCAAAATAATTCTCGTCCAGCAGGATTTTTCGCGCCTCTTCTTCAGTTGCTTTCCCTTTGCGGCGTTCCACAAATGACGCGACCAGCTCGTCCATCATCATGTAATTATGAGGGTCATAGATTTCGGCGCCTTCAACGGAAACGCCTAAAGATTTTGCTTTCTCCTGAACTTGTTCGATATTGCCGATTAGGACCGGTGTAACAAGTTTCTCCTTTGCAAGCCTCCCAGCTGCCGTAAGGATACGCTCATCCATCCCTTCAGGAAATACAATTCTCAGATTGTTTCCTGAAATCTTTGCTTTTAATGATTCAAATAAGTCACTCATATTATCTCCTCCTCCGTTTAATTTAAATACCGGATTCTGTTAAAATGCCCTTTTCGTAATTAAGGATACCCGTTCATCATTAAGAATTCTATCATTGGGAAAGTTGTTGGCGTTTTCAATAAAAATGTTATTAAATTCGGAAAATAACAACACTTTAATAAGGTTTCTTTTAGAATGATTTCCTTTTTTTCATTTGTTAAACCCATTACTTATTATTCCATTGCACATCATCCTTATGTTTAGATTTTACCAGTTCGGAAATTTTAAAAATATGAACATTTTCCGAACAAATTGCGAATATGGACCTGAGAAATTATCTTTAATTTAAACTATGGTATAGTATTGATGTAATTAAAGAAATATAGGAGTGATCGTAATGAGTGAACCTGCACAAACACTTGATGGCTGGTATAGCCTGCACGACTTCCGTCTGATTGACTGGACTTCATGGAAAATGCTTACGAGCGACGAACGCCAGGCGGCTATTTCAGAATTCAATAGTTTATTGGAAAAATGGAATAAAACCCAAAGCAAAAAAGAAGGCAGTCATGCCCTTTATTCTATCGTTGGCCAAAAAGCCGATTTTATGCTGATGTTTGTTCGACCTACAATGGAGGAATTAAACGAAATTGAAATGGAATTCAATAAGTCCAAGCTTGCCGAGTATACCATTCCGGCCTATTCGTATGTTTCTGTTGTAGAATTGGGGAATTACCTGCCAGAGGACGAGGATCCTTACCAAAACCCTCAATTTCAGGCTCGCCTGTATCCGATTCTCCCGAAAGCAAAACATGTCTGCTTCTATCCAATGGACAAGCGCCGCCAGGGTGAAGAAAACTGGTACATGCTCCCAATGGAAGATCGCCGCACCATGATGCGTTCACACGGGATGATCGGCCGCCAATATGCAGGGAAAGTAAAGCAAATCATTACCGGCTCTGTCGGCTTTGACGACTATGAATGGGGCGTTACCTTATTCGCCGATGATGTCCTTCAATTCAAGAAACTCGTTTATGAAATGCGTTTTGACGAAGTCAGCGCCCGCTACGGCGAATTCGGTGCCTTCTACGTTGGCAATCTTCTTCCCGAAGAAAAGATTCAATCCTTCTTGCACGTATAATATCCGGAAGCTCCCTCCTTTGGGAGCTTTTTTATTTTCCAAGTCATAAAAGCAACTCCCCACCCATACATATGAAATAGTGATGATTTCTTCTATTCATTCAAGTCCTGCCTTTATTATATTAACGATATGGAGGGAAATTGATGAGTCAGCAAAACAACAGCAAGAGTCCTCAGGGAAACTTCGGGTATCCGGGAGGTGTCCCCTACTATCCCTATGCAAATGTAAATCCCGCTCAACGCGCGGAACCGCAGTACCCCCAATATCCGCCGGGAGGTTACTCACAAAATCAGATGCCTCCAGGAAGCATGGGGCCACAGGGAGGCATGGGGCCACAAGCAGGCAACGGCCCACAAGGAGGCATGCAAGCCGCGCCTGGCGGCCAACCTGCTCCGCCGGGGGCACAGGTGCCGGGCATGCTGCCTGCCGAAGCTTCATACATTGAAAATATCCTTCGCTTGAATAGAGGGAAGTTAGCAACCGTTTACGCTACGTTTGAGGGTAATAAAGAATGGAATGCCAAGGTCTTCAAAGGTATCATCGAAGCGGCCGGCCGTGATCATGTCATTCTGAGTGACCCGCAAACCGGAGCCCGTTACCTGATTCTGATGGTCGCTGTCGATTATGTTACATTTGAAGAAGAAATTGAATATGATTACCCGTACGGCGGAACCGCGAACCTTTCCGTATATCCGCCAAGGTAAGGAAAGAACATAATTAAAAGAGGATGGCTTTTAAGGAATCTTGAACATTCCCAAAAAGCCATCCTCAATTTGTCATAAGTTCTTGTATACAGCCACAATGAACAGCACCCATGCAGCCAGGAAGGAAACTCCGCCTAAAGGAGTGATCGCACCCAATATTTTAATTTGCGTAACACTCAATACAAAAAGGCTGCCTGAGAACAAAATGATGCCGATAAACATTAACCAACCTGACCAGGTCATAAGCGGCCCGCCGATTTTACCTGAGACAAGAGCGATGATCATCAATCCGGTTGCATGGAACATTTGATATGTAACCGCCGTTTTCCATGTTTCTAAGTATTTATCAGGAATTCTTCCTTCTAAACCATGAGCCCCGAATGCACCAAGAGCAACAGCAATAAAGGCATTGATTGCCCCTAAAATAATAAACAGCTTCAATATAAAAACTCCTCTCAATTTACCATGTTAAAAATCAAACAAAGAATCCCCATTTGCATCATCCATCTTTACCGGCTTTGATGACGGCATAGAAACCGATATGGGTTGTGCCTGCGGCTGGATGGGATGGCTCACAACAGGTGACTGCCGATCGGATGGATATTTTTCTATGCCCTTTCTCTCTTCAAGCAATAAATCACATAATGCTTGAATCGCAGTCGCGTATCCACCCAGTTTTTCCCGGGACGCTGTATGTTTGGCTTTCGTTACAAGCTCTTCTATTTTATCCAGCACTTTATCTGAAGAAATATCCATGTACCCCACCTCATAAAATTTTCAGTTAAACTGTTTAATAGCATATCAAAAAACTTATATATAAACAAAGAGCACACAATCCAATCCCGATTATTCAAAAGCTATTCGCTTTTTGTAAAATGTTTTTGATCATACTTCGATTTTGTTGTCGGTTTTACTGGTTTTGTTGCCGCAACCGAGACTTTCGTTGCCGGAATTCTGGTTTTGTTGCCGGCTCCTTTGTTTGTTGCCGATATTTGGATTTTGTTGCCGGTTTTACTGGTTTTGTTGCCACAAGCGAGACTTTCGTTGCCGGAATTCTGGTTTTGTTGCCAGCTCCTTTGTTTGTTGCCGATATTTCGATTTCGTACTGGTTTTACTGGTTTTGTTGCCGGCTCTTTGTTTGTTGCCGATATTTCGATTGTGTTGCCGGTTCTACTCGTGAAAGTCACTCACAATGACTAAAGCTTTTTTATAACATGTTTTTTCTCATATTTCATGCACCGCTGTCCTGAGGACCGAAGCACTTCCTGCGAAGGGATGGCGGAGGTTTTAAACTGGAAGGCCTTGCATCCTTTCGGAAAATGGGGGTCCCAGGTTACGTAATAATGCTTGCATGTCATACAGTTAATTTTTTCAACCATCGCTTTATAACCTCGCTATTGCATCAACTTTTGCTCATCACCCGGAAATCTGCCAATCGATTTCATCTTCTCCCCAAGCCCTTAAACAGTCATTCACCTGTGAAAAAGGACGGCTTCCGAAGAATCCCCTTCTTGCAGAAAGCGGACTGGGATGCACGGAAGTGATGATATGATGCTTACTCGCATCTATTAACGGAATCTTACTTTGCGCGGGCTTTCCCCAAAGGACGAAAACCATTGGTTTATCTCTATCACTTAAACTGGTGATCACTTTATTCGTAAAATTTTCCCACCCTTTTCCGCGATGTGAGTTGGCTTCACCCTCACGCACTGTCAAGACAGTGTTCAAAAGCAGTACGCCCTGCTCAGCCCATTCCACTAAATATCCGTTATTCGGAATGGTGCAGTCAAGGTCATCGTGTAGTTCTTTAAATATATTTTTTAAGGAAGGCGGCATGCGCACGCCGGGCTTTACGGAAAAACTAAGTCCATGAGCCTGGTTCGGTCCATGGTAAGGGTCCTGTCCCAAAATGACGACCTTCACTTTTTCATATGGAGTTAAATGCAGTGCGTTAAAGATGTCGCCGGCAGTCGGGTAGATTGTATGATTGCTATATTCCTGCTTCAGAAATTCCCGAAGCCGCTTATAATAATCCTTCGTAAATTCATCCGACAGTACCTTTTGCCAATCGTTATGCAAAACTTCATTTGTCATATAAAAGCACTCCCCTCTATATAATATTATACGATAACCGCAGGCTGGTATCGAATTTCGGGCATGAAAGTAGGTTCGGTTTTGAGGCCTACGGAAAATATTTGCTAGCTTGCTAGGTTTCTTGCCTCTCTCCTTTTGGATATATATAAGAGAAGACAAATTCTTATTTGGGGGAACTGGCATGAAAAAAGAGAAAAATTCATGGTATGCGAAAAAACGCATTTATATACCAGCTATCATTATCATTATCGTTACGATTGTCATTTCATATAACCAGTATAAACCGCTTCCAGAAGGTGTTTCCTATGAAGGGGAGATACACCAGGTCGATGATGTCGACTTCCTATATGATCTTTCTTATAAGGATCAAAATGGGGAAATTCAGCATGAACGAAGAATTTTCGAAGAGATCTATCATGCTATTGAAGAAGCAGAATCGTATATTGTCATCGATATGTTCCTTTTTAACGGCTATTATGATGAAAAAGTAAAGTTCCCAAATATCAGTGAAACATTGACCCGAAAAATAGTCGAACAAAGTAAAGCAAAGCCCAATCTGAGAGTAATCTTCATTACAGATGAAGTGAATACATCCTATCAATCATATAAATTAAAGGAAATTGAGACATTGAAGGAACACGGAGTCGAAGTAGTGACCACAAACCTTGATCGCCTGCGCGATTCCAATCCGCTCTATTCCGGAGTCTATCGGACCTTTTTTCAATGGTTCGGCGAAAGTGGTTATGGATGGATTCGCAATCCGATGGCAAGCAATGCCCCAAAAGTTACCTTCCGTTCTTATCTGCGCCTGTTGAATATTAAGGCAAACCATAGAAAGCTCCTGGCAACCGAGAAAACAGCGATTATCTCATCTGCCAACCCGCATGATGCAAGCGGCTTCCATTCCAACATCGCTTTTCGAATGGATGGGAATATTATCGGTGATTTTATCAAGGCTGAGGAAGCCGTCGGACGATTTTCCGAAGGCCCCGATGTATTTCCCGAATATGAAAAGGAGCCTGAACGAGAAGGACCGATAAAGGTACAATTGCTGACGGAAGGTAAGATATATCAGCATGTGCTCGCAAGCATTCGTGACACAAGGAAAGGAGACCGAATCTGGCTCGGAATGTACTATATAGCCGACCGCAAAGTTGTTGAAGAGCTAACCGATGCCGCCAAGCGCGGGGTCAAAATCAATATGGTGCTGGATCCGAACCAAAATGCCTTCGGTTCCGAGAAAATCGGACTTCCCAATCTGCCTGTCTCAGCCGAGTTTCAGGAATTAGGGGAGGACAACATTGAAATCCGCTGGTACAAGACGGACAAGGAGCAGTTCCATTCAAAGCTATTGTACATCCAAAGGCCAGAGGATCATATAATCATCGGCGGTTCAGCCAACTATACAGAACGCAACCTGGATGATTATAACCTTGAAGCCAATATTAAAATACAAGCCCCGGACTCCGAACAAATCACGAAAGACGTAGCAGCATACTTCGACCGCATCTGGTCGAACGAAGATGGCGCATATACAGCGGACTATGAGGAATATCAGGATAAGCTACCTGCCCTTAAATATGTGCTTTATCGAATACAAAATTACATTTCGGTTCACAACCTATTAAATCGCCACCGTAGAGTCATGGTTGGCAATAAATCCAAAAAAAGATGTTTTACGAAGACCATTTTAGGCTAAATATATAACATGGCTGTACAGCATCTCATTAAATAAACAGAAAAACGAATCTAGCAACCTTTAAGGAGGAATTTTCATGTATCAAGTACACGTGATAGAAAATGGAGTCCAAGCGAAGGAAAAAATCGATCATTTATTAACTTCAGGTTACTCAAAAGAAAATATTTATTTGTTTGCACATGATAAAGACCGTTCCGAACATTTGACAGAAAACACGGATACCGAAGCAATCGGCATGAAAGAACAAGGTATCCTTGATTCAGTTGGAAACATGTTCAAGTCCAGAGGCGATGAGCTCCGTACCAAAATGAGTTCGCTTGGCTTGACTAAGACGGAAGCGGAACAATATGAAAAAGATCTCGATAAAGGGAAAGTCGTTCTTGTCGCCAGCAATGATGTAAATTAATCGCTTATTCATGGAAAGAGGCGGGCCCTAAATGGAGCCTGCCTCTTTTCTCATTATCCCAAAATCCTTTGATATAACGCCTTGGCATGGGCCATATCCTTTGTACCATGAATGAGGGCCCGTCCATCATGAAAAATGACCATCCGTTCATCATCTGTCTCAATCGACAACAGGAATGGATTAGATTTCACGGTATATCCGCTTGCCAAAAGATCGCTCCCCAGCTTGTCCAGCTGCAGCTTCCGAGGATTCGGTGGCCGTACTTGAACCGTGTCCCTGCCGCAAAGAACCGTTGTCTTTGTGGCATTTTCCAGTGTCAAAAATGGATAAGTCGGAGCTTCCCCGCATGATAGGCAATCGCTTTTCTTTGCTTTCCCGACTTTCATTGTTTGGTATTGGTTTCTCCAAAGATCAAACGTTGAAAAACCCGGGCGGACGGACTCATAATCCTCGACCAGAATCTTCAAAGCTTCGGCGTTTTGATGAGCGACAACCATTTGTACTGCCGGGGAAATAATTCCGCCTGTATCGCAAGTCATCCCCTGGATTGGAATCGAACGGAGCAGACAATTCAAGCAAGGCGTCACTCCAGGAATGATTGTAAAGCTCATTCCAACACTGCCGACACACGCACCATAAATCCATGGAATTTTATGCTTTTGGGATAAATCATTGATCACCATCCTGGTCTCAAAGTTATCGGTCGCATCAATGATCAAAGACACACCTGAAAGCAGCGGCTCGAGCGTCAAAGCGGTTCCGTCGACAATCACGGCCTCAATTTCAACTTCACCGTTGATATCATGGCAATGCATCTTAGCTGCCTCTGCTTTCGGAAGCTTCTCGCGTACATCTTTTTCTGTATATAATTGCTGTCTCTGCAAGTTGCTTGCTTCAACATAATCTCGGTCAACAATCGTCAGCTTGCCGATGCCCGCCCTCGTCAAAAATTCGGCGTTCGCGGATCCTAATGCGCCCGCACCCATGAGCAGTACATGCTTGCTGCGTATTTTTGCTTGTCCTTTTTCCCCAATTGGAGAAAACAATGTTTGACGTGAATAGCGTCCATCCATGATTGATTCTCTCCCACCTGTCACCCGCCGCTGACCGGGGGAATAAAAGCAACGGTATCCCCATCTGAAAGAACCGTTTCGTCATCGGCGAATTCTTCATTAACAGCCGTCATGACTGTATTCAATTCTTCCAACCCGTAATCAGTGGCCATTTTATTCTTTAGCTCGGCAACGGTCCATCCAGTTTCTTCTACGGAAACTTTCTCATTGCCGACAGCATCCTTTAAGTGTGCAAAAAAAAGTACTTTAATCATGTAAATCCTCCTTTTCAGGCTTCCCAGACGGATAACGAACGGTTTCCAACTGATCCCCGATCCACTTTTCTCCGTCTTCCCAATGTTCTTTTTTCCAGATCGGGACAATTTCTTTGATTCTTTCTATCGCATAACGATTAGCTTCATAGGCGTCATTGCGATGCGGAGTACTAACCGCTATCACCACAGCTACATCCGTAATGTCGAGCTTGCCGACACGGTGAGTGATCGCAACATGAGCATCAGGCCAGCGTTCATTGATTTCCTTGCCGATCTGTTCCAGCTTTTTTACGGCCATTGATTCATAGGCTTCATATATGAGAAAAAGAGTCTTTTTTCCTTTTGTCAGCTCTCTGACGGTCCCAATAAATGTGGTCACCGCACCGGCTTCCCTTGCAACAACCTTATCGATTACATCCTGAACCTGGATGGGGTCTTTCGAAATTTGAAAGTTCATCGTCTCACCCTTTTTAAAGAAATTATCATGAGATCAGCGGGCTGTCGGATAATCTGCCCTTTTTTAACTGGATTAAAGCCTCACAATTCACTTCCTTGTTTATATTCATATCCTAACACAATTAAGGGGGATAATTAACATCCTATGGCTTGGAAAAACTATTTTGGGAAATAAAGGGCCATTTCATCTTCCATCCTTTTTGCGTGTTTATATTCAAGCGGCGTGTTCATGTTATAAAACAAATAAGGAAACAGCTTTTTGTCTGTCGCGTACAGCTCGAAATCTGTTTCTTTCATTATTTTCACATTCATCTTTTCTAGAAAATCCATCATCCTGAGTTTGCGTTGCTCAAGACATGAGACAAGCAGTGGAATTGAAGATTTTCGATACACGGCAAATAAAGGGTGAAACCTGCCATTGATCTCAGGGACAAGTGCCTCGTAATTTTTTAAGTTATCCAGCATTTCTCCAATGAGAGAAGCCCTTATAAATGGCATATCACAAGCGGAGAGGAATACCGTTTCCGTTTTGGCTGCTTCCAGTCCCGCATGAAGCCCCGCAAGCGGACCCAATCCTTCATATTCATCATCGAGCGTTGGAAGATCCAGAAATGTATAATCAGCCGGTGAATTGGTAACCAAATATACTTCACCGACCGCTTTTTTTAATTCGGAAGCTATCTGTTGGATACTTACTTCTTCTGATATCGGGAGCATGGCTTTATTTGTCCCCATTCTGCTTGATTTCCCGCCTGCCAGCAGCAATCCTGTTGTGTTCATTTACGAGTGGGCTCCCTTCTCTCGTTTATTTATTCATTGCGAATGAACTCCCGTCATGACTCATGAGAAATATCAGCTAAAGTGCATAGGAGAATTAGCTTTAAACCCCGTTCCCATTAGCGTTTGTAAAGTTTACATTCTAAATATAATGGTATATGCTTGACGGAGATATTTCAAAGGTTCATTAAAAATAACATAGATTATTACCGTTAGGAGGTCTCACTATGGCAATGAAAAAAGCTTTGACCCTGGCCGGCTCTGATTCAAGCGGAGGAGCAGGAATACAGGCTGATCTGAAAACCTTCCAGGAATTGGGCGTATACGGAATGTCAGCACTGACAACGATTGTAACGATGGATCCTAAAAACGGCTGGTCTCACGATGTATTTCCGCAAGTTACCGCAACAGTGGAAGCTCAATTAGAAACGATTCTTTCAGTCGGCATCGATGCGATGAAGACTGGAATGCTAGGTTCTGTAGAGATCATTGAACTGGCCGGCCGGAAAATCGATGAGCTTGGTTTGAAGAATATTGTCATTGATCCAGTCATGGTTTGCAAAGGAGAAGACGAGGTACTCCACCCGGAAACAGCCACCCGACTTCGCGACGTTCTCGTTCCTCGTGCAACAGTGGTAACGCCAAATCTTTTTGAGGCCTGGCAGCTGTCGGGAATTGGTCCGATCCGTACAGTCGACGATATGAAAGCTGCGGCTGTGAAGATTAAAGAATCAGGTGCTAAGTTTGTGCTTATCAAAGGCGGAAGCAAGCTTGAACATGAACAGGCAATTGACCTGTTATATGATGGGGAAACTTTCGAAATCTTAGAATCCGAACGGATTGAAACAGCTTATACGCACGGCGCAGGCTGCACGTATTCAGCCGCAATTACGGCTGAACTGGCTAAAGGAAGATCTGTCCGCGAAGCGGTTTATACAGCAAAAGAATTTATTACGGAAGCGATCCGCCATTCGTGGAAATTGAACGAATATGTCGGCCCTACTATGCACGGTGCTTACCGAAAATTCGGAGCAGGCAGACTGGAAGCTGCTGAGCAAATTTCAAAATAAACAGAACTGAGGCTTCATTTAAAAAGTAAAAAGTTTTCCTGTAGATTGGGCATCTTTATAACGTACAGGACTACACTTTTCTTTTTAGGAGAGCCTCTTTTTTCTTGGTATTAAATAGATGGCTGAACCTAACTTTTCGCTTTTTAGGATGCTTTTTAGTAAGATAGATATGATCTAGATTGTTCTATTGTCCGCAGTAGAGGAGGAAAAGCAAATGAAACCTATTGAACGTGCTGAAGTGCAGCATGCGATCAATTCGTTTGCAACAAGTAATGTTTATTTACATCTGGAAACGACCAATGGTGCTTACGCCACCCATAATGACGAATCATTCTTTTCGGCAGGCGCGTATATCCGTAATGCCTTTATCAAATATGAGCATGGCAAGATTGTCGGTGACGGCCCTTATCGAGTCGGCTTGAAGCTTGAAATCGGCTGGGTTTATGGAGAAGGCCTGACCCATTATGAAATAGATGACCAGGGAAGACTTTTGCTGGCAGGATTGGATTTCACAGGAAAGCTAGCCGTTGCCATGCAAATCAGCCCAAGTCCTTTTGAATAAGAAAGGAGCAGTACCGTTATGGAAAAAGAACGTCATGTATTAGTGATCTTCCCTCATCCTGATGATGAGGCTTTTGGAGTTTCTGGTACGATCGCTTTGAATATTGAAAGTGGAACGCCCGTCACCTATGTCTGTTTGACACTTGGTGAAATGGGACGTAATCTGGGTAATCCGCCTTTCGCGACAAGAGAGTCGCTTCCCAAAATTCGCAGAAAAGAGCTCGTGGATGCTGCAAATACATTGGGGATCCAAGATCTGCGGATGCTTGGTTTACGCGATAAAACGGTGGAATTTGAGGATGATGAAGAGCTGACCGAAAAAATGTCGGCCTTTATCAAGGAATTAGATCCTTCCCTTGTCATCACCTTCTATCCGGGATACAGTGTCCATCCTGACCACGAAGCTACGGCAAGGGCAGTAGTCCGCGCTGTAAAGCGAATTGAGCCGGATGCGCGCCCTAAATTGCATTGTGTTGCTTTTGCTAATAATAGCTTGGCTGAGCTGGGTGAGCCGGACATTATTAATGATGTCACAGCTGTAGAAGATAAAAAAATCGCCGCCATTAAAGCCCACCGGTCACAAACCGAATCAATGATAGCCTCCTGGGCAGAAAATACGGAAAACGTGGATCCGGCCATGCTAGAGTGGATCCGGAAGGAACGCTTTTGGACCTATAAGTTTTCAGATTGAGGATTTTCGAAAGTAAGAACGGGATGGGCCATTGCCCGTCCTTTTTTTGTAAAGAAAACTCGTCGATTGACGAGCCTTTTAAGGTGAAATTATGCAGAAAGGAAAGTTTAAACTTTCTTTTCTGCCAAAAAAATCCGCATGCATGAGCAAGCGGATAAAAAGGGGGATTACTATGGAAAATTCATCATGGTTATAGTATGACCCCCGTCCATTTTCTTTATACCTGTTTTTTAAAATTTTTTATAAAGATGAAAGCGGGAGTCTATATAGTTTATCATCCTCTTGATCCGGGTTTCCTCTTCCGTCCGTGTTGTTGCTTACAAAATATAAGTACTCTTCATCAATCAGGATATCGCGGATCCTTCCCGCACCCGTAAATACATCGCCCTCTTCTTTATTCTCAAGGTCAAAGGTTTTAACGGCCTCCCCTCTTAACGCACCTATATAAAGGCTCCCTTCATGATAAGCACTTCCTGAAGGTGCCCATGTGTCAGTCCCCACATGGAATAGCGGACTTTCCATTCCGTCTCTCTTTTCATCCCCTGTAATCAAAGGCCATCCATAGTTCTTTCCTGGCGTAATTTTATTGATTTCATCATAACCTGAGGGGCCATGCTCGCTGCTGTACAATTGATCCTTCTCATCCCAGGCAAGGCCCTGGGGATTGCGGTGCCCAATTGTATAAACAGGGGAACCCGGAAATGGATTATCCTCCGGGACACTGCCATCAAGGTTTAGGCGAAGGATTTTTCCGCCCAATGAGTTGCTGTCCTGTGCAATTTCTTCCTTGCTGGCATCCCCTGTAGTAGCGTATAGTTTCTGATCCGGTCCAAGCTTCAGCCTGCCTCCATGATGGTAATTTCCGCTTGGGATTCCATCGAGGATCACGTCCATTTCCTTCCATTGCTGGTTAGCGTATTGAAGAACTACAATTCTATTTACCGCATTTCCATTTTGCTCGTACGTATAATAGGCGAAGGCTTCATTGGACTCTTGAAAATCCGGGCTAAGCACAAAACCAAGCAGGCCTGCTTCCGGATTATCGGAAAGGGAATGATCCAATTCAACTTTCTCACGAGTCATCTTATCTTTTTCCCATTTCACAATGGCGCCGCTTCTTTCAGCCAAATAGAAGGTATCATTGATTTTTTGAATGGACCAGGGAGCTTCCAGCTTGGTCAATAAAACCTCAGCATCTCCCTGGTTAGCTGATTCTTCGGGTTGAGGCTTACTGTTGTCTGTGTTGTTTTGATGGTTTTTGGAACAGCCGCTGATTAGGATTACCATACTAAAGAGAATCATAAACTTTTTAACCACAATACTCCCTCCTTTTCAATGTTAGAAGCGGTATATGATGTCGGTCAAAGCTGTAAATCATCGGCCGCCTACGTAACCTATAGTCCTTCGTTCAAGACCTTATTTATTGCCTTAGCCACACCATTTTCATCATTGGTATCAGTGATAAAATCACATAAATTTTTAATCTCAGAAGGCGCATTTCCCATTGCAAAGGATCGGCCGACACGTTCGAGCATCGAGACGTCATTGAAATTATCACCAATCGCCATTGTGTCGCTTAATGAACCGCCTCTATCTTTTACATATCTTTCTAAAGCGATTCCTTTCTGTGCGTCTCTGTTCGTAACTTCAAGGTTTTCCCGTCCTGAAGAACTGACAGCGAGTGTTGTATTCTCCTTTAAACCACTTGCAGCATCGCCGAGTTTTTGAAAATCATTAGAGAAAATTAAAAACTTATAATATTCGAGTTCTCGAATACTAAAAAGCTTTTCGTAGTCTTCGATCGATTTAATTTGGCTGACAGTAACACGCTCCCTTGCCTGCTCGGTCACCTTGATTGGATCTAAATCAGGATTCGCCGTGAGTAAAATATCAACCAATGTAGCCATTGATTTTTCATAGTTTTTCGTATAAGTTCCATCGCTTGTATACACTTCAAAGTATATTCCGATTCCCTCTAAATATCGTATGACAGATTTAACTGTATCTGGATTCATTGGATTCGAAGCAGCGATTGCGCCATCTTTTGTATAAACCACCGCGCCATTCACACAAATGACTGGACACTCAATATTTGCCTCATCCAGAGCATAGCGCGCCTCCTGATAAGATCTTCCGGTCGCGATGATTACTTCCACCCCTTCTTTTCGGGCGCGTTCGATGGCATCCTTGTTTTCCTTGCTTACCTTTTGCTCTTTATTTAATAATGTTCCATCCATATCACTGGCAATGAATTTAACCAACCAAAACACCTCTGTTTCATTTTGCTTTTAAGCATTACAATCTCATATTTTATATCTTTAACCATGTGAATTAATATCATAATTCCTTTTTATATAAAAACACAGACCGACAGAATATTAGTTATTCAAAATTTTCTTAGTTTGTACCTGCTGAATTTGGCTGTTGATTTCCGCTACAGGCGGACGCGTTCCGCGGGCGGTCCGTGAGCCTCCTCGTCGCTTCGCTCCTGCGGGGTCTCACCTGGCCACGCTTTTCCCGCAGGACGTTGAGTGATCATCCTAGAATAGACACCGCACGAGAAAATGCGTAGCATTTTCGAGGAGTCGCCGCCTGCAGCGAAAAGCAACCGGTTTGGAAATCAAGATTGAGTACGAACACAGCCTATATTTTGTTAATTTAACTGAGCATGGATACGATCAGCGGCTCACTTTGAAGCCTTATAAACGAACGTAACAATGTCAAAATGGACCTTGGCACGTTTTCCAGTACAATAACAAACATTGTTCAGTTGGAAATATCCCTTAAATAAGCATTCACAAGCTACATAGCGGTACGGCGTTTAAATATGGACTTCCAGGCTTTAGAACCCCATGCTGGAGCTGTGTATTTTCTAAGATCCGTGGGAATCCTTACTTTATATATCTTTATTACTCAAATCACATGGTTTATTTTCCGAACCTGAGCCTTTCATTTTCCAAACATTTTAGCTTGACCAAATGCTATTAAAAACAGCCTGAATAATCCAGGCTGTCAATCGATGTCTCAATCCACATTTTTTCCTAGGGAGCTTACCCAGATTTCATACCATTGCTCGCGATTCATTTTTAGTGACAATGCATTTACGGCACTCTGGATCCGTTCGACCTTTCCCGAGCCGACGATCGGCATGATTTTTGCCGGATGATGCATGAGCCATGCGTACATCACTTCATCAATATTGGATGCCCCCAGTTCTTCCGCTATTTTTTGCAATGTGGTCCGTACCCGTGACGGCTTATCTTCCTCACTTGTAAAAATAATGCCTCGATTTAAGGGCGACCAAGCCATCGGCGGCATTTTCTTCTCGATACACTGGTCAACTACGCCATTTTCAAAATGATCACGGTACAAGACAGATAGTTCGACTTGATTGGTCACCAGCGGTACATCTAAATAAGCATTAAGCATATTCACTTGAGACGGCAGAAAGTTGGAAACACCGAAGTGCTTGACCTTACCGGCCTTTTTCAAGCTTGAGAATGCGTCAGCGACCTCTTCCGGATTGGTCAAAACATCCGGGCGATGAATGAGTAGTACGTCTATGTAATCCGTTTTAAGCATTTTTAATGAACGCTCTGCCGATTCGATAATATGCTCCTTGCTTGAATCATAATGATTTAAACGGAAGCCATTTTTATCATTCGCGAGCTTGATACCGCATTTTGTGACAATCTCCAGCCTACTCCGAAGCTCCGGCTTTAAAGAGAGGGCGTTTCCAAAAAACTCTTCACACGTATATTTTCCATATATATTGGCCGTATCGATCGTCGTGATTCCCAATTCCAGGCACTGCTCAAGCAAATGCAGCGTTTCCTGATCCGTATAATTCCAATCCGCCAATCTCCAGTGTCCATGAATAATTCGGGAAAATTGCAAATCATCTTGAAGCTGAATCCTCTCCATGTAAGCACCCTTCCTTTTCTCGTTATCAATGCGTCTTTTTTTGCAGACGGCAGTGATATATCTTCCCGCCTGCAATAGGCAAATATGAATCTCAGCCTTAAAAAGCTCGTCAGTCTTTATCTTATCATAGCCATGATGAAAGTCATAAACGATTACATCCTAGTATGGCATGATTTATCAGAAAAAAGAAAAGCCGGCAGATTTAATATCCATGCCGGCATTTACCTTTATAAGGAGGAAACACCTGCTATTTGTTCAATAGCCGCCTTTATTTCCTCTTGTATGTTTTCTATTTTCACAAAGTCCATCGCTGAAACATAGATCGCTTCCAACTCATCGTGCAAGGTTTTAGCTTGTGCGAGATACGAAATAGCTTCGTTCATTTTCGATTTATACCTCCCGGAGATTTCATTTATCTCCCGGGCATAGTTATCGTCTGTTCCCGGTGTAATCGCCGCCTTATACATATCGATGATTTCGTCGCCTTCCCGGCTTGGGAAATATTCATGAGGTGCCGTGCTGTCAAAAATGGCAAGGCCGATTTCCCTGACAATCACCATGTCCAGGCTGTTCGGGTCAAAGCCACAGTGGTAGATTTCCACATCAAAGCCCCTTTGTTCGGCAGCCGTGGCCAATTTCTTCAGCATCGTCGACTTGCCGGAGCCAGGCCTTCCTTTAATAAAATAGCGTTTAGCTAGATCCTCGGTCAGGTTCGGAATAAAATCAACGGCTCCCTTGGGAGTCGCTGCCCCGAGGAAACGGTGGCGAACATAAGCCTGCTTGTTAATGAACATTTCACCGAAAAACGTTTCTTTCAACTTTTCAGTCAACTGGTTCACTTTGTTGAAATCCATATTTTCTATATATATTTTTTCCCACTCATCGTGAACCCGAAGCGCTTCTGCAAATCTTGAATATGCTGTTTCAAAAGAATGGCTAATCTCCGCAGAAAGTCGTATAATTGCCTCTTTTTCAGCAGTTAGTTTGTCTGAATCCCACGCCTCCCCTAAATTAACATACTCTTCAATTGCTCCCGGAGCCTTCGGTTCAATTACATGGGGAGCCGTACCATCCACAATGCCCACCTTAAATTTCGGGATAATGACTCCATCAATCGATTGGTTATCAGAGGAGCAGTGCAAATATTCAATATCAAATCCTTTACCTGCCCATGCCTGGCCTACCTTTTTCATGAGGGTGGACTTCCCTGTGCCTGGCCCGCCCTTCAGGATAAATAATTTATCAAGTCCTTGAAGATTGGATTCATACAAACTGTAAAAACCGCGTGCTGTGTTTCCTCCGGCATAATAGTTTTTAATTTTTCCCGTCAAGTTACCAACACTCCTTTTTTGAAATGCTAAGGATCGCTTCAACCATTAGTATATGCATCACCCCCTTTATGGGTGAATGCCTATGTCAAATGGGAAGGGGATTGGAACAGGAAACTATATATTAAGGACTCTTTTTTTCTACCGTCCGGGCAATGACCGCTCCAATTAAAAGTGCCCATACCGGGGAACTAATATGGAGAAAGGATACGTTTGACATCGCAATGACAAACGCGGCCAGCGCGCTTAATTTATATTGACTTCCGGCAAAGCCCATTTGCAGGCTGGAGTGGAGGACGCCGATCAAAGCAAATCCTGCCAGCAGGGCAACAAAAGCCTGCGGCAAACCTTGTATGAACGGAACAATCGTCCAGGCAAAAGCTCCGAACAATAAAAGTACGACCCCGGATACAAAAGAAGCCATATACCGCTTTGATTTAGGGCCTGAATCCGGACCGGCACAAATCGCCGTCATCATTCCGGCGATATTTGCACTTTGCCCTCCGAAAAAGCCCGCAAAAATAGAAAAAACACCGCTAAGCGAAACGATTTTGCGAATAGGCGGCTCAAAATTCGAGCTTTCCAGTGCACCGATTCCAGGTGCGGCATCATTGCTCAGGATCAGCATGGCAAGAGGCAGGGCCAGTGTCAGTACCCCCATCCAAGTGAATTCCGGTGCTTGAACGGATGGCAGGTAAAAAGCGGTCTCCGCAGGCACCATGTTCAGACCCTGTGTCCATAATAAAGCAAGGAAAGCTACCACAACCGCCATCATGACAGGTGGAAAACGCCTCCTATACTTCGTGAAAATTAAAAAACTGACGAGAGCCGCTCCTCCAACCATTGGCAATTCCTTAATAGATGGAACGAGTTGAACAACATAACCCGTTACCAGTCCTGCGAGCATTGCCGAAATAATTTCCTTTGGAACCCATTTAATGATTCTTGTAAAAAGGCCGGATATACCAACGAGAAAAATCAACAGCCCTGATATAACATATCCGCCAATCAACTGTTCGTATGTGAATTGGGAAGTCATCGTTGCCAAAAAAGCGACACCGGATATGGAATGGCCTCCTGTGATCGGAATTTTGTACAACATCGACATAAGTATGCCGAAGAGTCCGCCGAAGAAATATACGGCAAACATCCAATCGACTGTCTGTTGCTCCGTAAACCGTCCTGAATCAGCTGCTTCTAAAATAATTAATGCTGGGCCAGTCATGACCAATGTACTTGAAATGAGACCGGAAGATATATTTTGGCCCGTTACATCCCGGAGCAGATGCCTTCGATCGGATTCCCCGTTTATTGTAGGATCTTTTTGTTCTCCTTCATATTTGTCTGGCAATTCCATCTGATCCACTCCTGTTTTCCCGATTTCTGAATAATATTATCTTTGGGACAAGAATGGCTTTTTGTCAAGCGGCTTCGTAGCTGCCTCGATTACAGCCCGTTTTGAAACACTGGCTTACACTTTGGACAACTCTGCGAATTTTGCCCCAATTGCCACGATTAAATCATTCGGCTTAAGCTCCACCTGGATTCCAACTTTACCGCCGCTGACAATCATTGTATCCAGCTTTGAGGCACTTTCGTCAACATATGTTGGGTAAAGCTTCTTCATCCCTACGGGTGAGCATCCTCCCCGGATATAGCCTGTCCATTTTTGCAAGTCCTTGACGGGAAGCATTTCAACCTTTTTCTCACCGGCAGCCTTCGCTGCTTTTTTCAAATCGAGCTCTGCAGCTACCGGAATGACAAACACATAGATGCTCCCAACGTTCGCTCCATGTGTTACGAGCGTTTTAAAGACAGATTTCGTTTCGATGCCAATTTTGTCTGCAACCGAAATTCCATCTATCTTTCCATCCTTCACTTCGTAGCTCAACATGCTGTAATCCATTTCTTTCGCGTCAAGAATCCTCATTGCATTCGTTTTTCCGCCTGCCATTTTCATTCTCCTTGCATAGCCAGGTTATGAGTATAATTTCGATTAAGATTTTGGGACTGTTACTGTAACCTCGTGAAACAACTGCCCGGCAATGGACCGAATGATTTTCTCCATATCCGCCGGATAGGAAATGATAAAGCAGGTGGAGGGACCTGCTGATTTATGGATATCCAAACCAGCATGAATGTTTTCAGGTTTGATTTCCGGGAATAACAGCTTTAATTCATGGGCAATCCCTTTAGAGCCTACAGGCAGGACTGTGAGGTTGCCCAGCTGACAGAACTGTTTGAAAAGCTGCAGGGGCGCCACCCACTCGGACTGTTCGATTACTTCATCCCCAACGAGAGGTTTCCCGATAACGGCTGTCTTAACTTCCTTCAGGGGAAGCCTTTCATCTGATGGGGCATTCCCGCTCATTCCAAGTACACTCATCCCCACCGCAGACTGCAACAGCTCCATATTGCTTTCTGTACTTCCGGTGACAGGAATACTCAGCTCCAATTCCTCTAATCCTTGTTTAATACCGTCGATTAAAGGGCCCCATGCTTCTTCTCCACAGAAATTTTGCATAATGACTGAAACAGGTACAGCGCTTGCTGCCATGCACTCCATGAGCGCGACCCGAAACGAATAATAACTGACGATATGGTAAGGAACTTGCACGACATCCTTTTCCTTCATACCAATCCCACCGCTGTTATCGCTGGCTATGACCAAAAATTGATTGTTAAAAGGGACGATTACTGGATCTCTCATCGGTACATCGCCTTATTCACCTTTTCTTTTTCCTTCACGAAAAACGTTGGCACTTCTGGCATATTCCACATCTTTCACACCTAACCGGAAATTAATGACTCGTGCAAGCGCGAAGAAATAATCAGACAAGCGATTTAAATACTTCAGGGCAGCAGGCGAAACGTTTTCATCCTCTTTCATAAGCGAAACGGTCAGCCGCTCTGCACGCCTCGTTACGGTTCTCGCAATATGGATGGAAGCAGCAGGCTTTGTGCCCCCTGGTAAAATAAATCGTTCAAGCTCCGGGGCTTCCTTAATGAATGTGTCTATTCTGTTTTCTAAAACTGAGACTGCTTCTTCAGTCAGTTTTAACGGCCGCTTTTCGGAAATCGAAGCAAGGTCACCGCCACAGTCGAACAGTTCATGTTGAATTCGTTCCAGGTCCACCAGAACATCTTCAAAAACAGATGGATCAAGTTCTAGAATTGCCTGACCGACAAAGCAATTTATTTCATCAATGGTTCCGTATGCTTCGACGCGAATATTGTCCTTATCAACCCTTCCCCCTATAATGCGTGTTTTTCCTTTATCCCCGGTCCGTGTGTATAATTTCATTCCGATTCCTCCTTATTTGATCTGCCTATTCAACCCGTACCAAATCACATCTACTCTATCAGCGTTTGAAGAAATATCCTGATAGACCCAGCCAGTCATATCCCGCCATTTTCGATCTGCTTGCTCCAGCGGTACAATCCCTTTTGAAATGTCCGTTCCGATAATAACGATCTTTCGCTTTCGGCCGCTCGCCTCCCAGACTTTCCATTCCTTGAGTCTTTTTCTCCAGGATTCCCTGCAGGTGTGCTCATCCAATACCTTACAGTCTTCTTTAAGGAACTGTTCGATTCCTTCTATTACGAGAATATCGCAATCAAGCACAGTTAAATCGACCGGAAGGATAGCGCCATGATAAGCATTTATCACTTTCCCTTTTCCTTGATAATATTCCCTGACCCACTTGGATTTGCCGTTATAAGCGCCTCCCGTAACAAAATGCACCGTCCATCCCTCCTCAAGTCTTCCGTATCGAAAGTCATTTCCCACCCTTTTCCATGTGGGATGCCCCATTCCCAAAATGGTTTTTCCACCGGAGCATATTTCATTAACAGATATCGGATAACTCCTCCGTGTGTCACAATTGCAGCCCGTTTAATCCCCTGTTTAGCCATTTGCTCTTTGACCGATTTCCAACTGTGTTGGATTCTCGCTGCAAACTGATCAAAGCCTTCTCCGTTTGGAGGAATTTCTGCAAAGGGGTTCTCCAGCCATTTTTTATAATCGCTGTCTTCCTTTAAATCCTCATATGTCTTTCCTTCCCATTTCCCAAAATGAAGCTCCCTGAGCTCCTTTTTTTGAATGACGGATCTCTCAGGAAACAGGATTGCTACCGTATCAGTACATCTTTTTAAATCACTGGAAAAAATCAATGGAGCATCAATCACCAATGGGAAAAGCTGTGCCTTGCCTTTCCTGCTGAGCGGCGAATCAGACCAGCCTATATAGGCTTTTCTTTCATTCGCAACCGTTAGTCCGTGACGAAATAATGTAATAACCAGATTGCCATCCACAGTATTAATTCAACTCCTTCAACAGAAGCACCATTCACATCACCTGTGATTCCGCCAAACCATTTTATAATCTTCCTTTTTAAAAAAAGCATCGAGAAAAATAACACGACTAAAAGGACGATGAATGAATAAAAGCTTGTTAAGTTAGTGGACAGTATTGCAAGCCCTGCGAAAGCCAAATATACCGGATATCCAGCTGTGCTGTTCTTTCCCGCTGCAGCCTGAAAGAAGGCTGCCAACCCAACATTTTTGGCCAATGGCATTTTCGCCAAAATGAAACCCATGGCTACCCTCCCCAGGAAGGGAACCATTATAATTAGACTATAGGACCATGGCTTGATATTTTGGATAATTTCATAGAGAAAGAGCATCCGGCTGCCCAGAAGCACAATGACCGAGATGACCCCAAAAGCACCGGTTCTAGGATCGCTCATGATTTCCAGCCGCTTTGGAATGTCCCGGTAGGAAAAATAAGCATCACTCGTATCAATCCAGCCATCAAGATGAAGGCCTCCCGTAACAAAAATCGTTAACAGCCACAGTATAAATGCGGCGGCTAGCGGTGATAAGGGTGTCCATTCCAGCAGGGCATACAAAACGGCAGCGTAAATCGCTCCCAGAAGCAGCCCAAGCAGCGGGAAGGTATGAAAAGTTTTATTTATGTACTCTTTGTCCATCGGCAGCTGTCTTTTCATCGGAAAAACTGTAAAAAATTGCAGATTGATGAGGAACCCGATCCATGTTTTCATTCTTCCTGGCCCCATTCGTTCAGAATTCCCTTCACTTTTTCCCAGTGTAAAAAGGGACGTATCTGTTCCACAGCTTCATCCAGCTTCCGATACTTCTCTTCATTGATGAGGATTGTCTCATTTAATGGCAGATTCTTTCTTTCCCGGAGACGATTCAGCCACAAGGTTCTCCACTCATCATTGTGAAACAGATGATGCATATAAGTTCCTATCAGCCTCCCGTTTTCCGTATAAAAACCTTCTGCTTCCCCTGAGTCAAGCATTAAAAACGGGGACCCTGCTTGTCCCTTTTTCCAAACGGTATGTCCTAAATGAATCTCATACCCTTCGAGCTGGGCAACTTTTTCTAGACCTGTTTTAGGATGCAGGCTTCCTTTGGAACGGATGGTCTTTTTCTCTATCGAGAAAGTAGTTTGTGCGGGTATAAGGCAAAGGCCTGCTTCTTTCGTTCGTCGCCTTCCTGTATCCGAACCTTCCTCATCTATCAATTGTTCACAGAGCATTTGATAACCGCCGCATATCCCAATGATCGAACCTCCATCCCGATAGTAATCTATCACTTTCCGGGCTAATCCCGTTGTCTTCAAATAACGCAAATCCTGAATCGTACTTTTTGTACCGGGAATGATCAAGGCATCCGGCTTTCCAAAGGCTGAAGCGTCTTCCACCCATCTGATCGATACATCCTTTTCGTATAGAAAGGGTTCAATGTCCGTATAATTTGAGATATATGGCAGCTTCAGCACAGCGAGGTCAATCGGTGCCGTTTTAGAGGCTGAAAACCGGTCAGCCAAGGAAAGGGAATCCTCTCCTTCCACTATGTGCCCGTTTATATAGGGAATAACGCCTAGCACAGGAATGCCTGTCTTCTCTTCGATCCAGGCAACCCCATCTTCAAACAAGTGGATATCCCCTCTGAATTTATTCACCACGATTCCCCGGACACGTTTTCTTTCAGAAGGTGTGAGCAGTTCAAGTGTTCCGATAATACTGGCAAATACCCCTCCTCTTTCAATATCGGCGACAAGAATCACCGGCACATCAGCCAGCTCGGCCACCTTCATATTAACTAGCTCCCTGTCTTTTAGGTTAATCTCTACAGGTGAGCCTGCCCCTTCCATAACAACCACCTCGTATTCCTCTTCGAGCTTTGAAAGGGAAAGCCGGATCGCTTCGATTCCTTGTTCATAGAAGTTCTCCCGATATGACATGCCGGATAGCGTACGGAGCGGCTTCCCAAACAGGACCACCTCTGAACTCTGATCGGATCGGGGTTTCAGCAGAATCGGATTCATCCAAATGGAGGCTTGGGTGTTTGCCGCTTCAGCCTGGATGCCCTGTGCCCTGCCGATTTCAAATCCATCCGTGGTTACATAGGAGTTATTGGACATGTTTTGCGACTTAAAGGGGGCGACCTCCCATCCTTCCTGCGCGAGAAGCCTGCAAAAAACAGTTGTAATAAAACTTTTTCCGGCATCGGAAGATGTTCCTTGAATCATGATTCCTTTCATTCTGCTTCCCCCTTCATCAGTATCGCGCAATCAGCTTCCATCAAGTAGGCTCTGTCAGACATGGCCACCATTTCCTGATGGATGCCGCCAATCATTTTCGAATATGCGTGGTTTACCCCATCGTCGGTGATCGGGGCATGAAGAAGCTCATTGCTTACGACAATCAAGGATGCCGCACGCTCCCTGATTTCTTTGATTGCGTCTAGCAGCCGCTCTTTTACGGAAGCCAAGAAGGCTGGGTCTTCCCATTCATCCATATTTGAAGCAGACGGGAACATTTCATTATTTAACAATGTTGTCAGGCAATCAAGCAGCACGATACTGTTTGAGTCTAAAAGCGGTACAGCCGCTTCTATCGCAACCGGATACTCTAGAGTGACCCAATGTCCGGCGCCGTTTTCCCTGTCGCTTTTATGCCGGGCAATCCTCTCCTGCATTTCCGGGTCGCCAGGGCGTCCGCAGGCAAGATAATACAACGTTCGATTATGATGATTTGCGAGATTGATGGCAAGCTGCTCCGCAAAACGGCTCTTGCCGCTCCTTACTCCTCCTGAGACAAAAATGAGGGATGATTTCGCCATTGTGTCAGAACCTCCATCAGTCTTTGATTATCACATTCATTTTTCACGGCAAACCTCAGCCATCTTCCTTCCAGACCAGGAAAGTTGAATGTATGCCGCGGCACGATTCCGTTTCTTAGCAAAAACTGAAATAGAGGCAGCATATTTGATGCATAGCTATCTCTTACTAAATAAAAATTAACACTGCTATCTGAAACAATGAAACCATTGTTTTCATAGAAGTGTTTCAGCTTTTTGCTTTGCAGGCTGACTAGCTGTTTCGTATTTTCAATATGATTTTCATCCATAAGACTGATTTCACCTGCCATAAGAGCCAGACTGTTCACGCTCCAATGAGGGCGGAAATTTTTGATTTCGCCGATAATGTCCGGGTTGGCAAGCAGGTATCCCAGCCTTAATCCTGGAATCGCATACATTTTTGTTAGGGAGCGAAGGATTAGCAGATTGGGATATTCAGCTATCCAGGACGCATAAGTAAAACCATCCTCCAGAAAATCATGGAACGCTTCATCGATGATTAGAAAGCAATCATGCTTTTGGCATTCTTCCAGCAGCTTAAGAACAGAATGTTGTTCAAAGGAAATTCCTGTCGGGTTATTAGGCGTGCATATAAAAACGGCGTCTGCATTCTTAATAAGCGGAAGGAGCCGCTCGAGCCGGAGCTCCCAATTCCCTTCTTCGAGAATATGATAACTCAAACGGCAGCCCGACGATTCACAGGCTTGTTCATATTCGGAAAATGCAGGCTCGATAATTAGGACGTTTTTTCCTGATAATAACCGGGCAACAAGACTGATCAGTTCCGCTCCCCCGTTTCCCATTAAGATTGTATCCTTCGGAAGTTTCTCTTTCATAGAAATACGGTTAATCAACGCACTAGCGTTGGGGTCGGGATAATCTTTCACCAATTCAAATAACTGCGGCCATTTCTTTTTTAATTCGGGAGGCGGACCGATCGGATTAATATTTGCGCTAAAGTCGACGACATGTTCAGGTTTGGTTATTTGTAGTGATTGATAAAGAAAATGGGGGTTAGATCCATGTGAGGGCAATTTCAATGCTGATACCTCCTATCCATAATAACAGTAAGAAGCCAAACGATGCCCGCCGCATAATCGTAATGGATTCCTGAATATGAATGGGCTTGAGATTAACAATGGGGGTCCCCATCCTGGCCCGGTCCGAAATACAGCCTTTATAATAATTCACACCACCAAGCTGGATTCCTAAAATGGAGGCTGTTGCGGCTTCTCCCCAGCCGCTGTTGGGACTCGGATGCTTCGGGGCATCCCGCAAGGTAATCCTCCAGCAGTCTCTAAAACCAGTAACCTTTGATTTCATGCTTACTAACATCATCAATGCGGTCAACCTGCTCGGAATCCAATTTACGAGATCATCCAGTTTGGCAGAGGCCCAGCCAAATTGTCCGTACCTTTCGTTTCGATAGCCAACCATGGAGTCGCATGTATTGATTGCTCTGTAGACAATTGCGAAAGGGGCTCCGCCAATTGCTCCCCAGAAAAGAGGCGCCGTCACTCCATCACTTGTATTTTCAGCCACTGTTTCAACCGTGCCGCGGACAACTTCACTCACGTCCAGCCTATCCGTATCGCGCCCGACTATATATGAAAGTTTTGTCCTCGCCTCAGTTAAATCACTGTTGCTTAACGGGTGATACACTTCCATAGCTGCTTCCTTTAAGCTTCTTTGAGCAATCGCGGTTGAAATCAGGATCACTTCCCAAAGCACTCCGGCAGCGGGATGCAGTGAATACATGACAAAGACTGTTACGTACGTTACAAGCAACACTGTGACAAGTACAGTACCCGTCATAAGCAGGCCCATCCATATTTTGTAGCCACCCTTATTCCATCGCTTATCCAGGAAGCCGATTAAGGCTCCCATCCATCTGACCGGATGAGGCCAATTTTTCGGGTCGCCGATCAGCAAATCCAGTAAATAAGCAAGGGTGACAGCAAGTAAATGATAGAAAACCATCATAATGAATGCCTGTTTTTATAATTTTCGAGACTAATTGTCATGCACTCGTATATTCCTTTGCTGATAAGGTTTCCAAGCGGTGTGATCGTCCCTGCATATTGGACCTCGGTACCTTGCTGGATAGAAGCAATCAAGATGCTGTCTGTTGACGTCCCTGTAGCGTATGTGCCCGTTACCGGATCCTTGATTCCAAAATCCAGCAACGCTTTCACCTTTGCTTCTGTAGCAGTGACCATACTTTGGACAAAGGCTGCTTCAGACAGGCGGCCATTTATGAATATCCATGTATTGATAGTACCCGTTGTTTGTTTATAGCTTATCCTTTTGTTGCTTGTGGCATCGACGGCATTCCCAGTGCCTGCCGTCACTACAATAAAAACCGAAATGTCCTCTTCCTGGTAAAACCGATAAACGACATCATGCAAATTGACTGCGGTCATCATTCCAACCGTCTCTTCAGGAACAAATCCGCGAGTCAGCAAATACTCTTTCATTTCTTGAATGTGGTCGCTGCAATCATAGTTTTGATCGACATGTCTGTTTATGAACGTGTGATGCCAGCTAAAGCCTGCACCCGTCACACCGGAAGACAACGTTCTAAGCGGCATTGGCGCTACTAATTGAATGATATCGTCTGATACTTTCAGATATTGCTCGTTTATCTCAATATTATTGCTTTCAACACCAGTTCCCTCTGGCAACAAAACCATTTGCGGCTTCGGAATCGCAGGATGTGCGAGTCTTTCAATACTGGTATGATAAACGGTCTCGATTCTTTCTTTCCGAAGAACTTCGATGGGCGTTCCGATTTTATTGATTCTCCCTTTTTCAAGCAACAGCAATCTATCGCAATAAAGACCTGCCAGGTTTAAATCATGAAAGATTGATACAACAGTAAGTTGTCGTTCTTTCGTCCATTGTCTTAACTGGTCGAGCAGTTCTTTTTGAAAAGATAGATCGAGATGGTTGGTCGGTTCATCAAGCAGCAATATTTCCGGTTCTTGCGCGAGAGCCTGGGCGAGGAAAACACGCTGTCTCTCTCCTCCGGATAGTTCGTCTAAATAATGGTCGCCAAAAGCCGTGATTCCTGTCTGGGCCATTGCCTTTTTCACGATCTCTTCGTCTTCAGCACTCCAGCTTTGCAGCCAGCCCCGCTGATGGGCATATCTGCCAAGAGAAACGGTTTCTTTGACCGTGTAGGAAAATGACTGGGCGGAATGTTGTGGTAGCACAGCAACAATTTTCGCAAGCTCTTTGGCGGTATAATCTTTAATTTTCTTTCTCTTTACCGTGATTTCCCCTTGCCCATACGGCAAGATACCACTCATCATCTTAAGCAGTGTCGTTTTCCCGCTCCCATTTGGACCGAGAACGCCAAACAATTCACCCTGATGGACATTAAACGATACGTCGTTTACCACAGCTTCTTCACTGTACCCGCCTGTCAGATCGCGGATGCTAAGAAGTTCCGTCATCTCCGCTCACCTCTTCTCTTCACTAGAATGACTGCGAACACCGGTGCACCGATAAGAGCCGTAATCACACCGATTGGCAGTTCAGTAGGCGAAATCACAGTCCGGGCGACAAGATCCGCAAGTATCAAAAATCCTCCGCCTATTAAAATGGAAAGGGGAAGAAGGTGTTTATGGTCTGGGCCCCATAGGAGTCTTGTCAAATGCGGGATGACTAAACCGACAAAGCCGATGGTGCCCGAAACAGCAACCGCTGCGCCTGTCAAAATCGAGCCTGCCGTCAGTAGGAGCAGCTTTCTTTTCTGTACATTAACCCCTAAGTGCTGCGCCTGCTCCTCGCCAAAGGACATCGCATTCAATTCACGGGAACTGATTATAAGCAACAAGGAACCAATGATAAAGAAAGGAAGCATAATTTGGATGTACTCCCAACCCCTCATCGAAACGCTCCCGAGAAGCCAGCCGATAATCTGCCTTAATTCGTCTCCTGTCAAGGCGATCATCAAGGAAATAAAAGCACCTAAAAACGAACTGAAAATAATCCCCGTTAAAATAATTGTCTCGATCTTCATGGACCGGTCTATCTTGCGGGCAAACAGCAACACTATAAAAATAGTTACAAATGCTGCCGTGATGCTAAAAAGAGGCAATGTATACAACCCTATGCCCGGCAATGAAATCTGGAAGAAAAGAGTGACGACTGCGCCTACCGAGGCACCTGACGAAACACCAAGAGTATATGGATCTGCAAGCGGATTCCGCAGCAAGCCTTGAAAGGCGGCTCCCGCTACCGCGAGAGACGCCCCCACCAAACCCGCTAGGATCACCCTTGGCAGACGGATATTCATGACGATGTTTGCATACATCGGATCGATTTGCCCGGCAACCGGAAGATGAAACGCTTCCTGCCCAATAATCTTTAGTATGTAAGAAATCGGAACAGAGACTGTTCCGATCGAAATGCCAATGACCATGGCACAAATAAGGAAAACTGTTGCAATTAAATAAGCAAGCCACTTATTATTTGTTAAAGATGTCAGGGTATACTGCTTTCGCAAATTCTTCTACTCCTTCGGCAAGCCTTGGTCCTGGCCTGCTCACGAGATCTTGATTCACTTCAAATATCTGCTCATTTTTGACTGCGTTCAGATCCTGCCAGCCTTCGCGTGTCTGAATTTGTTTAATAGAATCAGGTCCGTATAGTGAGATAATGGTATCCGGGTTCGCTTTAATGATCGCTTCCTGATCGATGGCAACCCATCCTTCTTGATCCCCGGCTGCATTCTTTGCATTGATCGTCTGAAGCATTTCATCCATGAACGTGTTCTTGCCTGTTGTATAAATATCAGGTACCGCCGACACCTCAATATAAGCTGTTTTTCTATCTTTCTCCGGGATCTTGGCCGCTGCGGTTTTGATTTCTTCAAACTTCGCTTTCAAATCGGAAACGATTTTTTCAGCGTTTTCCTTTTCCCCCGTCGCCGTACCAATCATTGTGATAGATTCATACGCTTGCTCAAAGGTTTGCGCGTTGTTTACGACTATAACATCAATATCGGCATCTCTTATCTGCTGAAGGCCTTCTTTTGCGCTATCTCCTGAAGAAGCATGGGCCAATACCAAATCTGGTTGTAAAGAGATAACTTTTTCAACATTGAACTCCAGGCCGCCAATTTTCTCTTTTTTAGTAGCCTCTTCTGGATAATTATCAAAATCGGAAACTCCGACGATCTCATCATCCAACCCTAAACTAAAAGCAATTTCCGTGTTGCTCGGAATCAGTGACACAATCTTTTCAGGTTTTTCATCAATCGTAACCTCTTGATCACTAGCATCCTTGATCTTTACCGGATAAGCCGCTTCTGCACCCTGTTCCGTTTTCGCTTTTTCATTTGAATTACTTTCCTTGCCCTGGTCATCGCCGCAACCAGCTAAAACCCCTATGGATAATAGAATTAAAAATAATAATGAATACAACTTTTTCATGGTACTTCCTCCAGGTTCATAATCTATTGGCTTAGTGAAGCTCGTGGTGAGTAACTATCATTTCATCGCAGAAACCAGTCTAAAACGCAAAAAAATCTCCAAATTTATATTGGAGATTTTAGTATGGCCAGTAAATTGAAGTAGAATTACACTTAAACTGCCGCCACACACCTCCCCATCCTCGTAGGTTCTACTGGTGCACGGATACAGGCAGGTCTCCTGGCTTATGGTCATCGTTTACGGCACCTTCCCATATCCTACTGGATACAGTGGTCATTTGCCGTTTAACTCCCATTCACAGTGGCGGGACCGCGTTGGTTTTTAACCAACTTCCCTTTTAAGTCTACTAATAGACACCTAGTTCCGTTTCTATGTATGAAATTTTTTCTGCTACAAATGATTATACACGAATAAAAAACGAAGTAACAACATTTTTCCACTATTTTAAAATATTAGAAAGAATGAAGCCCTTGACTTCATTCTCTCATTTACTTATCAAGCTTTAGCTTAGCAAGCGCATCTGCCAGTGCTGTATTGATGTGTTCATCTTTGTTTTGTTGTTTCATATATGAATTTACATGAATTTAGAACCTAGAATTAAATGTGGCTACTAAGTAAGCGGGTCTAAGCAATTCCACCTTTAATTTATGGTATATTAGACGGTACATAGCTAGTAAAGGGGTACGAATATATGGTAAAAAGTCTGGTAATCGCTGAAAAACCTTCAGTTGCACGTGATATTGCAAATGTATTGAAGTGTAATAAAAAAGGTAATGGATTTTTAGAGGGCGACAAGTATATTGTCACATGGGCATTAGGACATTTAGTGACACTCGCAGATCCAGAAGTTTACGATAATAAATATAAAACATGGAATTTAGAAGACCTTCCAATGTTGCCAGAGCGTATGAAATTAGTTGTGATGAAGCAAACTGGTAAGCAGTTCAATGGTGTGAAATCACAACTAACACGTAGCGATGTAAATGAAATAATTGTTGCTACCGATGCGGGAAGAGAAGGAGAATTAGTTGCACGCTGGATTATTGAAAAAGCGAACGTGAATAAACCGATTAAACGTTTATGGATTTCTTCAGTAACAGATAAAGCGATTAAAGATGGTTTTGCGAATTTGAAACCCGGTAAGAACTATGAAAATCTTTATGCTGCGGCTGTTGCCCGCTCAGAAGCTGACTGGTATATCGGTTTAAATGCAACACGTGCCCTAACAACTCGATTTAATGCACAATTAAACTGTGGGCGTGTACAGACACCTACTGTCGCCATGATTGCAGCACGAGAAGATGAAATTAAAAACTTCAAAGCGCAAACGTATTATGGCATCGAAGCTCAAACCGCCGATCATTTAAAATTGACTTGGCAAGACGCAAAAGGAAATTCACGTAGCTTCGATAAAGAAAAAATCGAAGCAACTGTTAAGAAATTAGATCATGTTAAAGCAACGGTTACAGACATCGAAAAGAAAGCTAAGAAAACATTTGCGCCTGGTCTTTATGATTTAACCGAACTACAACGTGATGCAAATAAAATTTTTGGCTATTCTGCAAAAGAAACGCTAAACATCATGCAAAAACTGTATGAGCAGCATAAAGTGTTAACGTATCCACGTACGGATTCTCGTTTCATTTCTTCAGACATTGTTAGTACGCTTCCAGAGCGATTAAAATCATGTGGAGTTGGAGAATATCGTTCTTTAACAAATAAGGTCTTAAACAAGCAAATATTGGCCTCAAAGTCTTTTGTTGATGATAGTAAAGTATCAGATCACCATGCCATTATTCCAACAGAAGGTTATGTGAACTTCTCAGCTATGACGGATAAAGAGCGTAAAATTTATGATTTAGTGGTGAAACGTTTCTTGGCGGTGCTGTTCCCCGCATTTGAATACGAACAATTGACTCTTCGTGCGAAAATTGGTGATGAAAACTTTGTTGCAAAAGGAAAAACAATTCTTTCAAGTGGTTGGAAGGAAGTATATGAAAATCGCTTTGAAGATGAAGATGCAACAGATGATGTAAAAGAACAAATATTGCCTCGTATCGAAAAAGGCGACTCATTAAATGTAAAACTAATAGCTCAAACATCTGGTCAAACAAAGCCCCCTGCACGCTTTAACGAGGCGACATTACTATCGGCAATGGAAAACCCTACGAAGTATATGGAGACTCAAAATAAGCAGCTGGCAGAAACATTAAAATCAACAGGCGGATTAGGTACGGTAGCGACACGCGCGGACATTATCGACAAGCTATTCAACTCATTCTTAATTGAAAAGCGTGGCAAGGACATTCATATTACATCTAAAGGTCGTCAGTTATTAGACCTTGTACCAAATGAGTTGAAGTCACCAACAACTACTGCTGAGTGGGAAATGAAGCTTGAGCTAATTGCGAAAGGTAAGCTTAAAAAAGAAGTATTCATCAATGAAATGAAACAGCATACAAAGGCAATTGTTGCTGAGATTAAAGCGAGCGAAAAAAAATATAAGCATGACAATATCTCAACAAAGTCTTGTCCAGATTGCGGAAAACCAATGCTTGAGGTAAACGGTAAAAAAGGCAAAATGCTTGTGTGTCAAGATCGTGAATGTGGCCATCGTAAAAACGTAGCACGTATTACAAATGCTCGCTGCCCACAATGCAAGAAGAAACTCGAACTTCGTGGCGAAGGTGACGGTCAAATCTTCACATGTAAGTGTGGCTATCGTGAGAAGCTATCTGCTTTTGAAGCAAGACGTAAAAAAGAAGGGCGTGGGAAAGCGGATAAACAGAGCGTACAGAAGTATTTAAAACAACAGAAACAAGATGAACCTGTTAACAATGCACTAGCTGAAGCCTTAAAAAACCTCAAATTAGATCAATAAAAACAAAAAATAAAACGTATAGCGATTGCCTATGCGTTTTATTTTTATTAAATTAGCATGTATAAAGTTTTATAATTCCTAAATGGAATAGAATACATTTAATTGTTTGATACTTTATTTGTAGAAAAGACTGCACATAATTTACCCTAAAAGTGAGTCATATGCAGTCTTTTATTTATGCGCATTTTATAAAAATCTGAGATAAACACTATATTTTCAACTGCTTATTCATATATCGATATCCAGACAAAACCCTCCTTATTTCTCGAGCAATTATTGCAAAATATTTCCCAAGAAATATGTCGAACTATTACGGGTTCATTTTATTTATTGACTTTGTATTCACCATGAAATGATAGCAATCTATCAAAGATTTTAGTAAGATGGGAAATAGATGTTTTTTTACAATTTAAATGGAGGTTCAAAGTAAAATGAGCTTACTTTCAATAGATAAATTAAGCCACAGTTTCGGTGACCGTACGCTTTTCAAGGATGTTTCCTTTCGCCTGATGGCAGGGGAACATGTTGGATTGGTCGGGGCGAACGGTGTCGGGAAATCAACATTAATGAGTATCATCACCGGGGAACTGATTTATGACTCAGGCCGTGTCGAATGGACACCTGGCGTAACATATGGCTACTTGGATCAGCACACTGTCCTAACCAGAGGGAAAACAATCCGCGATGTTCTTCGCGATGCCTTTCTTCCTTTATACGAACAAGAGAAAGCGCTCAATGAAGTGACGGAGAAAATGGCAACGGCAACTCCCGAGGAATTGGAAGACCTCCTTGAACAAATGGGACAAATCCAGGATAAGCTGGAAGCAGGAGGCTTTTATAGCCTGGATATTAAAGTTGAGGATGCAGCCCGCGGGCTCGGCCTTGATGCAATCGGGCTTGATCGGGACGTTTCAACCCTAAGCGGCGGCCAGCGGACTAAGGTTTTGCTTGCGAAATTGCTGCTAGAACAGCCCGAGGTGCTGTTATTGGACGAACCGACGAACTATCTCGATGTCGAGCATATTCGGTGGTTGAGCCATTATTTAAAAGAATACCCTCATGCTTTCTTTTTAATTTCACATGATACGGAATTCATGAACGGTATCGTCGATGTCATTTTCCATCTCGAGTTTTCCAAGCTGACTCGCTATACCGCGACTTATGAAAAATTCCTGGAATTAGCAGAGATTAATAAAAACCAGCATATCAATGCATATGAAAAGCAGCAGGAATTCATTAAAAAGCAGGAAGATTTTATTTCTAAAAATAAAGCACGCTACTCGACTACTGGACGGGCCAAAAGCCGTCAGAAGCAGCTGGATCGCATGGAACGGATCGACCGTCCTGAAACAGCGATGAAGCCGAGATTTGACTTTAAAGAATCACGCGGGAGCAGCCGTTATGTTTTTGAAGGTGAGGATTTGGAAATAGGCTATGATCATCCGCTTCTCCCTAAATTGACAATGACCATTGAGCGTGGCGAAAAAATTGCCATCGTTGGATACAACGGAGTCGGAAAATCGACATTGCTCAAGACGATTCTTGGTAAAATCCCGCCACTGGGCGGTACAGTTGTCTTAGGTGATTTTCTGTATCCTTCGTACTTTGAACAGGAAGTCAAAGCAGACGATATCACTCCGATTGATGATGTCTGGAATGCATTCCCTCATCTCGATCAGCCGAAGGTCCGCGGTATCCTCGCAAGTGTAGGGCTGAAAAATGAACATATCACCCGCCCGCTGAACCAGCTAAGCGGTGGGGAGCAGGCTAAAGTCCGGCTTTGTAAGTTAATGCTTAATGAAAGCAACTGGTTGTTATTCGACGAACCGACAAACCATTTGGATGTTGTCGCGAAAGAAGAGCTGAAGCGTGCGATGAAAGCATACAAAGGTACGATTGTCCTTGTGAGCCATGAGCCTGATTTCTATGAAGATTGGGTTACGAAGGTATGGGATGTCGAGGAATGGTATAATCAAATTAACTAACCTGATAAAAAAATCCATCTTCTAAAATTGAAGATGGATTTTTTATTGTCTCTTTTCTGCAAGGAGTGTATATGTTTTGGGCAATCCGATATCATGGATTTTATGATTCGGTTCTTCTTCCAACACCTTTATCACCAGGCCAGTTTGTCCCAAGGCCGTTACCAGCTCTCCGATTGTCCATTTTCTTTGGGCAACCTTGTCAAGCTGCTTTTGATCCTCATCGGGCATATGCTTGGAGAACGCAACGGTATGGGTCTCAATCGCCGGGTCAAAATAATTTCCGGTTACTTTGTGCTTCTTTCCGGCAGAGGTTATTAATTTTGTGGAAATTGGATGGAACTCATGCAAGATGAACCTTCCTCCCGGTTTTAATAACCGGTTTACGATTTCAAAAAGCGGTTCGAGATCAATTAGATAATGAAGCACACCCAGCTCCATTAAAACGATCTCAAAGTCCCCGGTAATCTGTTCTTTTGGCATGGATAATACGTCGGAAACGACATACTCAATGGAGACGTCCGCAGCAGCTGCCAGCTCAAGCGCGAAAGCAGCATTTTCTTTTGAAAAAATCGATAACCTTTACCTCTGCTCCCAATAAAGCAAGTGCGGCCGCTTTAACCCCATTCGATCCCATAAGATGAGCAACCTTTTTACCGGAAACTTCTCCAACATATTTATAAAACGGATGCAATCTCCATTTTGGGTTTTCTTTAATTTTTGCCGCAATCTCCTCAGCGGATCCATACCGGTTTATCAAGGCCTGATAGTTATTTTGGTTCCAGGCTTGTTCATTTTGGGAGGTAAACCCGTGCTGCTTCTTTGCCAGATATGTATGTATCTCATCACTGTAAGCTGCAATTTCCCTGTCATACAAGTATGAGTAGAGGGAACGGCACCAAATATCCATTCCTTCATTTTTCACGAAAATTCGATAAGGATCTGTTTTAATCGTTATATTAAATAAGCAGCTTACCGTAACATGAACACCGTCAACTTCAAATTGGAAAGCGGCCTGCTCCGAATTTCTTTCCGTTTCTGACGGTGAATAGGTAGAAAAAAGCTGATGCGCCTCATTGAATAGATCCCATTGTACGGACACAGTTATACTTGAATACTCTTTTATCTCTACACCCTGAACGATGAGTGCAGAAGCACCCGTAAATTGATAGGGGATGCTGCCCTGCTCAAGTAGGGTTCCTACGGTGAGGGTTGTATTAAGATACCTTGTTTTCATGAAAGCCTCCATGATTTTCTTACAGAATATTTTTTAATTTACAAGCGAATGCTTAAACGCATAAATAACCGCCTGGGTCCGGTCATGAACCTCAAGTTTGCTTAAAATATTGCTTACATGGACCTTTGCTGTCTTTAAGGCGATAAACAATTCATCGGCTATTTCTTGATTCGTTTTTCCTTCAGCCATTAAAAGAAGTATTTCCATTTCTCGATTCGTTAATTGCTCGTGTGGCAATTGAACGTTTCGGGAACGCATCTTCGCCATCATTTTACCGGTCACTTCCGGCTCAAGAACAGATTGACCCTGGTATGTAGAACGAACAGCATCGGCGATATCACTAGCCTTGGATGTTTTCAGCATATAGCTGGTTGCTCCTGCTTCCAGGGCAGGATACACTTTTTCATCGTCCAGAAAACTTGTTACAATGATGATTTTAGCTTCCGGCCATTTCTCGATAATGGATCGGGTGGCTTGAATGCCATCCATTACCTTCATGACCAGATCCATTAAGATAATATCTGGACGTAAGCTTAATGCAAGCTCCACTCCCTTTTCGCCATCATCAGCCTCTCCGATCACCTCGATATCCGGTTGGGAAGAGAGATATGAGGCGACACCGATCCGTACCATTTCATGATCATCAACAAACAATACCTTAATCATCGCTTCTGCCTCCTCCAAGTACCGGGACTTTTACTTCAAGCCTTGTACCTTGATTGGGAACACTAACAATCTTCATTGTCCCTCCTATTTCAACCGCTCTTTCATGCATATTTTGCAAGCCGTACGAGCCTGTTTTTGATTCATCCATATTAAAGCCGAGACCATCATCGACAATCCTGAGAATAATTAAATCATCCCGCCCTATCAACAGAACCTCCAATGTATTGGCTTTCGCATGTCGTAATGTATTGGATACAGACTCCTGGAGAATACGAAACAGGTGATCTTCTATTCCACGGTCTAACGGCATCGGCTCTATCTTCCATGAAATGTTCATCGGAACCTTCTGGGATAATTCCGCTAACAGTTCCTGAATTCCTTGCTGTAGAGACTTATCACGCAGTGGAACAGGACGAAGGTGCAGGAGTAATGCTCTCATTTCGAGCTGAGATTGATGGATCATCCCCTCAATCAGCTTCAGCTGTTTTGTTTCCGCGCTTTCCGATTCAGGCTTCGATTCCGTTATTGCTGACATAAGCATGGATGCGGCAAACAGCTGCTGGCTGACAGAATCATGCAGTTCCCGAGCGAGGCGATTGCGCTCCTGAGAAACGATTTCCTGGACGATCTTCTCTCGATCGGCCACTTTCTCACTTGCCATTTTTTGAGACATTTTGGCCTGTTCTGACACATGTTTATGAATATTTTCAATTCTCGTAGAAATCATTGTCAATTCCTGGACAGGATAAGATTCTTTCCGGGACGGGGCGTTTCCCTGTTCAAGCTGGTACAACGCATCCCCTACCCCTGTAAAGCGCCTCCTCCAAGACAAGCCCGAGCTTATTCCAAAAATAAGCCCTAAACATAAGCTTAAACCGGGCACAAAAAGAATAAAAGGGATATCCATCATTTCTTTTTTCCATAACAGGCTCCAATCCTCCAGCGGAAATACAAAAAAAACAACCCCTGACAGCAAGATGGATAAGGCAAGTGCAACAGTAATTCCGTATATAATTTGCCGGGCTATTATACTCATATCCTTTTCACCTCTATATCTCCTGTTATAACAGAGGTGATGATTTTCACTTTCTGGGCCGCATTCTGATATTCAGCCGTCTGATAGGAAAGAATCTGATTAAAAACTTTGGTTTCCTGGTGCTGAAAAATATTAGCTCTCCCGGCTACCACCGAATGATGTATGCTTAGTTCGATATCGTAAGGGATAAAAATTTGGATATTTCCGATGAAATGTCTAATGGAGATGACTGCTTCACCTTTCGGAAGAATGGTATTGCTTAAATCAACGATTGTGTCGCCGATGCCGCCCTGTATGTTTATATCGTTCCACTCATAGATGTGATCCGATGTTTTTTGGCGGCCAAACCATTTATTCTGTAATAAGTGACCCGCTTTTACCAAAGGCTCTTTTTCCAGTCCGTCCTGTAAACTTGCGGGCTCTGTCAGCACAGGCTTGATTACTTCGGGATTTTGTTTGGACTGATAAAAAACCAGTACGATATATAGTAAAATGGCCACAACGAAAAATTTAAAGATCATCATATTTAAAACGGTAATGATCGTTCCAAATAACCCAACCCAAAACATCACTTTTCCTATTTTACGGAAATATGACTTACGGCCAAGGTACATGAATCCAATCGTTAGGGCAAGGGAGAATAATAAGCCCCCGTCAAATAAAGAAATTTCAAGAAATAGCAGTATAATTCCTATTAATAATATCCAGCTAATATAATCGGTTTTCATTTGTTTAAACATAGGGTGCCTCCCTCGACTAACCGAACCTATTCTGAGAAATAGTCCAAAAAGGCGTAGAAAACTACGCCTCTTTTAAGAATACCATGACTTTATTAGGAAATAGAATGTGTTTCTTTGTTTTTCATTTCTTTTTCAAGCTGAGCGATCCTAGCATCGATTGTATTGCGGTGGTAAGCTGAGTTGACCTGGTGCTCAAGCCGGTCGAGATAAGAATCCATTTCTTCAAATCTCGCAAAAGACTTATTAGAAGATGTTGTTGATTCCAAAACCTGATTCATCCGATGATGCGCACGGGCAATGTTTTCACGTCCCATCAGTTCCATACGTTTAAGATTCATGTCTTTTAGCTTATGTTTCATTTCTTCATACTTGCGCTCCAGCTCATCCAACTGCTGCTCTGCTTTTTGCAGGGAATCCTTCAACCTCTGGCAACGTTCTTCGTATTGGGCAGCTTCCTGGGCTGCAAATCCATGTAATTCTGTTTCGCCTGCTTGTTCTGCGATCTCAGCTTGGCGTCTGCGTTTTTCTGCAAGATTTCTTGCATGGCCATATTCCCGGGTGAATTCTTCTTTTAATAAATATTGCCGTTCAACCAATTTACGTACCTTTTCCGTTTCCTGCTCCGACTGGCGAAGATATTGATTTAACAGTGCAATCGGGTTTTTTTGCTCCTTATGATCGAGCATTTCATGAAAATCCGCCGCAATTGTATCTTTGATTCTCGTAAATAAGTTACTCATTTGATTCTCTCCTTTTAGATTATCTTTTTATTTCGGCCCATTGTTTTTCGAAATTGACAAATGGATCCTGTTCTTCTTGGAAAGTGGTTTTCTTCGTTTTGTTCCAGTTTTTATAAACGAGGTATAAAACATATGCCGCTACAACGCCGATGATGGACGGAATATTAGCCACCGACGCTGTCAGTGCAACAAGGCCGATGAGCCCCCAGATGATTTTCCCTGATGTAGATTCTGATTTCATAAATTGCTTGATCACATAGTAAAGAATCACAAGGCTGATGGCTAACCCAATCATTGGGCCAACATTTGCGAGCAGAACACACCCCGCGATTATCCCTGCTATCAGTAAACCAAATTTTTTCATTTTACCGTTCCTCCTTTCATGTTTCTAGCTTATCTATTTTCTTGTTTTTCCATAATGAGCCTTAGCTATATTTTCAGATAAGACCTGAGGCTTAGATGCTATTGGAAAAGAAAAAAACCCGTAGCAACGGGTTTTCAAAATTATTAACCGAAGGACAAGTCAGACTTCATTGTCTATTTTTCTCTTCGTCTTCCTTGAGATGCTTTTTTCGGCTTCCTGTTTACTTTTGTTACATGACTGTTATCACTATCTTTGCTGTTTCTTTTTACGCTTCCTTCCGTTTTTCTCTTCGCTGTTGTTCTGCGTCCGGTCCTATCACCCGGTTCCTTCTCTTGTCTGAAGTTTTTCCCTCGTCTGTTTTGAGCTTTTTGCTCGCTGCCATTCGAGGAATTCGAATTAATCTTAACTCCCTCTACTACTTTTCGGTCTAACTTAACGTTTATCCCCTTTTCAATCGCTAACAATTGAGGGATGTCTTTTGGAGCAATAAACGTTATCGCGATACCGTCTTCACCCGCTCTTCCCGTTCTCCCAATCCGATGAATATAGCTTTCTGTATCTTCCGGCACATCATAATTAAATACATGAGTAACCCCTTCCACATCAAGCCCTCTAGCTGCTACATCAGTAGCAACCAGAAGCTGGATGGCTGCTTCTCGGAATCCTTTCATCACTCGTTCCCTTTTAGACTGTGATAGATCCCCATGAAGTTCATCCGCATTATAACCGGCAGCTCTAAGAGCGTCATTAAGCTTACTTACTCGACGTTTTGTCCTGCAAAAAATAATCGCCATAAATGGAGGTTCTTCATCAATCACTTTAAATAAAGCAGCTTGTTTTGCCCTGTCAGTCGTTTCAATGACAAGCTGTCTGATCCGTTCTATTGTAATGTTATCGCTTTTTACGGAAACTGAGACTGGCTTGACCATGAATCGCTTAGCAATGGACTGAACCTGCTGGGGTATCGTTGCTGAAAAAAGCAGAACTTGTCTGTTGCCTCGAACCATTTCAATAATTTGCTCCACTTCAGGCAAAAATCCGATATGCAGCATCTGATCCGCTTCATCCAATACCAATATTGAAACGTTGCTAAGATCGATTGTCCCCCGTCTGACATGATCAAGCAGCCGTCCAGGAGTAGCTACCACTATAGATGGGCGATGCTTTAATTGTTTCATTTGCCGCTCCACGTCCTGCCCCCCATATATAGCCGCCGCGCTTATCCCTGTAAAAGCTTTTGTAAGCTTGTTTAATTCAGCGGTTATTTGAAGTGCAAGTTCTCTAGTAGGCGACACAATAAGAGCTTGCACATAATCGCTTTCTAATTTTATTCCTTGAAGGATCGGAAGCAGAAAGGCTAATGTTTTGCCTGTTCCTGTCTGGGCTTTTGCAATGACATCCCTTCCAGCGATTATTTCAGGAATTGATTTCTCCTGGATAGGTGTTGGCGAGGTTATTCCATAATCCTTAAGTACTTTTTTCAGGTTGTCTATTATTCCGAGCTGGGAAAAATCCATTGATTCGGCCTACCTTCTCTCGTATCAGTTTTATTCTGTAGTAAAGGGCTATTGTCTTTTCCGTATTGATGGAAGTCTGCTTTTTTCCGTTTAGTATATCATTCATCGGGCTATTTAACCTTAGAGAAACCATTACAGATAGCGGTTCCAATTATTTTATTATTTTTACTCTTTTTGATTTTATTGTAGTCACCGGTCATTTCCAATATAATTTATAACATTATTCACTTAAGAATATACTAAAGCTGTGTACATAGTAGCTTTGCCTCCTTGCAAGTGTTGCAAGGGGGTTTCTATATAAACGAGGAGGCTACCTTCATCCACCTCAGAAGGGAATGAAAGAATGTTTAAACTCAAACAAAGAAACACTACCGTTAAAACAGAGATCCTTGCCGGTCTTACAACTTTTTTAACGCTGGCGTATATCATCGTCGTTAACCCAATGATTTTATCCGATGCAGGAGTACCCTTCGATCAGGGTTTCACCGCTACAATCATTGCTACCGTGGTCGGAACGCTTTGCATGGCTTTTTTCGCTAACTACCCAATCATTATTGCTCCTGCCATGGGTTTAAACGCGTATTTCGCTTATTCAGTGCTTGGTAATAATGATATCCCTTATACCATTGCTTTTTCCGCTGTTTTCATTACCGGAATTCTATTTTTACTTCTTTCTCTTACCTCTTTCCGAAGCAAGCTTATTGATGCCATTCCTCATAATCTTAAGCATGCAATCAGTGCTGGTATCGGTCTGTTTATTACTTTCATCGGCTTGCGTCTCTCCGGTATTGTCGCCGATCACCCTTCCAACTTGGTCACTCTTGGGGACTTCAAAGACCCGAAAGTAGCACTGAGTTTAATCGGAATTGTCATTACGGTCACTTTAATGACGTTGAATATTCAAGGTGCGCTTTTTATAGGGATGATTATTACCGGGGCAATAGCGTATTTCACCGGGCGGCTCCATTTTACAAATGGTTTTGTGGCTGCCCCTCGCCTTCCTGAAGGACTTCTTGTCTTTAATCCAATCACATCCATTAACGATGTCATTCAATATGGTTTATATGGTGTCGTATTTTCTTTTCTACTTGTTATGTTATTCGATACAACCGGAGCATTGCTCGGTATTGTCAGACAAGCCGGCTTATTAAGAAAAGGCAAACTTGACCGGGCTGGCAGCGCCTTTTTTGCCGACTCGATCGGGACTACGATTGGAGCAATGTTTGGGACAAGTCCAACAGCTGCTTCCGTTGAATCATCAGCGGGTGTTGGGGCAGGCGGAAAAACCGGTTTGACCGGACTTACTGTTGCTGTCTTATTTATCATTACAGCTTTTTTCAGTCCGCTGGTTGGAGCGGTTTCGGATGTTACAGCCATTACCGCACCAAGTTTGATTATTGTCGGTAGCTTCATGATTAAAAATATTTCAGAAATTAATTGGCACGATTTTGATGAAGCGTTCCCTGCATTTTTAGTCATTGTCAGTATGCCGCTCACTTCGAGTATCGCAAACGGAATCGCCCTTGGCTTCATTTCCTATCCAATCATGAAAATCGCCAAAAGAAAATTCCGCGACGTACACCCCCTTGTCTATATCTTTGCGATTCTTTTCTTATATCAGCTTATCTTCCTGGCTAGTTAGTTAGAAAAGCGCAAGCGCCCTGTAAAAGGAACATCGACTAAGACCTGCCACATCGTTATGTCTTACGTCGATGCCAGCCCATCCTGGGCAAGTCCGACAAGCATAAGTCACCCCTGGTAGGAGGGGTGACTTATGACCTCGAGGGGCTGGGCGCTGGAGCTAGACACTAGTTCATATAAAAAAAGTTATATTATTTTAGATGCAAAGGAGGATGCCTGCAGCAAACAGACATCCTCCTCTTTTCTTATTTATTCATTTGAGCCAAAAAGTCTCCCAGTAAGTCATCTAGGCTTTCTTCCTTTTCTGCTTTCTTGGTCTCACTGGAATTCCTTATCTCCGCCTGGTTCCAATCAAAATCTTCTAAATCATTTTCTTGTGAGGTAGATTCTTCATGTCCAGTCGCTTCTTTTTCCAAATCCATTGTGTCTGGTAAATCTGGTACATCTTCCTGTAAATATAGCGCCTCATCAATTTCCATTGCATTGCTATTCATTGAAGCAAGCAATGCCGTTGCCCGCATAGGGTCGGTCAGTAACTGATGAAGAATACTGCCGAGAAGCGCCTCCGAATGAGCATGCTTTAACCAGTCCCGCTGTGATTTGGTTAATTTTTGCGGCAAGGGAATCTTAATCATTTCCCTTTCATGTATAGAACTGTTCCCTGCACCTTCTAGCACAAACTCAGCAATTTTGCTTGAAAAGTTTCTTTTCTCTGTTTCTTTTATCTTTTGAAGCTGCCTTATGATGTGGTCGGGAGTATCAGAAGGAAGGCGGAAGGTGATCGCCTGACCTCTTTGGATGCCCGAGGGAATTGTTTTTTTCATATAACCACCGCCTATTTAGCTGTGCCGGCTTTTTGGTCTTCCACTTTGTTTTCTGATTTAGCTGGTTTTTCTGTTTCTTTCCTTCTGGCGAAGTCTGCAATAAGTTTATAATAGGCATTGGCCATCATCCAGATGCTTTCCTTCTCATCTTCAAAGAAGTCAATATTATAGCCGTCTAAATTGTTATTGAGTGTCTTTAAATAATCCTTCAAAACAATTGCCCCACCGCCGACAAAATAACAGATTTCTGTCTGGGAATTCTTTTGCCACACATTGCGAAGATGACGGTATTGTTTTTTGGCAAGTTCCCCTAAAATGCGATCTGTGATATCGTGCACGCTTACTCGGCTTCCGCGTACCATAAGATGGTTTCTATCATTTTTCTTCGTGATGATTTCAACGACATCCCGTCTGCTGTCGAGTTCAACACCATGCTTCTTTCTAATCTCTTCTCTGATCGCTTCAAGTGCTTCCGCAACGCCGAGGTTAAAGCCTTGTGCTTTATCGTCGTCAACTTTACGGTTTTTAATAACGGCAATATCCGTTGACAGTCCGCCAATATCCTGAATAAGGATACGTTTATCAATTAAATCTCTGTTAATGACATTCAAATCGTTGTCCATCACTAAATTGATATATGCTGCGAAGCCTTCAGGATATACTTTTACATCATCAAATTTAATATTGACCTTTATGCCCTGGTATTTTGGTGTGATCAAAAACTCTACCTGATGAACAGATCCAAGAAGTTTGGAACGATAGCCGACATCTTTTCCTTCTTTCACTTCACGAAGAGGAAGGCCTGTCCCTAAAGTATAGGTGGCATCCACCACATTATTGGTTTTTTTGAAAATATGGGCATTTTCTTCCTTCACTGCATCCAATGCCAATGCTGCAAAAAGCATAACCAACGTCTGGTCTTCTTCGGATTTACTGCTCCCGAGATCCAACTCCGATGGATTATCACTTTTCGTGGCTAGATTTCCAACCCGGTATATAACATTATTGTCTTGAAGGGCAGGGGAGTGAACCCTGATATGGATTCCATCGATCGGGTCTTGCTCATTTAGCTCCTCTATTCCGATTACGGGACGGTCCTCCGTATCTCTTGCGACTACATTAGGTATGTAAAGCTCCGAGTCTAACTTTCCAAACAAAGCTTTGATGGCGTCATTTCCAACATCTACTGCTGCTATTCTAGAATTACTCACAAAACCATTCCCTTCTCTTTTATATGCCAGTCTTAAAATGTAATGGCACATTTATTTAAGAATAGAAAAGTTTCATAGTTTGGTCAATACTCCTTTCGGTGGATACTCGACTAGTCAAATTGTAATCATATTTGTAAACATGTAACGAGAAGTTGTATACATCCTTTCACAACAACGTGTATACGCATTTGTATACTTGTATACACATTTCGTACACGTTGTATACTTTTTTGTAAACAAGTATACAAATTTCGTAAACATTGAATCAAGCCTATCATTTTCTAAAAATAAATAACTCTAAACTATTTCTGAATGCCACCTCGGGTCTTGGAAGTTAGACTAAAAAAACGTGTATAACAGAAAAAAATGGGTATGGTAATAAATGGACTAATTCATCAGGAATAACAAAAGAGAAAAGGTATACTGGAGGAATGTATAATGAATGAAGAAAAGGACAAAAACCATCTCCCGCAATATCCCGAACCATATTGGAGGGATCTAGTCGCCTTCCCGACCTTTGAAAAGCTTGATCATGATATTGAAACAGACGTAGCGATTGTAGGCGCTGGAATCACAGGAATCACAGCTGCCTTTCTGCTCGCGAAGGAAGGCCTTAATATTGTCCTGATTGATTCAGGGGAAATTTTAAATGGTACAACAGCACATACGACAGCAAAAGTAACCGCACAGCATGGCCTGATATATGATCAGCTTATTAAAGACATAGGTGAAGAACAGGCAAAGTTATATTATGAAGCGAACAAAGAAGCAATGGAATTTGTCATAAAAACTGTCAAAGATTTAAAAATTGATTGCGATTTAACATATGAGGATGCTTATGTATACGCTGCAACAGATGAATATGTAAGCAAAATTCAGGATGAAATCAAAGCTTATCAAAAGCTAGGCATACCCGGAGAGTATACGGAAACAATCCCCTTCTCCATACCCTGTAAAGCAGCGGTAGTAATGAAAGAGCAGGTGCAGTTCCATCCGTTAAAATATTTAACTGCCCTTATTCCGCAGATTACCGAAGCAGGCGGCAAAATATTTGAACATACAACAGCAATGAAAGTAGAAGATGGAGATACACCTAAAATACTAACCAGGGATGGACAAACTATCAGCTGCAAATATGTTATTTCAGCTTCCCACTTCCCTTTTAACGATGAAATGGGACTTTATTTTGCAAGAATGCACGCAGAGCGCTCCTATGTACTCGGAATAAAAACGGAACAAGAATATCCAGGTGGTATGTATATTAGTGCCGACAGTCCAACCCGCTCGTTGCGTTATACGCAAATCAATGGAGAAAAACTTATTCTGGTCGGAGGTGAGAGCCACAAAACCGGACAGGGAATTTCAACGTTTGAACATTACGAAGCCCTGAAAGCCTTCAGTGAAGAAGTATTCAGTATTAAAGAGATTCCATACCGTTGGTCGGCACAGGATATCATAACGATGGATAAAGTGCCTTATGTTGGTCCAGCTACGGAAAACCATCCGAATGTTTTCATTGCTACCGGCTACGCTAAATGGGGCATGACAAACAGCACGGCAGCAGCTAATTTGCTGAAAGATCTTATTATCCAAAAGAAAAATCGCTATGAAGAGCTCTATTCTCCATCCAGATTCCATCCAAAACCGGGCGTTAAGAATCTAATTAAAGATAATGCCGATGTCGCAAAGCATTTGATTCAAGGTAAGTTCGCCATGGTTCACCAAGGACCAGAGGATTTAGGAAAAGATGAAGCAGCGATTGTAAAAATTAACGGCGGCAAAGCAGGCTGCTATCGCGATAAGGACGGGCTGCTCCATGCTGTTGATTCCACCTGTACCCATATGGGCTGCGAAGTAGAATGGAACAGCGGTGAAAGGACATGGGATTGCCCATGTCACGCCTCCCGATTCTCTATTAACGGAGAAGTCTTGGAGGGTCCGGCCGTCGAACCCTTGAAGAAGGTTGATTTAAAATAGGAAAAGCTCAAACCCCTTCTAAATGGTACCGTTGTAAAGGACAGTTTTAAAAAAACTAGGCAGTTTTAAGGAGATGATCTCTGTATTGAACAGGGGTCATCTTATTTACATTCCACTGATATCTGTAGTTAGTGTAGTACGCCAATATAACTCTTAATTTCAAGTTTTAATTCATCCAAAGTAGAACACGGCTTACGGCATGCTTCATCTTTAAAATGGCAAAAAAATAGCGTTTTGCCCGGCGGTGAAAACTTTCAATATTACAGGATTATGGGTTTACCATGTTCTGTTCGGTCGGGCCACAAGCCTATATTGCAACTGGCAGCCGATATGCTCTTATCGACTGGATGCATATGGTATAGCACTACAGCAGCAACAGCGACGACGTCATTGAGCCTGCAAGAAATCGGTAAAGTTTCCCCTATTCCGTTTGCCCTTACTGCTATAGGGAACAATAAATTGGCATGCTCTAATCGAATGGAGGAATTTAACATGGGCAAAACAATTTTCATTACTGGTGCAGGCACCGGGCTTGGCAGAGGTGCAGCAATTGGTCTTGCCAAAAAAGGCCATCGTGTGATTGCGACTACAGAGCTGACTTCTCAAAAAACAGACCTTCTACGGGAAGCAAATGACCTGGAACTGGATATAGAGGTGATTAAAGTCGATATTACGAACCCTTTGGATCTGAAACAGATTGAGAAGTATGATTTTGACGTATTTGTTGCAAATGCTGCCATTAATGAACGAGGCCCGCTTGGGGAAGTGCCGATGGACCGGTTTCGGGCACTTTTTGAGGTGAATGTTTTCGCAACCTTGGAAACAGCACAGATAGCTGCACGGAAGATGGTTGAAAAGGGAAGCGGAAAAATCGTCTTTATGAGCTCAATTTCTGGAATTTTGGCATCTCCATATGGCGGTCCATATGCCGCTACAAAGCACGCGATTGAAGCAATTGCCCATACGCTGCAGTTGGAACTTCAAGGATTTGGAGTAAACGTTGCCACCATTAACCCTGGTGACTTTAAGACAGGCTTTAATGATCGCGCGGCAGAAGAGCTATGGAAATGGTACGATGAAGAGAAAAACTACACGAGGAAAGAGGATATAAAAAAGGCGGAAGAGGCGTTAAAGAACCAGTTTGACCCGGAAGATATGATTGCAAAAATGGTAGAAATGATCCCAGCTGACCATCATAAATTCCGAACCGCCTATCCTCAGCAAACGGAGAAACAGATGAAGCAAGAAGAACAAAAGTGGTGGGAGATGGACATATAGTAGAGATACCATCAGACTACTATTTGGGAGCGGCTCCACTTATTGTCTTTTACGCACGGTATATTTCTTCATTATACAAAAAGTACCCTATAGGTAGACTTTTTTAAGTGTCTACACTATAGGGTACTTTTTATTCTGAAGGTTTTTTTTATTAAGCTCGTCTTCCCCTCTCTCAAATGATTCTGTGAAATAAAAGTCATTTTACCACCCGATTTCCCGTACATTGTCTAAAAGCACATTGTGCGGAAAGCAGGTGAAAAAATTGAGCAATCATCATAAATCGAATACCTTGATCGTTTCAGGAGAGGAAACCATTCTGGCTGCTCCCGATCAGGCAATGATTAAATTAGGTGTTATTACAGAAAACAAAGACCCCGCAGTCGCCCAACAGGAAAATGCAAATGCCATATCCAAAGTAATAAATTCAATAACCGGTTTAGGTATCCCGGAGAACCAAATAAGAACGGTTGAGTATCGGATTGAACCTCAATACGATTACCAGGATGCAACGCAAATTTTTAGAGGTTATAAAGTGACGCATCTTATTCAAATAACTATAAGCAAAATAAAACAAGTGGGAGAGATTCTGGATACGGCTGTTAATAATGGTGCCAATACGGTTTCGAGCTTACAGTTTACCCTTTCAAATCAAGAGGTTTATTATAATCAAGCCCTTTCCCTTGCAGTCGAAAATGCTCGCGAAAAAGCCGTCTCCCTTGCAAAGATACTCGGTGTTACCCTCAACAAAATACCGGATCTCGTCCAAGAAATCAGCGTTAACCAGCCTATCCTATTCGAGTCCACTGCTCTAGTAAAAAGTGTCGCCACTCCCATTCAGCCGGGTGAATTAGATATTCCCGCTGTGGTCAGAGTTGAATATTCCTATTTTTAATTAAATGTTTATCATATTATACATTTGGGTTCTTCACCAAAAGAAGTGGTTTAAGCTTTTGATTATCCGTTGATTTCCGCTCCAGG
>NZ_QVTC01000002.1 GCF_003429085.1 Bacillus sp. V59.32b | reverse complement strand
GAGACGGAAACCAATATGGCCTACCGGTGGTTTCTAGGCTATGGGTTCCATGACAAGGTCCAGAAATGGCCTAATAAATAAGGCTAAGTGAGGTCCATTCACTCTCAAAATAAGCAAAAATAAAAATAATCACTAAAAAGGGGTTCGGAATGAGACCATTCCGAACCCCTTTTGTCGACAATCTGAGACTGCCAGGGTTATGTAAACCCTTGGCAGTCTTTTTATATTATTTTTTTAGCTTGCTGATTTCTTCTTGGACATTTCCTTTTAATTTATCCATTTTTCCTTCAGCTTGAAGGCCTGGATCATTCTTCGCATTACCGGTCTGATCCTTTGCCTCACCTTTCACCTTGTTGACCGCGCTTTTTACTTTATCAGATAAATCGCCCATCATGACTCCTCCTTAAAGTTGTTACTATATTAATACCCGTGCGGGGCATAGATAAACCCCATAAGGAAATAGAAACTAAGCGGCGATTATGAAACGAGAATATCCTCACTCCGGTCTTTCATAAAAGAAATGGCAGCTTCAACGATTTTGTCTTTGTCATAATCAAGTGATGCGACATGATAGGAATGATCAAGTGAGACCATATGCTTATCCTTTGAAGAGACAAGATGGTAGATTTCATAAGAACAATGTTCAGGTACAACATGATCCTCGGGAGAATGAAATAAAAGAACTGGACAATATACTTTGTGCAACGCTTTTTTCACTCTGTCCATCAATGAAAGAAGCTCATTAACCGCTTTGATTGGAACCTGTGGGTAGGTGATTTCGAAAGCATCGCCATCGTTGATATCCGGTTTTTCATCCGGAATGAACCGTGGAGCGGAAAAATTTCTGTAAGGTTCATAATCCGGCACCTGCAGAGCGGCATTTATAGCTATAACGCCATCGCAATCAACCTTACCAGCCAAGTCAAGAGCCAAAGCCCCGCCCATCGATTGACCGATTACATAAATTTTGTGGCATGTTTGTTTTAACCGGGAATATCCTTCCGCAACATTTTCGACCCAATCCTGATAACTGCATGACTCCATTTCTTCCTCATGGGTACCGTGCCCTTTTAATCTTAACGAGTAGACAGTGAAGCCTTGTGTAGAAAATTTCTTGCTCAGATATTCCATGCTCTGCGGGGTTCCATTAAAGCCATGGATGATCAGGATCCCGACAGAATTGCCGGAAATAAAGTAAGATTCTGCTCCAGGGATTACTTGTGTTGTATTCATGTGAAATCTCCTTTCAAGTCGTATAGTGAAAGTATTGCAATTTCATGATGAACTATATTTTATATAGATAAATTCATTAATCCTATTGATTTACTTGGTTTTAATATTATCATGTCGTCTAATAGTATGTCAACGGCTTGAAAATGGATAAAAGTTCTTTTTAACGAAGACCCAAAATAGTGGACATCTTATTAGTTCTAAGAAAAGCATGCAAAGTAAAAACCGTCCGAATTAACGGACGGAATTTCTTAAAAGATAAGAAAGTATAAAATTTTCAACATGTACTGATGTCTAGCTCCAGCGCGCTTGCGCTTTTCTTAGTGCCTTAGGAGCCCTTTACAATTAATCATTGTAGTCGTCTCCATATCCTCCACCATATCCTCCACCATATCCTCCTCCATAACCTCCGCCATATCCATACCAAGGGTAATAAGGACGAGGCCGTGGGTAGTAATAAGGAAAGTAAGGATAGTAAGGGTAGTATGGTCTTGGTCTAGGGCGTGGTCTAGGACGTGGGCGCGGGTATGGGTAATAATAAGGCTGTTGTTGCCGTTCATCTATTTGTCCAGCGTAATTCAAGTCGTTTGGAAAGGTATTCTGTTCTTCAGGATTTCCATTTTGGTAATTCAAAATAACGCCTCCTCAAATTTTTCCTACACCCTACCGTATGCTAAAACCCAATAAGTGGAGTAAGTCCAAATATCAATGGGTATCATAAAAATATTTAAGTTTGGGACATCAATAATGAATAAGGGGAAGTAAACCATGGGACTAACATCAGAGCAACGTATCGAATTACATGGATTTAATAATCTGACAAAATCATTAAGCTTTAATATGTATGACATTTGCTATACAAGAACAAAAGAAGAACGTGAAGCCTATCTCGAATACATAGATGAACAATACAATGCAGACAGATTAACGAAGATTTTAAAAACGGTATCGGATATTATCGGGGCGCATGTATTGAATATCGCTAAACAGGATTATGTGCCACAGGGAGCAAGTGTCACCATTTTGGTTTCGGAGGGTCCGATTGTGGAAGTCCCGACTGAATCATACGATGAATCTCCCGGACCTCTTCCGGATTCAGTTGTTATGCAGTTAGATAAAAGCCATATAACGGTTCATACATATCCTGAATATCATCCAGATGAAGGGATCAGTACGTTCAGAGCGGATATCGACGTATCTACATGTGGGGAGATTTCACCGCTTAAAGCGTTGAATTATCTGATTCATTCATTTGATACAGATATTATGACGATTGACTACAGGGTTCGGGGCTTTACAAGAGATATTAGTGGTCACAAGCTATTTATTGACCACGATATTACCTCTATACAAAATTACATCCCAGAGAGCATAAAAAGCATATATGACATGATTGATGTAAATGTCTATCAAGAAAATATTTTTCACACGAAGTGTAAGTTGAAAGAGTTTGATTTAAACAACTATCTATTCGGGTATCCAAAGGAAAAGCTTCAACCAGAGGAGATAGAAGAGATAACGGAGAGATTGAAAGTAGAAATGGATGAAATATTTTATGGGAAGAATATTAATCAAACGTTTGATTAAGAAAAAGCTGGATGCAAAAAAGGGACCGCTGTGCGGCCCCTTCAATGACTTATATTACTCAGTTTCTGTTTCTTTCTTTTTGCGGAATTTAGTGATGAACTCGTATACGACTGGAACAATGACAAGTGTCAAAAGTGTAGAGCTTATTAGCCCGCCAATAACAGTAACGCCAAGTCCTTTCGAAACAAGTCCTCCGCCACCCGAGCCAATTGCCAGTGGGATTAATGCTCCAACAGTAGCGATTGCCGTCATCAAAATCGGACGGAGACGTGTCTCCCCGGCTTCCAACAACGCTTCTCTTGTAGAGCTGCCGGCTTCTTCTTTGTGAATAACCCGGTCAATCAATACAATCGCATTTGTTACTACGATTCCGATCAGCATTAATGCTCCGATTAGAGCAGAAACACTAATGGTTTCACCAGCGATGAGCAAGCCCAATAGTCCGCCGATAATTGTGAAAGGTAGTGAGAAGAGAATGGCTATCGGTGCCAGGCCGCCATGGAATGTGATGACTAACACCAAGTATACGATGGCGATTGCCGCTAACATCGCTAATCCAAGCTGAGTGAACGATTCGTTAATTTGTTCGGTTACTCCGCCGAATGAGATGCTTGCGCTTCCCGGCAGGTCGATATCTTCAATTTCTTTTGTCACATCGGTTGTTACTTTTGAAACATCATCTGTTTTAATTTTAGCGGAAACCGACGCATAGATTTTTCCATCCCGCTTCATGATCGTATCGGACGATTTGCCTTCTTTGATTTCGACTACGTCTTTAAGCGGAATCTCCATACCAAGAGGGGAGGTAATCGTCTTATTTTCTAAATCCTTTTTATCATCATATTGATCAGCTTGTGCATCAATATATACATTTACTTCTTTATCATCATTATTGATCGTCGTTAATGTCTCGCGCTCACCGGTATTTGATAAAGCCATGCCAATCTGAGCGGCTGTAATACCTAAGTCACTTAGCTTTTCCTGATCAGCAACAATCGTGTATTGATCATAGGACTCAGAAATACTTGAATCCACATCTTTCAAGTCATCGTGATCTTCAAGGATGCTCATTGTTTCTTCAACGATTGGCTGAATTTGCTCGATATTATTGCCATATACATTCAAGCTCAGCTCATTACTTGCGCCGGCACCAGTAAAGTCTTGTGATTTCCATTCACCTTGTGAAGAGAAATCTTGAAGATCCTGGATTACTTTCTCTTTTTCTTTTTCAAAATTCTCAGTGTCCGGGTCATACATAACATAGAACAGCGCTGAATTATCTGGACCCATACTCATTGGATTTTCTCCACCGAGCGTGTATTGGATCGAATCAACGTTCTTTCTATCGATAAAGTATTTCTCTGATTGTTCAGTTGCTGCCTCAATATCTTCTAACTTTTCTCCTGGAGCAGGCTTATACGTGATAATCATCGTTTTTTCTTCCTCAGCAGGTATAAAGCTTACTCCAATGACCGGAACCAGGAATAAACTTGAAACCAAGAGGACGATTGCTAATCCGAAAGTAATCAGCTTATGGTTCAATGACCAAGTTAACACTTTACGGTAAAAACCAGACAGCCTTCCTGGTTTGTCCTCGTGGGATTTACCTTTTAAGCCCTTTTTAAATAAAGAGTGGGCCATCGCAGGTACAATTGTAATGGCCACCACTAATGAAGCGAGCAGGGCGAAGACGATTGTCAAAGCAAATGGAAGAAATAATTCTCCGACTGGTCCTTGAACAAGTCCTAAAGGCAGGAAAACGGCAACTGTTACAATGGTTGAAGAAAGGATTGGGATAAACATTTCTTTCGTTGCCGCCCGAATCAGTTCTTTTCCTTTTAATTGTTCACCAGTTAGAGACATTCTCCTATATATATTCTCAACCACAACAATTGAGTCATCAATTACACGGCCAATTGCAACAGTCATGGCACCCAGTGTCATGATGTTCAGGGTAATGTCCATTTGTTTTAAAACAAGAATGGCCATAAGTAAAGACAATGGAATGGAAACAACAGAGATAATCGTTGATCTGAAATTCCTTAAGAATAGAAGAATGATCAGTACGGCAAAAATTCCACCGATAATCGCTTTTTCAAGCATCGTTTTTACCGCATCTTCAATCGGCTTTCCTTGATCCAATGTGGTATGAATCTCTGCACCATCATAATCTTTTTCAAACTGCTGGATTTCATCTTTGACTGCATTTACTACATCAACGGTATTGGCTTCAGGTGATTTAGTTACTTGTATGCCAATGGATTCCTGTCCGTTCGTTCTGGAAACGGATTCTGCTTTACCTACGATCTTGACATCCGCGATCTCAGAAAGCTTTACTTTTTCCATTTGCGGAGCTTGTGACGGGCCCGGACTTGCTGTCGGCGCCTGTGGAGCCTGGTTCATCTGACTTTGCCCGCCTGCATTAGGAACGGCGGGTCCTTGTGGTGCACTCTGCCCGGCTGTGCCTGGCATGCCTTGTGGAGCGGCAGGCACAACAGGGATTTCAATATTCTTTAAATCACCCAGGGTTGTAATATTTCCATCAACGACAATGGTTTTTTCGCTATCCGCGAAATTAAAGAGTCCAAGAGGGAGGGATACATTTGAACCTTGAACAATTCCCTTAACGGTTTGTTCATCCAATCCGTATTGGGCCATTTTTTCTTTGTCATATGTCAAAACGGCTTCTTCCACTTGCTGTCCGGAAATGGCAACAGACGATACTCCGTCTAACCCTTCCAGCTTAGGTACTAGGTTTTCTTCCACTTGTTTCGTTAATTCAGCTAGATCTACATTTTCATTTGTAGCGCTAAGTGCTGCAACAGGAAAAGCATCTATGTCTATCCTAGAGACATTAGGTTCCTGTGCTCCTTCCGGTAACTCAATGCTCCCTATTGCCTCCTTAGCTTCATCAACAGCCTCATCCATATCCTTATCAAAGTTGTATTCGATTTGAATAGAGGAGAAATTCGCCATTGAAGTAGAGCTCACTACATCGACTCCAGATAGATTACTAACCCTCTTCTCAATAGGATCGGTAATCTTTTCCGAAACTTCCGAAGGCACCGCTCCAGGATATACGGAAGAAATGGTTATCACCGGTGTGGAGATACTCGGCAGCGTTTCTAGTTTCATATTCAATCCAGAGTATAAGCCGGCAATGGTTATAATGATCGTTAAAAGCCAAATCGCCAGTTTATTCTTTAAAGAAAACTTAATAATTGAATTCAAGCAAAACCCTCCATGTTTAAATTTGTGACTGGTCGGTCATAAATTAAAATATAAGGGAAATCCGTTTCGAATGCAATGATAAGTTACTAATAATAGTATATTTATTGTTCTTTACTGAAAATTAATATACAATTAATGAATATAGAGTGACTGCTCAGTCATCCTTCGTTGAGGTTTACTTATCTATTATTGTTAGGATGGATACTATGAATGAAAAACGCAAATTAATAATCGATGTTGCTGTTAAACTATTTTCAGCGAAAGGATATCACTCCACATCCGTCCAGGAAATTGTGGATGGATGCGACATGGCTAAAGGTTCCTTCTATAACTATTTTAAATCGAAGGAAGAGCTGCTAATATCCATTTTCAAATATTTCCATGAAACAATGTCGTCCAAGCTCGCTGAGGTGGAAAAGGATTCTTCATTAACCGAGAAGGAAAAGTATATCAACCAAATTAATATTCAAATAGAGCAAGTGACCATTAATGAAGACTTTATCCAAATGTTTATCAGGGAACAGATGATACACATTAGTGAGGAACTTGACCAATTTATACACTTTGTCAGGAGAGACTCGCTTGATTTTTTTGGCGGGAAGGTTCGGCGCTTATACCCGGATTTACCTGAAGAATATATTGTTGATAGTGCAATCATTTTGGATAGCATGGTAAAACAGTATATTTCCATTTTGCTTTTTGATAAAAATAGTGAGATCAGGGAAGACATTGCTCCATTCTTATTAAATCGTTTGGATTCAATTGTTGAAGGTTTCTTAAAACATAAAGACCCGCTTTTGAAAGCCATCCAATTTGGCGTTTGCATGAATCGAGAGCCTGACACTAAGAAGCGACTGCAAAGTATGATTGCCTTGCAGATTGTATTCATCAAAAATCAGCCAGACGAAAATAAGAACAGAAAGAAACTCGAGGTGCTATCGGAAATCCAAAGGGAACTGGGGGAAGATGCACCGAAGAAAATCGTTTTGGAAAGCCTGTTGCTAATGCTCAACAACAGGGAGAAGGAAAACAGTGCTTATTCTTCAATCATACGTGCATTTCAGGAGTATCTTGCTGAAGGCTAATAACGGCGGAGCTTTATTGATCAACACGGTTACTTGCTGAAGGCAGGAGCCGTGTTTTTTGCTATTCTGGTTTTAAATCTGCCGAAGCAGGTAAAGTATTTGGTAAAGCAATTCAAATTATGAAGAGATGGTGGTCCTAAATGAAGTGGAAAAAAGGAATGCTCATATACCATCAGAACGCCGGCAAAGGTAAAATTGAAAAAGCACTAAAAGATTGCCTGCCGATTCTTTCACCAAATATCGAAGAATTCCTCCTTATCCAAACGAGAGAGCAGGGGGATGGGGAGAGGTTATGCCAAAAGCACGGGGAAGATATGGATGTCATCTTTATTCTTGGCGGTGATGGTACGGTACATGAGTGTATCAATGGACTCTCAGGCTTAGAAAATCGGCCTTTAATCGGAATTTTGCCAGGGGGAACTTGTAATGATATGTCACGTGCTCTTAATATTCCTCAAAATATCCGCAGGGCAGCTGTTGCTCTGGTAGAAGGAGAAACCGTTCAAATCGATGTTGGAAAAACAGGGAGCAATTATTTTATTAACTTTTGGGGCATTGGGCTGATTACTAAAACCTCAAATAATATTGATCCTCAGGAGAAAAACACATTAGGGAAAATCAGTTACTTTTTAAGCGCGCTCAGAACGATAAATGAAAGTGAGCCTTTTCATTTTAAAATGAGCTATGACGGGAATTCGATAGAGGACGAGGCGATCATGATTCTTACTGTGAACGGAAATTATATTGGAACGAACATGCTTCCTTTTCCGCTAATCAAGCCGAATGATGGCTTATTGGATGTAATTATCGTAAAAAACTCCAACCTTGGTATTTTTAAAGAAATTATGGAGATGAAAAGAACGCTAGGTGAAAGTACAGATTCCGATTCAGGGGTTTTGTATTTCCAGGCAAAAGAGATTCAGATTGTAACGGATGAAGAGCTGGATGCTGATATGGATGGAGAAATCTATCAAAAGACACCGGCCGACATATCTATACTCAAGCATCATCTTTCCATGTTGTGTGGTCCAGCTATGTAGAAGCCATTTTAGGCTTAATTTTGAAACATATGCCCGAAATAAAATATATGACTGTAATCTAAGTAATATGCCTAAAAAAACCGGTTAGCCCGCTTTTAAGAAATGCCAGGTCGGCTTTTTCCAGCCGTTTAGACTTAACTTTATCTGACACGCCAAAAGTTTTTGTCGTTCGTTGTTCACATTTGGCTAATTTAAGATAAAATAAGAGATAACATAATTTTCTATTCCGCGGGGGAGCGAATATGATTTATCGAGTCCAGTTGCTAAATGGCCTTTTCCATCCTAATGGAAACAGCTATCGGCTGAAACAAGCAGAAGAAGTGGTGCGTTTCGGTCTGAAGTTATCAGTCTTATATGTTTTGAGCATCATCATTTTTGGTATTAGCGCTTACTTCGGCATCGCCTCTGAATCGATTTCAGGCGAAGTGACAAAGCTGAATGAGGCTGCCTTTGAAAGTCGGAAGTTGCTGGTAATCGCGGGTGAGTTGATTGCTGGGCTTTTATTTCCCTCTATCTTCTTGTTCCTGTCTTCTTTGATTTTTTGGATATTTACGGATATCAACTATATGCGGATCGTAATTGTCCAAATGATCGTCTTTGTTATTGCTTTGTTTGAAAAAGCAGTATCCATTCCGCTGTTCGTGCTGATGGATATCAATCAGAGCTCTAATCCCTTTTCCCTTGGGGTCATAAGTCAGCATCTGATTTCAAATGAGTTTTTTATCCACTTTTTTGGAGAAATCACGCTTTTTCAGCTGGTGATTATTTTGTTTCAATATTATTATTTAAGAAAACTCTCAGAAACGAATAAATATCTTATTATGCTTGCAATTGGGCTAGTTTATATAGCTTCCTGGTTTGCGGCAGCATTATTATCTTACATAAAAGTCAGCGTATTTTTCTAAGGGGGTGTGGGCTTGAAAAAGTGGAAGCTGTACGCACCCATTTTGGCTGCGATTCTATTTTTCGCTTTGAACGTCTATTTAATTGTCAAAGACGACAGTAAGGTGGAACGGACGGTTTTTGTAAAAGACTGGACAGAGGTTAAAAAGCAAAACATTACGGAAACCTTTCAAACAAAAGGAGTTATTAAACCAAGTGAAATATACCCTGTGTATTACAACGGGAAGAATAAAGACTTTCAGAAATTTCTTGTCCGGGAAGGTGACACCGTAACCGCAGGAACCCCGCTGCTTGAATATACGACTCCGGAGCTTGATGCCGATAGAGCTGATTTGGAAGCGGAAAAGAATCAGACTCAGGGAGAAATCGCCGGTATTGATGAATATATCCGCAAATTAGAGAGTTACCAGGCAAGCATTCCAAAAACCGAACCTGTTAATGAAACAGATAAAGAGATTGAAAACGAACTAGAGCAGGAAATTTATGCACAGCAATTAGAGAAAAGGAAGCTGGAAGAACAAATTAAAACATATGATGCCAAGATCAACAATTTGACGGATAGCGGTACAGGGACAATTAGCAGTGAAACCGATGGCGTTATAAAGCAAATCGATCAGAACCTCGGTGAGGAGGGAGGGCCCATCATTACCATTGCCTCGTCACAGCCGTGGGTTGAAGGGGTCTTCAATGAAAACCAACTGAAAAAAGCGGAACCCGGCATGCAAATAAAAGTAACGTCTCCCGATCTGAAAAAGCCTATAGATGGGACGCTTGAAAGAGTGAATACCAATCCGACAGAAGAGCCGACTGTGAAAACGAAAAATTACTACTTATATAACGCAGTAATGGAAGAAGAGACTGACAAGCTGGTGAACGGTTCTAAGGTAGGTGTCTCTATAATTACTGCGGAAGCAAAAGGAGTCCTTACTGTTCCTGAACACGCCGTACAGCAGCGAAAGGCTAAGCCATTTGTCTATCGATTAACATCAAAGGGACAGGTGGATAAACAAAATATAGCTAAGGGCCTTAGCTTTGATGGCAAGCAAGAAGTGAAAAGCGGTGTTAAATTAGAGAATGTTGTCATCCTTAAACCGGATAACAGACTTCAAAACCATTCTATGTTTATTACGCCGCTGGATATGAGCGAAATTAAAAAATCCTCGCTGAAGAAGCTGTCGGAAAAAGAGATCGTACGCTACCTTCTCATAGGATTATTGGAAAAATAATACACAATCGCCACGAACAAGCTAAGTTCGTGGCGATTTTTTTTTGATGAAATAGGTTTTCTAAGATTTACATCCGGGTAAATCCATTTACAGAATTGCTTTTTTAGGATAATATCTTTTTTGTGTTATTTTTTTCGCTTAATCTTAAACAAAAGAACGGGGGAACCATTTTTGCGGTGCGCATGTTCCGCTAGGGGTGAATTCAGTTTTGAAAGGGCTAAGTGTTTCCTGGTCCTAACCCGACAGCTAACCTCGTCAGCGTCTTTATAGGGAACAGTAGGTAGGAATGCTCACGCACAAAAGGCATGCCTGTGCCTTTTCGTGCAAGAAATACATCTAACTTGTTTCCCTTACCGAGACAAAAATGCTTTTGCAGCATAGAATTTTACAGAAGGTGAGGATCTAGATGAAGAAAATAGGATTAGCATGGCAGATTTTTATTGGCCTTGTGCTGGGGATTGCTGTGGGGGCGATCTTTTTTGGCAGCCCACAAGTAGCAACTTATTTACAGCCCATTGGCGATATTTTTCTGAACTTAATTAAAATGATCGTGGTACCGATCGTTATTTCCAGTATCATCGTAGCGGTTGCCGGTGTCGGTGATATTAAGCAATTAGGGAAAATAGGCGGTAAAACGATTTTATATTTTGAAATTATCACGACGCTTGCGATTATCGTCGGTTTAGTAGCTGCCAACCTGTTCCAGCCCGGAGCAGGCATTGAAATGGACAAGCTGAATAAGACGGACATTAACAGCTATGTGGATACTGCTGAAAACCAGGAGAGCCACTCGATGGTTGATACGTTTGTTAACATTGTTCCAACGAACCCTATTGCAGCTATCGCGGAAGGTGATATGCTTGCGATTATCTTCTTTGCTTTAGTGTTTGGATTAGGTATCTCCGCAATTGGGGAGAAAGGGAAACCGGTGCTTGCCTTTTTCCAGGGAACCGCGGACGCGATGTTTTATGTGACCAATCAGATTATGAAATTCGCACCATTCGGCGTTTTCGCCCTAATCGGTGTTACGGTTTCGAAATTTGGGATTGAATCGTTAATCCCACTTGGTAAACTGGTATTCTCGGTTTATGGTACGATGCTATTCTTTATTATTGTTGTGTTAGGATCAGTTGCGAAGTTAGTCGGCTTCAACATTTTCACACTGATTAAGACGTTAAAAGAAGAGCTCATTTTAGCTTATTCGACCGCAAGCTCTGAAACGGTGCTTCCAAAGATTATGGAGAAGATGGAGAATCTTGGTGTTCCGAAGCATATTGCTTCATTCGTCATTCCGACCGGGTATTCGTTTAACCTGGACGGTTCAACGCTTTATCAGGCATTGGCAGCTGTCTTTATCGCTCAAATGTACGGCATTGAGATGAGCATAGCCGACCAGGTTTCGTTAATGCTTGTGTTAATGGTGACGTCTAAAGGAATTGCTGGCGTTCCGGGAGTGTCATTCGTTGTTCTTCTGGCAACGCTTGGGACAGTGGGGATTCCGGTTGAAGGCCTTGCATTTATTGCTGGTATTGACCGTATCCTCGATATGGCACGAACAGCGGTAAACGTAGTTGGCAACTCACTTGCCGCGATTGTCATCGCCAAATGGGAAGGCAAGTTCCAACGCAACTCTAAGCCTAAGTCACAGACCACAGAAATTTTAAACGTAAACTAAACCAAAAACCAGAGCGAAGTAAATCGCTCTGGTTTTTCTTTGGCAGAAAGGAAAGGATAAAATTTCCTTTCTGAGTAATTGTAACTAACGTCTCTGTCTTCGCCTTAAAAGACTCGTCAATCGACGAGTTTTCTTTAGGAAAAAATCACGTGAAATTAAATCGTTTTAGGAATTCAAAGAACTCTCTTCCTTCTGAATGCTGATATTTTGTCAAAAAATAACTGTGCGATACTGGAAGAGGGAGTGAATCAGTCCTGACTTCGAGAAGTCTTCCTTCCATAAGCTCCCTTCTGACCGTTGAGACGGGCAGAAACGAAATCCCGAGCCCCTCTTCTATAAACTTTTTAGTTACATGAACCTGGCTGACCACCATTGTGCGAATGGAAGGGTGATTTCTTTTGATCGTCTGCAATAAATCATCCCAATATTCTGGATGGTTATGGGACATGATCCTGTAAGAAGCAAACAGCTCTTCCATTTCAATGGGTGGGCTGTTTTCACTGTCCCAGCCGTCATGAGGCGCCACTAAAATAACGGGATCTTCATATAAAGGCATGCATGTAAGATCTGTGTGTACAGTGTTCATTCTCGATAGGCCTAAGTCTGCTTTACCGGAAAGAATAGCGGCTGGAATTTCTTTTGATTCAAGCACCTGTATGTCAATGGAGATATCGGGATGAATGCTCATATATTTTCTTAATATGAACGGCATAATGGAGGCTGCGATTAAAGGTGAGATGGCAATCGTAAGCTTCCTTGAAAATCCTTGCTTGAAATTCTCGAAATCTTTCATTCCTTCACTATGTATGGCGAGAAGTTTGCGTGCATGCGGCAAAAAGCATCTGCCTTCTTCAGTTAAAACTACTTTCCGGCCACTCCTTTCAAAAAGCTTACTTCCAAGATAGCCTTCAAGTAGCTTGATATGCACCGTAACAGAAGGCTGTGAGATAAACAGCTTCTCAGAAGCCTGGCGGAAGTTTTCATAGGTAGCCGCTGTTTCAAAGGTTTTCAACCATTTTAACTCCATAGTTTTCCTCCTGATTAAATTTATTAATCAATATTGTGCTATTTATTTAATATTTGTTATTGATTATAGCACGTATAATGAGCCTAATAAGATGAGGAGGGAATTTATGGTTACAAAAGGCCTAAAAGGTATTCCGGCGGCTGAAACATCCATCAGTTTCATTGACGGTGATAAAGGAATACTCGTCTATCGAGGACATGAAGCAAGCCGGCTTGCATTATCGTACAGTTTTGAAGAAGTAGCATATCTGTTATGGAAAGAAAAATTCCCGGATAAAGCAGAGTTGTTGTCTTTTAAAGGAGAGCTGGCATTGGCTAGGGAGTTGCCCAAGTACTTGGTAGACATGTTGTATCTTTTGCCTGAAAATATGGAGATCATGGACGTATTGCGCACTTGTATTTCTGCGATCGGAACAAAGGAATATAATTGGAAACCGTCCATTGCTCAGGCAATTCGTGTGACTGCGATCATGCCGGTATTAATTGCTTATCGATATAGAATAAACAAGGGTTTGTCTCCGATTGAACCAATGATCGATTTAGGGCACACTGCGAATTATCTCTATATGTTAACCGGTGAAATGCCTACCAAATCCCAAGAAAAAGCTATGGATGCTTATATGATATTAACAGCTGAGCATGGCATGAACGCCTCTACTTTTGCCGCCAGAGTGACCGCTTCCACCGAATCAGATATGGTCTCTGCTGTAACCGCGTCGATTGGAGCGATGAAGGGACCTCTGCACGGGGGAGCACCGACCGCTGTCCTAAACATGCTCGATGAAATTCAGACAAAAGAAAATGCAGAAGCTTGGATTAGAGAGAAACTTGATAGAAACGAAAAAATCATGGGCTTTGGCCACCGTATTTATAAAACAAGAGATCCGCGGGCAGCTGCTTTGCAGGAAATTACGAGGGGAATAAGTGGAGATGAACACTGGCTAAGCCTTGCTAATTCAGTAGAAGAAAAGGCGATTTCATTATTAGAGGAATACAAACCGGGAAGAGGGCTCTACACGAACGTAGAATTTTACGCAGCAGCGATTATGAAGGCCATCGATATGGAAGCGGCTCTTTTTACACCGACATTTACTGCTGCACGGACAGCAGGTTGGACGGCCCATGTGTTGGAACAATCATTAGATAACACGATTTATCGTCCAGAATCGGTATATACCGGTTCATTCAATTCAAACTAAAGGAGAACAAAGCTCCCTGGCGCTACTAGGGAGCTTTGTTTTACCTTGAAGAATCGTTGGATTTAAGCAGAAATTTCTATCATTTAAACAAAAATCATAGTGAGTTAAACGAAACTAGCGTTCATTTAAACGAAAAACAGGATGATTTAAACGAAACCCCTAAGTCGGGTGCACACTCCTCATGAAATTGCTTGCTATCGCTCTACTTAACCTTATGAGACATATCCCCTTCAAAAATAATCTCCGGATGGCCGTCTTTCACAACGATTTTGGTCAAACTGGTATTGCCTAAGCCAGGTTTTTGTGTGAATAGCTTATCGAGGGGCAGTTTTTTTATATACGCGATCAATACTCTTAGCGTGATAGAGTGAGACACGACCATCACCGTGCCCGATGGATGCTTCTCAACAATTTCATTGAATGCCGAAACCACGCGGTCTATCACATGGGAGAATAACTCCCCGCTGTTGCGGTTATAAAGATGGGGAGTTTCCCAGAAGGCTTTATATTCATGTTCATATTCTTTCTCTATTTCTGTGCGAATTCTTCCTTCCCAGTCACCAAAGCCCATCTCCCGTAACGCATCATCCTGGATGATTGGAATGTCGCGGCTGCCTGTAATCAGCTCGGCCGTTTGATAGGCTCGTTTGCTAGAGCTGGAGTAAATTAAGTCGATGGGCACATTTATTAGCCTGCGGCCAAGAGCGAGAGCATCGTTGATTCCTTCTTTTGTCAACTCGCCGTTTCCCCAACCCTGTAATCGCCCTTCAAGATTCCACTCAGTTTGTCCGTGGCGTACTAAATAAATCGTCAGCATAATACTTCTCCTAACATTAAATGATGATTCTAAGTATATTATAGTCTTTTTTTCAGAAGACGAGAAACGATCGATAAATGATGATTAAAAGGGGATATAAAGGGAATTAACTTAAGATGAAAAAAATAGGAGGTGTTAGAATATGAGTCAAACGTACGAAGAATGTATACAAGCTTGTTTAGAATGTCTGGAGGCTTGTAACCATTGTTTTGACGCTTGTTTAAAAGAAGAAGACGTAAAAATGATGGCCGAGTGTATTAGATTGGACCGGGAATGTGCGGACATTTGTATGCTTGCTGTTCGGGCCATGCAAACTGAAAGCCCTTTTATGAAGCAAATTTGTAAGCTGTGTGCGGATATCTGTGAGGCATGCGGCGATGAGTGTAAAAAGCATGATCACGAGCACTGCCAGAAATGTGCGGAAGCTTGCTTTAGATGTGCAGAGGCATGCAGAAAGATGGCGGCATAAGTAAAATGCGATGCAAGAATATCTGAAAAAAGCGAAAGTGAACACAAACTTTCGCTTTTTTTGGTAAAATAATTAATAGATATAGATGGACTATACAAATTCGTAGACGAAATCACCAAACGTAATTCGGAGGGAACGGGTGTAATGAAAAAGGATATTCTTTATATGCATATACAGGACTCTGAACGATTCGTGATTTCGTCCGGAATGAACTTCGGCGAATTTGCCTACTGTCTTCAGGCTCCGTTATCAAACCTTTTACTGTTAAAGCATAAGTTCGATGACGGTGAGTTCAATAGAAATACCCTGATGGAATATGTGAGCCAGGAAAATGTTAGAGAGCTTCTGAAAGAAGATGTTAAGGAGTACGGGGATTTCTGCTGGATTGATTTTGAAGAAGAAAGGGGTCTTGATGATTTAGATGGTACTGAAATCGCCGAATTATTATTTTTAGGCCATTGCAAAAACCATCTCAGGCCGCCTTTTTATCGCAGGCTAAACAATGAATTTGTATATTTGGCGCATGATGACGGCTGGTTTAATAAAGTGTACTACCGATCCCTTGAGACGTATTTCAAGATGCTGGGTCATTTGCTTCCGATTAAAATGGAATCACTGCGCATGAAAAGGACTTGGCTGAGCAGGAGGAAGAGCACCGATTATCCTCCGGTACCTGCCGAGGTTTTTCATCGACTCACTCCTTTAATGGCAGAGGGCCTTGTATTTTCTTTTAATCAAGCACAGCAAGCCAGAAACAGGGTCGAAATCCCGGTTTGGGTTGTCGGTGACTATATAAACATGGATAATATGGCGGATGGCTATGATGAAATAAAACATCAAAGTCCGAATGCCCTGATCGTTCTCCAGCAGAAAACAAAAGAATGGTCGGTCACGTTAAAAAGTTAAAAAAAGCATCTAACCCCGGAGTTTCAAAGCCGGGGTTTTTACGTAAAGTAATCGTATATGGTGAAAATTCGGGTTTAGTACTTGCCGTCTTGCACATAAGAATAGAAGTAAAAAATAGTAAGGCTCTCACCATAACTGGTGGTTTAATATTGATTAACGTAATATCTCAGTTAATTTTGCAACAAAGTTGATTGGCGAGGATATGCGAGACTCCTCGAAAATGCATACGCATTTTCTTGTGCGGTGCCTATGCATGGATGATGATTCAACGTCCTGCGGGAAAAGCAGGCCAGTTAA
>NZ_QVTC01000019.1 GCF_003429085.1 Bacillus sp. V59.32b | reverse complement strand
AAATGCACCCTATAGAGAGACCTTTTTTCAAAGTGTCTACACTATAGGGTACATTTTATTATGGCATGCCTTTTTTTGCTTTTGTTTTAACTTAGATAGCTATTAAATAAAAAACATGTCAAGGTGTGCTCCCTAGTATAGGCTTTTGGACACCTCTTATTTCAATGATTAAACTACTTATTCTTTTGAATAAGGGTATTTATATTTATGATAATTTTTTAGCATGTTGAATTAGAGGACAAAAAAATGAGACGAGGGATCCAATCTCATCTTTTATTACTTTAGTCGATTTTTCTTCACGAATTCATCAAAATCGCCATCTACGTTCTTTACTATCTGAGCATGGCTGAATTTCTCATATTCTTGACCAGCCAATTTCTCTGCTACTTCCTTTGAAATCTTTCCAGCATTATCTAGAATCTCTCAACCGTTAAACTGAAGGAAAGCATTCAACTTATCTATCCATTCTTTCATGTACATTGGTTGATTGCGTTCAGCCTGGTCTTCGGCATAATCCAGATACCTTTTCTATAGTTTTTTTCTCTATCTAGGAGACGCTTCTTCTAAAGAAGATACTGTATTATGAATAACTATTTCATCTAATTATGTTCTGCACACAAAGTAACCAATTTTTTGGAAATTAAGGAACTTTGTATACCATTAGTTAGACGGTATCCTTTGTTTTACAAAAGTTTTAGAGCTTAATATTTAACGGGACTTCTACTCTCTGCTTCCTCACTATTTATGATAAATTCTTCGTAATGAATCTAAGTGAGTTTTTTATTTTTTCCCCCACATAGACTTAGTTCAAATTAATAAAAAAATGACTTACCCTTTGGGCAAGTCAAGTGCTTGATATGCTAACTGATACTTTCCGCCTTCAGCAACTTCTGAATGGTACAATGCTTTCAGCGCAAAGTTTTTCTCAAGGTCATGTTCTTCCATCAACTCTTTTAAGCGCGTTTGCAGTTTATTATTGTCTTTAACCAACTGTTTCATTTGCGATTTTATGTACTTCATGAGATATTTAACTCCTTTCGGATTCTTAATAAATCCATACCTATCATTAATCATTGTCATTTACAATTAAATGAACATCTCTGTGATTATGCCTTGTGTAAGAAAAAAATTAACCTTCTATCATTTAAAGAGGATTTATATATTATTTATCTCTCCGATATAGATCCCGACTCTTGTAACCCGCACCAAGAATCATTTTCATCTCCTCACGCCGTTTTTCTTTAGTCGCATCTTGTTTTGCACTATAAACATAACGAGCCCAATCTTTACGGTATTCAGGAGTAAGTGATTGATAAAAAGCCAGTAAATCTGGAGTATGCTGTAAATCTTTTTCCACATCTGGAATCCTCTCTATATAATCATCTACGCATTGACTTGCCGCTGTCATAGTTTGATTGCGGTTTCGAGAATCTTCTTTTAGACCTACAACCGTAAAGACTTCGTCTAATCCTACCATTCGTGCAAATTTAATGTTACTTGTCCCCACATAACCATTTTCATCTGCACCCAATCCATCTAATAAATCGTCACGATGAATAAACGTTGGGTATACTTTATTTCCCTTTTTCGGATAAGCCAAAAAGATATAGCCGCTTTTATTTAGATAATTTTTCCGGATAACTTTGTTAACAAGGTCTTTCAAAGCCTCCATATCCAATACAAAAGCAAAAATAAGATCATATGAACGATCGGTTAGTTCTGTATGATAATCTGCTAACTCTGATAAATAATCCGCACCATCTGGTAAATCCAATACTGCTATTTTTTTATATTTTTGTAAGTTTAATTTTTCTACTATTGTTTTAGCCATCATTATCCACCTGTTCATTCATTCTATTGCTTCTTTAGTATACCCTTTTTAGTTAGCAACTTTTTGAGTTTTTGAAAATACAGAAGACTTACGTTCAAATTACTATAATGCAATCTTTTCCGTACCCATTTTCTATTTTACTTTTGATACGGTTCCCCGTCGTGTACTGCATGAGGTTTTGTTAGTATTATCCGGAAAAGAAGGTGTTCCAAAGTTTTTATCTAAAAAAGCTAATAGGCATAGTGTTAATAAAGGACCAATAAGTTAAACTAATGCTTCTACCAATCATTTATATTGCTAGTCGGAGTTTTTGAAATAAATCTAAAACTTGTTGATTGCTATTTTCATTACATGCTGATAATATAAAGGAGCGTTAATTGGAAAGCTAATATTTAATATATTTCGAGTCTTTCCAAGCAGATAATTTTGACCACTTCCTTAAGGAAGTTAAGGCCATACGGACAGCCGGGTCAAATGCCGATTGGCAACTTTAGTTGCCTTATTGATTGAGTTAAAAGCTCAAATTTTATAAGTGGTTACTTTACAACCAGTGCGTAGGCACATCAACTTGTGAAACGGTCAATAAGAGTAGTAAAAGTATTTATTTGCTATATAGACTCTGATCATCATATGATATATTTTGAATATTAAAGAGCTTCCTTCCATAATGTCCTAAGACTGATATGGTAGACGTATATATATGAATCCTTGTCATACATATACTATACTTTTTTAATATTGATGATTATATCTAAAGCAAGTGTTGTGCGCGATTATGCGTTTTGCACTTGCTTTTTTTGTTGTTAAGTATTTTTTAAGGGGTTATGGCACATATCTTTTTGCTAGGGCATCCACAGTTGGAGATGCATCGCTAGTTAGATTGTTATGCATTTCCTCTCTGCTTGCAAAATCTATTTAGTCAGGAGACAAGAGAATGGGGAAAGCACTTATTATTGGGTGTGGCGGGGTAGCATCAGTAGCCATACATAAATGTGTTCAAAACAGTGAGGTATTTGAAGAGATATGTATCGCAAGCCGTACAAAATCAAAATGTGATGACTTAAAAGCCAAACTGGATGGCGGGAAAACGAAAATTACAACGGCACAAGTTGATGCAAATAACGTGGATGAGTTAATCGCTTTAATTGAAGAGGTAAAACCAGATATCGTGATGAACTTAGCTTTGCCATATCAGGATTTAACGATCATGGATGCCTGTCTGGCAACAAAAACAAACTATTTGGATACAGCAAACTATGAGCCGGAAGATACAGCGAAATTTGAATATAAATGGCAATGGGATTACCGCGAACGCTTCAAAGAGGCTGGTATTACAGCTCTTTTAGGCAGCGGCTTTGATCCTGGTGTAACAGGGGTATTTTCTGCCCATGCACTTAAGCATCATTTTGATGAAATTGAATATATCGACATTCTTGACTGTAATGCAGGGGATCATGGCTATCCTTTTGCAACGAATTTCAATCCTGAAATCAATATTCGTGAGGTTTCTGCCAACGGAAGCTACTGGGAAAACGGTGAATGGATCGAGACTGAGCCAATGGAAATCAAACGCGTTTATAACTTCCCTGAAATTGGCGAGAAAGATATGTACTTGCTGCACCACGAAGAAATTGAATCTCTTGCTTTAAACATGCCTGGAATTAAGCGTATCCGTTTCTTCATGACATTTGGCGAAAGTTACCTTACTCACCTGAAAGCCCTTGAAAATGTAGGAATGACTTCCATTGAGCCGATTGAATACGAAGGAAAACAAATCATCCCCTTGCAGTTCTTGAAAGCTGTATTACCAGACCCAGCATCACTTGGACCGCGGACAAAGGGTAAAACCAATATCGGTGTTATTTTCCGTGGCAAAAAAGATGGCAAAGATAAAACGTATTACGTATATAATGTTTGTGATCATGAAGAGTCCTACAGAGAAGTTGGTTCTCAAGCCGTGTCATACACCACCGGCGTACCTGCCATGATTGGTGCCATGATGTTAATGACAGGAAAATGGGATTACAAAGGCGTTTACAACATTGAAGAGTTTGATCCAGACCCATTCATGGAAGCATTGAATAAATGGGGACTACCGTGGAAGGAAAGCTTTGATCCGGAGCTTGTGGACTAAGATGAAATTTGAAGAATTACCAACACCTTGTTATGTAGTTGATGAAGGTCTTCTGGAAAAAAATCTAAAAACCCTGAACGGTGTCATGGAACGTACAGGAGCTAAGATTGTTTTGGCCCAAAAAGCATTTTCCATGACAACAATGTATCCGCTTATTGGAAAGTATTTAAGCGGTACGACAGCAAGCGGTTTGTACGAGGCACGCCTTGGTTATGAGGAAATGGGCAAAGAGAATCATGTCTTTGCCCCTGCTTATCGTGAAGATGAAATCGACGAAATTATCTCCCTTTGCGATCATATTATCTTTAATTCCTTCTCACAGCTGGAAAAATATAAAGATAAAGCTCTTCAGGCCGGCAGGAAAGTAGGCTTGCGCATCAATCCTGAATGCTCCACACAAGTTGGCCATGCCATCTATGATCCATGTTCACCAGGTTCCAGGTTCGGTGTAACCAAAGAGCAATTTCGTCCTGATTTGCTGGAAGGTGTTTCGGGCTTGCATTTTCACACACTTTGCCAGCAAAACTCTGATGACTTAGATACAACTCTTCAGGCAGTTGAAGAAAAGTTTGGGCAATGGCTCCCGCAGATGGAGTGGATCAACTTTGGCGGCGGCCACCACATCACGAGAGAAGATTATAACATCCCATTACTGGAAGATTGCATTAAGAGAATGCAGGATAAATACAGTTTGGAGGTATATCTGGAGCCGGGCGAAGCCATTGCTCTCAATGCAGGGCATTTGATCACGTCTGTCCTTGATCTGCATCAAAACGGTATGGAAATTGCCATTCTTGACACCTCTGCAACCTGCCATATGCCTGATGTATTGGAAATGCCTTATCGTCCCCCTCTCCTTGGATCAGGGGAAGCAGGCGAGAAGCCATTTACTTATCGACTTGGCGGGCAAACCTGCCTTACAGGCGATGTAATCGGAGACTATTCTTTCGATCAGCCATTAACGAGCGGTGATCGATTAGTGTTCGGTGATATGGCGATCTATACAATGGTGAAAAACACCACGTTTAACGGGATGCCATTGCCTGCCATCGCCGTTCAAGGCAAGAATGGAGATTGCCAAATCGTCCGTGAATTCGGCTATCAGGATTTCAAGATGAGACTCGCCTAAATTCATATGGTATGCAGCTATGTAATGGGAAGCATCGCTGAAGCTCCCACACAGAGTACTTTTTATAGAAACCAGATTCAGAAATATGAATCTGGTTTTTTATTACCCTAAATTTAACACTTTCATTTTAGATGACAATTGAGTATATAAAAATAATTATCTAAATTTTTAAATATCTTGTATTTATGCATGTTTTCGGATCATGACAGGGGTATAATCTAAATAAACGGGTAAAAGAGGATGATATTTTGTTATATAAAACGCTGGAGTTCAAAAATGTTATTGGACAGAAGGTAAAAGTCATTGAAATCCCTGTTCTAGAGCTAAATAACCGTTATTATTTTATGATTCAAGTCCGTTTGCAAACCTTTGTTTCATCACTTTACAATAAACCTGAACAAAAATGCTGCTATTCCTTCCATGATTATTTGAAACGAAAAATGAGATGGTCAGATTTTAGTGATTTAGTTAGTATGCGAAAATTTAGCAATAATGCTTAAGAAACATTCAGTCTGGTTCTTCTGCTTTATGTAATTAATTATGGAATTTCTTATTTTATTACTGAAAATGAAATCCAGCAGCATGGGCCGCTGGATTTTTTCAAGTTGATCGGGTCAATAATTCTATAACCCAATTTAAACAGCTTTTCTATAGGTTGCATTGGATTTGTAATAATTAAGGACATTTCCACTGTGAAAGATTGTCCAGTAGCAGGTGATTGTTTTACTGCATGGCTTCCCATTTGACGACTTCTTCTCGAACGATAGGTGCCACTTCTTTCCCCAACAGTTCGATGGCTTTCATCACATCTGCATGTGGCATGGTACCAACCGGTACGTGCAGCATAAACCGTGTGATGCCTACGTTCTTTCGGAGGTGAATGATCTTTTGCGCCACAGTTTCCGAATCCCCCGCATACAGTGCTCCTTCAAAGCTTCGTGCCGCATCGAATGCTACCCGGTCATAATGTCCCCAGCCCCGCTCTCTTCCAAGCACATTCATGACTTGTTGGGTGGGAGGGAAAAATTTATTTACTGCTGTCTCGTCATCCTCGGCAACGAATCCATGTGAATGGGACGCAACCGTTAATTTGGAAATATCATGACCAGCCTGAGCTGCCGCTTGTTTATAAAGCTGAACAAGGGGAGCGAACTGGACTGGACGTCCTCCTATGATGGCCAGAACAAGTGGCAGCCCCAAGAGTCCTGCACGGATGACCGATTCACTGTTACCCCCGCTCCCGATCCATATAGGTAAAGGATCTTGCACCGGACGAGGATACACACCAAGATTGTTAATGGCCGGGCGATGTTTGCCAGACCAGGACACGACTTCGGACTTTTGTAATGTGAGCAGCAAGTCCAGCTTCTCTTCAAAAAGCTCATCATAGTCTTTTAAATCATAGCCAAATAGCGGAAAGGATTCGATGAAAGAACCACGGCCTGCCATGATCTCCGCACGTCCATTCGAAATGCCGTCAAGCGTAGCAAAATCCTGGAACACCCGTACCGGATCTGCAGAGGAAAGTACGGTAACCGCACTCGTCAGCCGAATACGTTTTGTCTGTGATGCCGCGGCAGCCAACACAACGGCTGGAGAGGATGCTGCATAATCCTGACGATGATGCTCTCCTACCCCAAATACATCCAATCCTACTTGATCGGCAAGCACAATTTCCTCAACGACTTCACGCAATCGCTGTGCATGACTGATCACTTCCCGCGTTTTAACATCTGGTGTTGTTTCTACAAACGTGCTGATTCCTATCTCCATTAACAGTCCCTCCTGGATTCGTGATGATTTTGAACGAAGAGTGGATTTTTTATTTCCTTCTTCATACTTATATCAATTTACTTTAATATACCTCACATTCGAGATTTATTCATTAAGAAGGATTCAATGACTAAACCAATAAGTATCACATTGACAACAGCAAACCATAAAAAACAATGTGATTGGCAGGCATCACGACTGAGCCAATCAGATTCATAAGATCTGTACTTATGGTCAGTGCAAACAAAGAGGAAGGCATCTGAGTTTATCAAATAAAGGCGATTAACCAAATGGGGGATTTAGTAACTATAGATGATAACAGGGAAATATATTCAAAAGCACATCAACTTTACTCATTGATGTGCTTTCATATAACACCCCCTCAAAGGTTATAAAAAGAAAACATTATTGAATGTAATGCTCGTAAAGCGTCCACAACATGACTACCCCAATGAGTAGAAAAACTAAAATTCCAGTGCCATATTGCTTCATTCCTATCATTACTTTCAAAAAGAATTAAACCTTCTTTAACGTCTTGGTAAATATCTAAAATATCATCAGTAAGACTAGCATTGATAGATTCTTCATCAGAATATGGTTCATAAACCTCCGAATAACATTCATATTTACCAAAACTTATCTTTGGTCTAACTACATTTATTTCTGGTAATTTTTCACTTTCTGTTTCAACCTGTGGTAGTTTTATTGCCTTAGAGTAAAGTTCAGATAAGGAAATTGCAATATTAGGTACTTCATCTAATACCTTTAAATTTGTTAAAGATTCAATTAGACTACAAAACTTTTTTGCAACTTCGACAAACTCAATTACTTCTTTTTTTTCCACCCTGAAATCTCCTTTAACAACTATGGGGATTTTTAATTTATCTTACATTTAATTATTGAAAAAACTCTAGTCCACCTGAGCCAATATTAGACAGACTTACCGAACTAGATAAGAAAGTATTACTAGAACAAAAACAACAATTAGAATATGAGTTAAATAAACCTACTATAATGAAATTTCATTAGACCAATTACAAAGAGTATTAAGCACTTTTTCAAAAGTACTTCCTCACGTTACCCCTGAAAAGCAAAAGGACTTTCTTCATACAATTATTAATAAAATAACTGTAAATGAAGGAAATTCACCCTCTGAAAGAAGCGTCAAAGACATTGAGTTGTACTTTGACGCTTCAAAAAATAATAACTATGTGCTTACTTATGATACGGTTCTCCATGGTACATCTAAATGAGGTTAATAAATTTTGTATTCCCTGTAAAAAAACTTATGGTTTTAGCTAGAAAATCGAAAAATGATGGTAAGCATTTCTTTAAGTCATGACCCTTTTAAAAGATCTTTCATGATTAAGCAGCCATTCCTTCCTCCATAAACCACCTGCATAGCCGGTTAATTTTCCATTTGAACCGATAATTCGATGACAAGGAATCACAATACTTAACTTGTTTTTACCATTTGCACTTCCGACTGCTCTAATGGCTTTTTCATTCCCAATCAAAGCAGCAATATCCTTATAGGATCCTGTTTTAGCATAGGTTATTCTTGTTAAAGCGGTCCACACTGTTTTTTGAAAATTCGTACCCTCATAGATATAGGGAAACGTAAATTCTTGACGTATACCTTTAAAATATTCATCAAGTTGGTCAAAACAATCCATTAATACCTTGGGGGCTTCGTTCTGCATGACATTTTCTGTTTTTTCCCGTTCAGAGAACATGATTGAACAGATACCTTCATCTGTTCCCAATATTTCTATAACTCCAATTGGAGATTCGTAATCTAATTTATGTAGTCTACTCATATAAGGACCTCCAAAGATAAAAGGTAGCATATGCTTGCCAATCTTCCCAATTCATTGACATTTCTCTTATTTCCTCTATTGTCGGTTTTCGCTCAATCCCTAACTGAAGCATTAATGCATGATGAAGGCCGACATCCGCTATTGGAAAAGCAGATGGATAGTGTAAACATTTCATCATCACATAATCTGCCGTCCATGCTCCTATACCTCTAATACTCATTAAAGATTTTTGAATTTGTTGATAATCTTGTTTTTGAAGCAAAATTTCTTTTGACAATTCGCCACTTGTCATGGCTTTCGCGACGCCAATAATATATTCAGCCTTCCTAACAGTAAATTGAAGTTTCCTTAAATCATCCACTTCTATAGTTGCAATTTTTGTGATTTCAGGATATAACCAGAACGTGTCTCCCTCGATAGTAAAACTTTCTCCGAATTGTTCAACGAAACGTTTCTTTAATGTATATGCAAATGTTAAATTGATTTGTTGTCCAATAATCGCCCAGGTCAGCGCTTCAAATAGATCTGGAATACATATTATCCGTAAACCATAATATTTAGGGACAATTTGTTTCAAAATCATATCTTTACTAGCTACTTCATAAAAATCCCCCAACTCTTGATCCAAATCAAACCATTCCCATATATAGGATACTACTTTTTCAAGAGTGCTTATAGATGGGGTACTCATTGGGAATACAACTTGAATTGAATGTGAGGTGCTTCCTATTTTTAATAAAATCACTTCTCCGTTTACTTTTACCAGTTTATATAAATAACCATCTTTTATTTGATGCATTACTTCCTGCTCAGATCTACCTAAGAAAACCAAACACTCCTTAAAATTAAATTCGGGAGGCGGATAAATCTCAATAGATAAACCTTTATCGATCCATTTCATTTCTGTCATTCCTTATTTAAGAGCATTCGATATTCACTTGGTGAGGAATTTTTTAAACGCCGAAACACCTTATAAAAATTTGAAGGACTTTGAAATCCGACCTCATAGCAAATCTCAAGGTTCGTTCGATCTGTACTTGTAAGAAGATAAGCCGCTTTATCAACTCGTATTTTTTCCAAATAGGAACGAGGAGTTTCTGAAGTTTCTTGTTTAAATAACCTTTCAAGATAATAAGAACTTACACCAACATGATTTGCAATATCCTGTAATTCAAGCTTTTGTTTATAATGATTTACTAAGAACGCAACGACATTTCTGACAAGTTCAATATGTGGAGAATGATCAGATTCTGGTTGACATCTTTTGCAAGCACGAAAACCAGCTTTTTCAACTTCTTTGATATCATAGAAGAATTCTACATTTATTTTTTTCGGCTTTCTTGATCTACAGGAAGGACGGCAGTAAATTTTGGTTGTTTTCACTGCCGTAAAAAATAACCCATCATATTTACTATCACAAGCAATGATTTTCTCCCACATTTCTTCAAAAGAAAGATTGATATTAGCCCCCAATATACTCTCCGTCCTTTCTAGTTTAATCTTCATATAAATGTGAAGTATCCTTAAACTCTACTAATCGCTCCGCATTCTTTTCCAAAAAAGCAATATAATGGTCAGATAGTGCATTTCCAAAACTAAAACGTTTAACACCTAATTCCCTAAGCTTATTACAATTCGTTAGTCCAGGTAAAGATAATACATTAAGTGGTGCATTTACATTCATAGTGATTTTTCTTATCTCATCATGATCGATCAATCCAGGAACAAATATTCCACTAGCTCCACTCTCCACATAGGACTTGGCTCGATCAATAGTCTCTAGTAATGGTTTATTGCTCTGTAAATAAGTGTCCGTTCTAGCGTTAATATAAAAATTTTTATAACCATTTTTATCTAGAGCTGATCTAATTTTTGATAAAAGGTTACAGTGCTCCAATATATCTCTTAACCCTTTTTGCTTTTTTAGTGAATCCTCAATATTTATTCCAGCAACTCCAACATCTGCTGTTTTTAAAACATTGGTAACAATTTGTTCCGTGCCATCACCATAGCCTGCCTCAATATCTGCGGAGACAGGTATTTTCACATTTTCTGTAATTGTTTTGATGATTCCAAGATGTTTTTCAAAATCAATTAATTCACCATCAGCATATCCAAGAGAATTAGCAATCCCCCAGCTCGTCGTGCCAATCGCTTTAAATCCCACTTTCTCGAGTGTTAAGGCGGAAAGGATATCCCACGCATTTCCTAAAAATAAAACTTCCTTTAAAGAATGCAGCTCATTGAATTTCTGAATTTTGTTCATTTTATTGCCTCCTAATGGTTGTTGGACCCATTTTAACAAGGAAGCTATCTTCTTTTCGTCCTCATTCTTGCTCTTATGGTCTATGAAAATAAAAAAGAGAAATTTATTCAATTCCTCTTAAAAAAACTCATTTACTTATGATACGGTTCCCCCCGATTAATCCGGAACGCCCGATAAACTTGCTCCACCAATATCAGCCGCATCAGCTGGTGTGGAAACGTCATCTTCGAAAAAGAAAGAGCCTCATCCGCCCGCTGCATCACCACTTCACTCACCCCCAAAGATCCGCCGATTACAAACGTCACTTTGCTCTTGCCGTATGTAGCCAGCTTGTCCAGGGTTTCCGCCAATTCTTCAGATGTCTTCATTTTCCCTTCGATCGCGAGGGCAATGACATGGGCATCCGCACTTATTTTTCCCAGGATCCGTTCTCCTTCTTTCTCTTTGATTTGCTCCATTTCCAGTTCACTCAATGTTTCTGGTGCCTTTTCATCGGGTAATTCGATCATGTCGATTTTTGCGTATGCAGTTAACCGTTTTACATATTCTTCGATTCCTTGCTTCAAATATTTCTCTTTCAGCTTTCCTATCGTTACAATTGTGATATTCATTCTTAACCCTCACTTTACACACAGGTTACAAACAGTTTACAAACACGTTATCCACAGCACTTATCCACATGTCCACAATTTCTATCCACATATTGTAGGCGAATATTAGTTCCCTACTACATATATTGCCATATTTCGACAATATTCACAGCTTGTTGATAATTGTTTTTCCTCTGGAATTTTATCTAAAACCGGATAGGTTTCATGCTCATCTACAAATACATCTAACGCTAATTCCACGTGTTCCTGGCAGCAGTATATCATCTATATTCTCCTTTTTTTCATTTTCCTTTTTGGTCATCTACAATATCCACAGCAATCGGTTTCTCTTTCATTTTTCCCTTGTCCACAATGTATCGTAACAAAAAAACAGAAAAAAGAAAAAGCAGGAAGCAAAAGCCTCCTGCCTATTATTGTTACATCGTCTCTCCTGTTAATTTGAGCGTTGCATTCTGTTTTTTCCCGTTTCGATAATATGTGATTTTAACATTGTCGCCGACTTTCTTTTCGGTATACAAAAACTTCCTTAAGGCCACAACATCTTTAATCGTCTTTCCATCCATTTCGACAATTACATCAAATTCCTTTAATCCCGCTTTTGATGCAGGGGATGTAGGTTCTACACCTGTGATGGCCACACCTGATGTCACATCGTTAGGCAGCTTTAATGTATTTTGCTGATGGTACTGGGAAATTTCCTCCACCGAACCGAGGTTAACGCCCATATAAGGCCGTCTTACTTCCCCGTACCGCTCAATATCGTTAATAATCGGAATCACAGAATCAATGGGAATCGAGAGACCGATCCCTTCTACTGCTTCCTGGGCAATTTTCATCGAGTTGATGCCAATCACCTGGCCACTAAGGTTGACCAAGGCGCCACCGCTGTTTCCTGGATTGATGGCGGCATCTGTTTGGAGGACTTCTGCATTCCAGTCAATTTCTCCATCCTGGTTTATATCAATTTCGATTGTACGCTCTAAACCAGAGATGATTCCCTGCGTAATCGATCCTGAAAATTGCAATCCTAACGGGTTACCGATCGCAATAACCGGTTCACCGAGTTTAAGGGCATCTGAATCACCGAATTCCGCTACCGTTTTTACTTTGTCGCTATTAACCTCAATGACGGCTAAGTCGGTCCACCGATCGCTTCCTCTTATTTCAGCTGGTATCTTTGTCCCATCGTTTAATGTGACTTCAATTTCGTTTGCCCCTTCAATAACATGGCTATTAGTAACAATCCATGCTTTTCCGTCCTCTTTTTTATAGATTACCCCCGACCCGGTACCCGCTTCACCATCTTCACTTTGACCCTGGCCTTGGCCCTGGTCCCAAAACCCGGACTGCTGAATATTTGTAACGCCGACAACAGCATCACTTGCTTTATCAACCGCTTCTGTTACGGCTGTATCGACATCCAAGGAAACATTCTGTATGGTACCGTTTGTTGCGGAATTGTTTCCTGAAGAATTCTCTGTAATCGTAGATTGATCCGTACCAGTGCCGATTCCCAGTCTTGGAAAAGCTACCATAACCAGGAGGGCTCCGATGATAACCCCGGCTACTGCGGCAAGAAAATAGTCCTTACGGCTTCCCTTGTTGCGTTGGTTTCTATCTGGATAATCTTGATCATAATATCCCATTTATACTCAACCCTCTCTGTTTACATCATAATTATTGCAACCACTAGTGTTTGTTTATACCCTTAATTATACTCATCCCACTTAAAATTTCTAAAAAAAAGTACTATTTCTGGATAATTAGCCATTTCGTGAGAGTGTCGTTGTGAAATACGGTTTTGTTTTAATAAATGAAAAAAGAATGAAAAAGCCGATGCTTTTTCATTCTTTATAATGCTACTAGTTCAGTAGGTTTCTTAGGATCGGTATCATATAAGGAAAATTGCTCCCCAATCAGGATCCCTTTAGTTTGCAGCGTTTGTTCAACCGACATTCTTGCTAGGTCCTTCATATTGTTATCAAGGCTTAAATGCGCAAGGTAGATTCGCTTCGTCTTATCTCCCGCAACTTCACTCATTGCGATGGCTGCGTCTTCGTTTGAAACATGGCCCATATCGCTCAGTATTCGTCGTTTTACGCTCCATGGGTATCTCCCCATCCGAAGCATGCCGACATCATGGTTACTCTCAAAGATGTAGGCATCGGCATTTGAAATGATCCCTTTCATCCGGTCACTGACATAGCCGGTATCCGTAATCAGGACAAGCTTATTGTCTCCCTGATGAAACACATAGAACATCGGCTCGGCCGCATCATGTGATACTCCAAAAGATTCAATATCGAGACTGCCAAAGGTTGATACCTGCTCCATATTAAATATAAACTTTTGATCTAGTGAAATTTCTCCGATGGATCGTTCCATAGCTTGCCAGGTTTTTTCATTCGCATAGATTGGAAGCTTATGTTTTCTGGCAATGATTCCGAGGCCTTTAATATGATCACTGTGTTCATGGGTGACGAGAATTCCTGACAGCTTGGACATATCCCGCCCAATGTCGCTGAATAGTGCTTCCATTTGCTTGCCGCTTAAGCCTGCATCGACGAGAAATGCCTGATCCTCTGTCTCTACATAAAAGGCATTCCCCGTACTCCCGCTGGCGAGAACACTAAAATGCATGGTCATGCAACTCACTCCAGTAATATTTTTTCTTCTGTATCCAATTCGATGACTTCCCCGTCAAATGCTTTCACAAACATATCCTTGTCGTTTACTCTTATCCACCATGTCGGCGTCAGTAAATAGGAAGCTGACGATGATTTCAGCAGGTTATAGTAGCCAAGCTTTACATCATCCTTTGATATTTTGCTGTTCTCGGGCAGATACCCTTTATCGAACAACGTGACGATTGCCTGATTGGCCGTAATCACCGTCTCTTTCTTATTCATCGATTCAATATCTTTCAAATAAGTTTGTTCATATGAAACGATTTCCCGATTTTCATTTAACCGGAATGTTAATTTGGCATTCGTATTATTATAGAACGTTTTATTGCCGAAGCTTTGATAATAAACAATTGAATTACTGGCTTCATCAAGTGACCAAAATTTATAGCTTTCTCCTTGATAAATATTTTCTTTCAGGAATTCTGCCAATTCACTAGGTTTAAACTCTTTATTTACAATAATCGACTCATCCAGCGTAGCAACAAGAGTGGTCTCATCGTTAATGGATACCTGCTGATTCTTCAGCTTGCTGGTATCCTCTTTTGAAAATTCTTTTCTTTTTGCAATCAGGATATTTTCTTTTATCTCTTCATTTGGCAAGGAAGGAAATGTGATTCCCTCCTCCTTCATTTGTTCCTCTGCAGTTGCTTCCGAAAAAGATTCCAACTCAGTTGAATCTTTCTTATCCAAGAACTGATAAAGCAGAAAAATATCCAGCACTAGAAAAACCATGATAAATATTGTTTTCGTCCTACTCCAATCCACTCTTTTCGCCCCCCGGTTCAATAAGTGGCAAAACAGTCCAAGTACCGCCATACCGGTAATACCAGGCAGGCTCTAAATAAATCACAGGCTCTGTCGGATCATTTGATAATTTATAGCCAATCCGGACGTCTTCCACATCCGCAAACTCAATATCCCTCGACTTCGTTAACAATTCTAAAACCTGCTGTCCCGATAGAAGGGTCGCTTTGTTTTGATTGTCAGAAGGGACAGGGAAACGAAGCGTGTAGTATGGACGTTTATACCGGTAAATTTCCTCATTGCCCCATTCATGCTTTATTTCAGACATGCCCTGCTCATTAAAAACCGGATACCCATCAATAAATAAGCGAAATGAAACCATCCGCTCTGCTTCGCTTATCTCGGCATATTGATAATAATCATCCCACCCGGCCTGGCTATTGATAAAATCCATGCTATTTTGGATGAGACTGCCGGTAGTTCCGTCCATGTCACTTCGTTGACCCGGATTTACAAATTCAATAACCGAGGAATCCTTAAATACAGTCAGAAGACTGGAACCATCGGTGTATTCTTGTCCCACACTGACATTTTCCTGTTTTACTTTATCAGGGTCATTAAATAGTTCATTTCTGAAATCCTGAGTAATATCGAGATGGTCAATTAAATAGTTTAGCGGACTTAATTGAATAGGGTTTTTCGGCAAAAACAGCATACGGCTTGAACTGACCGCTTCTGAAATATATTCGGGATATTCACGTGCTCTAGAAGCAAATGAGCGGTTGAAATTATTGATTTGAGCCGTTTGAACTTGTGCTTGAAAAATCTTTTTATTTTTATAGTTAATAAAATAAACCTTAGTTTCATTGCTCTCCACATTTTCCGTATTGAAGACAATCCGGTCAAAATGTACTTTTGGAAGTTCTTGATCATCTATGTTCAATTCTGATCTATATAAATCCAGCGGGACAGTGCTTGGGAAAATCAGTTCAGCATTTCCTTCAGCATGGACAAAAGATGTAAATTCCTTCGCGAGATTTGACGCATCTTTAAAATTGTACATCGTCCATTTGGAAAGCTCCGTTTGAATTCGGTTTATCTCAGTTTGATCATGTGTCAGATAATGATTTCCTTCTTGATGAAAAAGCATCTGTCCAGGTTTGATTAAATCTGAAGGTTCTTGTACCTCACTATCAATGTAATCATTTTCGATTTTATTTAACTCTGGCTGATACGTCCAAATATTCCAGGTTAGGAGTACACTGGCGGTGACTAAAATTGTCAGAATGATATTTTTTGCGACTTCAAAATTCATGACCACTCATCCTCTTGTTCTTGCTCATAAGGAAGTGTAAAGAAAATCGTCGTCCCCTTTCCTTCCTTGCTTTCAGCCCAGATTTCCCCTTCATGTGCGACTACCATTTCCTTGGCAATCGCCAGGCCAAGACCCGTGCCGCCTAAATTCCTCGTGCGTGCCTTGTCCACACGGTAAAATCTTTCGAAGATCTTATCGATAGTGTTTTTAGGGATTCCTACCCCCTGGTCACTGATGCTGATGACAATTCTTTCCGACTCTTCTTTCACGCGAAACGTAATTTGTCCTCCTTCAGGAGAATATTTAATCGCGTTTGAAATGATATTATAAAGCACCTGGGTGATTTTATCTTCATCAATATCGACTAAAATCGACCTGGATGGAATATCGCGTTTAAAAGTGATATGCTCCGTTATTGTCATTTCGAATCGATCAATAATTTGGTTGAAGAACTTAGTGAAATTCACCCAACCTTTAGTAAGCAAATAGTCTTTATTGTCCATTTTGGATAATTGCAGCAAGTCATTCACCAGCCGTATCATCCGCTCGGTTTCATTTTGGGTCACATTTAAGAACGAAGGTGTTAGCGATTCATCCTGCCAAGCTCCATCTGCCAATGCTTCCAAATAGCTTCGCATGGTCGTCAGCGGTGTTCTCAATTCGTGTGAAACATTCGCCACGAACTCCCGGCGCTCTTCTTCAATTTTTTCCTGTTCTGTGATATCATGCAGGACCGTAATCAGACCATTAACAAAACCTGTTTCCTTTTGAATAACAGAGAAATTGGCCCTTAAAATATAAGGATGGTTTTTCGTACTATAATCGAGGATCACTGATTCTCTCTCTTCAAGAAGCTCGTCATAACTATACTTCTCTTCTAATCCAAGCACGTCGATAATTGGTTGCGATAAAACTGTTTCACGTGAAACATCCAATAATTTAGCCGCAGGTTCATTGATTAAAATAACTTTGCCCCTGCGGTCTGTCGCGATGACTCCATCAGTCATATAGGCAAGAACCGAGGATAGCTTGCGTCTCTCACCTTCAGTCGTCGACTGTGCTTCCTGCAATTCCTTAGTCAGGTTGTTGAATGTATGGGCCAGTTGGCCGATTTCATCTTTCCCGTATATTTTTACCTTTCGCGAATAATTCCCTTTCGCAAGTGCCAAAGCTTGCTTACGCATATCAGACATGGGCCTGGTGATTGTTTGGGCCAGGAGTATGCCGAGGATAGCAGTGATGCCGAGGGCGATTGCGGTTCCAGTAATGAAAATGCGATTGATTTGATCCATCAATTCGTATACATTTTCCATTTCAGCAATGGAATAGACAACACCGATTACCTTGTCAGCTTGATCCTTGATCGGTGTTGCCAGAATCCACATGCGCTCCCCTCGGTCTACCCTCGTATCTTCCTTCTCATCCCCCAATACGTGGGCTTGCTTTACTAATATCTCGGCTGTTTTCTTTCCGACAATATCCTGATTATCAGTATCCGACGTTCCAATGATCCTTCTGCTGCTGTCAATGACTTGTACTTCAGAGATATTATCATCGGACGAATTATCTTCTAGGATCTTCCTGATGTCATCCTCGAGTGTAGACTTCTCCGCACCTTCCGAAACATCATTTGCCATATGCTTTGTCATTTCCTCTTCAAGGCTGTAGGTAAGAAGGTCAATATTTCCTTTAATGGAAGTTTGAAAGTTTTCAACTAACTTCTCTTCTAGTTTATCTACAAAATATACACCAATGATTTGCATCGCTACTAAAATGAGCAACACATAGATGAGAACAAATTTAAAGTGTATAGAACGGAAAAAGCCAACCTTTTTCATTTATCTTACTCCTGTTCAGGGTTGCGAAGGTAATAACCTACCCCTCTTCTAGTTACAATCCAGCCGGGATGGCTTGGATTATCTTCAATTTTTTCACGAAGACGACGCACTGTCACATCGACTGTCCGCACATCACCAAAATAATCATATCCCCATACAGTTTGCAGCAAATGCTCGCGCGTCATAACCTGGCCGATATGCTTAGCCAAATAATGCAGCAATTCAAACTCCCGATGGGTCAATTCAATCGTTTCGCCTCTTTTTGAGACTACATAGGCATCCGGATGAATCACGAGCGTACCGATTGCAATTTCCTTCATTTCTTCTTCTGGATCAGGTGTGGCAACCACCTGCTGTCGGCGCAGATTCGCCTTAACTCGTGCAATGATTTCCCTTGTGCTAAAAGGCTTAGTCACATAATCATCCGCACCAAGCTCCAGCCCCAGCACTTTATCTATTTCAGAGTCCTTTGCAGTAAGCATGATAATCGGAATATCGTGCTTCTTTCGAACTTCACGGCAGACTTCCATCCCATCGCGTCCAGGCAGCATGATGTCCAGCAAAATAAGATCAGGCTGAATCTCTTCCACTATTCTGATAGCTTCATTGCCATCATATGCACATGTAACCTCGAAGCCTTCTTTTTTCAAGTTGAACTGTAATATATCTGCAATTGGTTTTTCGTCATCTACAACAAGTATCTTCTTTTCCATGGATTGTTCTCCTTCATTAATAATCTGCTATCCTTCAGGTTGGATAGCTAAAACGCCAATATTGTGGAGGTAATTTTGCTTAATTTCAAAATAGAACATTATCTTTATGACAAAGACATATGTTCTCTATTCTACTTTATCATTTTATGACTATTAATTCACCTCTTAGATGAAATAGCGCGAATAGAATATTTACCATATTAGAAGATTTAGAGTTACTAAGGGAATAACATCTGCAATATTTGAGATTTTCCGGTGAATACATAAAAAAGAAACTGCCGCTAAGCAGTTCCTTCAGATTGTCGACACGTTTAAAAGCCTGTTGATTGGAGTGGAAGGCGCGAAGACTCCTGCGGGAGCAGCGGGACAGGTGAGACCCCGCAGGAGCATGCGACGAGGAGGCTCACCGCCCGCCCCGCGGAAAGCGAAGCGCTTGGAACGGAAATCAACAGACCCCATTAACAGGCCAAATAAAAAAATAACTGCAGGCAAACTCGATTTCATCGAGTTTGTCTACAGTCTGAAAGGAACTGCCAATAAGCAGTTCCTTCCTTTTAAACTTGACGCCAAGGGCTTCTGACTACGTTTGTTTGCGTACGGTCAGGACCCACTGAGAAGATTGATAATGGAATCCCTGTTAACTGGGAGACCCGCTCCAGGTAGTGGCGTGCATTTTCAGGCAATTCGCCGAGCGATTTGCAGCCTGTGATATCCTCAGTCCAGCCTGCCAGTTCTTCATAAACAGGTTCACATTCAGCAAGCACCTTTAAGCTTGCCGGGAACTCCTCAATAACTTCCCCACGATATTTATAGGCTACACAGATTTTGAGTGTCTCAATCCCTGTCAGTACATCAATTGAATTTAAAGATAAATCAGTGATTCCGCTCACGCGGCGTGCATGGCGTACTACGACAGAGTCAAACCAGCCGACTCGTCGCGCACGCCCGGTAGTTGTTCCGTACTCACGGCCGACCTCGCGAATTTGATGGCCGATTTCATTATCTAATTCGGTCGGGAAAGGGCCGTCTCCTACACGGGTTGTATACGCCTTGCAAACTCCGACTACATGATTGATCTTTGTGGGTCCCACACCTGAACCAATCGTAACCCCTCCTGCTACAGGGTTGGAGGAGGTAACAAACGGATATGTTCCCTGGTCGATATCAAGCATCACGCCTTGTGCTCCCTCAAACAAAACACGACGGCCTTCGTCGAGCGCATCGTTCAAAACGACAGAAGTATCGCACACATACTTTTTCACAAGCTGTCCGTACTCATAATATTCATCCAGAATATCCTCCAGCTGAAATCCTTCCGTCTCATAGAAACGCTCCAGAAGGCGGTTCTTTTCTTGCAGGTTATGAGCCAGTTTTTCTTCAAAAATTTCACGGTCCAGAAGATCCGCTATCCGGATTCCTATTCTTGCTGCTTTATCCATATAAGCAGGGCCGATTCCTTTTTTGGTTGTGCCAATTTTATTCGCGCCTTTGCGTTCTTCTTCCACTTCGTCAAGCCTTAAATGATAGGGAAGGATGACATGGGCTCTATTGCTGATTCGGAGATTATCCGTCTTCACACCGTGACCGTGCAGATACTCCAATTCTTTCACCAATGCTTTTGGATCTACAACCATGCCGTTTCCTATCACGCAAATTTTATCGCTATAAAAAATTCCTGATGGAATAAGATGCAGCTTATACGTTTCGCCATCAAATTTTATCGTGTGGCCCGCATTATTGCCCCCCTGATAACGAGCAATCGCTTCTGCATTTTCTGATAAAAAGTCAGTAATCTTCCCTTTTCCTTCGTCTCCCCATTGTGTCCCCACTACTACCACTGATGACATCTTAGAGCACCTCCACAGATTCACGTAATACCGGCGACGTAATCGCCCGGTTCTTATCAAACAAAACTAATTTTATCAGCAATCCATGGAAAAAGTCAATGAAAATCCGAACATTATATATGTGTATTTATTAATTTGTTCGTGCTTTTTATTGCCTCGTTATTTTATTATGACCCGATTTATGAGAAAAGCTGCATTTCTATTATTCTACAGACATAATGGCTTCCATACATTAAAAAACCACCCTTTCAAAGAAAGGATGGCAGTTCCATCAAGCACCAGGCGGCATGGATGAATCATCAAAGCGCCGTTCAAGATTAACGAACTTGTTATATTCCTTAACAAAAGCAAGCGATACCGTGCCCACAGGACCATTACGCTGCTTGGCGATAATAATCTCAATAATATTTTGATTCTCGGTTTCTTTATCATAGTAATCATCCCGATACAGGAAAGCGACAATATCAGCATCCTGCTCGATACTTCCTGATTCACGGATATCGGACATCATCGGGCGCTTATCCTGTCTTTGTTCAACACCACGGGATAGCTGGGACAAGGCAATAACCGGAACCTGCAGCTCACGCGCGAGTGCTTTTAAGGAACGCGATATTTCAGAAACCTCCTGCTGGCGGTTCTCACCTGATTGGCCGTTCCCTTGAATCAGTTGAAGGTAATCGATGAGGATCATGCCGAGACCCTGTTCCTGCTTCAAGCGGCGGCATTTGGAACGGATTTCCCCGATACGGACTCCCGGTGTATCATCAATGTAAATGCCTGCATTTGAGAGGCTTCCCATCGCCATTGTCAGCTTGCGCCAATCCTCATCGGTCAGCGCTCCGGTACGAAGGTTTTGGGCATTGATATTGCCTTCTGCGCAAAGCATACGCATGACAAGCTGCTCAGCACCCATCTCCAAGCTAAAGATGGCGACATTTTCTTCTGTCTTTGTCGCCACATTTTGGGCAATGTTCAAAGCAAAAGCTGTTTTACCGACAGAAGGACGAGCTCCGACAATGATCAAATCATTGCGCTGAAAACCCGCAGTCATTCGGTCAAGCTCGGCGAATCCTGTTGGTATTCCCGTAACATCACCTTTTCGGTTCGTAAGCACTTCGATATTATCATACGTTTTAACTAATACGTCTTTGATATTCTGGAAAGCACCTGCATTCTTTCGCTGGGCTACTTCCATGATATTTTTCTCGGCTTCCCCAAGTAAGCTCTCTACTTCATCTTCTCTGCTGTACCCTTCCTGGGCTATATTTGTAGCCGTGCGGATCAGCCTGCGCAAAAGTGATTTCTCCTCAACAATGCGAGCATAGTATTCAATATTGGCAGCAGTAGGAACCGATCCTGCCAGTTCGCTTAAATACGAGATGCCGCCAACTTCTTCAAGGCTTTTGGAGGCCGCTAGATCCTCGGTTACCGTAATTAAGTCGACCGCTTTTCCGCTATCGTTCAGCTTAATCATCACATTGAAGATCTTTTGGTGCGAGCTTCGGTAAAAATCCTCCGGAATCAGGATTTCAGAAGTGAGTGTAAGCGAAGAAGGCTCTAAAAAAATCGCCCCTAATACAGCCTGTTCCGCTTCTACATTTTGCGGCGGAATCCGGTCTTGGAATAATTCATTCATACCCTGTAACCTCCTTTTCTCAGAAGGGCTCTATCTTCATGTAAAACTAGTAAACAATTGTATAATAAGCTTTTTGAGTTTTCCATAGATGGATACCTACAGAAAAAAATGTGATGGGACAAAATGCCCGATCACATTTTTCTCTTCTTCTATTTTATCTGCTTTCCCTCAGAGAAGAAAGGACTAAAATTAGTTAATTTCTTTTACATGTACGGTTAAGGTCGCTGTTACTTCCGGGTGTAATTTCACAGGAACTTTTGTATGGCCGAGTGCGCGAATGCCTTCATTAAGATCCATCTTACGCTTATCAATCTTAATAGTATGTTTCTTGTTCAGCTCATCTGCAATTTGTTTGGTTGTGATGGAGCCGAACAGTCGGCCCCCTTCTCCTGCTTTAGCTTGAAGCTCGACCGTCAGCTTTTCTACTGTTTCCTTTAAGTCCTTAGCCTGCTGCAGCTCTTCGGCCGCAAGACTTTGTTCTTTATTTTTCTGAGCTTGCAGTGCTTTCGTGTTGGCATTGGAAGCTTCCACTGCCAAGCCTTGTTTAAGAAGGAAGTTATGTGCGTAGCCATCTGCTACATTTTTAATTTCGCCTTTTTTTCCTTTACCTTTGACATCTTTCAAAAAGATTACCTTCATTCGGTTTTTCCTCCTTCTAAATAATCATCTATTGCTTGTTTTAATTGCTCTTCCGCTTCATCGATGGACATATAAAGCTGAGTGGCTGCATTTGTTAAATGTCCCCCGCCGTCAAGGGTTTCCATAATGACCTGGACATTGATATCGCCAAGCGAGCGGGCGCTAATGCTGACCATCTCTTCGGAACGTTTGGAAATGACAAAGGATGCGGACACCTCATCCATTGTTAACAGGGTATCGGCCGCTTGAGCGATTAATACCTGTTCATGAATTTGGTTCGGTTTGCCCTTTGCGATCGCAATCCCATTTTTATAAAAAGAAACGGTCTCGATTAATTTCGAACGTTCAATATACGTATCAACATCTTCTTTTAGAAATTTTTGCACTAGAATCGTATCTGCTCCGTGAGCCTTTAAATAAGAAGCCGCATCAAAAGTCCTTGATCCTGTCCTGAGCGTAAAACTCTTTGTATCAACAATGATGCCCGCCAAAAGCGCGGTCGACTCGAGCATATCTATTTTACCCCGCTTCGGTTGATATTCCAGAAGTTCGGTGACGAGTTCGGCTGTTGAGGAAGCATAAGGCTCCATATAAACAAGAAGCGCATTGTTTATAAACTCCTCGCCTCGCCTATGGTGATCGATGACAACTACCTTATCGATGCGGTTTAATAGACGCTCTTCAATAAGCATCGATGGTTTATGCGTATCGACGACGACGAGAAGTGTTTCATCTGTAATCATTTCATACACTTCTTCCGGTGAAATGAACCGGGTGAATAGCCCCGGCTTGTTTTTTATTTCGTCCATTAGCCGGCGGACTCCAGTATCAATCTCTTGTTCATTTACGACAATATATGCTTCCCGTTCGTTCATCTGAGCTACTTTGGCTATCCCGATAGCAGAGCCTATCGCGTCCATATCCGGTTGTTTATGTCCCATGACAATCACTTTATCACTGTCAACGACGATATCCTTCAAAGCATGGGAAATGACACGAGCACGTACTCTTGTCCGTTTTTCCATTGGATTGGTTTTCCCGCCGAAAAATTTCACTTTACCATTTGTTAATTTGATAGCAACCTGATCTCCACCACGGCCTAAAGCCAGATCAAGGCTTGATTGGGCAAGCGTTCCTAATTCCGGAAGCGAAGAAACTCCTGAACCGACCCCGATACTTAATGTAAGCGATACATTCTGTTTCGTTGTTGCCTCCCTGATTTCATCAAGAATGGTGAATTTTCCTCTTTCAAGCTGCTGAAGGATACTTTCATTAAAAACGGCAATAAACCGGTCAGAGGAAGTCCGTTTTAAAAATACCCCGTTATCCTTTGCCCATTGATCCAGCAGTGAAGTAACCAGGCTGTTCAGACTGCTTTTCCGCTGATCATCCATGCCTTGAGTAAGGTCATCATAGTTATCAAGAAAAATAAACGCCATCGCTGTACGTTCATCCTCATACAATTTTTCGATTTCAACCTGTTCTGTCACATCGAAGAAATATAATAAGCGCTCTTCTTTTTTATGAATGATTTTAAATTTACGCTCATAAAGCGTAATCGTTTCCGTTTCCACTTCCTGTTTAATTAACGGAACAATGGAGTCAGCTACGTCATATAACGACCTTCCTGCCAATGAATCTTCATTGAAGCAAGAAGCTAAATAGGGATTTGTCCATTCAATATGATAATCATCATTGATCAGCATAATTCCAATCGGCATTTCCAGCAAAGCTTCCTCGCCTACTTTTTTAAGGCGGTACGACAATGTCGAGATATATTCTTCTGTTTCACGCTTATTGCGAAGGTCAATTTGTAAAATCATATAAAATAAGCCGGATAGAAGCACAAGCCCTATTAGCGCAATCCACCAGGAATAATAAGCAACAACACCTAAAAGCAACACTGTTGCAGCCAGCAATCCATAGAACGGATACTTAATAGACTGCCTTTGTAAAAAAGATGGCATATTTTCAGCTCCTAAAAGCATGATGTTAAAACGATATATTATTTAAAAACGTACATTCATTCATTCTTTCTTTTTTTGGAGAATTTCCCTAAGAGGAAATCCCAAATCGATAATACCTAAAATACGAATAAAGGTTTGAAATAAAGGGAGGACAAGGGAAAGAACCAGAATCGTTACCGGAATTGCCTTTACCCATCCCTGCAGATGGCTGAAGAAAAATAATAGAGAATAACCTTGAAGCATCATTAACAACTGCAAAATGACATAAAGGTTGACTAGAACCATATAGAGAGAACCGCTTTCTTCTTGGTTCAGAAACAACATGAGTATCATCGTAATTAAATAATACCATAAAAGGCTTTTGGGCAGTTGAAGTTCTCTTAAAGGAGGCCATGATAGCTGCTTCTCGCTGAATCTTTTTAAAATGGGTCTGGCAGCGACGAACACAAGTGCTACTATAACCATAGAGGTAGTGACTAACAAAGTCGGCAAAAGGGTATCAAACATATCAACCATATCAAATAGTCTTTTTTGCTCAGCTTCCGAGGGTTCCAGACCAAATGCTGTCATCGTATCGATGGTTCTATTTACTGTCGCCTCAAACACTTTCATTAATTCCTGTAGGTAATTAATCTCAAGGAACCAAATGGATATGGCGTACATCACTAATGTTCCTGCCAGGAACGTAAGAAAGGCACTAATATAAATGATAAACGGTGGTTTATTTCTTTTTAAGAGATCACCGATTATTATACCCAACAATCCTGCTATCAACGCTGTTGGAATCGCAAGGATCGTGCCAAACAGGACGGAAAGCACGCATGCTACAAACAAAAACCCGATCGACCATCCCAGCTTCTGCTTGGCTGCCGTCAATATAAACGGGATAGGCAGACAGAAAAATGAAACTAATCCCAAAACAGGAATCTGCATCGTGATGAATAATAAAATACTATAAAGAGCTAAAAGGGCTCCACCTTCAGCAATCTTTTTTCCGTTGTTCAAACTTACACAACCTTTTTATATGTAATAAGGACTCTAGAGTATTGTAGCCATTTCTTTCGGCTTTTTCCATTGAACACTCTTTTAATAAAAGAATTTGATCTTTTTTGTACAAGAGGTTTTACTAGAGACCGAACGGGTATATAAATAATCCAAGGATAAGACCATACCAACAGAAAGGGACTGATAGACATGCAACGTTTAGCAGCGACTTCCAGTGAAGTATTGGGCTCCTTGTATGGGGAATTTGCCTATAGGGCGAAAGGAACTACGGTGTTGAACCGATATACACAGCGTTAGGATCTTTTCCAGGCAATTCCACATATGTCCACAGTATTGTGGAACGAAAAAAGGCGTGTGCCAACTGGCCGCGCTTTTTTTCGTGAGTGCTATTCATAAAACTTAGAGAGAGTAAAAGAATGATTTAAGCGAAAGTCCTTTTTATCGCATCCCTCATATAAAAAAGCCCTGCTATGCTTTAATACATACAGGGCTTTTGCTATTACTTATTATTCGCCAGATACATATGGAAGTAATGCCATAGTACGGGAACGCTTGATAGCAACAGTTAATTTACGTTGATATTTAGCGCTTGTGCCGGTTACACGACGTGGTAAAATCTTACCGCGTTCAGAGATGAACTTCTTAAGAAGATCCACATCTTTGTAATCGATTTTAGTGATTCCGTTTGCTGTGAAATAACAAACTTTACGACGCTTTGCGCGTCCACCTTTACGTCCGCCTGCCATGTGATTTCCCTCCTTATGTTTTTATTTAAAGTATCAATTGTTTAAAATGGAAGATCGTCATCTGAAATGTCGATGGTCTTGCCGTCATTTGCAAATGGATCATCGTCTACACGAGTGTAGTTGTTATTGTTGTTGCGTTGACTCTGATTTCGATCATTCTGATAATCATTGTTATTTCTTTGATCACCATAAGAACCGCCTTCATTTCTTTCACCCGCTGAACTGCCGCCTCGTGGTTCAAGGAATTGAACGCTTTCGGCCAGAATCTCTGTTACATATACCCGTTTGCCATCTTGTCCTTCATAGTTGCGTGTTTGAACTCGTCCATCCACGCCGGCCAAACTACCTTTTTTCAAGTAATTCGCCACATTTTCTGCAGGTTTACGCCAAACTACGCAGTTAATGAAGTCTGCTTCACGTTCACCCTGCTGATTCGTAAATGTACGGTTTACAGCAAGTGTAAAGGTAGCCACAGGGACTCCATTCGGTGTATATCGCAATTCCGGATCTTTCGTTAAGCGTCCTACTAAAATTACGCGGTTCATCATCAGAATCAACCCCCAAACTTTCCATTTTAATTGGAAATGTTTATATATCTTTTATCGGCTTATTCTTCTTCTTTAGTTGCCATATGGCGGATAATGTCTTCACTGATTTTCGCTAAACGGTCGAATTCCTGAATAGCTTCAGCTCCACTATTAACCTTAAGAAGCATATAATAACCGTCACGGAAATCATTGATTTCGTAAGCAAGACGACGCTTACCCCATTCTTTCGCTTCTGTAAGTTCCGCACCATTATCAGTAAGGATTGTGTTGAAACGTTCAACTAGTGCTTTTTTAGCGTCTTCCTCAATGTTTGGACGGATGATATACATAATTTCGTATTTTCTCATCACTGTCACCTCCTTTTGGTCTAAACGGCCCGAAACGGGCAAGGAGCAATTATTATTTAATTACTCACAAGTTGAAATTATATCATATTTTTTAAGGCTTTGCAATTTCACTTATCTTTTAATAGAAAAATGTTTGAGAAGAAATAAACTACAAAGCTATCTGTAGGTTTTTTTATCTTACACGTTAAAGCGGAAATGGATAACATCCCCGTCCTGGACGCCGTATTCTTTTCCTTCGAGGCGGACCTTCCCTGCTTCTTTTGCTGCGTTATGGCTCCCTGCTGCAAGTAGGTCATCATAGGACACCGTTTCTGCCCGAATGAAGCCGCGTTCAAAGTCAGTGTGAATGATGCCGGCACATTGCGGGGCTTTCATGCCTTTACGGAAAGTCCAGGCACGGACTTCCTGAACGCCAGCTGTAAAATAAGTAGCCAGTCCTAGCAAATTGTAAGAAGCACGAATCAATTGATCAAGGCCTGACTCTACAATGCCCAGCTCGGTTAAGAACATTTCTTTTTCTTCTCCTTCAAGCTCAGCAATTTCTTCTTCAATCTTAGCACAGATAACAATGACTTCTGCATTTTCTTTGGTTGCATAGTCACGGACTTTTTGGACGTATTCATTATCGGTTGGATTTGCTACCTCTTCTTCGCTAACATTAGCCACATAGAGCATAGGTTTAATGGTCAACAGGTGCAAGCCTTTTACCACTTTCATTTGTTCCTCAGTAAACTCGATTGTACGAGCAGACTTTTCCGCTTCAAATGCTTCCTTAAGCTTTGTTAAAATCTCATGCTCAAACATGGAATCCTTATCTTTCTGCTTCGCCATTTTACCGACGCGTTCGATTCGTTTATCAACGGATTCCAGATCAGCAAGGATTAATTCCAGGTTAATGACTTCAATATCATCAATCGGATCAACCTTCCCGGAAACATGCGTGATATTGTCATCCGCAAAGCAACGGACCACCTGGCAGATTGCATCTACTTGACGGATATGGGAAAGAAATTTGTTTCCAAGGCCTTCCCCTTTACTTGCGCCTTTAACGATACCTGCAATATCGGTGAATTCAAATGCGGTCGGCACCGTTTTTTTCGGTTGGACAAGCTCGGTTAGTTTCTCTAAACGGTAATCAGGGACTTCAACAATTCCTACGTTCGGGTCAATGGTGGCAAACGGATAGTTGGCTGCCTCAGCGCCAGCCTGTGTAATTGCATTAAACAAAGTCGACTTGCCCACGTTTGGCAGTCCGACAATACCTGCTGTCAAAGCCATAAATAATTCCACTCCTCTGAGTTATACCTTAATCTATATAGAAAATTTCATTTTAATATAAAGGAAAATTGAGACATAAACCTTTCACAATTATAGGTTTTGCTTTAGGAAAAGACAAGTATATCGAGAAATATCTTTGAACCTGATGATAAAAAATGGAAACTGATAATAAAATCGGTTCTTCACCAAAAGAAGTGGTTTAAGCTTTTGATTATCCGTTGATTTCCGCTCCAGG
>NZ_QVTC01000018.1 GCF_003429085.1 Bacillus sp. V59.32b | reverse complement strand
TCCTGCGGAAAAACGGGCTGGCAAGACCCCGCAGCGAGGTACGAGTGAGGAGGCTTGCCAGTTCGTCCCCGGAAAGCGAGTAGATTCCATGACCATTTGAAAATCAACAATGGAATTTAACAGAGCCATTTCATAAAAAAGGCTTTTGAGGCTTGATATACCGTCTCAACTCCACGAGCATCATTTTTTTCATCGACAGGGGACCGGAAATCGAGTTCACATCTTCAGGCAGAGGGTATATGCCAAACTCGTTTACTTTCACGCGGATACGTCCGCTCCACAATAACTGTTTATCGAAAGTTTGTATGACCGTAGTGACAGTCGCCAGTTTGGCAGGGGTCTCTTCATTTTCTATGGAAATGACCGAATCAACAAAAAAATCAAAAATGAAATGGTTTTTTCTAAAAGTTGATTTCACTTTCATAATCGCATCTCCTTTACTTAGCGCTTATTCTTTAATAGAATAATATAATAATTCACAGTTGTAACTGTTTAGGAGAAGTGACTTAGATGATTTTAGAATTGTTAAAGTGCCATGGATCTGGCAATGATTTTTTGATAATTGATGAACTGACAAAGGATCTTTCATTTTCGGAAGAAGAACGGAAAAACCTCGCGCTGGCTCTATGTGAGCGCGATAGCGGCCTTGGCGCAGATGGGATTCTTTTTGTAATGAAGAGTGATACATGTGATGCGAGAATGCGTGTCTTTAATGCCGACGGTTCAGAGGCATCGATGTGCGGCAATGGGCTGCGCTGTGTGGCGCGGTTCACCCACGAAGTGCTTGGTAAAGACAAATTGATGATTGAGACGATGAAAGCCGATCTAGCAGTCGAGAAGGCAGAAGAAATTTATCGTGGCATACCTACCTATAAAGTGGAAATTTCACCGGTTTCCTTTCATGTCAAAGACCTGCCTCTTCAAATCGAAAGCGAGACACTGTTAAATGCGAAGCTGCCGGAGCTTTCTGATTCCCTTGATTTTACGGCGGTTGCCGTGCCGAATCCGCATTTGATTTCGATTGTTACCGATGAGATGCTTGCTTCCGGCATTCAAGAAGATTTGGCGACGAAGGTGAATGGACCAAACGATTTATTCCCGGACGGGGTCAATGTAAGCTTCATCAAGCCAATTGAAACAGGGCGTATTTTTGTCCGCACCTTTGAAAGAGGCGTTGGTTTCACGAATGCATGCGGAACCGCCATGTCAGCATCGAGCCTTGTCACATGCTTAAACGGTCTCAATGAACTGGAAAAAGAAATTTCCGTTTATAATGATGGCGGACAAGTGAAATGCGTCGTTCATCATGACCCGGAAAAAGATCAATATCATATTGATCTTATCGGCAATGGAACGTATGAATATAAAGCAGAGATTAATGTCGAACTTGGAAATGAAAAGAATTTCAATATGCTTAGTCAAGATACATTCAACAATGAAACCAGTTTGTACGCTGAATTTCAAAAGGAAATCCAGGAATTTTTGCAGGGTAAATAATCGAACACGAAAAACCGGCCTGTACTCCAGCAGACCGGCTTTTTTTATGGTACATCTATTTTCGTTTCAAAAATGGGATCACTTCCTCAAACGGCTGCTCGTGCCTGGCCTTTTCATAATCTGCGAAAGGACACCCTGAACTCCTGATCCGTTTTGGAACATTCCAAACCGTATAGTCCTTTATCGATAAATCCTCGGTTAATTCCTCCCAAAAGAGCGGGGCGGCAACACCGCCGAAATCATTTCCGCGGGGGGAGTAAGGAGAAATGATCGTCTTCCCTTCACTATGCTGGACAAAATCCAGATAAAGACGGTTATGGCGGTTTTTCTTAAGCCGCTCAACGGTAAAGTCATCCGGGAATGAGCTAGTCAGAAAGTCAGCAAGAAAATTGGTGAAAATCCGCGTGTCGTGGTAGCTGTATGTATTTGCTGGCAAGGGAATATGAATCTGAAGGCCCTTATTGCCAGAAGTTTTGATAAACGCCTTCACGTTTATCGAATCCAGGACCTTCTTGCTTTCAAGGGCAGCCTTTACTGCTAGATGAAACGATTCAGGGGCCGGCGGATCGAGATCAAGGACAAGCTCATCCGGATGGGTTTTTCCTGCTCTTTGGAAAGGCGTGTGGAACTCCAGCGCAAGCTGGTTACCGAGCCAGAGTAAAGTGTCCAAATCATTGCAGAGAATATAATCATTGTCATTCGCAAAAAAAGATTTGATGAAGTCAGGGGCATAGTCCGGCCGGTTTTTTTGAAAAAAGCGTTCTTTGCTGTGCATCGTTCCATGCGGGTACCTGATTGTCGTGAGCTCCTTATCCTTTAAGTGGGGCAAAAACCAGGATGAAACCTCACGCAAGTATTGTAAGTATTCAATCTTTGTGATAATTTTATTGCCTGATTCCCAAATAGGCTTGTCAGGTGACGTAATCGAAATATGGGCAGGGAAGGTGAATTTGCTTTCGATAAACCCGTCCCAGGTGCATTCTTCGGGTCTGACTGTTGGTAGAAATTCCTTGAATTGCGGCTCGCGCAGTTCGGTTTCTTCATACACATGCAGAAATTCAACCGCCAGGCATATGGAAGGATGGATATAAAGGCTGCCATCGTCCTCAGAAGAAGCGTTCTGTTTAATAATATCCTGTAGGATTGACCGGTCATGTTGGTTGATCCCGTTTTTCATTTGCCCGATGCTTGTCGGTATACCATCTCTATAGACCCCTAACGCGAAATAACCATTTGCCTTATTCATGGCCGTGATAAAGCAGGCAGCCCTGCGCCAATTCTTAACCTTTACCCATTGAGACGTTCTTTTTCCCTCCTCCCACATGCTGTTTTCATGCTTGGCGACAATCCCTTCCCCGTCATACAGCACAACTTTTTCCAAAAGATCTGAAAAGTTTTTGAAAAGCGGGACATATTGAATGATTGCTTCATTGATGGGATTTGGAGATAGCGGAAGTTTTGCCTCCTTGCAAAGTGTTTCGAGCCGTTCTTTTCGTTTTAAATAGGCCAATGTTTGCAGTTTTTCCTCTTTATGAACAAGGAGGTCAAACGCCAAAAACCGGACTGGGGAAACAAGAGCCGCCTCTTCAATCGTTTTTTTTGTTTTCAGGCGGCCACGCCACTGAAGATGCATGAAATCGGACTTGTATGGGTTGGCAAGCCAAACAACTTCGCCGTCGAGTTGAATCGGCAAATGCTCCGTTAATGCGGGTTTTATTCGATCAACGAATTCTTCAATTTCCGGGAATGACGGGAGCAGATTCTTACCGTTTCTGCTAGTCAGTTCGATTTTATTTTTGCCAATTGTAAGCAGGGCACGGAAGCCGTCATATTTCACTTCGTATCTCCATGGTTTTCCGGTCGGGGCACTATCATGATACGTCGGAAGCATAGGTTTCATCAGATCACTCTTTCTGTTTGCCAATTGTTTATAGGTGTTATTTTGAAGCTGGAGAGAAAAAATATGCTTAGGCAAATTAACTTTAGAAAAAGAAAATGAAGAAGGTGAAATCATGCATACGATGTGGAAGGGCAGCATCAGCTTTGGGCTGGTTAATATTCCGATAAAGCTGCATGCCGCAACAGAAGATAAGGATATATCCCTGAGGACACTTCATAAGGAATGCCATTCTCCGATTAAGTATGAAAAAGTTTGTCCTGTCTGTGAAAAAGAGGTGGGCAAAGATGATATCGTCCGAGCTTTTGAATATACAAAAGGTAAGTTCGTCGTTATTGAAGATGAAGAACTGGAGCAGTTGAGAAAGGTAAATGAAGACAGAGCGGTCGAAATCATTGATTTTGTTAAAATAGAGGAAATTGATCCGATTTATTTTAACAAAAGCTATTACATGTCGCCCAATGAAGGCGGCGTCAAAGCGTATTCACTACTTCGGGCTGCTCTGGCAGATTCAAAAAAGGTGGGTCTGGCAAAAATCATCATTAGAGCGAAAGAACAGATGGCGGTCATCCGAGTAGTGGAAAACACACTGCTCATGGAAACGATCCATTATCCTGATGAAGTCCGCTCTGTCGCTGACGTCCCGAATATACCCGCTGCGGATAATGTGAGCGACAGGGAGCTGTCTACGGCGATCATGCTTATTGACCAGTTAACGACCGAGTTTGAACCAAGTAAGTACAATGATGATTATCGTACCGCGCTTTTGGAACTTATTGAATCAAAAAAGACAGGCAAAACGATTACGCCAAAAGAACGAGAACCGGCTGCATCCAATGTGACCGATTTAATGGCGGCACTTCAGGCGTCCATCGACAGAACAAAGCCTCCAGCAAAGAAAAAGCCGGCGCGTAAACGAGCCGCAGCGAAAAAGAAAGAGGCTTGATAAATCAGAGCGGCTAAAGGAGATCCTTTCCGCTCTGATTTTTTAAATGGAAAAGCGACAAGCAAACTTTTCTAAAACGAGCACAAATCCGGATCATCGAGCAGAAATTCAATTAATCGAGCACAAATTCTCATCATCAAGCAGAAATTCAATTAATCGAGCACAAATCCGAATCATCGAGCACAAATCCGGATCATCGAGCAGAAATTCGGATCATCGAGCAGAAATTCGGATCATCGAGCAGAAATTCGGATCATCGAGCAGAAATTTGAATCAGCGAGCACAAATCCGGATCATCGAGCAGAAATTCAATTAATCGAGCACAAATCCTCCTCATCGAGCAGAAATCCAATTAATCGAGCACAAATCCGGATCATCGAGCAGAAATTCAATTAATCGAGCACAAATCTGAATCATCGATCAGAAATTCAATTAATCGAGCACAAATCCGAATCATCGAGCAGAAATTCAATTAATCGAGCACAAATCTGAATCATCGAGCAGAAATTCAATTAATCGAGCACAAATCCGAATCATCGAGCGGAAATTCAATTAATCGAGCACAAATCCGAATCATCGAGCAGAAATTCAAATTATCGAGCCCAAATTCATATGATCGAGCAGAAATTCAAATAATCAAAGACAAATTTGAAGAATCGATCCACAAATCTCAACATTTCGAGGCTGAAATATCATCATAAGTATTGATTCTTGTTTGGAAAGCTGGGAGTGAGGTATATTTCTTAAGAATGATATTTCGCCCGGGGTGATTGTACTGAAAATTAAAACAAACATTTACTTTTCCTTTATTGCAGTGTTATTGTCCTTATATGTATTCATATTCACAAAATTTGCAGAAAAATTGAAAGAAAATGAACTGGAACAGTTCGATTCTGCGATCATTCAATTTATTCAAGGGCAGATTTCCGATCAGCTGACGTCAATCATGAAAGTGCTGACATTTTTCGGGTCCATTCCATGGTTTATCATGGCAGCAATCGCCGTATCGATTTTTTTGGTTCTCTCTCATAAAAAACGATATGCCGTTTTTTTATTGTTTACTTCCTGGACAGGGTTAGTATTGAATCTCGTGCTAAAATGGATGTTTAAAAGGGAAAGGCCTGATTTGCTGCCAATCATCGCTGAAAACGGCTTTAGCTTTCCAAGCGGGCACTCCATGGGTTCGTTTGTTTTTTACGGTGCTCTGGCAGTTATCCTAGTAAGAATTTCTAAGCATGCCTTCCTTGATTGGATTTTCGGCAGCTTATGTGCCTTAATCATTTTGTTCATCGGGATAAGCAGAATATATTTAGGGGTGCACTATCCGAGCGATGTGATTGGGGGCTTTGCCGCGGGCGGGGCATGGTTGACGATCTGCGGGCTAGGCTTGCGCTACTTTGAATACAGTTTTACTAAAAAAAGGAGGGGAGACCGACGTTAATGCAAAAAATCTTTCCAGCATCCAGAAACATGAAGGAATTTGAGCAATTTCTCGAAAGTCCCTATGAAATCGGTGTTTTTTTGGAAATACATATTTCGATGCTGAAATCAGTCCAAAGGCTAGCCGAGCAGCATGGAAAAAAGATGATTTATCATATGGACCTCATTCATGGGATAAAGAACGACGACTTTGGAACCGAATACGTGTGTCAGGAGTATAACCCGTACGGACTGATCTCGACAAAAATCAACGTGATTTTAAGAGCAAAGAAAAAAGGAGTGAAAGCGATCCAAAGAATGTTCTTAATCGATTCGGGGGCGCTGGAGAAAAGCTTGAAGCTGGTGGAGAAAACGCAGCCGGATTATATCGAGCTATTGCCTGGTGCGATGCCGTGGATAATTGAAGAAGTATACAGCAAGGTGAACATTCCGATTATGGCTGGCGGCTTTATTAGGACAGAAGAAGATGTTGAGAATGCCTTTAAAGCGGGAGCGGTCGGGATTACCACTTCAAATCTTAAGTTATGGCGCGCGTTTTCCCAAGAGTAAGAAGTTATTCTTTTATAAATTTAGAAATAGGTATATAATGAAAGTAAGTTAATATTCGGTTCGAGATTTGGAGAGGCCACGATGCTGCGATTAGTGATAATCGCCTGTTTCGTGGCCTTTTTATATATAGAAGCATTTATTATCATAATCATGGGGAAGTAGGGTAATACATTAACTAGAGAGACATTAAGGAGGAACTTATTATGAAGTTTTCGAATCTTGACCGCGCGCAACTGCGTGAAAAATTACAGTCGGAAGAATTTGATCTGTTGATTATCGGCGGGGGAATAACAGGCTCAGGAATTGCGCTTGATGCCGTTACCCGCGGAATGAATACAGCGTTGGTTGAAATGCAGGATTTCGCAGCAGGCACGTCAAGCCGTTCCACCAAACTCGTCCATGGCGGCCTTCGTTATCTTAAGCAGTTTGAAGTGGCGATGGTCGCGGAAGTGGGCAAGGAACGGGCGATTGTTTATGAAAACGGACCGCACGTCACTACTCCTGAATGGATGCTGCTTCCTTTCCATAAAGGCGGAACATTCGGCAAATTTACAACTTCAATTGGACTGCGAGTATATGACCTGCTTGCTGGTGTTAAGCGCAAAGAATGGCGAAAGATGTTAACAGTCGATGAAACAATTAATAAAGAACCGCTTGTAAAAAAAGAAGGCTTAATGGGAGGCGGATATTACGTTGAATACCGCACCGATGATGCCCGGTTGACGATTGAAGTCGCCAAAAAAGCAGCCGAATTCGGCGCAAATTTAATGAACTATGCTAAAGTGGTTGATTTTATCTATGAAGACGGCAAAGTGGCCGGTGCGGTTGTAGAAGACCGGTTAACGAAAGAACAATTTTCAATCAAAGCAAAGAAAATTGTCAATGCGGCTGGTCCTTGGGTGGATACGCTTCGTGAAAAGGATGGTTCCAAAAAAGGCAAAACCCTTAAGCTGACAAAGGGAGCTCATGTTGTCATAGACCAATCGCGTTTCCCGTTAAAACAGGCTGTCTATTTTGATACCCCGGACGGGCGCATGGTCTTCGCGATTCCCCGTGAAGGCAAAGCGTATGTAGGGACAACCGATACCTTTTACGATAGCGATCCGGTGAATCCGAAAATGACCGCAGCCGACCGAGCCTATATCATCGAGGCGATCAACTATATGTTCCCTGAAGTCAAGATTGTGGAACAAGATGTAGAATCAAGCTGGGCAGGTGTCCGTCCATTGATCCATGAAGAAGGGAAGGATCCATCAGAAATTTCCCGTAAAGATGAAATCTGGGTATCGGATTCGGGCTTAATCACAATCGCTGGCGGAAAATTGACAGGCTACCGTAAAATGGCGGAAATGGTGCTTGACCGGGTTGCAGCCCAATTTGAAGAAGAGCTCGGCATTAAGTATGACAGCAGTCAAACGAAGCACCTCCCGATTTCGGGAGGCGACATTGGTGGTTCCGGTAACCTGGATAGTTTCAGAAAAACGGAAGCAACGGGAGGAACCCATCTCGGTTTAAGCCGACAGACGGCCGAAAAGCTTGCACAAATGTACGGGACGAATGTTCGGAAGCTGTATGAAATCATTGAAAACAGTGGAAAAGATGCAGAAAAATATAACTTACCCGTTGAGGTATATGCTATGCTTGTCTATTCAATCGAACAGGAAGCTGCTGCAACACCGGTGGATTTTTTGCTAAGAAGAACTGGTGCGATCTTGTTTAACATTGACGAGGCAAAACAGTGGAAACAGGGAGTCGTTGATTATATGAATGAAACATTCGGTTGGGATGAGAATCAAAGACAACATTTTGAAACGGAAGCGGATGCGGCGATCGAAGAAGCACAAACACCCGAAATGTGAAGCTATATAAAAGAAAACCCGCCGATTGGCGAGTTTTCTTTACTAGGTATCAGTGCTTAATTCGGTTTCATCTGCAGTCAAATAAGTCGTGCAAGCAGGGCAACGCTTAGCCGAAACAGGAATTTCCGAAATACACTCCGGGCATTTTTTTGTTTCAATCTTATTGGGTTCTTCTTTTTTGTGAAAGCGATTGACTTGCTTAACAATCATGAAGATGACAAATGAGATAATTAAGAAATGGATGATATTATTAATGAAAAGACCGTAATTGATTGTGGCCGCTCCCGCTTCCTGTGCCTCTGCAAGCGAGCTGTAATTCTTGTCTGACAGATTTATGTATAGATTACTGAAATCGACTTTGCCTACAATCAGCCCGATTGGCGGCATAATGATATCGTTTACGACAGAGTCAATGATTTTGCTGAAGGCTGCACCAATAATAACACCGATTGCGAGATCCAACACATTTCCTCTCATAATGAATTTTTTAAACTCTTTAAACAAAACTGGGTTCCCATTCCTTTCTCTGCATATGGATGTATTTATGATACCACTTGTTTGGACATCTTGTAATAATGAGAAAAGTATGATTGGCGAGCATCTTAAGACGAGGAATAAAGGTATTTGGGTATATATAGCTTGAAAATTCCATGCTTTTCAAGGTACAAAAAAATCGCTCTTTGACAAACAAGAGCGAAAGAAGCGGAAATATCGATCTCTAGAATCAATATACAGGCGAACGCGATAGGGTCTCGACTATATATTGTGTTTCTATTTTACCATATCTTTTTTCACGATCGCAACTATTGTTAGAAAATTTTGACGAAACTTGACTAAATCTACGGTATGAGAACTAGGACAATAGTCATTATTTCACAAAAACAGAACGAGTGTTCGTAAAATAGTGTTTGTTGTGATATAATAATTGTACGATAGGACAATCCCTAGGAGGTCTCCTAAGGGCGGTCGGCTAACCCCGAGGAAAGGGGGTGAAGCCTTGACAATTTTCGAAACCTTAATGGCGATGTTTACTTTTGCTACTCTGATAATTGCCATTTTGTCATTCCAAAATAAAAAATAGACCTCCCTTGTCCGAAAAATGAGGGAGAGGTCTATTCATCCAATGTAGGCCGATCCCCTATTGGGGGACCATGTCTATCGTGGGCCGTAAATGCTGCAACATTTACGGCTTTTTATTTAGCAGAAAGTATAAACTTTCCTTTCTGCATAAAGCAGGACACAGACTAAGTGTGCCACGTCCTTATGTATTCGCCTGTGTGACCCACATCCTGTGGGCCTCAACTACGTCTAATCTCCGCCTTACGGTCGTCAATCGACGAGTTTTTTTTATTTTATTACATATCCTTCTTTAGAATACCACATGATTTCTTATCTGTCACGAAACCTGAAGAACGACTATAATTAATGAGCAATTCTCAAAAAAGGAGAATCAGAAAATGGGGATAACAGGAAAAATTGTTTCTTTTCAGATTGGCAGACCACAATTGAGAGTCTTTTCCGGTGCTCAATTTAATACGGGGATCAATAAGCAGAAGGTAAAGACCGCCTTTGTTACAAAGGCTGAGATAGAAGGCGATGGCATCGGCAACAAGAAACACCATGGTGGTCCGGACAGGGTCATTTGTTTTTATCCATACGAACATTATGAGATGTGGGAGAAACGATTTGGAAAAAGAATATCGATCCCCGCTTTCGGTGAAAATTTGACGGTTTCTGGGATGAAAGAAGAACAAGTGTACATAGGAGATATTTTCAGAATTGGTGAATGCATCACTCAGATTACACAGGGACGAATACCTTGTGCGATGATATCTCATTTCAATAACGAGACTGGCTTTCTAAAGGAGGTTATCGAGACATCATACACTGGTTATTTCGCAAGAGTTTTGGAGGAAGGGCAGGTCCGTGAAGACGACAGTATCGAGCTCGTACAAAGGGTACAAAATCATGTCAGCGTTCTATCTGCGAATGAAATTTATTTTCATAACAAGGAGGGCTTGATAGGACTTGATAGATTACTTACCATTGATGAGCTGGGAATCGTATGGAAAACCAAAATTATGCGGAAAAGAGCCGCCTTGTTAGAAACAGAAGGTTAAATCCCTCCATGCTATGTGAAAATAAATGCTGGATGACCTCTGATTTTCAATCATATATGCTTCTTTTTACAAACGCCTGTGACGCAGACTGTCAATTCAGGTTTTACTTTTTTGAATTTTACAGAAATATCCCGGAAGCCAGCATAGACTAAATCCTGTTCAATCTGGAACGCATGGGAAAATGTTTTTTCGCGGGAGGCGTCGTCTTCCCTCGGCTGGACTGTGATGGCGATTCTGCCGCCATCCTTCAACAATTGATGGATGCGCATCAATGATTTCCTTTTATTCTTCCATAACGGATAATTATTTACGGATATGACTTTATCATATTGGTACTCACGCTGATTATAATCCATTACATCTTTCTGGTAGAGATTCAGCCGTCCTTTGTCGATCGCTTTTTCATTCCGGATGTGGGCAGTCTCGAGCATCGTTTTCGAAACATCGACGCCATCTATTTTGAGGTTATCATATTTTTGCAGCATTTCTTCGATGGCATATCCGGGACCAAAGCCGACTTCCAATATATGATCGCCCGGTTTTACTTTAAGCCGGTCAATTGTCCAACGGTTAATCTTGCGGTTTTCAAAAGCCATAATCATGCCTGCTAGCCTGCCCAGTATACCTACGGGTTTGCGAAACTGCTTTGCGATGGTTTCAAGCATATCAAACCCTCCTCATGTTAGTGAATATATTATATTTTCACCAAATGAATCGTTTTAAACCACATATTTGCAAATCAAATTGATTGTAACTATTGAAATATATCCTTTCATCATGTAAAGTAATAATTATTAAATTTAGAATATGCAAACAATTATATAGTGATCTTATCGAGAGAGGTGGAGGGACTGGCCCTGTGAAACCTCAGCAACCGGCTATCGCCAAGGTGCTAAATCCAGCAAGCTCGTGCTTGGTAGATGAGGAGAATGTGACAAAAAGCCTTCTTCTTACAGAAGGCTTTTTGTTTTCCCTCACAGATTCGATAGACACAAACTGTTTGAGAGAGGGGCGCATAATGAATTTTCGTGAAGAGTTGAAGAGTAGAATACTAATAGGTGATGGGGCGATGGGCACCCTTTTATATTCAAACGGAATCGGCCACTGCTATGAAGAATTGAACATCAGTGATCCTGGCCGGATCGAAACAATCCATGCTGCCTATTTGGATGCGGGAGCGGATATCCTGCAATCCAACACTTACGGTGCCAATTATTATAAACTCAAACGCTACGGCCTTGAGGATGAGGTAAGCAATATAAACAGGAAAGGCATTTCCCTGGCAAGAAAGGCTGCTAAGGATAAAGCTTTTGTTTTTGGAACCATCGGTGCGTCAAGAAGCATCCGTAAATCTGACTTAAGTTTGGAGGAAATCAAACGGGGATTTCGCGAGCAGTTATACAGCCAGCTCGTGGAAAGTCCGGATGGCCTGCTTTTCGAAACATACTATGACTTAGAAGAACTGGAAACCGTTCTGCAAATTGCCCGCAATGAAACAGATCTACCAATCATTGCAAATGTATCAATGCATGAAATCGGTTATTTGCAAAATGGGATCCATCTGAATGAAGCATTTCAAAGACTCGAACAATTAGGTGCTGATGTAGTTGGCATCAACTGCCGTTTAGGACCACACCATATGATTCGGTCTCTTGAAGAAGTGCAGCTTCCAAAGCAGGCGTATATTTCCGTCTATCCTAATGCGAGCCTTCCGGACTATGTGGATGGACGGTTGGTGTACGAAGCCGTTCCGGACTACTTCGGGTCAAGCGCCTTAAAGCTTCGCGAACAAGGTGCCCGTATCATCGGGGGCTGTTGTGGAACGACTCCTAAGCATATTGAATCGGTAAAGCAGGCGATTGGGAACTTGAAACCCATTACAGAAAAAGAGATTAAAGCTCGTCGGATTGAGATCATTGCAAATGACCATCACGAGAAAACGACGGCCCTCTATGAAAAAGCCAGAAAAGAACGGACCATTCTCGTCGAACTGGATCCTCCTAAGAAATTAGGCGTTGAAGCTTTTATGGCAGGCGCGAAAGCCTTGCATAAAGCCGGGGTCGATTCCATCACATTGGCGGACAATTCACTGGCAACGCCAAGAATCAGCAATGTTGCAATCGGGACGATGCTGAAAAATCAGATCGGTACTGACCCGCTTATTCACATTACCTGTAGGGATCGTAATTTAATCGGACTGCAGTCCCATTTAATGGGCTTGCAAACGCTCGGATTAAATGAAATCTTAGTTGTAACGGGAGACCCTTCAAAAATCGGTGATTTTCCGGGAGCTACTTCCGTTTATGATCTTTCATCGTTTGATTTGATCAGCCTTGTGAAGCAGTTTAATGAAGGTTTGTCCTTTTCAGGTCAAAGTCTCGGACAGCGCTCGAATTTTAAAATCGCCGCAGCCTTCAATCCGAATGTTCGTTATCTTCACAAAGCAGTGGAGCGGATGGAAAAGAAAATTGCCTGTGGCGCCCAGTCATTTTTGACTCAGCCTGTTTATTCCATCAGCCAGATCGAGGAAGTCCACGCGGCAACAAAGCATCTGGAGACACCGGTTTTTATCGGGATCATGCCGCTTACGAGCTCCCGCAATGCCGAATTCATTCATAATGAGGTACCCGGCATCAAGCTTCCGGACGATGTAAGAAACGCAATGGCCACGGCCGGAAGCGATCCTGCCCGTGCTAGGGCTGAAGGAGTGGCTATCGCTAGGGAACTAGTTGATGCGGCGCTTGATAGGTTTAAAGGAATCTATCTAATCACGCCTTTTTTACGTTATGAAATGACCGCGGAGCTTTCGCGCTATATTAGAAAAGTTGACAGTGAACGATTCGTTGAGGTGACCATACATGAATAAACGACAGATACAGGAACAAATGAAAGAGAAGATCCTCCTGCTTGATGGAGCGATGGGTACGATGATACAGGATGCCGATCTAACGCCTGAAGATTTCGGCGGGGAAGAGTACGAGGGCTGCAATGAATATTTATCGATAACCGCACCACAAGTCATTCAGTCGATTCATGAAGCTTACTTGAAGGCTGGAGCGGATATCATTGAAACAAATACATTCGGGGCGACGAGCATTGTGCTGGATGAATATGATCTTAGCACACTTGCGTATGAACTGAACAAAAAATCGGCAGAGCTGGCAAAAGCCGCCTGTGATATATACTCGACTGACAGCTGGCCTAGATATGTCGCAGGGTCTATGGGACCAACAACCAAGACGTTATCCGTAACCGGAGGAACGACATTTGACGCGTTATCAGCCTCATATGAAGAACAGGCTCGAGGCTTGATCGATGGCGGGAGCGACCTGCTTCTTATTGAAACAAGCCAGGATATGCTCAATGTTAAGGCGGCTTTTACCGGAATAAAGAAGGCTTTCTCTTTAACCGGGACTGAACTTCCGATCATTATTTCAGGAACGATTGAACCAATGGGGACAACGCTTGCGGGACAGTCGATCGAAGCGTTCTACTTATCATGCGAGCATATGAACCCGATTGCGGTCGGCCTGAATTGTGCGACAGGGCCCGAGTTTATGACTGATCATATACGGAGCTTGTCAGAGCTCTCCATTTCGGGTGTCAGCTGCTATCCGAATGCCGGACTTCCTGATGAGGAAGGACATTATCATGAATCACCCGTGTCACTGGCCGGAAAAATGCTTCAATTTGCGGAAAAAGGCTGGGTTAATATTGTTGGAGGCTGCTGCGGAACGACACCAGCGCATATCGAGGAATTAACTAAGGTATTACAAGATATAAATCCTCGTCAACTTTCCCGAGAGCCACATCAGCATGCCGTTTCGGGAATTGAGCCGCTTTTATACGATGACTCGATGCGTCCGCTTTTCGTCGGTGAACGCACGAATGTAATTGGCTCTAAAAAATTCAAGGAGCTAATCCGCGACAAGCAATTTGAACCTGCAGCCGAGATTGCAAGGGCACAGGTAAAAAAAGGCGCGCATGTCATCGATATTTGTCTGGCTGACCCTGATGATGATGAGCTTGGCAATATGAAAGAGTTCGTCCAAGAGGTTGTGAAAAAGGTAAAGGTGCCACTTGTTATCGATTCGACTGATGAAGCTGTGCTCGAGATCGCTTTAAAGAATTCGCAAGGAAAAGCAATCATCAATTCAATCAATTTAGAGGATGGAGAGGAACGGTTTGAAAAAATCGTACCGCTCATCCATCAATATGGGGCTGCTGTTGTTGTCGGTACGATTGATGAGACAGGCATGGCGGTCGACGCTGAGCGCAAGCTCGAAATTGCAGCGCGCTCTGTGGACCTGCTCGTGAATAAATATGGACTTAATGCCACAGATCTCATTTTTGATCCGCTCGTTTTTCCGGTTGGAACGGGGGACGAGCAGTACATTGGTGCAGCTCTGGAAACGGTGAAAGGGATTCAGGCGATTAAAGAAACGTTTCCGGACTGTTTGACGATACTCGGAATTTCAAACGTTTCATTCGGGCTACCAGCACGCGGCAGAGAAATATTAAACGCTGTGTTTTTATATCATTGCACGAAAGCAGGACTCGATTATGCGATTGTGAATACGGAAAAGCTGGAGCGGTTCGCTTCGATTCCTGAAGAAGAAATCAAGCTAGCTGAGGCGCTTCTTTTTGAAACATCAAAGGAAACGCTGCAGACGTTCACTGAATTCTATCGTGGTAAAAAAGTAGAAAAAAAGGAAAATATCGCTCTGCTTCCATTAGAGGAGAGGCTGGCCAATTATATCATTGAAGGTACAAAAGAGGGACTAATTGATGATCTTAATATAGCCTTGGAAAGAGGAGATAATCCTCTTGCTATCATCAACGGCCCGCTTATGGATGGAATGGCAGAGGTTGGCAGATTATTCAATGATAATCAGCTTATTGTCGCAGAGGTCCTCCAAAGTGCAGAAGCGATGAAAGCTTCGGTTTCCTACCTTGAGCCATTGATGGAAAACGAAGCGGACAGTGCCAGCAAAGGGAAGGTACTGCTGGCAACGGTTAAGGGCGATGTCCATGATATCGGGAAAAATCTCGTTGATATCATCCTGTCCAATAATGGGTATGAAGTCATCGATTTGGGGATTAAAATTACGTCTCAGCAAATCATCGAAGCAGTTCGGACTCACAAGCCTACTGTAGTGGGGCTATCGGGGTTACTGGTAAAATCAGCGCAACAAATGGTGCTGACAGCACAGGATTTAAAACAGACCGGGATTGATACGCCAATTTTGGTTGGCGGTGCTGCGTTATCCCGTAAGTTCACGGACTTTAAGATCGCTCCTGAATATGAAGGGCCAGTGTTATATGCAAAAGATGCAATGGACGGGCTGGCGACGGCAAACATCCTGCATGATGAAGAAAAGAAGACAGCCCATTTACAAGCACTGGATGCTAAACGTAAAATCGCAGCTTCCAATGCGGAGGCAGCGGCTCTCATCGTCAAACCTGAAGTGAAAAAATCTATAGCTCCTGTTTTAACGAATGTTCCGGTGAAAAAACCGTCAGACTTAAAACGGCATATTTTAAAAGACTACCCCTTTGAAGTCGTACATCCTTATATCAATAAACAAATGCTAATCGGGCATCACCTTGGCTTGAAAGGCAAGGTTGACCAGTTATTGAAGCAAGGAGATGAAAGGGCCATTTTGCTGAATGATTTAACCGAAGAACTCGCTTCGTTTCTGAGAGGCAATAAGGATTATTCTTTAAACGGCGTCTATCAGTTTTTCCCGGCTCAGAGTGAAGGGAACAAAGTATGGATATATCATCCGGAAAATCACACTGAGGTACTCGAAACCTTTGATTTTCCTCGCCAGGAAACAAGTCCGTACCTTTGTCTCGCTGACTATATTAAGCCGATTTTATCAGGCGAAATGGATTATGTCGGAATGTTTGTCGTTACGGCAGGGAATGGAATCCGTGCGTTAGCGGAACAATGGAAGCATGACGGTGATTTCTTAAAAAGCCATGCGATTTCTGCATTGGCTCTGGAAACCGCCGAGGGATTCGCTGAACGGATGCACCAGTTGATGAGGGATTCCTGGGGGATTGGCGATTCAGTCGATATGACGATGAAGGATCGATTTGCAGCCAAGTATATGGGACAAAGATATTCTTTCGGGTATCCGGCTTGTCCGGATCTAGAAGACCAGGCAAAGCTATTCCGTCTCTTGAAGCCCGAGGAGATCGGCGTGAATTTGACGGAAGGATTCATGATGGAGCCTGAGGCTTCTGTTTCGGCGATTGTACTAGCGCACCCTGAAGCAAGATATTTTAATGTGAATAGATAAAATACCTCTGTACGGGGCCGATCCAAAGCTGAATTTTACGCACTTTGGGTCGGTCCTTTTATTTTTGTACAGAGTGGATGTCTTAGAAAAATTAATGATCAATCCAAACACCATTCTTGGAAGGTAGTTTTTTGTTTGTGCATACCGAACCTGTATGAAACATAGCCCAAAAGCCAACCTTAAACAGTAAAAACGAAAGGTATGTTATATTATGAGGGTTCTGTTTAGTTTTTTACTTTTCTTTGTCCTGATTTTTGATTCAGCTGAGGCACCTATGGCCGGTAAAACTGGAGCAGTTCAAGCGTCAAGCCAGACAGGTGTACGTCCTATTCCTCCTGAATTATCGCCGTTTAAACAAAATGACGAACAAAAGGTTGCTTATTTAACATTTGATGATGGGCCTTCATTGAATACAAAGAACATTCTTGATGTACTTGATCGTTACCATGTGAAGGCCACTTTTTTTGTTAAAGAAAACGAAAAACCATACGCCATGAAGGGATACCGGGAGATTAATAAACGGGGCCATGTTATTGCGCTCCACTCTTCTTCCCATGATTATTCGGTTATTTACCGTTCAAAAGATGGTTTTTTTGAGGATCTGAACCAGCTTGAAGCCTTTTTAAAAGGAAACTTCGGCATTTCATCTCGGCTAGTCCGGTTTCCCGGTGGTTCAAGGAATATCACGACGCGCCAGAATGCAACAAAACATGTCGTCAATGAAGTGATTCAGGAGCTTTCTAAAAAAGGGTATGTGTATTGTGATTGGAATGTCGATTCGAAGGATGGATTCAGCTCTTCCATAAGCGAGCAAACCATCATCAATTCGGTCTTAAAGGGGACAAGAAACCAAAAGCAGGCGGTCATCCTGCTCCATGACATTACCGATATGAAAAATACCGTCCGCGCGCTTCCTGAAATCATTGAAGGCTTGAAAGAACAAGGATATATTTTTGATATAATCCATGATGATTCACAGCAAGTACAATTTAAATAAGCTATGTTGAATATCACTGTTGATTTTTGGGTCATTTGCTTCCCATCCATGAAACCGAAAGAGAAAGCTCGCTTTCTCTTTCGGTTTCATGGATGGGAAGCTACCTTTCAGCAGAGTTGAAAGGCGTGTGAAACCCTGGTTTCACACGAATGAACCAAAAATGCTATTAATGAACAATACTTTATAACAGATAAGAAGACTCCTTCTTGGTTGAACAGTTGCGTTATTTGACTATAATGAAGATATGAAGAAGGAGGCAATATCCGTGAAAGAACTATCCATTGACGAATTTATCCAGCAGTCAGATTCCGTCGCCATCGATGTTCGCTCTCCCGTTGAATTTGCGGAAGGTTCGATTCCCCATGCCGTCAACCTACCGCTGTTCACAAATGAGGAAAGAGCGGAGATAGGGACGATTTATAAACAGGAAGGATCGGAAGCGGCAAAATGGAAGGCGATGCAAATTGTTTCTCCAAAGCTTCCGCAACTTCTCGGTGAAATAAAAGCGATAAAAGAGAACGGAAACGAACCGGTTTTGTTTTGCTGGCGCGGCGGGAGCAGAAGCCAGTCAGTTGCTGCTTTTGCCACTCTATCGGGAATTGAGGTATCAAGAATTGTCGGTGGCTACCGGGCATATCGTGAAAGGATTCTTGAAAAAACGCCTGAGCTCTTGCCGGGTAAAGCAATTGTCCTTCACGGCATGACAGGAGTAGGCAAGACATCCATTCTCCATGAGCTGAAATTAAGAGGGTACCCTGTTCTTGATTTGGAAGGAATCGCGAAACATCGTGGCTCCGTTTTTGGCTCATTTGGAGAAGGCAGTGCCCATAACCAGAAAAAATTTGATGCCCTGCTCTTTGACGGACTATCATCTATCCAGCCGTCGAATTATTTTATTATGGAGGCCGAGAGTAAACGGATTGGGCATGCCACACAGCCTGATTTCCTTCTCAAATCAAAAGAAGGAGGAATTCATATTAGTGTCGATACATCAATGGAAAACCGAATTCAACGCACGTATGAAGAATATGTCCAACTCAATAAAGAAGATCCAGGGTTTAAAGCTAATGTGCTGGAAAACCTGCGCAAAATTGAGAGACGGATTAAAGATAAGGAGAAACTGAAAGACCTGTATCACGCCGTTGAAACGGAAGATTACAGAAAGCTGATTTATATTCTCTTTGTTGACTATTACGACCCGCTCTATTCACATAAAGAAAATTCTTATGATGGGAAATTTTTTTATGTCAAGGGCGATTCGATCACAGATGCGGCTGAAGAGATAACGAAAATCATCGAGAAAGCCGGATTTGATAGACCTTTATCGTCATTAATCAAATAAAACATTAGGGGATCTGTACATTCTGTGTCAGGTCCTTTTTATGAAGGGCACCTGCCGAATATGGGCTTTAACTAAATTGTTTCCATTCTAACATATTTCTGAATGACACTAATATTTATTGACATATTTAGTTAGCCGAATTTGAAAAGACTAAGGAACACTTTTTTAAACATGTTGTAAATGAGAATGATTTTTTTGAATATGTTAATCGGGCTGCAGTTGAATTGGAGAATTTTTTATTGAAAGACGCTTCGGAAACCAATGAGAAAAAAGTTATGTTTCTCACTAAATTTATTTTTAGCGCTCTAATTGATGCCGATCGCACAAATACTCGGCTTTTTGAGGAAAATAAGACTAGCGATTCTGTAGTTAACCATAAAGGGCTGTTTATTGCTTACTACGAAAGACTGTCAATCGCTAGTGTCGCATCCTTCGTGGATGCGTCGATTGAAATACAAGTTGAAAGCTTGTAGTGGAGAAAGAAGGGGAGTAGGGTCGCATCCTTCATGGATGCGTGGATTGAAATTTTGAATTCGGCAAGTGAAGCGGTCAGCTGTTCTGTCGCATTCTTTATGGATGCAACTTGCGCAGACGCTGCACGACTATGTCAGGTTTTAGAAGAAGTTCATATTTACAATGCGCACCGACTTTTTACTCTGGAAGTGGTTTAGTTTTGACTGGTTGAGGAAAATAGAAAACAGACCAGAAAGAAGAAAGGAAACGAACATAAATATGCTTCCATCACTGTTTTTAGCACACGGAACACCATCTCTTGCCATAGAGAGTCATGGATACGCTGAGTTTTTAAAAGAATACGTCTTGGATCTTCCGATTCCAAAAGCGATCGTTATCTTGTCTGCTCACTGGGAAAGCCGTGAACAAATGATTACTGCAGTGCAGACACATGATATTTTGTACGATTTTGCAGGATTTTCAGAAGAGCTGTATAGCCTTACATATCCTGCACCCGGAACGCTTGATCTAGCGGATCATATCCTCACTCTGCTGGCTAAGGCCGGAGTGTTTGCCATGCTTGATAACAAGCGACCTTTGGATCACGGGGCATGGGTACCGCTGCGTGTGATGTACCCAGAGGCAAATATCCCTGTAATTCCGCTTTCGATTAACCCAACGCTTTCGAATAATAAGCAATATGAGATCGGAAAGGCGCTGTCCGCACTGCGGAGCGAGAATGTTTTAATTATTGGCAGCGGCGGTATTGTCCATAACCCTGATGAGCTACTCCTTGAGATGGATGTTGCAGAAGGCTGGGCCGTATGTTTCGAAGAATGGGTGGAGAAAAGAATTCGCGAATGGGATTTAAACAGCTTGTTTAACTATGAACTCAGCGCGCCTTTTGCAAAAGCGGCTGTTCCGACAAAAGAACATTTTGCACCCCTATTAATAGCGATGGGGGCTGGGCATGAAAATAAAGACCCGCGACTGCTTCATAGATGTTTCCAATACGGTAATTTAAGCTTAAGTGCATGGGAATTTTAAATAAATATCTAAATATAATGAATGAAGTATTTATATTGGGAAATATTTCAGTAATGAAGCTTTGTTCCTCTTAGGAGAAAAGCTTCATTTTTTTGTCTAAGAAAAGAAGAAACTTGTAGAAATAGCGAAATTTATAGCAAATTGTGAAGAAAGTAGGATTTTGGCTTAATTTGCGCTAATAACCCGGAAATTGCGACTATTTTTCACTATTATTACAGGTATATCCTTTGGATATTTCTTCACAAACATGTTACTATAACAAATGAAAACGTTTTATGCTTTGAATTTTAATAATCTTTTAAAAAAATAACTATTTTTATATAGTTTAAAAATTTTTGGCAAGGATTTTATTTGACAGAGGTAAAACGCAGATATGAAATTCTACGAACAGTTGGGGGTTTACAAATTGACCAACCAGGATGCTAAGGCATATAACCCATGGAAAATATTCTCTGGTCCAAACCTTGGGTACGTCATGGAACAATTCGATTTATACCAAAACAATCCGGATGAAGTCGATCTGGAACTAAAAAACTTTTTTGAGACGTATGGTCCTCCTTCAGAAGAGGTTCTTTCGGGAATTTCTCAGAATGGGACTCCGCTACAACCTGTACAGCAGCCGAGCGAATCACTTTCCATGAAGAAAATGATGTCTGCTGTAAAGCTTGCTGAAAACATTCGTACATATGGACATTTAGCTGCCGATATTTATCCGTTAAATGAGGCAAGGCTTGACAGTGAGCTTCTTCATCTCGATAACTATGATTTGACAGCGGAAGACTTGAAAATCATTCCGGCAGACTTGATCTGCCCGGAAGCACCGTCAAATGTAAGAGATGGATATGAAGCGATTCAATACTTAAAAGAGCTATATACGAAAACGATTGCTTTTGAATTTTCTCAGGTGAATGATCTTGAGGAAAGGAAATGGCTGAATGATATGGTCGAAACGGGTAAGATTTTTCCTGAGATGACGAAGGAAAAGAAAACGTTATTATTAAGGCGTTTACACGAAGTAGAAGGATTTGAGAAATTCCTGCACCGGACATATGTAGGTCAAAAGCGTTTCTCCATCGAAGGTCTTGATGCGTTGGTACCGGTTCTCGATGAAATTATAGCGGAAACTGTTCAAAACGGGACACCGAACATCAATATTGCAATGGCACACCGAGGGCGTTTGAATGTATTGGCACACGTGCTTGGGAAGCCTTATGAAGTAGTTTTTTCCGAGTTCCAGCACTCTCCTAACAAAGACTTAGTGCCATCCGAAGGCTCGACCGGAATTAACTATGGCTGGACTGGGGACGTAAAATATCATTTAGGGCTTGATAAGCAAATTACGAAAGAAAATACGCAAAAGGCGAGACTAACGCTTGCAAATAACCCAAGCCATTTGGAAGTAGTCGGACCGATTGTCGAGGGGTATTCCCGTGCTGCCCAGGAAGTAAGAACCCAGGCCGGTTTCCCTAAACAAAATATTGAAAAGTCGCTTGCTATCCTCGTACATGGAGATGCCGCATTCCCGGGTGAAGGGATTGTGCCTGAAACGCTCAATTTGAGCAGATTAAAAGGCTATCAAGTAGGTGGAGCGATTCACATTATCGCAAACAATATGATTGGTTTTACGACGGAAAGCGAAGATTCCCGTTCAACTAAATATGCGAGCGATCCGGCTAAGGGCTTCGAAATTCCGATTGTGCATGTCAATGCGGATGATTTGGAAGCATGTTTGGCTGCCGTTTCACTGGCCCATCAATACCGTACCAAATTTAAAAAAGATTTCCTGATTGACTTGATCGGGTACAGACGTTTCGGACATAACGAAATGGATGAACCGCTTGTGACCCAGCCACAAATGTATGCATTGATTCATAAGCATCCGACAGCAAAAGAAATTTTTGCTGACAGGCTGGTTAGTGCTGGGGAGATTTCCAAGGAAGAACTCGCAGCTATTGAAGAACAGGTAGATGCTAAATTTTCGGAGTCTTACAATAAAGTCTCCGGGAATAAACCGGAAGAAGGCCGGGAGCTCGATCCTCCTGATAATGTTGAACACGGCATTCCAAAGCTGGATACTTCTGTTTCGGCGAATGAATTGAAAGCAATCAATGAACAGCTTTTGAAATGGCCTGAAGGTTTCAGTGTAAACAAAAAGCTTGGGCGAATCCTTACCCGCCGCCTTGATTCATTTGGTGAAAGTGGCAAGATCGATTGGGCCCATGCTGAAACATTGGCATTTGCGACCGTTTTGAAGGATGGGACGCCCATTCGATTAACAGGACAGGATTCGGAGCGTGGGACATTTGCACAGCGCAATATCGTTCTGCATGACAGTGAAACCGGGAAGACCTATTCCCCACTGCACACGCTTGAGAATGTAAATGCTTCTTTTGCAGTCCATAACAGCCCGTTGACCGAAACGGCGGTTATTGCTTTTGAATATGGTTATAACGTATTCGCGCCGGAAACATTGGTGCTTTGGGAAGCCCAATTCGGGGACTTCGCAAACACAGGACAGGTTATTTTTGACCAGTTCATTGCCGCGGGACGCGCGAAATGGGGCCAAAAATCGGGTCTGGTTATGCTGCTTCCGCATGGCTATGAAGGACAGGGGCCTGAGCACTCCAGCGCACGCCTTGAAAGATTCTTGTCATTGGCCGCCGAGAAGAACTGGACGGTAGCGAACTTAAGTTCCGCTGCACAGTATTTTCATATCCTGAGAAGACAGGCAAAAATCCTCGAAATGGATGAGGTTCGTCCGCTTGTACTCATGACACCGAAGAGCTTGCTCCGAAATCAAACGATGGCTTCCGAACTGTCTGAATTCAGCGATGGAGAATTCCAGACTTTCATTGAAACACCGGGCGGAAAGCCTAAATCGGTGGAGCGAGTCGTTTTCTGTACAGGGAAAATTGCAGTGGAGCTGAGAGAAAAGGCTGAATCGGAGAAAAACCTTGAATGGTTGAAGATTGTCAGCATCGAGGAAATTTATCCGTTCCCATTCGATGGGGTTCAAGAATTGCTGAAAAAATATCCAAACTTGAAGGAAATAGCCTGGCTTCAAGAAGAGCCTAAAAATATGGGGGCGTGGTCTTTTGTTGAACCACGATTGAACGCTGCCGCACCTGCTGGGGTATCGGTATCTTATATCGGCCGGAAACGCAGATCAAGTCCTGCAGAGGGAGATCCTTTGGCTCATAAGAAAAAGCAGCAAAAAATCATTAGTGAAGCAATTACACGGACGATAGAGGGGGATATGTAAGATGGCTGAAGTGAAAGTGCCAGAATTAGCGGAATCAATATCTGAAGGAACGGTGGCCCAGTGGCTGAAGCAGCCAGGGGATCATGTGGAAAAGGGAGACTACATTGTCGAGCTTGAAACAGATAAAGTAAACGTTGAAATCATTTCTGATCATGCCGGTACCTTAAAAGAGCTTCTTGCCGAAGAAGGAGATACCGTGCAAGTCGGTCAGGCAATCGCTGTAGTTGATGAGAGCGGTGCAGCAGGCGGAACGGCTCCAACGGCTGATGCTTCTAAGGCAGCTGAACCAGCACCGGAAAAAGCGGCACCTGCACCTGCACCAGTTAGTACTCCTGCCCCGGAAGCGAAAGAGGAAGCCAAGGCTTCTAACGGACAAAAACCAATTGCTTCACCGGCAGCGAGAAAGCTTGCCCGTGAAAAAGGAATCGACTTAAGCGAAGTGGCTGTAACCGACCCTCTTGGCAGAGTGCGCAAGCAAGATGTGGAATCAGCAGGCAAGGCTCCTGCCCAGGCAGCTCCTGCAAAACCTGCAGCGGCCGCGCCAGTACAAAATGATAGCCGTGTAGAAGTCATTAAGATGTCCCGCCGTCGCCAGACAATCGCCAAGCGCCTGGTTGAAGTACAACAGACAGCTGCGATGCTTACAACCTTTAACGAGGTAGATATGACAGCGATCATGGAATTGCGAAACCGCCGCAAGGATGCTTTCTTCAAACAGCATGAGGTGAAGCTTGGCTTTATGTCATTCTTTACAAAAGCTGTGATCGGGGCACTCAAGAAATATCCACTATTGAATGCCGAAATCAATGGCACCGAAATCATTCAGAAAAACTACTACGATATCGGTGTAGCGGTTTCCACTGAAGAAGGCCTTGTCGTCCCGGTCGTCAGAGATGCTGACAGAAAAGGCTTCGCTGAAATTGAAGGATCCATCGCAGACCTTGCAGTGAAAGCACGTAACAATAAATTGGCGCTTTCCGATCTTCAAGGCGGCACTTTCACGATTACAAACGGAGGAACATTCGGTTCATTGCTATCGACGCCAATCCTGAACGCGCCGCAGGTCGGTATCCTCGGCATGCACAAGATCCAGGTAAGACCGGTTGCGATTGACAAGGAGCGTATGGAGAACAGACCGATGATGTATCTTGCACTGTCGTATGACCACCGCATTGTCGACGGAAAAGAAGCCGTGAGCTTCCTTGTAACGGTTAAGGACTTACTCGAAGATCCAGAACAATTGCTATTAGAAGGCTGATTACCATATAAGTAAAAAGTTAGAGTCCTTCCATTCTGATTCATAGAATGGAAGGGCTTTTTTGCTGTTTTTAATTGGGATATCACCGAAATCTGAGATATATCATCGAAACTGCAGATATATCATCAAAACTGAATATATCATCGAAACTGGAGATATCACCAAAACTTAAATTTCGAACAATTAATGAACGATTTTGATAGTTTTGTATAATAATTGAAAGAAATTGAATGAGTTTGATTGTTTTTGATTGATTTATGAAAAGGCTTCCTTTATGATGGAATTAGGGAGGTGAGGATGTGCTGACAGAAGAAAGGCAGCAAATGATAATGTCGCTTCTTAAACAACAAGGAACAGTGAAGCTTCAGGAGCTTGTCGAGCATCTGCAAGCATCAGAATCGACCATCAGACGGGATTTAAGTCAATTAGAAGAGTTGACATTATTAAAACGGGTCCATGGTGGAGCTGCCCTGTTACAGAGAAAAGGATTGGAGCCAACCATCCTTGAAAAAAAGAATAAAAAAGTTGCGGAAAAGCAGCGAATTGCCAAAATAGCATCCAGCTTTATTGAAAATGGGGATTGTATTTACTTGGATGCCGGGACAACAACGATGGAAATGATTCCTTTTATGAAAGATAGAAATGTAATCGTTCTCACAAACGGCTTAATGCATATTTCGAAACTAATGGAATCTGGAATAAAGACCCTCTTAGTTGGGGGACAAATCAAGGTGTCGACCAACGCAACTGTAGGCAGCACCGCGATTGAATTTTTAAAAAATTACCGGTTCGATAAATGCTTCCTTGGCATGAATGGCGTACATTCGGGACTTGGATTCACGACGCCGGACCCAGATGAAGCAATTTTAAAGAAAACAGCCTTACAGCTTTCTCTGGAAAGCTATGTTTTGGCGGATAGCACGAAGCTGAATGAGGCAACATTTACAAGAGTGGCAGATTTATCTGAAGCGACAATCATAACCGATAATCTTGACGAATCTGCGCTAGAAACAATAAGACAACATCCAAACGCAAAGGTTGTGACAGCATGATATACACTGTAACTCTGAATCCTGCGATCGATTTCATCGTCGAGGTGGATGATTTTCAGAGTAACTCCTTAAACCGTATAAAGAAAGAAGCTAAATTTCCTGGCGGTAAAGGCATCAATGTATCGAGGGTTCTAAAACGAATCGGAATCGAAAGCAAAGCACTTGGTTTTACAGGTGGCTTTACGGGAGAATTTATCAAAAACTTTTTGGAAACAGAAAATATCTCCGTGGATTTTACAGAAGTAGCAACGGATACAAGGATTAATATCAAATTAAAATCCGCAGGTGAAACCGAAATAAACGGCTTGGGTCCGGAAGTGACACAGGAAAACTATCAAGACCTTTTAAAAAAAATTAATGAACTGACTATTGATGACATCGTTGTCCTTGCCGGAAGCATTCCGCCATCTGTGCCATCTGATTTCTATGAACACGTGACGAAATTATGTTTGGATCAAGGAATACGCGTGATTGTGGATACGAGCGGTCCGTCATTAATGGATGTGATCAAGCACAAGCCTTTCCTGGTTAAACCGAATCATCATGAATTAGGAGAGATATTTTCAACTAAGATTCAAACGACAAAGGACGCTGCGAAGTATGGGCAGCAACTAATCGAGCTCGGCGCCAGAAATGTCATCGTTTCAATGGCTGGCGAGGGTGCGGTACTTTGTACGGAAAACAAAATGTACAGTGCGAATGTGCCAAGCGGAAAGGTAGTTAACTCAGTAGGTGCGGGTGATTCCGTTGTGGCAGGATTTGTTGGTACATACACTAAGACGGCTGACATTCTCAAAGCCTTCAAGTTTGGCCTCGCTGCCGGGAGCGCGACCGCTTTTTCAGCGGATTTAGCCCGTAAAGAAGATATTGAAGCTTTGATACCTCAAATAGAAGTAAAAGAGTTGGTGGAGGGGATTTTATGAAGATTACAGATTTATTAAAAAAAGACACGATAATTTTACATCTTGCTTCAAGAGAGAAAGAGCAAGTCATCGACGAGCTGGTTGGAAAGCTTGCAGATGCGGGGAGATTGAATGATCGCAAGGCCTTTAAAGCGGCAATCTTGAAGCGGGAAGAGCAGGGTACAACAGGAATCGGAGAAGGAATCGCAATTCCGCATGCCAAAACCACTGCGGTAAAAACGCCTTCGATTAGTTTCGGTAGGTCTGATCCAGGGGTTGATTACGAATCATTGGATGGACAGCCGGCGCATTTATTTTTCATGATAGCGGCCAGTGAAGGGGCGAATGACGCGCATTTAGAAACGCTAGCCCGTCTTTCTACATTATTGATGGATGAAGCTTTCCGCAAAAAGCTGCTTTCGGCTTCTTCTGAACAACAGATTATTTCGATTATTGACGAGAAAGAAAAAGAGGTTAACGAGGAAGAGGCTGTAGAAGAAATTCTCGGAGAGGACACATCATTCTCTGGCAAACAAATCCTGGCAGTCACAGCCTGCCCGACCGGAATCGCCCACACTTACATGGCTGCAGATGCCTTAAAGGCACAGGCGAAAGAAATGGGCATCGACATCAAGGTCGAAACAAACGGCTCATCAGGGATTAAAAACGGCCTGACAGCTGCTGAAATCGAAGCTGCTGATGCGATCATTGTTGCGGCAGACAAACAGGTGGAAATGAATCGTTTCAAAGGCAAGCATGTCATCATCGTTCCGGTAGCACAGGGGATCAGGAAACCGGGTGAACTCATTCAACGAGCCATAGACAAAGACGCCCCTGTCTATAAAGGAAGCAACGAGAAAAACGAGGGCGGCGATTCATCAGAAAGCCGCAGCGGCTTCTATAAGCATATCATGAACGGTGTCAGCAATATGCTGCCGTTCGTTGTCGGCGGAGGTATTTTGATTGCCCTGTCATTCGTGTTTGGGATTCATGCGGCCAACCCGGATCATGAGACATACAACCCAATCGCCAAAGCGTTGAGTGATATCGGTGGCGGTAACGGCGCATTCTTCTTCCTTGTGCCGATTTTAGCCGGATTTATCGCTAGTTCTATTGCGGATCGGCCAGGTTTCGCGCCCGGCATGGTCGGAGGATTGCTCGCAGCCCAGGCCGGAGCAGGATTCCTTGGCGGCTTAATTGCCGGTTTCCTTGCTGGTTACGTTGTCGTGGCATTGAAAAAGGGATTTGAGGTATTACCAAGACAACTTGAAGGTATCAAACCAGTCCTGCTTTATCCTGTGTTTGGAATGCTAATTATCGGTTTTATTATGATTTTTATCATCAACGAACCAGTTTCCTCCATTAATAAAGGGCTCACAGACTGGTTAAGCGGTTTATCGGGCGGCAACGCAATCCTGCTCGGAATCATTCTTGGCGGAATGATGGCTGTCGACATGGGCGGTCCAATCAACAAGGCTGCGTTCACATTCGGTATTGCAGCAATCGAAGCGCAAAGCTTTGGGCCGCACGCAGCGGTTATGGCCGGCGGTATGGTCCCGCCTCTTGGAATCGCGCTTGCAACAACATTCTTTAAGCATAAGTTTACAGAACCAGAAAGAAAGTCAGGGTTCACGAACTATTTCATGGGTGCATCCTTCATCACCGAGGGAGCGATTCCATTTGCGGCTGCCGATCCGGTCCGGGTACTCACAAGCTCGATTGTCGGTTCCGCAATAGCAGGGGCTTTATCGATGTTCTTCGAGGTAACCCTCCCGGCACCGCACGGAGGAATCTTCGTTATCGGTTTGGTGAATAATCCGTTATTGTACATCCTGGCGATCTTGATCGGTGCCGTAGTAACGGCAATCATACTTGGAGTTTGGAAAAAGAAATCAGTATAGTAAATGAAGGGATAAGCGAGTTATTGCTTGTCCCTTTTTTCTTTGTAACCGTCATAGCTGACTACTTCTATAAAGAGTGAGATAATGAATTCACTCTTATTTGGGGGAGGAAAATAGCAATGACTTTATACTTTGATCACCTTGTGCATTTTGTAAAGGGGACACCAATAGAAGCAATTAAGAAGATGGAACTTCATGGGTGGGAGGCAGTTTCTGGAGGAAGGCATGAAATGTGGGGGACATATAACAGCTTAATGTACGCCGGGCTGAGTTACATAGAATTTTTGGCAGTGGAAAATACTGAAACAGCAAAGAAATCGACTAATCCGCTTATCGAACTACTTGTCAAAGATGAAGAAGGGTTTGGCCAAGTCTGTTTGCGTACAAACGACATTCAAAAATGGAAAGAAGACCTGGAACGCAAGGGCATACAAACCAGCTCGGTTATTAATGCGGAAAGAAGAAGAGAAAATGGCGATTTATTGAAATGGAAGATGCTATTCATAGAAGAGCGGGACACAGGCTTGCCTTATTCGTTTTTTATTGAGTGGAGCGGCGATGATGAAAAACGACTTTCGGAAATGAAGCAGTCAGGAATTATTCCCCAAAAACAGCTAGGCAGAAAGATTTCATCTGTCCATTTTGGGGTAAAGGATATCGAGGCAACAGCGGAAAAATGGTCCAGCTTGCTCAATATTCAAGCAGGGGAAGCATACATGGACAGCAGGCTTGGCAGCTTCTGTAAAAGCATAACTATCGGAGATACCGAGCTGATTTTCATAGAGCCGGGTGAGAATGATTATATGACCGAGCTTCTTGCCAAAAAAGGAGAACGACCTTTCCTTGTCACTTTTGACGGAAATGAAGCGAGTGAGACGGTTGAGATATTTGGCGGATTATACAGTCTCTAGCCATATGAAGGAAAGCTAAATGTTAGGAGGCGGAGAAGATGTTGAAGAAAATGACGTTAACGACGACAAAGCGTGACGAGATGACAGATATTACGGCCGAGGTGCAGCGATTGATTGACGAAGCAGGAGTTGAAGAAGGAACAGCCCTCGTATATTGCCCTCATACGACAGCTGGGATTACGATCAATGAAAATGCGGATCCCGACGTAAAACGGGACATGCTTCGCAGGTTTGATGAAGGGTACCCATGGAATCACACAATGGATTTACATGAGGAAGGGAACACCGCCGCACATATGAAGGCAAGTACGGTCGGTTCCTCACAGCATGTCATCATTGATAAAGGAACTTTAGTGCTGGGAACATGGCAGGGCGTTTATTTTTGCGAATTCGATGGCCCGCGCGAAAGGCAGTTTTTTGTGAAGCTCATGAAAGGCTAATTTTATCATTCAAAGAAGGGAAAGCGGACGGTGATTCTTGCTTTCCTTTTTTTGTTGATTGATAACCGCTTCAAGAGCCTTTTATCCATCCCCTATTGACGAAGCACCGAAAGAGGACTAAAATCAGAAAACAATATCTAATAAGAAAATTTTTAAATCGTCACGGGAAAAAGGGGTCTTACATATGAGAAAGATATTGACGGATGTCGGACCGATCGGCTGGAATATCATTATCGGCACGATGTTTGGCAGGATGGCAACTTCGATGAGCATGCCGTTTTTGGCGATTTATTTGACGAAGTCACTCGGCGTTTCCCCGGCCATGACCGGGGCGATTGTCGCTGTAAGTGCTCTAGTAGGAGTGTTGGCAAGTTTCCTCGGGGGGTATCTGTCGGACCGGTTCGGTCGGAAACGGATTTTGATTTTATCGATCTTTATGTGGGCGGCTGTGTTTGCAGGTTACGGCTTTTCAAAAACGATTCTGGCCTTTTTTATTATGAATTCATTAAACGGCTTGTGCAGAGCCCTGTTTGAACCGGCATCAAGAGCCTTGCTCTCGGATATTACCGAGCCTAAGAACAGGCTGCTCATCTTTAATTTAAGATATACGGCAATCAATGTCGGAGTAACCTTCGGGCCGCTCTTGGGATTGAAATTGGGTTCCGCCGATTCAATGGCTTCGTTCTATGTAGCAGGCATCATTTACGCATTATACGGGCTGTCGTTGGTCGTTTCCTTAAAAAGCTATCAAGATAAAACCGTTGCTTCAACCAATCGAATCACCATGAGAGAAGCAGCAGGTGTAATTAAACAAGATAAAACCTTCACGCTGGCACTAGTGGCTTTAATTCTATCGATTACCGGTTTTTCACAGTTCAATTCAACGCTCCCGCAATTCTTCTCCTCATCAGAAAGCTTTGAAAATGGAGTGGCTGTCTTTTCTTATCTGTTAGCATTAAATGCCCTGCTGGTTGTAATCATCCAATATCCAATCGTAGCCATCAGCAAGAGGTTTCCGTCTGTTCTGTCCATTACAGCCGGAAATTTAATCATTTGCTTAGGTCTGATCGGATTTGCCTTTGCCAAAACCATTCCTGCTTTCATTCTAATCATCGTTCTGTTCACGATCGGGGAAGTTCTGATGTTTTCAATGACTGATATGTTCATCGACGAATTAGCAGATCCGGCGATAAAGGGAACCTATTTCGGCGCCATGGGCTTTAGCGGTTTGGGAAATGTAATCGGTCCTTGGTTTGGAGGAGTATTGCTCGGTCACTTCGGAGCTGGACAGCCACTGTTGCTATTTGGCACGCTCAGTGCCACCGCAGTCTTTGGTGTCCCGCTGTTTCTGATTGTTTATTCCCAGCTGAAAAAAAGAAAGACTTTCGGACGCAATCTTTCAAACGATATTCAGACATAGCATCAATAATTCTTTTCTTTAAAGTGGTAAAGTGTTAGGTTATAATTAACTGTATGAAAATTGGGGTGTAATCTCCTCTAACAAGCTAAATAAGGAGATGATTTTTTGGCTGATACTCATGTTTATTCAAAAAAAGAAGAATTGGTTAACGCGATCACCCATGGAATTGGAGTCTTATTAAGTATTACAGCGCTCGTTTTCCTGATTATCTTTTCCTCCCAGGAAGGGTCAGCCTGGCATGTCGTCGCTGCAACGATCTATGGAGTCAGCATGCTCGTGCTTTATACTTCATCAACGCTCGTTCACAGTTTTCCGCCTGGTAAGGCAAAGGATATATTTGAAATTTTCGATCATTCGGCGATTTACTTTTTCATTGCCGGAACATACACGCCCTTTATGCTGATTGTACTAAATGGTGCCCTTGGTTGGACGCTTTTGGGAATCGTCTGGGGAGTGGCACTCGTCGGCGTTGTTTTCAAAGCATTCTTTGTGAAGAAATTCCTTTATCTTTCCACTGTCCTGTATATCGCGATGGGCTGGTTAATTGTAGTCGCCTGGAATCCAATGGCTGCGACCATTCCGGCTGCTGGAATGCAGCTGCTTATGGCAGGCGGGTTATTATATACGCTTGGAGCTGTATTTTATGTCTGGCGTGGTTTCCCTTTTCATCACGCAGTCTGGCATTTGTTCGTGATTGGCGGCACAGCGGCGCATTTCTTCGCGGTGTTGTTCTACGTCCTTCCAATTCATATGTAATAATGAAAAATCCTTATCAACGAGATAAGGATTTTTTGTGATTTTTTTGAAAATAACATGATAAAATATGTATGGGTATATATTCCAGAACTTAAAAAATGGCGGGGGAGAACCGATGGAAAAAACAGTTGAAATGGTTTTCAGTAATGCGATATTGCATGAAGGTGCAGCAATCTTTCTGGTAGAGATTGAAAGCCTGAAAAAAATTGGAGACTTCGAGAATTATATATACAGCGGCCAAAGGGACGGAATAGAAGTCATCGTCCGCTACACCCACTCTTCGCACCGGAGCTACGCACTCCTGCAGGCAGAAAGCGATTGGGTCGCTTATTTAAAACTTAACGGCTCATGCGTATATGAGCATTTTACTTCCATAAACGGACGATATATTGAAAGCGCACAAGCTGTTGATGGAACGGAATTTTATATGAGCTGCTACGAAAAATTACCAGGAAGTCAAGTCGGCTGGCGGGAACTAGAAAGTGATCAAGAGCTTGCGCGTAAATGGGGCGCAGCGATAGGGAAAATGAATAAAATTACAAAGACGTATCACCATCCCGCCGGAATCACGCGTCCTCATTGGGATGAAGAAGAGTTGTTTGAAATAGAAAAAATTAAGCCGGAAATCGATGAAAAGGTTATTGCCTATCGTGATCAAGTGGTCTCAGCTATTTCAAATCTTCCGAAAACAAATGACAACTATGGGCTTATTCACTCGGATTTGCATTCTGGTAACTTCCTTGTCCACGATGGCAAATTGAATCTTTTTGATTTCGATGATTGTGCCTATCATTGGTTCGCCAGCGATATTGCGATTCCATTGTACTATATTGTTTTTCAGAGGGATTTACATACGTTGGAGGGGCGAGATGAATTTGCTAAGCGTTTTTTTACTGGGTTTCTCGAAGGCTATCAAAAAGAAAACGATCTTTTGGTGGGGATAATCGAAACGATTCCATTGTTTTTAAGGTTGCGCGATATTGTGCTGCTTTCCGTCCTATACAAGAAATTTGATTTTTCCCGATTGAACGAGCAACAAAAGAATTTTTTTGAAGCGGTAAAGGGGCGGGTAGAGCGCCAGGAAGCAATCATTAATATAGATGCATTACTTACTTGAATCAATTTCATAATTCCTTTTTATAAAGAAACACAGACCACCAGAATATTACTTATTCAAAAAATGTTCTTAGTTTATGAAATGGATTCACTTAATAAAATAAGAATTAAAAACCCGTTTCTGCTTATATTAAGTCAGAGACGGGTCTCTTTTCGTTCACTTTATGCGGAAAGCTTTTGTTGTGGAAGCATTCTCGATGCATCAAGGCGATTTCGCACGAGGATTCCCACCCAGCCGGCCATTACGGCTTTAATGACGCCTACGATGAGGAATGGAGTTGCACCACCTGCAATAGCGGCTGTCCATGATAAAGATGCAGCGATTTTTAACCAAATGGTACCGAAAGTCAAAGTGATCACCATACCAATGATATTAGCTAAAATGGCATTGGTCACGGTGAATTTCGTTTTTTCTAAAATAAGTCCGGTCAAGAAAGCGGTCGGGATGAAACCGACTAAATATCCTCCGGTCGGTCCGAAAATTTTAGAGATGCCGGCTGACATTTCAGCGAATACCGGAATTCCGGCTGCGCCGATAATTAAGTATAAAATAACGGCTAACGTTCCGTAGCGGGAACCTAAGATTGTAGCCGCCAGTCCGATTGCCAGTGTTTGCCCGGTAATCGGGACAAGTGGCAGCGGAATGTTTACTTGTGCGAGTATCCCGATAATCGCTGCAAATAGAGCAGTGATGATCATCATTCTTAATTTTTCTCGATTTTGTTGCATTTTTCTTCCCCCTCTTAATGTAAACCTTTAATTATTTGAAGTTGACATATATAGATTCTAAATTCGCCATTTCGTTTTGTCAATCGGAAAACATCGACAAACTTCAAGGAAACACATTAATTTTCTGAATAATTTGTCAGGTTTCTACATATTACATAAGGGAATAAATGAAGATAGCTTGTTAGCATATGGAGTAAATTATATGATTTTGCAGGAAAGAAGGATAAGTAATGGAAGGGATTTTATTTGCGTTGCTCCCTGCAGTTATGTGGGGAAGCATTGTCTTAGTCAGCGTCAAGCTTGGCGGCAATGCCTATAGTCAGACATTGGGGATCACTTTTGGCTCGATGATCTTTGCTATTGTCATGTTTTTTATTAACAAACCTGATATGAGTACGGTTGTATGGGTAGTAGGAATCATCTCAGGGATTTCCTGGGCGGTCGGACAGCTCTATCAATTGAACAGTGTCAAATATATGGGTGTTTCAAAAACAGTTCCGATTTCGACGGGAATGCAATTGCTTGGTACGACATTGTTCGGGGTCATAGTCTTCCGGGAATGGACAAACACTACCACCATCGTTCTTGGAGTAATCGCATTGATTTGTATTATCGGTGGTGTAATTTTTACAGCATTGGGGAAAAAAGGAGAAGACGATAAAGATGAGAACTTCAAAAAGGGGTTGCTTGTACTCGTTGTTTCTTCACTTGGTTTTATCGGCTATGTGGTAATTGTCAGATGGTTTGAAATTGAGGGCTGGGCCGCGATTTTACCGCAGTCGATCGGAATGCTCATCGGAGCGCTCATTCTTTCAGTCCGTCACAAACCGTTTACAAAATACGCGTTCCGAAATGTTTTAACTGGTCTGATTTGGGCGATCGGAAATATTGGCTTGCTTCTGGCAAACCCAAAGGTAGGCGTGGCAGTAGGGTTTTCATTTTCGCAAATGGGCATCGTCATTTCAACGCTTGGCGGGATATTCCTTTTAGGAGAAAAGAAATCAAAAAGAGAACTGATTTTTGTAATCATTGGCTGCGCGCTTGTAATCGCGGGCGGCGTTTTACTAGGTATGACAAAAAGATAAGGAGTGGTCATTTATGTATCAGGATTTAGAGAATAAGGTAGTCGTCGTTACCGGTGGATCATCGGGATTAGGAAAAGCGATGGCTGAACGGTTTGGGCGGGAAAAAGCAAAGGTGGTCCTAACCTACCATTCAGATAAACATGATTTCCAGAGCATCGTTGATAATATCAAGGCGGCAGGAGGAGATGCGGTCGCGATTAAAACGGATGTCACAAAGGAAGATGAAGTGAAAAAGCTGATTTCTTTTACCGTCGATACATTCGGCACCCTTGATATCATGGTTAACAATGCAGGCATCGAAAACGAAGTGCCGACCGAAAGATTGTCCCTTGATGATTGGAACAAAGTGATCAATGTCAATTTAACCGGAATCTTTTTAGGCAGCAGGGAAGCGATCGCTTACATGCTTGACAACAAAATAAAAGGAAATGTCATCAATATGTCCTCGGTCCATGACCGGATCCCGTGGCCGCATTTTGCTCATTATGCCGCTAGTAAAGGCGGGGTGAAGATGTTGACCGAAACACTTGCGCTGGAATATGCACCGCACGGAATCCGCGTCAATAATGTTTCACCAGGAGCGATTGACACTCCAATCAATGCGGAAAAATTCAATGACCCGGTGGCGAAGAAAGAAGTAGAAGCCTTGATTCCAATGGGATATATCGGGAAACCGGAAGAGATTGCGTCCTGTGCCGCCTGGCTGGCCTCTTCGGAATCGAGCTATGTGACTGGCTTGACGCTATATGCGGATGGTGGCATGACCAAGTATCCAGGATTTCAGGCGGGAAAAGGCTAAACCAAACAAGGGAGATTTGCTCCCTTGTTTTTTTTGGTCCATTTTAGCCCTGATGCCTGTATAATACTAGTTATTGGAAAAGAATTTTCAGGTAACAAAGGAGTGGCTATGAAAAGGTATAAAGGTTATTTAATGGTCGTTGTTGCTGCTTCTTTGTGGGGGATTTCGGGAACTGCCGCGCAGCATTTATTTCAAAACAGCAGTGTAACGATGGGCTGGCTTGTAACAGTCAGGCTGCTTGGATCCGGATTTTTGTTCCTATTGTTCGCTTTATTAGGCCGTAACAAACAGGCTGTGTGGGAAGTGTGGACAAATAAATATTCGATTTCTCACTTTTTGCTTTTTGGTTTATTTGGAATGCTGGGAGTGCAGTATACATATTTTGCCTCGATAGATGCTGGCAATGCGGCAGTCGCTACCTTACTGCAATATGCCGCCCCAGTGATTATTCTTGGATATTTTTTGGTAAAACTGCGCACTGTACCGAATATGTTTGAAATTGTAGCGGTTACTTTAACACTTGCGGGAACATTTCTCCTATTAACGGACGGCACACCGCAAAAACTTGCTGTACAAAAGGCCGGTTTTATCTGGGGAATATTATCAGCATTTGCACTGGCTTTTTATACGCTTTATTCCGGAAAATTGGTAAAGGAATATGACTCGATCATAGTCGTAGGCTGGGGAATGATGATTGGCGGCCTCGCCTTAAGTCCGGTGTATCCGCCGCTTTCATTTAATATGGCTTCCTTGGAAGTATCAACCTACAGTTTAATTCTATTTGTCATCATTTTCGGTACGTTAATTCCATTTTATTTGTTCATTGATAGTATGCGTTTTATTACAGCGAAGGAAAGTAGTTTGCTGTCATGTTCCGAACCGCTGTCGGCTGTAATATCTTCGGTGCTTTTACTCGGCATTCCCTTTGGCCTTTACCAGGGAATAGGTGCTCTATGCATTATCTTCATGGTAATTGTATTGACGCTTAAGCCGAAGAAGGCAACTAGCGAAGATGTTCAGGTTGAAGAGATGAACCTATAATTCAGAGGCGTAATTAACGAGCGGTGATCCGAATTTGCGAGCGATAATTTGAATTTGCGAGCGATGATCCGAATTAACGAGCGCTAATCCGATGTGAAAGATTTTCAAAAAAATTTCACTATCTCATGACGCTTGCCTATGCATCATCTACCTTTTGAACATATCTGTATAGGGAAGCTAAATATAGGCAACATGAGGAGGAATACTGTGAATAACGAATTTCAAGGTTATCCTGTTAACCCGAATGATATGATGACCCGTCAATATGGTTATGGATTTGGGCGCAGACCTTATGGTTATGGGCGTAGACCATTCGGACGTAGACCTTATGGTTTTGGGGCACCATTAATAGGCGGTTTCTTGGGAGGACTTGCAGCCGGGGTTCTGATAGGAGGACCTGGCGGCTACGGGTATGGTGGTTATCCTTATGGAGGTTATCCTTATTATGGTGGCTATCCATATTACTGGTAAATAAGTTACTTCAGTCCGGGCAGTGTTCCTGCCCGGTTCAATATTTTAATTACTAACAGAAGTTAATGATAGATATCTTTTCTTACTAGAGAATTTTTAACATGAAGATTATGAAAGATTCTAAAATGGAAAACAAAATCATCAAAAAGGGTATGATCGTTTTCTTCAAAGTGATAGTTTTCTAAAAAACAATCGATGATCCTGCTATCCTCGATTTGATCGAATAAACCTGATACATAAAATTGGTATGTGAATTTTTTATAAAGAAAATCATATCCGTTCGTCTCAAAGACATTTTCAACAGCTTTAGAATCCAATCATATTCTCCTTTCGAAAGGTCTATTTATTATTATTCCAGTGAGCGGATTTTCTAAACAACTAGATTAAGAATCTAATGCACGTTTTTTTATAAGGCTCTGTTAAATTCCATTGTTGATTTTCAAATGGTCATGGAATCTACTCGCTTTCCGCGGACGAACTGGCAAGCCTCCTCACTCGTACCTCGCTGCGGGGTCTTGCCAGCCCGTTTTTCCGCAGGACGTTGATTCATCATCCTTGAATAGACACCGCACGAGAAAATGCGTATGCATTTTCGAGGAGTCTCGCAGATTCCCTTCCCAAAAACAACATTATCGTTTAACAGAGCCTTTTATAAAAATAGATGAAAACCCCGCCAAGGAAAGCCTTGGCGGGGTTTGGTCATGCGGAAAAGGTGTCATCATATTTTCTTAGCTTGATAAACCGATACGTGTTAAGGACGATTGCCTTGGACACTGCGTAGGTCGGTACGGCGAGTAACAGGCCGACAACTCCTGCAAGGCTTCCAGCCACCATCAAGAGCAGGATGATGGTTAATGGATGCACGTCCAATTTCCGTCCCATTACCTGAGGCGAAATCAGATTGCTTTCAATCTGCTGCACGATCAAAACGACTAAAACTACCCAAAGCGCCATCAAAGGTGAGTGGATAAAGCCAACAATCACTGCCGGCACCAGGCCGATAAACGGTCCTACAAAAGGAATGACATTGGTCAGCATCGAAACAAGCGCAAGAATGAGAGGGTAATCCAGATCGATGATTAAATATCCAATATATATGAAGATCCCGACAAAGACGCTGACGAGTATTTGCCCCTGAATATAAGAACTAAGCGCTTCATCCATATCCTTCAGAACTTTCCTGCCTTCATCTTTATGCTGCTCCGGCACAAGCTTAAGGATTTGATCAGGCAGCTTGTCACCATCCTTAAGCATATAAAATAGGACGAAGGGGATTAGGACGATAAGAACGAGTATACCTGTAATCGCGGAAATAAAGCTGACTACATTGGTACCAATAGTTGAAACAACTTCGTTAATATATTCAGTCACTTTTCCTGTCAGTTCTTCGATGGAAAAATTATCGCTTTCCTGAAATCGGTTAACATATTCATTGTCGTTCAGTTCCATGACAGTGTCCCTAACTTCAACAGCATATTCCGGTGTATTTTCAATCAAGCTGCTGAACTGTTTCTGAAGGGGAGGTCCGATTACAAATACTAGTGAAACGATCAATCCGATCCCGATTAAATAAATAATCAGGATGGAAAGCGCTCGCGGGATATATCTTGCTGAAAAGTTCACGAGCGGCCGAAGTAGATAATATAGTACACCTGAGAGGACGATTGGTGTAAATAAGGTAGTCACCATAACGGCTATCGGTGTGAAAATAAAATTAACCTTCGATGCCAATAATACGATTAGCAATATTAAAACAATTCCATAACCAATCCGAAACAATTTAGATTGCGGCATTTCATCAACTCCAATACGAATTAACAAGTTACAAAGCTGTTTTCATCATACAACATTGAAGATAAAAAGCAATGGTATGAGTGAGCGCGAGCTAATAAAAAAACAGGTGATAATCGTATGATTACACCTGTTTTAAGAGAAGCGATTTAATTGTACATAGCTGCCACTTGCTTTTGCAGCTCGGCGTTTTCCAGATATTCATCATAATTCACTTGCTTATCAACCAGGCCGTTCGGTGTAATTTCAATGATGCGGTTGGCGATTGTCTCGATGAATTGATGGTCATGAGTTGTGAAAATCATTGCACCTTTAAAGCTTACCAGGCCATCATTCAATGCCGTAATGGATTCCAGGTCAAGGTGGTTCGTAGGCTCATCAAGCATCAATACGTTAGAACCACTAAGCATCATCTTGGATAGCATGCAGCGGACCTTTTCGCCTCCGGATAAAACACCGGCTTTCTTTAGCACTTCTTCACCCGAGAAAAGCATTCTTCCCAGGAACCCACGAAGGAAGCTTTCACTTTGGTCATTGGGAGAAAATTGGCGCAGCCAGTCAACCAACGTTAAATCCTGGCCTTCAAAAAATTCGGCGTTATCTTTTGGAAAATAGGCTTGAGAGGTTGTAACTCCCCATTTAAAAGAACCCTCGTCAGGCTCCATTTCTCCGGCCAATATTTTAAATAATGTGGTCTTCGCGATTTCATCCCGGCCAACCAATGCGATTTTGTCGCCTTTATTCATGATAAAGCTGACGTTATCAAGCACTTTTACACCGTCGATCGTTTTCGATATACCCTCGACACGCAGCAAATCATTGCCGATTTCACGCTCCGGTGTAAAAGATACGAAAGGGTAACGTCGGGAAGAAGGCTGGATATCATCCAGTGTAATTTTATCAAGCAGCTTCTTACGGGAAGTGGCCTGCTTCGATTTCGACGCATTCGCACTGAAGCGGGCGATGAAATTTTGCAGGTCCTTGATTTTTTCTTCCTTCTTTTTGTTGACATCCTGAGCTAATCGAGCGGCCAATTGACTGGATTCATACCAGAAGTCATAATTGCCCACATAAACTTTGATCTTGCCAAAATCAAGGTCGGCAATATGCGTACAGACCTTATTCAAAAAGTGACGGTCATGGGATACGACAATAACCGTATTTTCAAAGTTGATTAAAAATTCCTCAAGCCACTGGATCGCTTTAATGTCAAGGTGGTTCGTAGGTTCGTCCAGAAGCAGGACGTCCGGCTTGCCGAATAGTGCTTGTGCAAGCAAGACCTTTACCTTGTCGCCGCCTGTCAGTTCAGACATTTTCTTATTATGAAGGTCCTCTTGTATACCGAGTCCTTTTAAAAGAATCGCGGCTTCCGATTCAGCTTCCCATCCGTTCAGTTCGGCAAATTCGCCTTCAAGCTCGGCAGCTTTCATTCCGTCTTCATCGGTAAAATCGGCTTTCATATAGATTGCATCTTTTTCTTCCATAATCTTGTACAATCTTTCATGGCCCATAATAACAACGGTCATGACTTCAAGTTCTTCGTATTCGAAGTGGTTTTGTTTCAAGACTGTAAGACGCTCTCCAGGCCCCATATGCACGTCGCCAGTCTGAGCTTCAATTTCACCGGAAAGGATTTTCAGAAAGGTAGATTTTCCGGCTCCGTTCGCACCAATCAATCCGTAACAGTTACCGGGGGTGAATTTTATATTTACATCTTCAAACAGCTTGCGGTCTCCATAGCGCAAGCCGACATTAGTAACAGTAATCATTTACGAGCATTCCTCCTAGACAATATCTTTTAAAGTATAACACGGAAAAGGGGAGACTGGAAACAGAATACAAGTGTTAGAAACAATCGAAACTAATAAAATTATGAAACTTTTTCCAATATCCATTCGTTATATATATAAAAGATAAAATCGTAGGGAGGGAACGAATATGGGAATGAAATGCAAAGCGCTGTTTTTGGTGCTGCCTGCTGTATTTCTACTGGCCTCCTGTGATTTGGTACATACTGAAGGATATCTGGAAAAGGATCAAGAGGTTGCGCTCATGGATGAGAACCTGGAACTTGAAGGAAAAATCTTGGAGCTTGAGAATCAAATAGAAGGATTGAAAAAAACACAGGCGACCGTTTCCTTGATCGATGAAGATGTCACGCGCTTTTTTGTGGCTTTAAAAAATGGAAATGTCGATGAAGTGATGAGGCATGTAACAAATGAGGTCGAAATCAAAGAGACAGGGATTCAATTTATGAACGGATCATCGATTCACTATGGAAATGGGATTGGCAATATGGACATTAGTTACATACGATTGATTGACCATGAGCTGGAAAGGGAAAAGGGCACGCTCGTTTATGAGTTTTTTTCTACAGATGATTATACAAAACCCGCCACTGTGGCCGTTGAGGTCATCCATAATCCAGAAGGCTGGAAAATAAACCGCTGTACAATCGAATCTTAATAATTTTCAGGGAGTGCTGATTAATTTTCAGCACTCTTTTATTTTAGCTAATAAGTATTTCAGGAAAAACCTCGTCAGAATATATCGGGAATTTTCAGTTTTGTAGCAAGGAACGTGGTTTTAGAGACATATTTTCCGGTTAGTCTGTATCACTGTTTTTACAGAGCTTTTCCATTTTTGTAGGCTGGTTTTTTAGTTTTTGTAGCCAGTTCCGAAGCTTTTCTGGCAAATTTTCCAGTTTATTGATGGAATCACCATTTCTGCATGCCAACTAATAAAATATATTTCAATAAAGACCTCGCCAGAATATATTTTTCAACTCGGCAATTTTTGTTTTCATGATAAAATGGTAAATAGAACAATAAGGATTTAAATAAAAGAATAAGGTTCTGACAGCACCCTGCCAGAACCTCTATAACATCTATGTATGGTCAGCAGAATTTATAAATATAAAAGTGCATCATGGATATCATTCCAACCATAGGCTACCTCAGTTAAAACGGAGCCAGAAATCAAGATTGATTTCTTATCGACAATTTTGCCTCCCAGGGATTCATAAAATTTACGGCCGGTGTTCTCTTCCAACGCCCAGATGATTAGATTTGGAAATTCGATGTTGATTAACGCTTCGATTACAGGCTTTATCAGTTTTTTGCCCAGCCCGTTTTTTGATAACCTTCCAGAATATAGATCGCATACACTTCGGCCGTGTATTTGGGGTCATTGGTTTGTTCCTCGCCGCCACTTGAAAATCCGACAATTTCACCTTTATCATTTTCGGCAACAAAAACGATACTTTTCCCTTCCTCGATGATCTTTACCCAGAAAGCGAGTCTTTCATTAATTTCTAAGCTATTTAAATAGTCATCAGAGATGATGCCCTTATATGTAGTTTTCCAGCTGTTTACATGGACGTTAGCAATACCTTGTGCATCACCCATTGATGCTTTTCGAACGTTCACGATTTTTGCCTCCTTTGCCTATGACTATATCTTACCTCATTTAAACTGTTTTGTTCATTTACCTATTATTTAGGTGCCAAGGAACAATTACCAGCACTAAATTTCGTATTCGATGTTTACGCTTGCTGGGTAAAGGTTAAAAAAATAGAGAAGGCAGTTAGTTAAATAATCAGCTGAGACGAAAGGATGTAGAAAGTAGATGAATTTGAAGGTAGCATTTTATTTTCCCGGGGGAGTAGAGATTTCACATGAAGTGGAAGGAGATGAAGATACGACGCAAATGATAAGCAATATCCAAAAGCATCGCTTTTATAATTTGGTTAAAGAGAACGCTCATTATGTAGTGGATACTGAGAAGGCTGTGTTTTTCTCCGTAACGGATTTGGATGAATAGTGACTTGGGTGGCGAGTATAGCCGTTTTTCTTTAAGCTATACTCGCCGGATTACGATTTCTCCAGCATCTTTGAAAGCAAGCAATACAGAAAGATAGCTAAACGTATATAAATGGAATATGTTTCAAGCGCGATGAGTAAAACCCTGCCCGAATTATTTTGCCAGCCCCTAGGAAAATGAGGTAATGTATATAGGGAGAATACTTTGTGTACAAAGGAGATTCCTATGAAAATTGACATTTCAAAACAGCAATATGAACTTTTGGTCAAGCTCATTGAATATGGCATGTGGGTCGTGGATTCCGAAAATCCAGATTCTGCTAATGAAGATTATCGGGAAGTGGAGCAAACGATATTGGCAGGTGCTGAAGAGTTTGCGTTTAGCGACATTTTTCATAATGAAGAGCAAAATTTGTTAGAACCGTCACCAGTGCTGCAAAATGATATTTTTCAAATTCTCGATTCGTACGAGGACATGGTATTTTTGGATAAATTCGTCTATTATATGGCCAGAAAAGACATTGAAACCGAGAATTTAACCCATAATTATAATGAAGAGCAATATATGGAACGGTTAATGGAACTGGAAGACTACTATCATGAGCAGTTTGAACGCTTTGGTGTTGCGAAAGTGACTATTGAAGAATAACTTAAAAAACCAGCCCTTTATTGATGTAAGGGCTGGTTTTATGTTCATTAATCAGTTTTCCTTTAAGAATTGTTGCTTCGTAAACGCTAAAAAATCAACTAAATCTTCACTGCTGGAAAATCCGGCCTGGGCACTTTTATCATTTCCCCCGCCCTTGCCGTTAAAGGAAGCTAAATGTTCTTTCAGGAACTGCCCACAATGAATAGGCAGACTGCCATTATGTGAAAGAACCAGCTTGTTATCCTTCCTCGTACCAAATAAAGCCAGAAGGTCCTGTTCTTTTGTAAGGAGTGCTGCAAGATACTGCAATTCCTTAAGCGATTTATCATTGAACAAGCGGGAAACGATACCATCTCTGTTTTCCTGCAATAGATCACGAATCAAGTAAGAAGCGTTTTCTTCAAAAAGCTTCTCGCGTTCTGTTGCTGCCTGTCTGTAATCCTGCTCTAATTTGTCGATGCGGCTGATGACGTCCTTGTGTCCGGTATGAAAGCGGGTGGAAAGAGAATTAAGGATTTCTAGCGATTCATTATAATGGGCGAGAGCCCTAAAGCCGCATTTAAAATAAATTCTGGTGAATGCCTTTTGTTGTTCAAGTTTTAAAATTTTAATGGTTCCAATGGATCCAGTACCTTTGACATGTGTTCCGCCGCAAGGATTATATTCAATACCCTCGATTTCGACAATCCGGATATTCTCTGTCACTTTGGGCGGCTTTACAACCGGCAGTTCATTTAACTTTTCTTTTGACACAAAATAGCTATCAATGCTTCGGTTTTCAAAAATCAGCTGGTTCGCTCGCACTTCAATCTCATTAGATTGTTGCTGTGTTAAGTCTGTCGCGTCAATGTCAATGGAAATTACATCGCTTCCAAGATGAAAACTCATCGTTTTTGCACCAGCAAGCTCACGGCAAACAGCAGATAATAAATGCTGGCCGCTATGCTGCTGCATATGATCGAATCGGCGGTTCCAATCGATTTCGCATGAAATCTCGCCAGTGCCCGGTAGCTTGGGAAGTTTATGATAAATCGTATCGTCCTCTAATAAAACATCCAAAACCTCGATCCCATCAATGGAACCTGAATCTGATGGCTGGCCGCCTCCTTCAGGATAAAATGCTGTTTCCTCAAGAACAATTAGAAAGAACTCATCTTTTTCAATAACCTGATTAACGGATGTTACCCATTTCCGGAGGTATGCATCCTCATAAAATAACTTTTTCCACATGATCGGTTCCTCTTTCATCCATTTTTACCGATAGTATAACACTTCCGAATGGAAACAAAGACATTAGTTAAAAAGGAATTTTAATCTCTTTGTAGAATGCCTAAGTATCATATTCTACACACTGGAGGATATTATGAAATTAAAAACGAAGCTCTGCGACATACTTGAAATCGAGTACCCGATCATCCAGGCAGGAATGGCTGGAGGACCGACGACAGCGGATTTGGTTGTACATGTCTCAGAAGCAGGGGGATTAGGTTCACTGGGGGCCGCTTATATGTCACCGGATGAGATTAGGAAGGTAATATGGGAAATAAAGGAGAGGACAGACAAACCTTTTGCCGTCAATTTGTTTTGCGCAGATATGAAAGGTTCAATGGAAGGAATTATTGATTCCCAAAAAGTTCTCGATGGGTTGCGAACAGAATTAGGGATTGTACGAAGTAACCAGGATTTGAAAACGAATGATCTCTTTGAACAGCAGTTTCAAGTATTAATAGAAGAAAAGGTTCCGGTAATCAGCACAGCTTTCGGGGTTTTATCTCCTGAGAAAGCAGCTGCCGCAAAATTCCACAAAATTTTAATAACGACGATGGTAACGACAGTAAATGAAGCGAAGCTTGCTGAAAAAAGCGGTGCCGATATTATTATCGCACAAGGCAGTGATGCAGGCGGCCACCGAAGCACATTCGACATCGACACTAATCCCAATGGAGCAAACATTGCAACATTTTCTCTTGTGCCGCAAGTAGTTGATATGGTTTCTCTTCCAGTTGTCGCTGCAGGAGGGATTATGGATGGTCGCGGCCTTGTGGCAGCCCTTGCTCTGGGTGCAGAAGGTGTTCAAATGGGAACAGCGTTTCTAACGGCACTCGAATCGGGAGCACATCCGGTTTATAAGGAAGCTCTCTTGACCAGCACAGAAGAAAGCACGGTGATTACGAAAGCATTCTCAGGCCGGCCGGCAAGAGGAATCAAGAACGAATTTGTCGAATATTTTGAGGAAAGCGGCGTTTTGCCGGCAGCCTTCCCGACACAAAATGCATTAACGAATGATATACGAAAAGAAGCTGCCAGACAGAATAATCCTGAATTCATGTCTCTTTGGGCTGGCCAGGCGACAAGGCTATTAAAAAAGGATTTAGGTGCTGAACGATTGATCCATTCCATTATCATCGAAGCAGCGAGATTGCTTGATTCGAATTAACGAACAGCATTCTGTTTTGCGCTATTCAACAAAAAATGATAGATTCTAGTATGTTGGAAACATTTATTTGTGGGTAAACTACATACAGACAGTTTGAATGAAGGCGGGAGGATACATGTATTTATGGCAAAAATAGCAGCAGGTACCGTAGTTGAATTAGAAGTCGAACGACAGGCTGATTTTGGTTATTTTCTGACTGACGGTAGTGAAGATGTTTTGCTTCACAATAATGAAATAGAAGAAGAAATAGAAATTGGCGACCTCATTCATGTTTTCTTATATCACGATAAACAGGGAAGGATTACGGCGACAACCAAAATTCCTGAAATTCATATAGGATCTTATGGATGGGCTGAAGTGGTCAACGTGAAAAGGGATCTGGGCGTTTTTGTGAACATCGGCGTTTCGAAGGATATTCTTGTTTCAGTTGATGACCTGCCAGGCTTAGGACATCTTTGGCCCGCAGTCGGTGACAAATTGTATGTTTCATTGAAGACAGACAAGTATGACCGTCTGTTCGGCAGGCTTGCCACCGAGGATATTATCCAGGATATCGCTGTAGAGGCACCGGCCAAAGGAATGAGAAATAGTGCTGTTCAAGGGCATATATACCGTCTGTTAATGGTTGGCTCATTTATGATTACAACAGAAGGATATCGCTGTTTTATCCACGAAAGTGAACGTAAGAAGGAACCAAGGCTTGGAGAATATGTTGAAGGAAGAGTGATCGATATCAAGGAGGATGGAAGCCTGAACATTTCCTTGATGCCGTTTAAACAGGAGAAAATGGCGGACGATTCCCAAGTCATCTATAACTATTTATTAAATAGGGGCGGTGCGATGCCTTACAGTGATAAAACGGCGCCGGATGATATCCAATTCCATTTTGGATTAAGTAAAGGCGCATTTAAGAGAGCACTCGGCAAGCTGATGAAGGAAGGGAAAGTGTATCAGGAAGAAGGCTGGACATATTCTTCGGAGCGAAAATGATTTGAACGTCTAAAAGCAGCGGGAGGAGAGGCCGATCCCGCTGCTTTTAATTTTTTAATAGGCGCGATAATTGAGATTTACGAGCGGTTCTCTGGAAATACGAGCGATTACTGAGATTTACGAGCGGTCCTCTGGAAATACGAGCGATTATCCAAATTTATGAGCGATGACCCAAATTTTAAAACAAATTTTCTTTATTAAAAGTATTTTTTCTTTCCCTGGTCTTCTTTTAATATTTCTACCGCTTCACGGAATCTTAATGAGTGGACAATTTCACGCTCCCTTAAAAATCGCAGGGAATCGTTGATATCCGGATCATCGGAAATATCAATCAGCCATTGATACGTGGCACGCGCTTTTTCTTCTGCAGCGATATCTTCGTATAAATCCGCGATTGGATCTCCCTTTGCCTGGATGTAGGAAGCCGTCCATGGTACACCGGACGCATTATGGTAGTACACGGCACTATCGTGATTTACATAATGGTCGGCAATGCCGGCATCTCGCAGCTGTTGAGGCGTCGCATCTTTCGTTAGCTTCACAACCATCGTCGCAATCATTTCGAGATGGGCAAATTCCTCGGTTCCGATATCATTTAACAAACCAACCACTTTATCAGGAATGGAATACCGTTGATTTAAGTATCGGAGTGCAGCAGATAGTTCCCCATCCGCACCACCGTATTGTTCAAGCAAAAACTTCGCCAGGGTAGGATTGCACTGGCTCACCTTCACCGGATACTGTAATTTTTTCTCGTAAACCCACATCTGCTATTTCCCTCCTTAAACCTGCCATGGCCATGGCCCGCGGCCCCAATCCCAGCGGGGACCTGGATCATTGCTCACTCCAAATTGCATCAAAGGACCGTATTTCGCTTCAAACACTTGCTTTAACTGTTTTGAGTAATCGGAAAATTGATTGAATTGCTGCAGGGCGTCTTGGTCATCCGGGTGCGTGTCGAGGTAAAGCGTCAATTCGACGAGAACAAAATCGGCGGCCTGAATCTGGTGTAATCTTTGATAGTATTCATCATCAATTTGTTTAGGCAAATTAAGACTCCCTTTCCCTATATGGATTTTCGTAATAATCGTATAACGCTTTCCATAGCGTTCCTTTCATTAATGCCTCGTGAGGCGGGAACTGTTCCATATTAGGCGGCTGAAACTCCATGTATATGTTGATGGGTGTCCGATAATACTTTTTCCCAATCGGCGGACAGGGATCAAAACGACTATGAAATGGCTTATATGCTTTAATGGGCGAGAAATAATCATGGTGCTTGCTGTTCAAGGTGATTCCTCCTCTTTCAAAATTGAATGTCACTTAATAGGTATGCAATAAACCGTAATATATACCGATATTGGCGTTATCCCTCCTATTAATATATTAATTTGCCCACTTAGCCCTTTTTAATATTACAAGACTGTGAGATTCTGCTCTTTTGTAATATATCGTTAACGTCCTGTTATCTTTGTCATGACACTTTCACCTCTTTGTCCTTTGTTTGAAAAATAACTATGCTATGATAGTTTTCGTTAGCTTTTAAGAAAAGCAAACAAGGAGGTAACGACTATGAAGAAATCAATCTTGGCTTTCGCAGCGGTGGCTGTAATTTCAGGAAGTCTTGGAGCAAATGCATCCGCACAGGATGTGAAAGTAAAAGATGGAGACACATTATGGGGACTATCTCAAAAATATGAAGTTTCAGTTGAAGAACTGAAGTCCTTAAATAACCTGGCTACAGATACGATTCAATTAGGAGCTGTACTTAAGGTTTCCCAACAAAAATATCATACTGTAAAATCGGGCGATACCCTTTGGAAAATCGCACAACAATATGGTGTGACAGTAGAAGACATTAAACAAGTGAATAAATTGGCTTCCGACATCATTCAACCGGGCGCCCAGCTTGCCATCGGAGAAGGTAGCGGACAAGCAGCGGCACCTCAGGCAGCACCAGTAGCGACGAAGGCTGTCAAAAAAGCAGCAGTTGCTAAACCAGCTGCCAGCAGTAATGACTCAGCGCCTGAAGGGGCAAGAGAAATATCTGTCAAGGCAACCGCTTATACGGCGAGCTGTGAAGGCTGCAGCGGAGTAACGGCAACCGGGGTTAACTTGAAAGCTAATCCGAATGCAAAAGTCATTGCTGTTGATCCAAATGTAATTCCGCTAGGCACCAAAGTATACGTTGAAGGTTATGGCTATGCCACTGCCGCAGATACAGGCGGATCAATTAAAGGAAACAAAATCGATGTTTTCGTACCAAACAAAAGCGATGCAATTAATTGGGGCGTAAAACAAGTAACAGTGAAAATCCTAAAATAAAATAAGTAAAGTATATAGGGACTGACACACAAGATGTGTCAGTCCCTGTTTATTTTCCACTCTTAAATAATTCTTTTGTAGATGACTTTCTTCTTATATAATAATGATGTTAGACCCCTAACTCAGTTACCCTCGTATATAGCTTGTCTTCTTTTCGTCTTCATCGTTTAATTTTCCGTTTGAACGAATTTTAGTACATTTAAATAAATAATAATTGGGGGATGTTTTTGTTGAAAGAAGCTTATCAGTATTTAAAACAGTATTTTGGTTATGATTCTTTCAGGCTCGGCCAGGAAGAAATTATTAACCACGTCTTGAACGGCACGAATACAGCCGGTATTATGCCTACAGGCGGCGGTAAGTCAATTTGCTATCAAATTCCAGCACTTATATTCCCGGGGATTACCCTCGTTGTTTCACCACTGATTTCCTTAATGAAAGACCAGGTGGACACACTTTTGCAGAACGGGATCTCTGCAGCGTATTTGAATAGCACTCTATCGTCGACAGAGGCGGATCAAAGAATGGTGGATGCTGCGAATGGTGTCTATAAACTACTCTATGTAGCTCCAGAACGGCTAGAGAACAGTTATTTTCTCGAAAAATTGAAGCGGCTTGACATCTCACTGGTCGCTGTCGATGAAGCCCATTGTATATCTCAATGGGGACATGATTTCCGCCCGAGTTATCTGAGGATCCAAACCCTTATTGAACAGCTGCCATCCAAGCCGGTTACCCTGGCTCTTACCGCAACGGCGACTGCCGCGGTCCAGAAGGATATTTGCAAGACGCTTGGCATCGAAGAAAATAATGTCGTTAAAACCGGATTTGCCCGGGACAATTTATATTTTTCGGTTGTGAAAGGCGAAAATAAATCCGCCTTTTTAAAAAGATACCTCGAGCAGAATAAAACGGAATCAGGAATTATTTATACGGCCACAAGGAAAGAGGCAGACTCGTTATATCAGACCTTACATAGAGCGGGGATAAAAGTTGGCAAATATCATGCCGGCATGAATGAGAAGGAACGAAGCGCTCAGCAGGAAGGTTTCCTCCAGGACGATGTTACTGTCATGATCGCAACGAATGCGTTCGGGATGGGGATAGACAAATCGAACGTCCGCTTTGTTATCCACTATCAGACACCCAAAAACATGGAAAGCTATTATCAGGAAGCGGGCCGCGCAGGCAGGGATGGTTTGCAAAGTGAGTGCATCCTGTTATATTCTCCGCAGGATATGCGGATTCAAAGATTTTTAATTGACCAGTCTAATCCTTCTGAAGCATTGAAGGAGCAGGAACTGAAGAAGCTGAACCTGATGAAGGATTATTGCCATACGGAAGGCTGCTTACAGGCATTTATTTTAAAATATTTCGGACAAGCGGGTGCTGCGGATTGCGGCCATTGTGAAAATTGTCTCGATCAAAGGGAATATCAGGATGTGACGGTTGAAGCACAGATGGTTTTTTCCTGTATGATGAGGATGGGTGAACGATTCGGTAAAATAATGATCAGTCAGGTGCTTGCCGGTTCAAGGAATAAAAAAGTAACGGATTTTCGCTTTGATAAGCTTTCGACCTATGGAATCATGCGGACCCAATCCGCGAAATCAATCGCTGACTTTATCGATTTTCTGACGGCAAGAGAGTATATCGAGATGGGAAGCGGCCAATTTCCAGTGCTTAAGCTGACGAACGAGGGAAAAAATGTCCTGCTTGGCAAGGAAAAGGTACTGCGCAGGGAAAGTATTCAACCGCAAGCACATGCTGCCGCTGATGATATCCTGTTCGAGAAGCTTCGCCTTGTCAGAAAAGAAATTGCTCAAACTGAAAAGATACCGCCGTTCATCGTATTTTCAGATGCCGCTCTAAAGGACATGTCAGCAAGGCTTCCGCGGACAGAGGACGAGTTTCTCGAAGTTAAAGGAGTAGGGAGCCAAAAACAAGAAAGATACGGAAAACCATTTCTGGAAGCTATTGCCGCCCATCTTCACGATAGACCTGAAGAAGCGAAGGTCCAGAAATGACCTCATAAATGAGACTGTGTTTATCATAAATATTTTACTGCCTTCATGCGTATACTATATAGGTAAAGCGGCAGCGCGCCTCGCGTTCGCCTGAAAATGTTTATACTTTCTTGCTATACCTAAAATGAGGAGGTTACTCATGTACTTTGGCAAAAAGAATTCAGAGGAACCAGTAGTAATCATGGAGGACACAGTCGTATACGCCTGCGCATCGGAAGCATGTAATGGTTGGATGAGAAAAGAATTTGCGGCTGATAATGAAACGTGCCCAATGTGCGGCGATAATTTAACAGAGGAAATTCGCGAGCTGCCGAAAATACAAAATGAATACAATGCATTTCGCTAATACAACCTTTCATGTGCCACTTTTATAGTGGCTTTTCATTTTTTAAAAATAAACTTGACTTATCAAAAAAAAGTTGATATAATTAAATTTCTGTTATCTGAAATATTTTCGGATGGACAGTGAGGGTAATTTAATAGGTGCGTTTTTATTAAAGTAAGCGGTACAGATTTTTTATAAAAAGAAATGAATGTCATCATGCAATTTAGAATAAGGTTAGTGACAAAGTTAGACATGTAACTGTTTTTCACCTCATGATTTGTTCTTCTACTTTAACTTACTTCTACTATTTGGACAGACTTGCTCCAAATCAGCTTTGACTTACAGTCCCCTTTTAATAAACATGTGCTTTAAAGCCGGAAAATCTGATTCTCACTGGCGCGGTCTAGGAACCGTATGGATGGGAGAGAGGTAGGGCTTTCATTGTTTTGGGTTAGGCGCGGAAATTACTCTCTTATCTTGAACAGCAGAAATTGTCGCTGTAACAAGATTAATATGCATGCAAGTCATGCGGTGAGGGCTATCTTCGTAAAATGGAGATAGCCTTTTTCAATATACCTGAGCGTTTTATGCTATAATGAAAATGCATTTCTTTTTTCTCGTGAGCAATTTTTTATCTTGCTTCATCAAAGGTAAGGATTTTCTGGAGCATCCGATTCAAACAAACCAAAGGAGTGAGATGCATTGTATAGACGTAATAATGAAGAAGAAATCCCCCCGGAGGAAACCAAAGTATGGGAATGTACTTCCGAAACATGCAACGGATGGATTCGCGATAATTTCACTTTTAGTGACGAGCCCAGTTGTCCGCTGTGTAAAAGTGAAATGAAGGAAGCGACGAAAATGCTTCAGGCGATTAATAATCCGAGAATGAAATAAATATGGCAGGGCTGACTTAGAATTTTGGGTCAGTCCTTTTTATATGTAATCAATAAACTTTTTTCTTAAAACGACCGCCGCGGACCTCGTCAATATTCGCTACGGCAAAGAATGCGGAAGGATCATTTTTTGTCACGATCTCCTTTAATTTAGCTTCCTCCAGCCGGTTAATCACACAGAAAATGACTTTCTTATCATCACCTGAGAACCCCCCAACACCTGTCAAGTAGGTAACTCCCCGTCCTAACCGTTTAATGATCGTCGCACCGATTTGCTGGTATTCATCGCTGATAATCCAAACCGATTTGGATTCGTCCAGCCCCGAAATCGTCAAATCCATCGTCTTGAAGGCGACAAAGTATGCCAACAATGAATACATAGCCCGGTCCCATGAAAAGACAAAACCAGAAGTGCCCAGAATAAATAGGTTGAAAAACATAATGATTTCGCCGACCGAAAACGGCAGTCTCTTATTGACGAGAATCGCTAAGATTTCCGTACCGTCGAGTGAACCGCCGTATCGGATTACGACTCCGCACCCTGCCCCTAGAATTATTCCGCCGAAAATGCTGGCTAGCAGAATATCGTGGGTAAGCGCAGACGTGTGATGCAGTAAAGTCGTTGTTAACGATAAAATGAACACACCGTATAAAGTAGAAAAGGCGAACGTTTTTCCAATCTGTTTGTACCCAATAAAGAAGAAGGGAAGATTCAGCAGAAAAATAAATGTCCCGAGTCTCAAGCCTGTCAAATAAGAGAGCATGATTGATACCCCTGTGATGCCGCCGTCAATGACCCGATTCGGGACAAGGAACATTTCTAGCCCGACGCCCATTAGGATTGCTCCAATTGTAATCATGAAGCCGCGCTGCAAAATCCTGCCCGCAGTAAGTTTGTTTTGCTGAGCCTGTTTATCGATGATTTCTGAAAGGTTCGTTGATGGTATGATTTCTGGCATGTTCATAGATCCCTCCAGGATTATTGCTGTTTTAAAACTCATGCCATATATTGTTTCCAATTTATATGTTTTAATAGGAAATATATTTAAAAGTTGGGTGATGTCATGATTCATGAATATCGGATCTCAGTCAGGGCTTTAGTTGAATATGTCCACAGGAGCGGCAGCATTGATTTACGTTTCAGGACGAACACATCCATGGCGGAGGGAACAAAAGTCCATCAAAAAATTCAAAGACAGTATGCGAAGACGGACCAAAAAGAACTCTTCCTGCAGACGATTTTCCCATACCGGAATATTCAGTTTCATATCGAAGGAAGGTGTGACGGTCTTTTATTTCATGACGGGATCGTTACGATCGATGAAATAAAATCAACCTCAGGTGAATTGGAACTCATAACTGAAGACAGCTATCCCGTACATTGGGCCCAGGCAAAATGCTATGCGTATATGTATGCGATTGATCACGGAATCCAAGAAATAAATGTGCAGCTGACATATGTGCAGGTTGATACAGAACAAATCATACGATTCAAGCAAACATATACAATGGAAGAACTGCGTCTGTTTATTCGGCTTATGGCGGAAGGTTACTACGAGTTTGCCCACTGGCAGGTCGTGCATATAGCGGAGAGAAATGCCAGTTTTCAGAGTGCGGAGTTTCCATTTGAAGGCTATCGCAAGGGGCAAAGGAAGCTTGCTGGCGCCGTATATAAAACCATTGCCGAAGGAAAGAGCTTATTTGCAAATGCGCCAACCGGTATAGGAAAGACGGTATCCACGATTTTCCCGTCATTAAAAGCGGTAGGAGAAGGGGTACTTGAAAAATTATTATACGTAACGGCCCGAACAACCACGAGACAGGCCGCCGAAGATGCTTTCTCGTTACTGGTCGAAAACGGTCTGTCCATAAAGACGGTCACGATTACCGCTAAAGAAAAGATCTGCTTTCAAGAAACTACTGTTTGCGGCAAAGCGCAATGCGAATTTGCGGACGGTTATTATGACCGGGTGAATCCGGCTCTTCTCGATATTTTGAAAAATGAGAATGTTATCTCCAGGGAAACAATCGAGAGTTACGCCCGGAAGCAAAAACTCTGTCCGTTTGAGTTTTCATTGGATCTTGCATATGTCAGCGATGCGATTATTTGTGATTATAATTATGTTTTCGACCCGAGAGTTTCGCTGCAGCGCCTTATGGAGGAACAAAAGAAAAAGACGATCTTGCTAGTGGACGAAGCCCACAATCTGGTAGACCGGGCAAGAAGCATGTTTTCAGCAGAGTTATTAAAGTCCGTTTTTCTACAGCTAAAAAGACAATATAAAGATAAACATGCAGAAATATTTACGACATCCAACAAGATTAATCAATTTTTTATTGATCTAAAAAAACGAAGTGAATCCGAAAAAGTGATCGAATTGACCGGCATTCCAGAAGATCTTTTCGAACTTTTGGAGCAATTTACTGACGCGGCGGAACAATATCTGTTGTTGAACCCACAGAATGACGCAGATAATCAGGAATTGCTGGAAGCCTATTTCAGCGCCCAGAATTTCATCCGGATTTCCGGGTTATATGATGAACGCTTCACTGTCTATACAGAAATCAGCCGTAAAGAGATGATGTTAAAAATCTTCTGTCTGGATCCATCAGAATTACTAAAGAAAACTTCAAAAGGGTATCGCTCGGCCATCCATTTTTCGGCTACGCTCAGCCCGCTTTCGTTTTTTATTGACATGCTCGGCGGGGAAGAGAGCGACTATTCTATTTCGATCGCATCGCCATTCTCGCCTGACCAAAATGAAGTATATATTAAAAAGGTTTCCACCCGGTACCGTAACCGGGAGTCATCGAAAAAAGATCTTGTAGCGATGCTTCAGTCCCTTTTGACCGGGCGAACCGGGAACTATCTTGTCTTTTTTCCTTCTTACCGCTACATGAACCAGGTATTTGAAGATTTTAACCAGGATGGCAGGTTCCAAACAATCATCCAAAACCCGGCTATGGATGACGCAGCAAGAACTGCTTTTCTAGCGGCATTTGAGTCAGGGAACGAATCGATCCTCATCGGGTTCGCGGTGATGGGAGGCATTTTTTCAGAAGGGATTGATTTAAAAGGCGATCGATTGAGCGGAGTAGTTATAGTCGGAGTCGGGATGCCGCAGATTGGACGGGAACGGGATATTATCAAGAACTATTTCGAATCGAAAGGAAAAAACGGCTTTGATTATGCCTATGTCTATCCCGGGATGAACAAAGTGCTCCAAGCAGGTGGCAGGCTTATTCGTTCGGAAGACGACCACGGACTTATCGTTTTAGCGGATGATCGGTTCTTGACGAACAAATATCAAAAAATGCTTCCCGAGAATTGGAGCAGCTTCACAATTATATAAATAGAAAATTATACCAGAAGTTATATAGAAAAGTACTCAAAAGTGTGGCCGACGTGTGAACAATTATTCTCACATGTATTGTTGTCTTTCTTTAAATAGGCTAAGATTATTTTGGTATGATTGAAGTCTAGAGAAAGGTGTTGTTAATGGACGCTAGTATTGTATCCTCCAATCCGATTTTATTATTGGTGGCAATCATCTTAACTTTTATCGCTACCTATACTGCGCTTGATTTGTTAACAATGCTGCAAACTGCAGAGCGAAATAAGAGATTCCTCTTTCTTGGAGCAAGTTTTTCTATGGAAATCGGAATTTGGACTTTGAACTTTTTGGGAGTTCGGGCCTTCGACATGAGTGGCGCGGCTACCTATAATTTGCCGGTTGCCATTTTATCGATCGTTCTGGGAATTGCGTTGACTGCGATGGGCTTTTTCACGGTTACTGCAGAAAAGCTCCGTTTGTCTAATGTAGTCATTTGCAGTCTGTTGCTTACCTTTGCACTGCTTTCCAATTATGTGATTGGAATGTATTCATTAAACTACAGCCTCAAGCTTCAAATAATGATGCTAATCGTGACTTTTGCCATCGTTTTTACTTTATTTTTATTTGCGCTTATGATTTTGTTTTATGGGAACCGAATGGGAACAGCCAATCGTCTCTGGTTTAAGCCGGTTTCCACCTTTATCATGACAGGTGCAATTGCACAAGGACATCTGTTATTGCAAAGGGCCCTTCCCACTAATACACCGGTTAGAACGGTTAATCAGCTGGTCAATGACACACCCTTTATCGTATATTTAGTTCTATTTATGTCTGTCGTCATATTGGCAGGGCTGCTGGGCTCAAGCGCGATTATAAGCAGGCGTCTTGCAAGAAGTGATCAGCATGTCAGAGATATCCGTTCTGCTCTCGACCAGTCGGCCATTGTGGCCATCACGGACTCAAAAGGGATTATTACGTTTGTGAACGATAAATTCCAGGAAATATCCCAATATAGCGAGGATGAGCTGCTTGGCCAGAATCATTCCATTATCAACTCTGGTTATCACCCAAAGAATTTTTTTACGGAGCTTTGGCAAACCATCACCAAGGGGCATACCTGGAAAGGGGAAATTTGCAATCGGGCCAAGGATGGTTCCTTGTATTGGGTTGATACGACGATTGTTCCATTTATGTCAGATGGCAAACCGTATCAGTATATTGCGATCCGGACGGATATTACCGCCAGGAAAAAAGTCGAAGAGGACTTAAAGGAATCATTGAAAGAAGTTAGCGATATCCATTATGCGCTTGATCAATCTTCCATTGTGGCCTTTACGGATGCAAAGGGGACCATCACCCGGGTTAATAAAAAGTTTTGTGATATCTCCGGGTACAATCGCGAAGAGTTAATTGGCCGTAATCACAATATATTGAATTCCGGGTACCATCCAAAAGCCTTCTTTGCAGACCTTTGGAAAACGATTGCCAGCGGCAGGGTCTGGAAAGGGGAGGTCCACAATCGGGCTAAGGACGGTTCCTATTACTGGGTCGATACGACAATCGTTCCTTTCTTGGGGAATGAGGGAAAGCCTTATCAATACCTTGCAATCAGAAATGATATTACCGAACGGAAGAAGACTGAGGAAGCTCTTCACCGCCAGGATAAGTTGGCAGCAGTTGGACAGCTTGCGGCAGGAGTCGCCCATGAGATCAGGAACCCATTAACATCGATGAAAGGATATGCTGAATTCCTTCAGTTGGATGAGAACGATCCGCAGCGGCAAGAGTTTCTCGACATTATCCTCGACGAAATCGAGCGCGTGAATGATATTGTAGAGGATTTTATGGTGCTTGCAAAGCCGCAGACTTTGAATCTCGAGACGAAGAATATCGTCCCGGTCGTTCGAAATGTGCTTTCATTGCTAGAATTCGAAGCAAGGAAAAGAAATGTCTATTTACATTTCGATTGCAAGGAAGAGGAGATTCTTGTTTCGTGTGATGAAAATCGCTTAAAGCAAGTATTCCTGAATTTCTTGAAAAATGGCATGGATGCTATGCCGAATGGCGGCAACCTTCAGGTGAACATAGAGCTAAAAGAGGGAGAAGTTCAAATATCAATCGTTGACACAGGGGTAGGCATACCAGCGGATAAAATAAAAAGGCTTGGCGAACCGTTTTATACAACGAAGAAAACCGGTAACGGCCTGGGATTGATGGTAAGCTTTAAAATAATCGAGAGCCATAACGGCCGGGTCTTTGTCGAAAGCGAACTTAATAAAGGCACGAGTTTTAGAATTTTGCTTCCTGCTAAGAGTGCATAGTTTTGATTGTAAACAGGGATGGTGACGTCCCTGTTTTTTGGGCAGTTGGGACCTGCTTTCAGAAAAAGAATCGCACAATAGTACCGAGTTTTTTTAATGTTATATAAAAAAATCAAGCTCATTTAAAGAAATGGTAAACAATAGTTAAGAATGGGTGATTCATCTTCTTTTTTGCCCAAAAACTTGTATGATAGTTTTGTAATCCAAAATGGAACTATCGAGGAGGCAAAGGAAAAAATGAAAAATCTGAAACATTGGCTATTAGCTTTAATGTCTGCTTTCATGTTAGTAGGTGTTGCCACTGGTTGCAGCGAGGATTCCGAGACAGAAGATTCAAATACAGAGGAAACGGAAACAGAAGAGGGTACTGAGGAAGGCACTGAAGAAGGTACAGAAGAGGAAACCGAAGAAGAAGGCCAATAAATATAGCAGAAAGAAGCTGGACCAACAATGGTTCAGCTTCTTTCTTTATTTGCTCCGCTCCGTGGACAATTTTTTTGCATAGCTTTTGTTGTGGGATTATGCTAATTTGAATAATAGATGAACAACGTGGAGGATACATAGTCTTGGATAAACATATTAGGTTCAACCTTTTGAATTTACAGGGATATTATTTGTTTTCCTTTTTTGCATTGGGAAGCCTGACCCCTTTGTTGAGTGTTTACTTAAGTGAAGTCGAGAAATTAAACGGGTACCAAATCGGTACGATCATGTCAGTCGGACCGGTGATTATGATTGTGTTTCAGCCGCTGTGGGGCATGTTTTGCGACTGGACGGGAAAGCCGACGAAAATACTCTCGATAACAACTCTGTTGGCAGGGGTCTTTGCGTTAGGGTATTTGTTCTTTGATCAATATTATTTAATCCTGGGTGTAGCCGTTTTATTCGGAATTTTTCAAAGTGCGATGATTCCTGTGTCAGATAGTATCTCGTTGCAGTATACAAGCAAGGTCAAAGCCAATTACGGGAATATACGATTGTTTGGATCGCTTGGGTTTGGGATTGCCGTATTTATTATGGGGCGCCTATCCGAGACTGATCTCGGACCGACGGTGATTTTTTATGCGACCTTTATCGCCTTGACGATTGGATCTCTGCTGGCACTCCGTCTTCCGAAGGAAAACGAGTCGGCAAAATTAAAGATTACACACGGCATTAAGGAACTGTTTAGAATTAAACGATTTTTAATTTTTCTTGCTGTCACATTCCTGATCTTTGGGCCTAACCTCGCGAACAACGTATATTATGGTCTGTTCGTTGAAGCAAGGGGTGGTACATATACCGGCATCGGCATCGCCTTTTTGCTCGCTGTATTATCAGAAATTCCGTTTATGCGGATTGCAGGAAGCTGGATCAGGAAATTGGGCCTGTTGCCGATTGCGCTGATAGCCGGCATCGCTTCTTTAGTAAGATGGATTTTTTATGTTACACAGCCAGGCTTGGAGATTATCTATGCAACTTCGATCATCCAGGGATTTTCACTTGGACTGTTCATCCCAGCAGGTCTGCAATATATACGGCGTATCACCCCGCAGCATATAACCGTGACGGCTGTGACTGTGTATTCCGCAATTGGCAATGGACTAGGAAACTGGTTCAGTACCTTTACGGGCGGAATTATCCTGGAAAAGATGGATATCTATAGCGTCTATCTCTTTTTTGGCATCCTGTCGCTGATGGGTATCCTTCTGACTTTATGGCTGATTAAAATGGAGAAAGACTTTCATTGGATTCCTTAATTTATAACGCAAAAAGCTGCCTGGTACTCAACCAGACAGCTTTTTTAGTTTAAAGGAAAAGAACCATGTGATCTTCATCACAATAGCGGCCATTCCATTTCATAGCATGTTTTTCTATTCCATATGTACGAAATCCTAATGATTGATAAAGGGAGATTGCCGCTTTATTCGTCTTAACCACCGTTAGATAAATCTGCTCTATTCCTTCCATTTCCTTGGCTTTCTTCATAATCGTTCTGACCAGCTGTTTTGAAAGGCCTTTTTTTCTGTATGCCGGGTCTGTATAGACAGCCATCAAACCCGCTTTATGCAGTACTTTCACTCGCGGATCCCTTACTAAAGTTGCGATGCTCACTAATTGTTCTTCATCAAAAATACCCATCGTATAGGCATGATCTGTAGGCTTCAAACGTTCACGAAAGCTCTGCAGAAGATCTGCCTGCTCTATGGTTTCTTGATAGGTGACCAGAAAATTTTCAGGACTTTCCTGTAAGGCTTTTAAACGGAGCTGCATATATTGCTCCGCATCTTCGGTGTCGAGCACTTTAGTTAAAAATGATGAGGTCTCCATTCTTTCTCTCCTATAGCTTTTTTTATATTTACAATACATGAAAACTTTGATAAACAGTAGAGATAATTAAATTTTTGAAATATTAATATCTGAAGAAGCTGTGCCTCCCGGGCAGCAGCCGAAAAGCCTTATAATATAGTATGCAAAGAGGGCAACTGCGCAATTATCAGTGTATGGCATGATCTGCTAGCAATATATGGGACAAAAATGGCTGACAAAACAGCGGAAAAAAGCGATAATGAAACAGAAGCAACAATGGATGAACCGCGGTGTAAGCTCCGGCATATACAAAGATATCTGAGTCAGAAAGCTATGAAGTATGGTTCTCTCGGCTCCTGGGTTTCAAATAGTGAGGGGAATGGTTATATGAACTACCATTGCTGTGCAACCTGCATACATTTTCGCGCTGAGAAAAAAGAAGGCAAGATGAGTTATTTTTGTTCGCGTCTTGGTTATAATACTCATACGACCTATCAGTTTAATTGTTGGGAACCGACTGATAAGGTGAAAAAATTGATGGAAAAGCGAGTGGGAAATAACAGGTAAAGGATTGTTGTTTTGGAAGAACCTTCTTCTTGTTACCTGAGCATATTTCCTGTAATATAACTATATAAGCTGCGTTGTTCGTATAGCATAATAAAGTTTTAACCTTTAAGCTGTAATAGGGAGTTTTATATCGAAACCGGAATGGCGGGCCTTTATCACGGATAAAGGATATACAGGAACGTTTCTGCAAACACCCACTTTGAGGAGTGGTGGTTTAAAACTTTCTTAGTTGGCTACGGCAAGTGCGGCTTACATATTTTTAAATAAAATCCTGATATATGACTTTACAATTTAACTGTAGGGAACGTACTTAAAAAAGTAAAAAATGAGTCTAAACTCTTCTGGGGAATGACTTTTGGAAGAACCTTCTTCTTGCCATTTGCTCATCTTTCCTGTAATATAGCTATATAAGCTGCATTGTTCGTATAGCATAATAAAGTTTTAACCTTTAAGCTGTAATAGGGAGTTTTATATTGAAACCGGAATGGCGGGCCTTTATCACGGATAAAGGATATACAGGAACGTTTCTGCAAACACCCACTTTGAGAAGTGGTGGTTTAAAACTTTCTTAGTTGGCTACGGCAAATGCGGCTTACATATTTGTAAACAAAACCAGTCTCTGTAACGGGGGCTGGTTTTTTTTATGTTTATTTTGCGGATAACAAATTTTTCATTTGGTGTTGAATTATGTTTTAATGGTTGTATTATAAACTGTCGGGAGTTGATCATTCTGCGTAGAAGTACAGTGAAAATCGTCACCATCCTGTCTATTTTATTCGGTGTATTATGGCTTTTCGGTTTTGGATGGGCGGTTCAGGATTATTACGGAGACCATTCAGAAGGTGAAATAGAGAATAAAGATACCAGTCATGTCCAGGAAATGGACAACCGGGAGTTTACTATCGTGGCATTGGGGGATTCATTGACAAGAGGTACTGGTGATGAAACAGGAAAAGGATATGTCGGGCTTGTTACAGAGGACATTCAGGATCGCTTTGAAAATGAGGTGACACTGCAAAATCTTGGAATAAACGGCCAGACTTCAGGGGAACTAAGGGAACAGGTCAAGCAAAGCGAGGTACAACGCCAGTTGGCTGCGTCAGACACGATTTTGATTACGATCGGCGGAAATGATTTATTTCAAGGAGGGCAAACCCTTATGGATCGTAACCCTAATGAAATAGGTAAATACCAGTCTGAATATGTCCGCAACCTCCATTCGATTTTTACAGATATCCGCAAAGCAAACAGCGAGGCGACGATATTCTACCTTGGCCTGTATAACCCCTTTATCGAACTGGAAGACGGCAGTGAAACGAGTAAGGTCGTCAGGGAGTGGAATTATCAAGGCGAGGCTGCGAGTTCAAGTTTTCCAAAAACGGTTTTCGTTCCTACCTTCGACTTATTTCAATTATCGGTTAATGACTATCTATATACGGATAAATTCCATCCGAACCAGGAAGGCTACCGTTTGATTTCTGAACGGGTGGCTCCTTTGATCAAATGGGAGGAGAAGCAGCAATGAGCCGGGTCACGCTTACAGTCACCGATTTACGGAAAACAATCAAAAGAAAAGAAATTATCAAAGGCTTAAGCTTTGAACTGCGAGAAGGAGAAGTGTTCGGATTTCTCGGTCCGAATGGGGCGGGGAAAACGACCACCATCCGAATGCTTGTTGGTTTGATCAAACCGACTGCAGGTTCGATCCATATTTGTGGCTATGATGTGAGAACGGATTTCACCAAGGCTATGCAGTATTTGGGCTGTATCGTTGAAAATCCTGAGCTTTATCCTTTTTTGAGCGGCTATGATAATTTATTGCATTTCGCGCGGATGCTTCCAGAAGTGGATGAACGAAGAATACAGGAGGTGGTTTCGCTTGTCGGAATGGAAGCGCGGATTCATGACAAAGTCAAAACCTATTCCCTCGGAATGAGACAAAGGCTTGGCATTGCCCAGGCCTTGTTAAATAAGCCAAAGGTATTGATCCTGGATGAACCGACCAACGGGCTCGATCCCGCGGGCATCCGGGAAATGAGGCAATTCATCCGGGCGCTCGCGGAGCAGGAAGGGCTAAGTGTCCTCGTATCCAGCCATTTATTAAGTGAAATTCAGCTGCTCTGCGACCGGGTTGCAATCATTTCAAAGGGTGAAATCATTCAGGTGGATACGGTCGATAATTTGCTGAACAAACAGGAAAAAATCATTTGGAGACTCGAACCAATCCGAAAAGGAAAAGAGGTTTTAAGCCGATATACCGAAGTGATTGAAATGAATGATGAATATCTTGTCACTCCATATGAAGAAAAACAGGCTGCTAACTGGAACCGGGAATTAATCGAAGAAGGCGTTCAGGTTATGGAAATGAATCGTAAATTACCCGCGCTGGAGGAATTATTCCTAGAACTGACCGAGGGAGGTGGCGGGATTGGCTAATCTTATTCAGAATGAAATGATGAAGCTGCTCGCCCGAAAACGCCTCCAGGTCATTGCAATCATCGTGGGGATATTAGTTTTATTGTTTACATATGCCCAATATAAGCAAGTCGAAGAACAGCGGGAGAAGCTTGGGACCTCTGACTGGAGGGCGGCCTTACAGCAGCAGATCATCGATATCCAAAATCGGCTAGGTTCGAGCAGAATGTCAGATGACTGGCGGGAACAGCTTCAGGTCAGTCTGAAGCAGCAGCAATATTATTTGGATCAAAACATCAATCCAACAGAGCCGGGAGCCCCTTCATTTGTAAGAATGTTTATTGAAAATTCGAGTGATTTATTTATCCCGCTGCTAGTCATGATCATTGCAAGCGATCTCGTTTCCTCGGAGCATAGTCTTGGTTCTGTCAAACTGCTATTAACCAGGCCTGTGAAACGTTGGAAAATTCTCCTGAGCAAGTATATAACGTTGCTTCTGTCCATATCTGTTATCATGGCAATGGTCGGCTTGTTGGCTTACCTCATATCGGGGATTATTTTTGGCTATAAGGGGATAAACGCCCCGGTTATTACCGGTTTTTCGGTTGAAGGCGGAAATCTCGATACAAGTCAGGTTAGGCTTATCAGCCAATGGGAGTTTATCATGATGGATTTTGGGCTTGTCTGGTTCGTTGCGGTTGTCGTGGGGACACTTGCTTTCATGATTTCGGTATTGATAAGAAGCACCGCGGCAGGGATGGGAGTGATGCTCGCTGCCCTTATTTCGGGTGCTATCCTAAACGAGATGGTTTCATCGTGGGAATCCGCGCAATACCTGTTCATGGTTAATTTAAAGCTGACGAACTATTTAAATGGTGTAGCCCCGCCTATAGAAGGAATGACCTTGCTTTCATCGATGATTGTTTTACTTGTCTGGTGGGCGGCGGCACTTATGGTTTCATTCGCGGTATTTACGAAACAGGATGTTTATTAGTTCACAATTTTTAATGGTGTGAAAGAACAGCTAAGATTTTTGTTCAGTAGTAGTTAAAAACTTATAAAAAAAATCTGTCCTTTTATGGACAGATTTTTTTTGCCATTCAAGATGAATAACATAATGCGTACAGGGGAAGGAAAGTAATAGATCGTAATTTGTCTCTTTTCGTATCATAACTGCGTCTATGGAAAACAATAAAAGCAATGTTGTCCGTAAAAGGAGGATGAAAAATGGACGATCACCATTTAAGTGAGAAATTTATTCCCGTCACCTCTGTTACGAGCGGAGACGGTCAGTCTGTTACAAGTGATATTTATTGCTTGCCAATCCAAATCGTAAATGTCTGTTATATCGGAAACCGTGAAAAGTCTTCTGATTGGGTACTGATTGATGCGGGAATGCCCCGTTCGGCAGACGAAATCATCGGCACCGCAAAGGAATTGTTTGGTGAGGATGTTCCACCCAAAGCGATTGTTTTGACACATGGCCATTTTGACCATGTCGGTGCTTTAATTGACCTTGTGGAACGGTGGAATGCCCCTGTGTATGCCCATCAACTGGAAATGCCGTATTTGACTGGAGAAAAGGATTATCCTAAACCAGACCCTACAGTCGAAGGGGGCATGGTCGCCAAGATGGCTGGCCTATTCCCGAATCAGGGAATCAATTTAGATCAGCATGTACACGAACTTCCTTCGGATGGGTCAATTCCGCATCTTCCTGGTTGGAAATGGGTTCATACGCCTGGTCATTCCGAGGGACATATTTCGTTGTTCCGGGAGGAAGATCGCGCCTTAATTGCCGGAGATGCATTTGTCACGGTCAAGCAGGAGTCGTTATACAAAGTGATAACACAGGAAAAAGATATACATGGACCGCCAAGGTATTTTACGACCGATTGGAAAGCCGCGAAACAATCAGTGGAGAAGCTCGCTTCCCTAAAGCCATCGGTGGCAGTGACCGGTCATGGTCTTCCGATGGCAGGAGAGGAATTGACTGACAGTTTGAACAGGCTGGTACGGAATTTTGATGCGATTGCCAAGCCTGACTACGGAAAATACGTAAATGAACCCAGGAGGAGAACAACATGAGCGAGAAAGAACAACAGCAGGCAAATTCAAGCAAGATAGCTGGAAGAACGTTTGAATTCGAGGATTACAACAGGGACGATGAGGTGTCCTCAGGTCTTGCCGTGACGCATGAGCAAATTAGTGATAACTACACTACATCAGCACTTGATAGTGCCGTGGAAAACATGGAGGAACCTAAAAATCAGAATGAAAACAACTCGTAATTAGGCGAACCCCTCCCTGCGTTAAAACACAGTTCCAAGATCTCATACAAATAAAAAAGAATGGAAGGGGCAAGCTCTTACCATTCTTTTTTATTTTCAAATATGGACTTTTCCTATAATATTCCTTGCCCTTCAACCTTAAATTAAAGTAATTTAGTTGAAACTCCATTAATGTGAATGTTTATGGTGATGGTGGTGTTGATGCATCCGGAATTCATTTTGTTCAATCATCTTATAATGGTCTTCATACCGTTGAATCATTCTGTCGCCCATTTCCTTTGAAATCACACCAAAGTCCACATATTTTTGAATTAGCTCTCTTTTCTTTTCTAAAATATCTTTATGTAATACTTTCAGTTCTGTTTTTTGCTTTTCTGTCAGTTGTGTATTCTTCTGTTGTGAAGGAGCTGCAATAGCAGCGCTAACACTCGCTCCGAACACTAAAGCAAAAGCAGCAAAGATATATAGCAACTGTTTTTTCATAATAACTGTCTCCTTTCAAAATCTATATTTATTTTCCGTCAATAATGAAGAAATATGTAAGTTTCCTGAATAGGATGTTTTTTGATATAGGAAATGGGAAGTCCCGCTGTTAGGAGGATGAACGATATGTATAAAGAATTTAAGGAACTCGAACACCGTCCATACGCGTTGCCTTCGTCTCCCTGGGTATTGACCCAGGTATGGAGGGATTTACTGTTCATGCACTATCCATTATCACCGGATTTAATAAAAAGCTATATACCGCGAAGGCTGGAGCTGGATACTTTTCAAAATGAAGCGTGGATCAGCATCATTCCCTTTAGAATTACGAATATGAGAGCTAGGGGATTGCCGCCGATTCCATTTATCAATTCTTATCTGGAATTGAATGTGCGAACATATGCTATATATAAAGGGATACCAGGCATTTATTTTTTCAGCCTCGATGCAGATCATCCGTTGGCTGTGTTAGGTGGAAGGACTGTGACAGGACTTCCTTATAAGCAAGCAACAATGTCTTATCAAAAAAACGGAAAAGATATTGAATTTGCGAGTCATCGAATCGACGGTTCCGAAAAATTGAAGGTCTCTTATCGTACCGGACCCATATTATTTGAACCGCTTCCGGGTTCCATTGATCACTGGCTGCTGGAGCGTTATTGTATGTATTCATGTAGAGGAGATGTCCTCCTGAGGGGGGATATTCATCATGATAAATGGAAGGTCACCACGGCGGAGTCTTCTACTAAAACTAATACGATGGTTTCTTTTTTACCGGGGGAACCTCCACTGCTTCACTATTCGAGCAGAAGGCGTTTTTTTGTCTATCCATTGAAGAAGGTGTGACGTTGAAGTTCAATGAGTGGGGGAAAAGACCGGAATTTGGATATCACCGAAGATCTCAGGTATATCAACGGAATTTTGGATATATCACCGGAATTTCAAAAATATCACCGAAAGTTAAGATATATCACCGGATTTCTGAATATATCAACGAAATCTCGGATATATCACCGAAATTTCGGATATATCACCGGACTTCTGAATATGTCAATGAAATCTCGAATATATCGCCGAAATTAGAGATATATCACCGAAATTTAAAGATATATCAACAAAATTGAAAATATCCACGAAATCTCAAATAGATATACATCTCTGAAAGTGAAAATAGGTACGAAAGATCGCCTTCGAAAAAATTTATACGTATGATCGAAAACTGGGATAAGTACCCCTGATTAGTGATATGTGCCCAAAAATCTGAGATATATGCTCGATTAAAAATATATGATCGAAATAAAGGAACTGGACATTCAAAAAAACATGGGCACATATCGCCCATGTTTTTTGAAATTATACAAGGTCTCCATCTGGAGGGCCTTCCCCCATCAGCCTTTTATGAATCCAAATGGCTGCCTGTGAGCCGTCTCCCATGGATATCGTGACCTGTTCGGAGTGGGCGATTAGGTCTCCGCCCGCCCATATGCCTTCAACACTTGTTTCTTTTGTACGTGGGTATACTAGGACATGGTTTTTTTCATTTAGTCTTACGCCGGCTTGTTTGGCCAGCTCGGAATTCATTTTGTTTCCGCTGAAGCCTGTAAAACCTCGTTCCGCCTCGATGATTTTACCGCTGTTCAGTTCGAATCCCATAAGATCCTCCTTATCATCGAGAAGAACTTTTGAAATAACTTCCTTAATCACTTGAATATTGTGCTTGTCTAAATCTTCTGCAATGGCAGCTTCAACAGGGGCTTGTTCATGATTTATGAACACGATATCATCCGACCAGTAACTCAGGGTGAGTGCCATATGGGCGCCGGTATTTCCGCCCCCTAATACTACCGTTTTCTTTCCGGTTACTTCGTAGCCGTCACAATCCGGACAGACATATATATTTTTGCCGAGACATGGAAACAGGTTCTCAATATCAGGCAGCTTATCCACAAGGCCGGTAGCCAGAAAAACGGTTTTTGCTTCATATTCTTCATTCTTCTCTGTTTTCATTTTAAAGGAACCATCGAGTTTCTGTAAGCTGAGTACTTTGTCTTCCACGAAATGGACACCATATTTCTCGGCATGCTGTTTTCCGAGGCGCCTTATTTCTTCTCCGCTTACTCCATCTGGCCAGCCTAATATATTATGGTAACATTTACAAATCGTCGAACGACCTTGATTGGAATCAATCACCAAAATATTATGGTTGTATCTCCCTAATTGAATGGAAGCTTGCAGACCGGCAATGCCCCCTCCGATTATAATGCAATCCGCTTTTTTCATTTTTTCGCAGCACCTCGATTGTAGTTTTCATCGCATATTTCAAAAATATACCACTATCACTCCGTCAATAAACTACCTTCTAAAAATGTGTCGGACGGAATATATAAAGAATTGAAAGGGAGGGATTAGATGACATTCAAGCAGGATGCTTTGTTTGAGCATAGCTTTTGGCTGCAGGTTCTTGGTGACCATTCTAGATTCATTTTAGAAACCCTGGCCCCGGTGGAAAGGGAAGACATACAGAAAGCCGAGTATTTTAAACAAAATTATGACTCATTGTTGAACGGGCTGCGAGAAATTCCAGAGGACCAATTACTCACTTTTACGCAAAATGTGAAAAAGCTGACGGAACATTTCCGGGAATTCAAATTATCTTTGATCAGAAAACATCTAACAGGAAAAATAAAAATGAATATGACTCCGACTTTTATCAATCATATGGTGAATGAGCTGGAAGAATATTTAAACATTATCAGTTATCTTGAAAAAGGAGAAAAGCCTCCAATTTTTCATGAACTGCACCACCATCTCTTATGGCTCGTGGATGCTGCGGGTCATGCCGGGACGATCAATGACAAGATGGACAGTGTCGAAAGGGATATAAAATATAAATCTGCGGCCTTTACGAAAAAGTTTGAGGATTTTTATTTGAAAGCAGTCGAGCTGACCGGTTATTTAAGAACGAACCTGCACAAATTTCCGGCGTTAGAAAAAATGAACAAAGATGTCAAGCTGGAGATGAGATTATTTAGGATGTTTTTAGAGGAACTGGAGGAGTTGGAGCTAACTGAACAGGTGTTGGGAACTTTCTCAGCGCTGATGGCTGACCACATGTCAAGGGAAGAATGCTACTATTTAATGAAGTTGGCTGAATCCACTCAAACTGAGCCGCCTGACTGCAATCCTGCTAAAAAACGGGTGGAAAAGTAAAGAAAAAGGAGGCTGGTTTCATTCCGGCCCCCTTTTTGTGAAAACTATTAGATTTCCATCCATTCTGTACTCCAGTTCTGTATTTCCTTGATAACCGGTGAAAGGGCAATGCCTTTTTCCGTCAGGGAATATTCGATTCTCACGGGAGTTTCTGGATAGACTTCCCTTTTAACGATTCCTGCCTGCTCCAGATCCTTTAATCGCTCAGAAAGAATCCTTCCGCTTATCGGAAAAGAGGATTCAATGTTGCAAAAGCGCTGAGGACCGTCTAAAAGCTGGCTGACGATTAGTCCTGTCCAGCGTTTGCTCAATATTTGCATGCCTTTTTCAAAACGGGGACATACTGTTGATTTATTCATAAACATCACCTCATAGGTATATTATACCCTTTATTAGTCATTTGTAACAGATTTACATATACCAATCTATTTACTTGACGATATTTATATACAATACTATACTTGCTAACGTAAAGTAAGTAATGGAAGAGGAATTAATTCCATCTGTAAAAAATGATCTTTAGCGAAAAATAAACGTGTGGGTCATCATAACAGACTCCTTTAATCCTTCACTATATTTTGCGACATGGGATCGATCATACATCATAGAAAAGGCAGGTTACAGTTTAATGGCAAAAGTATTGTACATCACAGCACATCCTCATGACGAAACACAATCTTTCAGCATGGCTGCGGGAAAGGCTTTCGTTGATTCATACAAAGAAGCAAATCCTACGGATGAAATTGTCCATTTGGATTTATATAGCATCGACATTCCTCAGCTTGATGCGGATATATTCAGCGGCTGGGGCAAACTTCGTTCCGGTTCTCAATTTGATCAGTTATCAAAAGAGGAGCAGTCAAAAGTTAGCCGCTTGAATGAACTTTCTGATCAGTTCGTGGCCGCTGACAAATATGTTTTTGTTACGCCGTTATGGAATTTCTCATTCCCTCCAGTCATGAAAGCATATTTGGATTCTGTTGGACAAGCGGGCAAAACATTTAAATATACAGAACAAGGTTCTGTGGGCTTGCTTACAGATAAAAAAGCCCTTCATATCCAAGCACGCGGCGGCATCTATTCAGAAGCGCCGATGTCCGAAATCGAAATGGGACACAGATATATCAAAATCATGATGGACTTCTTTGGTGTACCAACACTGGAAGGATTATTTATCGAAGGACATAATCAATTCCCAGATCGTGCTGAAGAAATCAAGCAGGACGGAATTGAAAGAGCTAAGGAATTAGGAAAAAAATTCTAATTCGCAAACACCGGATGAAACCACATCCGGTGTTTTTTGATGTTTGCTCTTCTCAAGCTTTGGGTAAAAGAGTGAAAAGGAGATGATAATGATGGCAAATTCAAGGGGTATAAGTCCATATGTGTTGCTTGGAGTAGGAGTTGCCGGAGTTTCATACTTGTCCGTCAGGAATAATCGACAGAAAGTCACGCAAGCCTTTCAAGGGTTAAAAGAAAAAACAATGAAGATATGGTCGAGACAGAAAACAGAACCGGAAATACCACTTCTTGAAAAGGCGGGACACCCGGATCCATATGATATCCCCGATAACCGGATGGTCGATGAAGGAGCCTTGTTCAGCGTTAAATACTATAACCAAAAAGAGCAGCAAGCTTAATATAATCGCCCAGGAATCGATTCCTGGGCGTTTTTTAGTCCGCTCTTATATTATAGCGCTTCCGCCAATTGGCGTTTCTCTAGCTTAACGGCCACAAATAAAAAAGAAAAGGCAGCCGCAAATCTTGCCATGGAAACAAGCGACATCGCAGAATTCATTCCTAGCGCATTCAATAAAAATACACCGAATTGCGGGGCAATAAAGCCAACTATTGATAATAAAAAGTTGTAGTTGGCAATGTAATTCGTGCGCGTTGCATCCGGGGTTGCTTTCAATAGCTGGTTGAATAGAAGAAGATTCGTTCCGGCTACGAAGATGCCAATCCAGACATTAATCAGGGTAATATAGGTCAAATTTGTAGATAAGATCGTCAAAACCGGCGCGGACGCCATTCCAGCTGTGGCCACAAATAGCAGCATGTTATTTCCCCAACGGTCCGCAAATTTAGCCCACCACTTCATGCTGATGATTTGGGCGATTTGATTCGTAACAGAAAATAAACTGAACCATAAGGCCGTAGCGTTTGCTTCTTTAATGTGATAGATGCTGAAGATCGACCAGCCCATTTGAGCGGAAATATTATACAACAGGGCACAAACCAAAAAGGCCCTATACGGCTTGTGATGAAAAATGCTTAGAGAGAAGCTTTTGTTTTCATTTATTTTATTATTTTTTTCCGTCATCGTTAGATTCTCTTTATGCTTGAAGAGATAAAGCCCCTCAAGTAATGCAAATAGGAAACCCGCCGCAAATAGGACTTGATACGGAAATGGATCAGTTTTATCATACAGGCTCAAAAATAGTCCTGTCGACAATGTTACGACTAATGCGGCCATTGTATTGAACTTGTTTCTTGAACTGAAAAAGTTACCCCTTCTTTCTTCCGGTATTAAATCCCCGATCATGGACTGCCATGACAAATTGGAAAGTGCTCCGGGAAAATTTAATAAGGCAATCAAGCCGACAAGCAGCCATGCGGCATAATCAGTCTCTGAAAAGAAGGGGACGAATAAAATCAGCATGAATAATAATCTCGTGGCAAGTGTAGAGGCGACCGTGAAGTTTTTCTTGCTTTTCGATTTATTTAACCAAATGGCACCTGGGATCAGGGCTAACATGCCAATAATCGATGGCAATGATGTAATAAGTGCGATTTGGCTGTTTGTAGCTCCAAGAACACTAATGGCAAACAACGGAATATAGCCGTTGACCATATTAACCGAGGCAGTCGAGGCAAGACCGTTATAGATACTTAACTTTTCATTTCTTGTAAAACTCAATGATTGATTTCCCCTTTATATCTTCTTAATATCCTAATCTTGTGGCAATAACAGTTACATGTTCCTATGAACCGAAATGAATTGTACAATGACGTTTCTCCGCTTGCAAGAGTGCGGAGAAAAAACAGTCCATTCGGCTTAGCTTCTCAATTAAGAACGAATCATAATATAAGCTTTCTACATTGAAGCTAATTTTTTCTACAAAACATGAAAGTTAGCACATGAAATTTAGATTGTACTTTGCACTTTCAAGGATTAAGATGGTAAATGATGATTTGTTTTTTACTAGACCTAAGAGGAGTTGATACACATGAACAGTTCCTATGACCCTGAGGGTCCCAGTCAGAGCGGGGAAGCTAATTTCATCCATGATTTGATAGCTGTAAAAGTATCAACTCGAAAAAGATAGAATAGCTTCCTCAGGAAAAAGAGGAGGTTAACAGATGATAGAGATCTTTAGAACAACCGAAGATAGGCAATTAGAGACAGCGGGCGATTATTCAAAGGGAAGCTGGATTAATATGGTTTCCCCGACAGAGGAAGAGATCAGTGAAGTTAGCAGAAGTCTTAACCTGCCACTGAATTTTTTAAAGGATCCGCTCGATGATGAGGAACGCCCGCGTATCGAAAAAGAAGATGGAAATGTTTTGCTTATTGTCGATTATCCTTATATAGAGCGAAATGACAACGGCCAGGCGATTTATGAAACGATACCAATCGGAATGATTTTCACAGAAGATTGCTTTATTACCATCTCACTAAAAGAAACTCCTATTTTAAACGGATTCAAGAACAATAAGAAAAAAGAATTTTACACGAATAAAAAAACCCGCTTTGCTTTGCAGCTTCTTTTTGATATTTCGTCATACTATCTGCGTTATCTTAAGCAGATTAACAAAATTTCCAACGAAGCGGAACGGGAACTTCACCAATCGATGAAAAATAAAGAATTATATACGTTCCTGACCCTGGAAAAAAGTTTGGTTTATTTTACGACATCACTTAAATCGAACAAAGTCGTGCTCGATAAAATCCTCCGGTTTAACTATTTGAGAATGTATGATGAAGATAAGGAATTATTAGAAGATGTGATTATCGAGAATACCCAGGCAATTGAAATGGCGGAAACCCATAGCAGCATCCTCAGTGGAATGATGGATGCTTTTGCATCGATTATCTCAAATAACGTAAACATCGCGATGAAGTTTTTGACTTCCGTAACCATCATTTTAACGCTTCCGACTATGGTTGCGAGCTTTTTCGGAATGAACGTGAAGCTTCCTTTTGAACATCATCCATTTGCCTTTATCATTACATTATTAATTGCTGTCGGCCTTGCAGGGGCAACTGCTTTCGTTTTCTGGAAAAAGAAATATTTCTAAGCAGAAAGGCCTTCCGTTATGGAGGCCTTTTTCCTATTCATCGAAATAATCGCGAAGCAGAGTATTTGTATCTTCACCTTGTCGTGCATAAGGATTTTCATTTTTCACATTGTCTTCATCCAAGTTTGTCTTGATGACCAGCCGCGGGCTATCTGATGATTCAGCGATAATCCGGTCGTTCAGTTCCTTAAAATCGGGCATATCTTTATTGCCTGGTTGTCTTGGTTCCATCGTAAGCACCTCCTGAATTTAGCTTTTAACCTACAAACGAAAATATGCATTCCCATTATTGGATGACTGGAAGCAATCGGTGGAAGAATGGAGAGTGAGTCAGATGTAAGGAGGATCGTTATGGACAAATGGAATGAACAGGCAGCCCCGAATAATAACCAGAAAGCAAATGATATGTCTCTTGAGAGGGGAGCACAGATTAAAGGTGTTTCAGATGAGGAAATAAACGATATGAAAACGGAAAACGAGGTAAGAAAGCAAAATCTTTAATAAATTCGTTTGATTATTTTTATTTTAGCTTTTAGAACGAAGTGCAGGGTTGCCAGTTTAGCCTTTATTATCTGAATTGGGCCGTTTATCCAAATCACAGAGTTTATTATCCAAACGCAGCATTTATTATCCAAACTCAGATTTTATTATCCAAATCAATTTTAGCAATAAAAACCAAAGTAGAAATCTCAAGCTTCGAAATGGAAAAAGCCGATACCGCAGACTGAAATTGGCTACATCTTCAAACAGAAAAATCCCTTTTAAGATCAACAAAGGAATCTTAAAAGGGAGGCTTATTCAGTCTCTTTTTTGTTTTTTGTTTGCTGAGGAAACGCGTGCTGCACCAGTTTCCTGGTTGGTTGTTCCTTGACCTTCTACCTGGGATGAGCCTAACCCAATCGTTGACGGATCCTTTTTACGTTTATGGTTCATGGATGCCTGTCACCTCCACCGTTACTTTCTCTATTTACGGTGGATTCTATACATAGAAATCGGGCGGGTGGGGCATTTTAAATGATGGAGGAGGTGTTAGCATGGCGAGAATTGGTGTTGAGCAATCCCTTAGCAATATCCAACAGGCTTTACGGGACAAAGGACATGATGTGGTCGAGTTGAAACAGGAGTCTGACACTCAGGGCTGTGATTTCTGTGTGATTACGGGCTTAGATTCCAATGTAATGGGAATGCAGGACACTTCCATTCAGGGGTCGGTTATTGAAGCGAACGGGTTGACGGCAGATGAAGTTTGCCAGCAAGTAGAAAATAGAATTCAATAGTAAAAAAAGACTAAAGAGTGAACGATTCTTTAGTCTTTTTTTAGAGGAGAATTTAAACTGCCCCTTATAACTTATTCCTCTTCAAGTTGGATATCAATCTCCAGTTCAATGGCCACATTTCCTTGAATCGCACGTGAAATCATGCAGGAGGTCTCAGCTTTTTCAGCAAGTCGCTGAGCAAGGCTGATTTCTCTATCAGTTGCATGGCTTTCTAAGACTATTTTTGGACGATGTATGATTTTTTTATAAGAAATCACTCCGTTTGTTATATCCACGATTCCTTCCGACGCCATTGTTAATCCTTTTTTTGCAAGCTTGCTCCGTTCCATCATTGCAGCCAGGGTAATGATATAACACGTAGCCGCAGCTCCGAGAAGCATTTCATCTGGATTAGTACCGATACCAGGACCGTCCATTTCTGGTGGAATCGATATTTTCGTTTGTAAATTTCCGGTTTCGATTTCGCCGACGTCATTTCTTAAACCGGGCCAATTTGCTTTTAGATGAAAATGATGTTCGGTCATAGATACCTCCACCTCCACATTAGTCTATACCTTAGTGTAAAACAGATTCACAAAAAAAGGGGTTATTTTGCTTCTCTTTTTCGTTCATGCACTGTAAAATATAATGAGAATCATTATCAAAGGAATGGGGAGACATTGTTCAATGTTTATCATGAATGCAAGCTTTGAAATTGAAAAAGATTACGAATATATTTTAGAAGAAAAAGGTAAGAAGGATAAACAAGAATTGTCGGCCGTAAAAGGGATTATTGCGGTTGAACGCTGGCGAAAAGAACATACAGAAACGGTTGAGTACGTGATGGTGTCAAAGTGGGAAAGCGAAGCAGACTTTAAAAAGTGGATCACGAGAGAGGAACATGTTAACGAGCACAAAGATATGAATAAAAAGCGCAAGGAAGCCGGAGAGCGACCTTATCATATAAAGAAAACATTGCGCTCATTTGAGGCAGTTGAGAATTAGAAACAAAACAACATTCAAATCATGCGGGGCTGACTTTTTTAAACAAAAGCAGCCCCTTTTACTAATTGTAAAACTTCACTCGATCTTCCAAAGAGCTGCATTCCTTATCCCCCGGTTCCACCGTAGGCTTGCCAAATGGAATTTGGGCGATCAGCTTCCAGCTGTTTGGTACATTCCATTCGCTCTTGACCGAATCATCGATCAGCGGATTGTATTGTTGCATGTCATTGATGAACCTTCCTAATTTTTTTAAACCCTAATAGAGGATATAGAAGTAAACAGTTGTTTCGAAAGCGGATATCAATCGTGTCAGTAGCTTTTACCTGAGATATAATGGTAAATGAATGGGAGGAAGTAATGATGCCAAAAACAGAAAAAGAAAAGATGATCAATGGTGAATTATATTTTCCATCAGACAAGCAATTGCAAAAAGATCGGGAGAAGGCAAGAAAAATCACCAGACAGTACAATCTGACGACTGAGACGGAACATGATTTACGTGCGGATTTGATTAAACAGCTATTTGGTTTTACAGGAAAAACTGTATCCATAGAACCAACATTTAAGTGTGATTACGGCTACAATATTCATGTTGGTGAAAATTTTTATGCCAATTTTGACTGTGTAATTTTAGACGTGTGCCCAGTAAAAATAGGTGATAATTGTTTATTGGCTCCTGGGGTACATATTTATACGGCAACACATCCAATAAATGCCGCCGAAAGAAACAGCGGGGCGGAATACGGGAAGCCGGTCACGATCGGCGACAATGTATGGATTGGAGGAAGAGCAGTCATAAACCCCGGAATAACGATCGGAAGCAATGCCGTTATCGCTTCTGGTTCTGTTATCACAAAGGACGTGCCTGAAAATGCGGTTGTAGGGGGAAACCCTGCGCGGCTTTTAAAAGAAATTAATGAAAGAGCCTAGGATAAAAAACAAAGCAGGACAAATGCCTGTTTCGCGCAATTAGAATGGAATTCCGCGCATGTCCTAGGAGGTTCGTCCATCCTTAATATGAATGCCTGAATATATTACTCATATAAAGTGAAAGGAGGAGTATAAATGAGTAATCCTTGGTATCCAGGCAGACGCAGGAATGAAAACAGCGGTGGTGATGCAAGAGCAGAAGGAAGAGCCAAATCCGATTCAGACAGCCGTTCTAAATCAGAATCAGATAATGAACTTGACAATGATTTAGATGTGCGCACTGATTCTGAAGCCGAAAGCGAAAATAAGCTGAAGAATGTAGACAAAAACACGAATATAGCTAAAATCTCTCACTCCGGGAACGCAAAAATTGATCTTGATATCGATGTGGATTCTGATTCTAGGGCTAAAGTGCGTTCAAGAGCGGATGCGGAAGCAGATGCAGATGCTGAGCAGGATCAAGAATCTGATCAAGACCAAGACAATGAACAAGACCAGGATGTAGACATCGAAGACTGATGATTGCAGGCGGGGAGGGGTTTACCCCGTTTCCGCCTCATTTTATGATTAGGAAGTGTTGTAGATGCCAGAGGAGCATAACAGTCTTTTTTCACTCAATAAATCAAGGCAAGCTGACACCGATGCTAACGAAAACCTCGCCAAAATCGGTCACAGCGGTAATTCCGATGTTGATGTTCATGTGAATGTTCAGGTTGATACACGTCCGATAGCCTATGCCATGCTTTGTTCATTATTAGCGACACAACAGATCAGCCATAATGAATTTAAAAAGGCCCTTGATAAACTGGAAGAGTTAACAGCTAATTATGGAAATAAAAGCGATATCCGAGTGAATGGATCGGAAGAAAAAAAGGGACATAACCAAACTAGCATTCCTGGGTTAAGATTGTGGGGACCGTTGCGAAAGGAAAGGTAATGTTCTCTGGAGTCATTAGCTTTCCTTTACATATATGCATTACATGGGAATAAGTGTATTTGGGAATCTTAATGATACAAGGGTGAGTCTTTAAGAGAGGAGGGCTAACTGATGCCAGAATCAGATTTGTTTTCACACGACAAGGAAATCTGTATGAATATCGGAGATGGCAGACAACGGTATGAAGGAGCGGTCGTACCGCCGATATACGGCAACACACTATTTACATACGATACATTTGATAAATTATCAGAAGCGGTTATGGATGAACAAAGTCACTTTGTGTATACACGCGGCACAAACCCGACTGTATCCATCGTCGAAAAAAAGCTAGCCGAATTGGAACGGGGAGAAAAATGCAAATGCTTTGGCAGCGGGATGGCTGCTATTAGTGCAGCTTTATTAAATAGCCTGAAACAAGGCGACCATATCCTATGCGTCAGCCACATCTATTTTTCGACGCTTGATTTAGTTAAGTATTTGCAAAAGTTCGGAATTGAGCACACAGTAGTATACGCTACCTCACCGGAAGAAATTGAACGGGCAATCCGGAAAAATACAAAAGTGATTTACATGGAAAATCCTACTGATATGATGTACCGTCTTATCGACTTAAAAGCTGTGGCAGAATTGGCCAAAAACAGAGGGATACGGACGATCATCGATAATACTTGGGCAACCCCCTTGTTTCAAAAACCTCTGACACTGGGTATAGACATGGTCATCCATTCCGCCTCAAAATATCTGGGTGGACACAGTGATCTATTGGGCGGGGCCATTATTGCCGATCAAGGAATTATTGATGCAATTTTTAAAGAAGAATATTTGATGGGCGGGGCGGTTTTATCACCGTATGAAGCGTCTTTGCTGCTCAGGGGATTAAGGACGCTTCCATTAAGGATGAAGGTCCACCAGAAAAATGGAATCAAAATTGCCGAATTCCTTGAATCGCATCCAGCGGTGAAAACTGTCCATTATCCAGGGATTCCTTCACATCCTGACTACCAGCTTGGAAAGAGACAATTAAGCGGTTATTCAGGATTAATGGGCTTCGATTTAAAGGAAGAACATTATGACGCGGTAAAAGAAGTGATAGATGCAACCGCCATCTTCCAAATCGGCGTTTCCTGGGGATCATTTGAAAGTCTGATTCTTTCGCCAAATTACGGAACCAATGCAAATCAATTGATGAAGGAACATCGAAGTCCAGGTTTCATACGATTAGCGGTTGGCTTGGAAGATGCCGATTTGCTCATTTCCGATCTCAAACAGGCATTGGACAGATTGTTATAGGTTGAATGTCTTGCGATTGTGCATGGTACCTTGAAGAGGCTGATGCAAACTATGTTAGTAAGCATGCTCTACATCCAGGTAATGCATGACAAAACGAGGCAAGTGAGCCCGCAAAATGTCCTTCATGATTAATAGAGGACAAAAAGGTGCGGTTTCTTCAAATAGTTGGACGAGGAATGTTTAGGACAGTCTCTTATCAATGACTATTAATTAAGGCCAAACATAAGTTGACATTTATCTTCAAATCATATATCTTTAAAATGAGATAATTTAGTAAGTTCTATTTTTTTTAAATAAATATATCTTGATTTCGAGATAAAGTGTACACCAAAAAGAATAGGGTACATTCTATAATGAGGTGATTAACCATGGAATTAAAAGGGATTCATCATGTTTCGGCCCTGACTGCGAAAGCCCCGGAAAATTATCATTTCTATACAAAGATATTAGGCATGAGATTAATAAAAAAAACAGTCAACCAGGATAATATATCGGTCTATCACTTATTTTACGGAGATGAAATCGGCAATCCGGGTACAGAGGTAACCTTCTTTGAAATACCGAATGCTGCCCGGACCCATGAAGGTACGAACAGTATTTCAGAATTATCCTTACGGGTGAAAAATGATAATGCGTTGGTGTTTTGGCAGAAGAGGTTTAAGGAATTAAACATTGAACATGGAGAAATGACTGACAGGTTTAATCGGAAAGCCTTGCCGTTCAGAGACTTTGAAGGACAGCGATTAGTTCTTGTTTCCGATGAAAATAATGAAGGGGGCCGTGGCGGGAAACCATGGGACAGGAGTCCGATTCCCGCGGAGTATGGAATACTCGGGTTAGGGCCTGTGAAACTCACCGTACGTGATTTAAGTTTAACCGCAGACAACTTGACCAATATTCTCGGGTTTCGGGAAAAAGGAAAATATCCTTCCGGGCAAGGTGAGATTGTCGTTTATGAAACAGGCGAAGGCGGTACTGGCGCAGAAGTCCATATTGAGGAGAGAAATGATTTGCCAAAGGAACGTCTTGGCCGCGGCGGTGTTCACCATGTCGCATTCAGGGTGAAAGATGAAGAAGAAATGCAGCAGTGGGTTAAAAAAATCAAGGCAGCACACATACCGAATTCTGGTTTTGTCGACCGCTTCTACTTTCGGTCACTCTATTTTAGGGAACCGAACGGGATTCTCTTTGAATTGGCAACGGACGGACCCGGTTTCGATACCGATGAAGAGTTCGAGCATCTGGGAGAGTCTCTTGCGCTGCCGCCCTTCCTGGAAGATAAGCGTTCCATCATCGAGGCGAAATTAAAGCCGCTTGATACGAGCAATTAAATGGGACATGCATTCAAAAAGGAGAACTGGACATGAAGAAACAGACCACAGGGATACACCATATCACCGCGATAGTCGGGAATCCGCAGGAAAACGTTGATTTCTATGCCGGTGTGTTAGGATTGAGGCTGGTCAAAAAGACGGTGAACTTTGACGATCCGGGCACCTATCACCTTTACTTCGGCAATGAAGCGGGCAGTCCGGGAACCATTATCACCTTCTTTCCCTGGCCGAATGCCTATAAGGGAAAAATAGGATCAGGCCAGGTGGGGATAATTTCCTATGTTGTGCCAGAGGGAACCCTCAGTTTCTGGGAAAGACGCCTGAAAAAGTTTAAAGTCGCTTTTGAAAAAAGAAACAGATTCGGAGAGGACTATCTGGCTTTCGAAGACCCTCATGGTTTACAGCTGGAATTGGTAGCCCGCAAGGAAGGGACTGACAGCAAATGGTCCTTTGGAGGGGTGTCTGCTGAAGTAGCCATTAAGGGGTTTGGCGGTGCAGTGCTTTTATCTGCGAACCCGGAAAAGACAATGACTGTACTCACAAATGTGATGGGACTTGATAAAGTTGGGGATGAAGATGATTTAACAAGATTTCGAACAGCGGATGACATTGGCAATATCATTGATGTAAGCCGGACGGAGTTACCCCCGGGTTCTATGGGGGTAGGCACGGTCCATCATATCGCCTGGCGGGCAGATGATTTTGGTGACCATGAAAGCTGGAGGCAATACCTCGATAATCAAGGATACGGAGTGACCCCGATCATCGACCGCCAGTATTTTAATGCCGTTTACTTCAGGGAAGAGGGCGGGATCCTGTTTGAAATCGCCACTGATCCCCCGGGATTTACAAGGGATGAATCAGCGGAAGAGATGGGTAAAGGGCTTTTGCTGCCTCCGTGGCTGGAGGAAAGACGTTCCAAGCTGGAAAGAACTCTTCTTCCTGCTGAAGCAAGGGTACTAAAGGAGGATCTAGAATAGATGAAACATATTTTTAAGCAAGGAAGCGGGAAAGAGGCACCTGTGCTGTTGCTTCTTCACGGCACAGGCGGTACAGAAAATGATTTGCTTGGACTGGCGGAAATGATATCGCCGCAATCTCCGGTTCTAAGTGTAAGAGGGAACGTTTTGGAGAACGGGATGCCAAGGTTTTTTCGGAGACTCGCCGAAGGCGTTTTTGATGAAGAGGACTTGATTTACCGAACGAAGGAATTGAACGAATTTTTGGGAAGCGCCGCGAAGCAATACGGGTTTGCCCGCTCCGAGGTTGTGGCAGTCGGTTATTCAAATGGGGCTAATATTGCCGGCAGTCTGCTTTTCCATTATAAAGATTCACTGAAAGGGGCGATTCTTCATCATCCAATGGTTCCAAGACGGGGAATCGAGCTCCCTGAACTGACTGGGGTGCCGGTATTCATTGGCGCAGGCAGCAATGACCCAATTTGCCCGCCGCAGGAAACGGAAGATCTCGTCGCCATTTTAAGAAATGCAGGAGCAAATGTTGATATCCATTGGGAGCTGCATGGCCATCAACTGACAAGGATGGAGGCGGAAGCTGGGGCGGCGTGGTTCCAAAAGAACTTTTAGAAAGAGGTTTGCACATATGATTTCATTAGATCCTGAAAAAATGAGCGAGCGGGAAAACTATAAGTTTTTAACGGGAAGCATCATCCCCAGACCCGTCGCCCTGGTCACGACGCTTTCTGATCAAGGCGTAATCAATATTGCCCCGTTCAGTTATTTTAATATTGTCAGTGCCAACCCGCCGATGCTTTCGCTCTCGATCCAGCGGAGAAATGGAATACAAAAGGACACAGCCAGAAACGCGATCGAAAAAGGAGAATTCGTCGTCCATATCACCGATCAGAACAATGTCGAGGCAGCTAATAAGACGGCTACAGAGCTGCCATTCGATGAAAGTGAACTCCCTTTGTCAGGTTTATCGACGGTCACAAGCAGTTCCATCTCGGTTCCGGGAATAAGAGAAGCAAAAGTAAGGTTTGAATGCCTCCTCGAACAAACGATACAGCTTGGAGGTACAGACTTGGAGACAGCCTGTGATCTATTGATTGGCAAAGTGGTTGCTTATCATATTGAGCCATCTATTTACCATGAGGGCAGAATTGATGCTAATGGATTAAAACCGGTCAGTCGGCTCGCAGGCAATCACTATTCAAAATTAGGCGATACTTTTACATTGGAACGCCCCAGATGAATTGCCTGGGCAATCGGAATAAAACGACAAATATTGATGATTCACACTTAGCTTGAAGTTAAGTGTGTTTTTTTATCCATTACAGGTTATTTCTGTAGCAGAAATTCTTGTAAACATACAAGGCTAAGGGAAAAAATCAAATGATGCAGATTAAGCTGTGGCTAAGAGGAATTATTTTCAGTGTGTAAGTTCATGTTCCTGACAAATCCTAAATGTGATATTCGGAATGAATATCGAATGTATCCTGCGATGAGGTGATTAGATGGGTTACCAAGGTCGATATGTTGATCCGCACTCTGAGCTATTTCGCCATAATTGGACCAGACCGAAGCGTTCGAAGTCCCAGGTGAATGGCCATACGCAAATGTCGCAAACCAACATCATCCTGAGAAGCAACGCAAAAGCGCATCATTGGTAAGGGATACCACATAATAAAATGAAAAAGGCGCTTCGGCGTCTTTTTTTGGCAGTAAAGTATAAACTTCCCTTTCTTCATAGGTGCAACTACGTTTAATCTCCGCCTTAGGGCTCGTCAATTGACGAGTTTTCTTTAACTGTTCAATAGTCATATAATTCCACACGAGTTATATAATTCCCGATTTATACTTATTCTGGATGATACTCAGATGCATAAAAAGGATGGAAAAACATTATTCTATTATTGTGATTGAATAAACCAAGGGAGGAAATGAAACATGACTGTGATTTCAGATGTCAAGACAACACTTGCAGGATTGAAAAGTGCGCAGGCAAGCTTCGAAACGTTCGCACTTGGTACTGATAACGAACAGGCAAAACAACTTTATGAAGAAGCCGCTCAACAAACGCAGCAAATTGTTGATAAGTTATCTCCGCGTGTAGATGAAATTGTCCAAGAAGAACCGCAATACAAAGAATAAGTAAAATAAAAGGTTGGTTTTATCCCAACCTTTTTTTACACTTCCTTTTTACTTAGAAGAAAGTAGGGCAGGCAGACATGGCAAATAATAAAAAGAAACAGTTAACACCTGTTCAACAGGAATATCAAATCCTTCAAAACCAACGGGAAATCAAGAGACCCGTTTTAATGAATTGTATAAAAGCTTTTTTTGTAGGTGGATTGATTTGTGCGATTGGACAGGCCATTCAATTCTTTTATATCTATTATTTTGATTTTACAGAGAAAACGGCGGGCAATCCGACTACAGGGACTTTAATTTTTATTACGATGCTGCTTACGGGATTCGGTGTATATGACCGGATGGCGCAATATGGAGGAGCAGGTACGGCCGTGCCGGTAACCGGCTTCGGGAATGCGGTCATTTCGGCAGCGATTGAACATCGAAGTGAAGGATTTGTGCTAGGTGTGGGCGGTAACATTTTTAAACTGGCAGGATCCGTCATCATATTCGGCGTTTTTTCCGCTTTTGTGGTCGCGTTCATCAAAACGATTCTTATTCAGTGGGGTGGCTTGTGATGCTAAAAGGACATCGAACGTGGGTCTTTGATAATAAGCCCGTTATCGTTTCCACCGGGACAGTAGGCGGGCCGTTTGAGGCAGACGGAATGCTTGCTGAAGATTTCGATGTGCTTCACTCAGACTTATGGATTGGACAGGAGTCCTATGAAAAAGCCCATAAGATCCTTCTGGAAGAAGCGAACCAAAGAGCGATGGAAAAAGCGGGCCTGCAGCAAGAACAAATTCAATTCTTTCTTGCGGGGGATCTCGTAAATCAAATTACGCCCACAAGCTTTGCGAGCCGGACGTTAGGGGCACCGTATTTCGGTCTGTTTGGTGCCTGTTCAACCTCGATGGAGGGCTTGGCTTTAGGTGCCTATATTGTTAATACAAAAGGTGCCAAGTATCTGCTTACTGGTGCATCCAGCCATAACGCTGCGGTAGAGAAACAATTCCGCTATCCGACTGAATATGGTGCCCAAAAGCCTCCTACTTCACAATGGACAGTTACAGGTGCCGGAGTCGCTTTGTTAAGTGATACCGGAGAAGGTCCACGTGTTACATCTGCCACGATTGGACGTGTGGTCGATATGGGAATGACCGATCCATTCAATATGGGGGGAGCGATGGCCCCAGCGGCTGTTGATACATTAGAGGCCCACTTTCGGGAACGGGATCTCGATCCATCCTATTATGATTTGATTGTAACAGGGGATCTTGCTCAGATTGGCAGGGAAATTGCCCTTGATTTATTTAAAAAACATGGGCTCCCGATTGAAGAAGAAAAGTTTAGAGATTGTGGATTAATGATCTACCGGGATGGCCAGCCTGTACTTGCAGGGGGCAGTGGAGCGGGATGCTCAGCAACGGTTGTGTATGGTCATTTGTTGAATCGAATGAAAAAAGGAGAGTTGAAACGGATTTTGGTTTGTGCAACGGGTGCTTTATTATCCCCGTTATCCTTCCAACAAAATGAAACAATACCTTGTATCGCTCATGCGGTATCGATTGAAATGTAGCCAACAACAAGGGGGATAAAAAATGACTGTCGCATCTCAAGTGAAGCAATGCCTTACAAGTCTGAAGGGAGTTGAAACAGATCTCTCGAGCTTAGCGCTCCGGACAGAGGATGACGATTCAAAAAGAACCTTGCACGAAACGATGATGGTCGTCCATGAAATCGTAAAGGATCTTAAAATGAGAGTCGGTGAAATAGAGGAGGAAGAATTCACATACAAAGGCTTTTAATAGAAAGAGACCGTTAATGGAGATGAAAAACGATGCCAGATTGGTTAAATATCATTGTGAGATCCCTATTATTTTTGGTTATCCTGTTCTTAATTACTAAATGGCTGGGTAAAAAGCAAATATCACAGCTCTCCTTTTTTGAGTATGTCACCGGTATTACAATCGGCAGTGTAGGAGCCGAAGTTGCTACAAAACCAAACCAAAGCATGATGCATGGGGTGCTCTCCATTGGGGTATTTGCGTTGGTGCCATTTCTCGCCGGATTAATTTCTATAAAAAGCAAGCCATTTCGCGATTTTGTCGAAGGGAAAGGGACTATTTTCATCAAGGATGGCAAGATCATGGAAGATAATTTGAAAAAGGAAAAATATACGACTGATGAGCTACTGGAATTGCTTCGAAGGAAAGATGTTTTTAGCGTGGCAGATGTGGAGTTCGCGGTCTTGGAGGCAGCCGGTGATTTAAATGTCATGCTAAAGAAAGAAAACCAGCCGTTAACCGCAAAAGATTTGCAGTTGGCTGTGGCTTCAGTAAAGGAACCTCAAACGGTTATTATGGACGGCAAAATTATGGATGAGCCGCTTTCGACGATTGGACGGAGCAGAAAATGGCTGTTAACCGAGGTAGGGAAAATGGGAGTCACCCTTGAAAACGTCTTTCTCGGCCAAGTGAATTCCTATGGCGAATTAACCATCGACGTTTATGATGATAAACTACAGATACCGTCCCCGCAGGAAAGGCCTTTGATCCTGGCGACGATGAAACAATGCGAAGCGGATTTAGAGTCATTTGCGCTTGCGACAGATAATGAGACAGCAAAAGAAATGTATGTGAAAAATAGTAAGAAGCTGCAAAAAGCGATTGATAAAGTTACCTATATTTTAAAGAGCTAGTCATGTAGAACAGTGTTTTTTTATCTAGGAGCAGTAATTCAAACGAAAATCCTTGTGATTTAAACAATAATACAGTTCATTTAATCGAAAATCAGGATGATTTAAACGAAAGCAAAATCCATTTAAATCAAACATGAAAAAAGACCGCCATATCCTTTAAAAGGTGGACGGTCTTTTGCTTTTGGTTATTCTAAATTGGCATGTTTGCCGTACATCTTATCTGAATCCAGCCCTTTTTTCTCCATGAACCGGAGAATCACGGCATCGTAGAATAATAAAAGAGTTTGTTCAAAAAGTGACCCCATCGGCTGGATCGTTTTATAATCACTTTCTGACTGATCTTTAGGTGAACCGGGCAATTTTATTGTGAAATCGGCTAATTTGCCAATTGTTGAATCTGGAACGATTGTCGCAATCGTTACGGTACCGCCGATACTTTTTGCTTTCTGGGCGACAGAGACCAAGCTTTTCGTTTCTCCAGAACCGGAACCGATGATCAAGATATCATCTTTTTCGAAGGTAGACGTAACGGTTTCGCCAATTACATAGGCATCTATTCCCATGTGCATCATTCGCATCGCAAAAGATTTACCCATAAATCCGGATCTGCCAGCGCCTGCTACAAAAACTTTCTTTGATTCAAGAATCCCGTTTACCAGCTTTTCAGCTTCTTCATCAGCGATCAAGTCCACTGTCCGCGTTAATTCATCTATAATTTCCGCTAAAAATTGAGTAGTTTGCATGCCAGGATTACCCTTGCTTGATCATTTTTTGCATTTCGGCAGCTACGGCTTTTTTATCGTCTTTACCAGTAATACCTCCGCCAACAATGACAAGATCAGGTTGTGCCTTAATTACTTCAGCAAGAGTTTCTAATTTAATGCCTCCCGCAACGGCAGTTTTCGCATTTTTAACGACGCTTTTAATGGTAGCTAAATCTTCAAAAGAATTTTGTCCTACCGCTTGAAGGTCGTAACCAGTATGAACACAGATATAGTCTGCTCCAAGTTCATCAAGCTCTTTAGCACGAGTGGCGATATCTTTAACAGCGATCATATCAACAAGGATTTTTTTACCTTGCTTTTTTGCTTCTTCTACTGCACCTTTGATGGACTCATCTTCTGCAGCCCCGAGTATCGTAATGATATCAGCTCCAGCTTGAGAGGCCTGCATAACTTCATATCCTGCCGCATCCATGATCTTTAAATCTGCCAATACTTTCAAATTAGGGAATGCTTCCTTCATTTCCTTAACGGCTTTAAGACCTTCATTTATAACGACCGGTGTACCGATCTCGACGATATCGATATGTTCTTCCACTTCTTTAACCAATTTAATGCCTTCTGGGATGTTTACTAAATCCAATGCTAATTGTAATTCCATGAATGTCACACTCCTAAGATAGTTTTATGCTAATGCACAATAGTAATGTACCCATTAAGAATTCACCTAACACGAGGTAATAAGTTCTTTAGAACAGGTACTGTGTCAGTATACTATGTATGTTTATCTTTCGAAAGTACGCACTTTATTTTTACATAGTGTTAAAAAGTATACCGTAATAAAAAACCAGGGGAGAGAAGACTTACATTGGAAACCATAAGGAAAAAGCAAAAAAGGCAATTAAAACCAAGTGTGAACCAATAATTCCATATCTTGCTTTAATGCAGGTTCTTCACCAAAAGAAGTGGTTTAAGCTTTTGATTATCCGTTGATTTCCGCTCCAGACGCTCGCTTTCCGCGGGCAGTCCGGGAGCCTCCTCGGCAAAGGGCACGCCTCCGGGGTCTCCCTTGGCCTGCTTTTCCCGCAGGACGTTGAATCATCATCCATGCATAGGCACCGCACGAGAAAATGCGTAGCATTTTCGAGGAGTCTCGCATATCCTCTCCAATCAACTTTGTTGCAAAATTAACTGAGATATTACGTTAATCAATATTCAACCACCAGTTATGGCGAAGAGCCTTAATGCATAAAGTCTTATTCTCTGTTTTATTTACCCTAATAGTGGGCCGTAAAAAATGGTTCGTTTTCCCTATGAGAAATTAGAGGAAAGACAGATGTCCACATGGAAAAGAAGATAAGAATGCGAACATAGAAAGGTGGAGCAGAGAATTGAATAGACAGATGAAAAATAGCATGGTCATTATTTTGGTTTTTATGTTAGCTTTAATTCCATATGTTGATCTGGATCATCCGGTTGAATCGGCGACCAGCGCAGGAACCGAATTGGGACAGCAGATTACGCGCGTTTTGGATAACCCATTGCTGGATGGTGCTGTAGCCGGAGTAAGTGTAAGGTCTGCAGCAACAGGAGAAATCCTTTTTGAACAAAACGGTGACATACGCCTGAGGCCAGCTTCCAATATGAAACTGTTGACGGCATCAGCGGCGCTTAACACGCTTGGTGAAAATTACAAGTTCCATACGGATGTACTCACAGACGGAAAACTGAAAGCTAACATTTTAAAAGGAAATGTTTATGTAAGAGGAAAGGGTGATCCCACTTTATTAAAGGAAGACTTTAATGAAATGGCCGCTTCTTTAAAAAACAAAGGGGTGAAGATGATTGTCGGAAATGTAATCGGTGATGATACTTGGTATGATAATGAGCGCTATTCGACTGATCTGTCATGGACAGACGAAACGGAATATTATGGGGCTCAGGTATCTGCTTTAACAGCCGCCCCAAATGAAGATTATGACGCAGGCACGGTCATTGTCGAAGTCAATCCGGGGAAAGCAGCCAATGAAAAGGGCGCCATTTCATTATCGCCGGCGACAGATTATGTAAAAATCATTAACAATGTAAAAACGGTTGAAGCGGGAGCAAAAAAAGAAGTGAAAATCCGCCGCGAACATGGTTCCAATACAATTATTGCGGAAGGCACAATACCACTGGAAGCGAGCAGGGTGCGAAGTTGGATTGCCGTATGGGAACCAACCGGATATGCACTTGATTTATTCAAAAAGTCATTACAGGAACACGGAATAAAAGTGGCAGGACGAGTGTTAACGGGAAAAACACCGGCCGGGGCTAACGTTCTTTTCTCCCATCAATCCATGCCGCTATCCGAATTACTAGTTCCATTTATGAAGCTTAGCAACAATGGCCATGCGGAAACACTCGTGAAGGAAATGGGAAAAGTGGAAAAAGGAGAAGGCAGCTGGGAGAAAGGGCTTGACGTGGTAGAGGCAAACATAAAATCGTTCGGAGTTAATACTGAATCAATAGTAATGCGTGATGGCTCAGGGGTCTCACATGTCAATTTAGTATCTGCCAATGAATTTTCTACGCTGCTTCACACGGTACAGAACAAAAATTGGTTTCCAGCATACCAGAATGCACTGCCTGTTGCAGGTGTCAGTGAAAGAATGGTTGGCGGAACTCTAAGAAACCGGATGAAAAATACATCGGCAACGGGAAATGTAAAAGCCAAGACGGGCACGATTACGGCAGTGAGCTCACTTTCAGGCTATGCTACCGGGAAAAGCGGGGAGACGTATGCATTTTCCGTCCTCCTAAATAATGTACTTGATGATGAGGCGGTAAAGAAAATTGAAGATGAAATGGCCGTCATTTTATCTAGTCAATAACTTTTTACGGATAAATTTTAAAGGAACGCTTCCTACTATGTCGAATCATTTTAATAAAAGATGTATACTGTCGGATTAAAAATGGATAGGTGGTTGGAAGAAGTGACGGTTCAAACTGGGGATGTATTTACATGGGAAAGAACATTTAGCGAAGAGGATGTTTTTCAATTTGCAGAGATTTCGGGCGATAAAGGAATTCATCATATGAAAAAGGATGAAAAAGGCCGTTTGATGGTTCAAGGTTTACTGACAGCAAGCATCGGGACTAAAATAGGCGGAGATTTGAATTATATCGCCAGAGATATGAACAATGAATTTTTACGGCCGGTTTTTACGGGTGACACGATTACATGTGAATTAACGATTGTGGAAGCTGAACAAATGGAAGGCTTCAAGAAAATAGCTATGCAGACAGTATATAGAAACCAAAATGGAAAAGAAGTGTTGGGTGGATCGAGCCGTGGCATAATCAGAACACCATAGATTATGATATTTTCTGCTGGAGGAGGACACTAAGACAACGTTAATGTGTTGTTTGAAGTGCTCTTTTTTCTTAAGAAGAATATACGTGGGGATCATGCTGACTCGATTCAATGGTAAGAATTGAAAAAATTGATTTGGAGATCTAATATTGAAAAGACTGAAGACATATTGAGGAAGTGAAAACAATTGAAAACTTACATCATTACAGGTTCCTCAAAGGGGCTGGGGAAAGCTATTTCGGAACAATGTTTTCAAAAAGGGAATCATTGCATCTTAGTGGCTCGTTCAACAAATGAAGAACTAATCGAGAAAGCCAAGCACCATGGTATAAAGGTAAGCAGCATTTCTGCGGATCTTAGCAAGACTGAAGAGCTTCCCGCTTTAATTGAGAAAATCTTCACAGAAATCGGCGAAACTGATGAACTGTATCTCATCAATAATGCTGGTGTGATCGAACCGATTAAGCCTGTCGGCCAGCTGGAACAGGAAAAAATGGAAATCAGCATGAAGGTTAATTATTTAGCTCCGGTCATGCTCTCGAACGCGTTTATAGAAAGAACGAAAGATTTCAACGGTAAAAAGATCATTGTAAACGTTTCTTCTGGGGCGGCATTGCGACCAATTCATGGATGGTCGGCTTATTGCAGCACAAAAGCGGCGCTTGAAATGTTCACCCGTACAGCCGGTCTTGAGCAGCAAAAAGAAAAAAGTCCTGTCACAATCGTTTCATTCTCGCCTGGTATCATGGATACAGAAATGCAGGCAAATATCCGTACAGCGGATGAAAAGGATTTCGCCGATGCAACCACTTTTCAATCGTATAAAGACAAAGGAATGTTAAGGACTCCTCAGGTTGTGGCTGAAAAGTTACTAAATCTGCTTCAACAAGAAGTTCTTGAAAACGGAAGGTTTTATGATATAAAAGAACTTCTATAGCATTTTATCTTATAGGACAGACATATATGTTCTTCCTCCACCCATATGCTTTAAGCAAGGAACATAAATGAAGGGCGGGGTGTAGATGTCTGTCCATGTTGTTAAAGCCGGTGATTCGCTTTGGGCCATTTCAAATTCTTATCGGATAAGCGTTGCAGAACTTATCAGAGTGAACGGGCTTGTTTCAGCAACTGATCTTATTCCTGGCCTTGCGCTATACATTCCAGATGGAAGACGAGCGGAACGCTTGTATATCATAAAGCATGGAGATACCCTTTGGAAAATTTCGCAGAGATATAATACTACTGTTCAAAGAATACTTGCTGCAAACAGGGGAGTGAGTCCTGATAGGTTAACGGTTGGCCAGAAAATCTTGATTCCATCACCTAATCTCTTGCGAATAGAATCGCTTGCTTTCGCCTTTCCTGCAACTGGCGGAGCGGTTTTTACCAACCTGCAGCAACAGGCAGACCGACTGACTTATTTAGCAATAACCGCTTATTCTTTTACAACTGAAGGATATGCTTATCTTGAAGGAAATGACCAACCGCTTTTAACGCGCAGCAAACAGTTGAATGTGAATCCCTTATTAATGATCCGGAATATAAGCAATGGACAATTCAATGCCGAGCTTGTTGGCAGAGTGCTCGAAAGTGAAAATTATCGAAGCAATCTTGTCGAAAGCATTATTAATTTTGTCAGGCAAAAAGGGTACGGAGGTGCCTCGGTTGATTTCGAGTTTGTCCCTCCGGAAAGGCGAAATGATTTTACCCAATTTTTGCGCGATTTAAAAATAGCGCTCGGATCGCTCGTTCTACATGTAAGCGTTCACGCCAAAACAGCCGATAATCCTACAAACCGGCTTGCAGGGGGACATGATTATCGGGCCATCGGCAATGTCGCCGATATCGTGGCCGTAATGACGATTGAATTTGGGTATCAAGCAGGACCGCCAAATCCTGTTTCACCGATATGGTGGGTGGAAGAAGTGCTCCGATATGCCACGGCCAATATAAGCCCGAAAAAAATGCAGGCCGCCTTTCCATTATACGGCTATGATTGGCCACGGCCCAGCGGTTCAGCAAGGGCACTTTCGGTGTTGAATGCCCAAAACCAGGCTATTTCACGAGGCAGTGTCATTATATATGATGAGAATGCCGCCGCCCCCAGGTATGACTATTGGCAGGAACGAATCCAGCACATTGTCTGGCTTGAAGATATTCGAAGCTACATAAGAAAATATCAGCTTGTTGACGCTTACGGTTTACTAGGCGTCACCTACTGGCATCTCGGATTGAATTTCCCTCAAAATTGGGAATATATGAAGGATAATATTTTGGTTGAAAAGAAAATTTTTACGCGATACGGAAATGATTATGATAATTTGTGAAAAATAGTATAGACAGGACCTAGTCATTTATGGTTGGGTCTATTTTTTTTGGAGCAAACGCTCATATTGGACAATGGTTAAGCTAAAACTAATCAAAAGGATTTCAGATGTCATGTGAAACTACTTTAGATACATAATGAGTGAGGTTCCCTAATGCGCAGTTTCTGTTAACTTCATCATATTCAAACCCGATCACTTCGATTAGAAAGAGCGGGCCGCGTTTCCAGCTAATAAAAATAATCTGATGTTTAGACGATAAAAGGCTACTAGCTATTAAAATAGGGAGAAAACTAATGGTCGTCGATACAAGATTTAAAAAAATAATCATTATATTTATCATTTTATTCATGAACGATCATCATGCAGCAGCGGTTAACCTAGAAGATGAAGATGGACCAATCAGTTATAAAATTGAAATGTTATCTTGGGAAAAAGTAAATGAACTTCTCCCTAATCATTCTAAATTCACGATCATCGATAGTGAAACCGGTCTGCAATTCAAGGTTCAACGAAGGGCTGGGAAGATGCATATGGACGCCCAACCGTTATCAAGAAAAGATACTGCGATCATGAAGAAAATTTATAATGGCAGGTGGAGTTGGAAAAGGCGGGCCATTATCGTATTGGTCAAAGATCAAATGATTGCTGCATCTATGCATGGGATGCCACATGGTGCTGGCTCAATCAATAACGGTTTTCCCGGTCATTTCTGTGTTCATTTTTCTGGAAGCACCACACATCGTTCGGGACGTGCAGATCTTGCCCATGAATTAATGATTTGTAAGATTGACGAATATTTAAACGAAGCAGAGCCGTATGAGCTCATCAATATTTTTGCAATTGCTATTAATCAAACCGACACTAAAATTTTACATGCGATCGTTTCGAAATTCGGCTCTCCAAATCGCATCAATAAAGTTGCCAATAACATGAAGTACTTTAGTGTAACAAGATACTTGAACCGTCCTCTTAAAAATACGAAAGGGTTATTACAAGTTGATATACCTGTTGAGGCCACCTATTTTACGATGGATAATCGCAAGGAAGCAAAGATTATCCATTTTATCGTCCGCAGGGAAAGCTTAACGGATGCCTGGTTAATTGATCAAAAAAATCTCTATAAAGAACTAAAATAAGAACACTTGACGATCCTTTGCGTTAGAGAGATATCGGGAGGAATATGTTTATGAGGCTTACATTCTTTGTCGTACTTCTACTATTTGCCCAGCAAGTTCATATTCCTGACAGCTTATCCATAAATGAAAATGGACAGACCATTGCTGACGTTAACCGAGCTGAAATTGCTGTCCCAATGCCCGGAGTTCCAATGATTCATATAGAAAAATATAATGAGCTTGTCGAAAAACTGGAGCGACAAATATACCAGGCACCGAAAAATGCTCAAATTGATGATCATGGCAGAATTGTACCAGGGCGGACAGGAATCAAGCTACATCAAGAAGAATTCGAAAAACAGTTTTACACCTACTTTTTTGATAACGGACCAAATACAATAGAAGTGCCAAAGCTAACGATTCACCCAAAAGTTGACAGCGAGTTACTTGCTAACATCCGTATCCAACGAATTGGTCATTACGTAACCTTTTTTAATGCTAACAACAAAGAACGCTCTCAAAATATTTCTCTTGCTATAGAAGCAATCAACAATCATGTCATTTTTCCAGGTGAAACGTTCTCATTCAACAAGGTTGTCGGTAACAGAACATCTGGCAAAGGATATTTGCGTGCTCCGATTATCATAAAAGGAGAGTTGTCGGAAGGGATTGGCGGTGGAATTTGCCAGGTGTCTTCCACTTTATTTAATGCTATCGACAGAGCGGGACTGCAAATTGTGGAGCGCTATTCGCATAGCAGGCGAGTTCCTTATGTGCCAAATGGGAGGGATGCAACGGTAAGCTGGTATGGTCCCGATTTTCGTTTTAAAAATGATTATAACCAACCCATACTAATCCAGGCCAAAAAGCAAGGAGGAAGCGTGAGTATCCTCATTTACTCGTCTGATGCAATAAATGTGGTGAAGCGAAAAAGTTCAAGTTCGCTGCGTTGACTCATTTATAGGGCAGTTATCGTGAATTCATAGTCTTGAGGGATGCAGTGTGGACATTGTTATAAGAGTCCCAATCATGGATTCCTGAGCAGGATGATCAACAAGAGATAAGCAGATTGTTAATAGTATCTTCATGATTAATCCAAAATGGATTTGCTTGAAAACTTTTCCTTTGGACACTATAATCCTATTATATTTGTTCCAAAAGGAGTAGTTTGGATGTTACGCCGATTTTATTCATATTATCTGCCTCATAAGAAATTATTTATGTTAGATTTCAGCAGCGCGGTTATAGTTGCCGTGCTTGAATTGGGATTCCCGCTCGCGGTTCAATGGTTCATCGATGACCTGTTGCCGCAAAACGATTGGCCGGCAATTGTTTCGGTAAGCATCGGCTTGCTTTTGCTCTATGTGCTCAGTACTTTCCTGCAATATATCGTAAACTATTGGGGACACAAGCTTGGCATCAATATAGAAACCAATATGCGGCAGCAGTTATTCCAGCATGTACAGAAGCAATCATTCAAATTTTTTGACGACACGAAGACAGGCCATATCATGAGCCGGATCACGAATGACCTGTTCGATATCGGCGAGCTTGCACATCATGGGCCCGAGGATGTATTCATTGCCGTGATGACCTTTATCGGCGTTTTTTGGATCATGCTGACGATTAATGTACAGCTGGCTCTTGTAACGATGCTCATCATCCCCTTCCTTGTCTGGGTTATCGTTTTCAGCAACATCCGCATGAACAGGGTCTGGAAAGCGATGTACAGCGATATTGCCGATGTCAACGCCCGAGTCGAAGACAGCGTGTCGGGTGTGAGAGTTGTCCAGTCTTTCACAAATGAAAACTATGAAATTAGCAGATTCGAAAAAAACAACCGCAAATTCCGTAAAGCCAAGCTCTTCGGATACCGCACGATGTCATTCAGCGCATCCGGCATTTATATGATGACCAGATTTATGACGTTAGCAGTTTTGGTCGTCGGTGCCTGGCTCAGCTACAACAAACATCTGTCATACGGGGAACTGGTCGGGTTTGTGCTTTATGTAAATGTGCTATTTAAACCAGTCGATAAAATCGCCGCCCTAATGGAACTCTATCCAAAGGGAATGGCCGGATTTAAACGTTTTACAGAAATGCTTGATATTGAGCCGGATGTAATGGATTCACAGGATGCCGTTGAAATTGCCTCATTACGCGGCGACATAAGATTTACCGATGTCAGCTTCAGCTATGACGATAAAAAGCAAGTGCTGGACGGAATTGATTTATCGATCAAGGCGGGTGAAACAGTTGCTTTCGTAGGACCATCCGGTGCAGGAAAAACAACGATTTGTTCATTGATTCCCCGTTTTTACGATGTGGAGGCTGGCAGCATAACCATTGACGGCCTGGATATCCGCGATATGACGAAGCATTCGCTGCGTTCGCAAATCGGGATTGTACAGCAGGATGTATTTTTGTTTACAGGTACACTTAAAGAAAATATTGCGTATGGCATGCTGGATGCGTCTGATGAAGAAATCGAGGAAGCAGCTAAACAGGCGCACCTGGAGAAATTCATCGAAGGGCTCCCGGACGGCTACGAAACTCAAATCGGTGAAAGAGGGTTAAAACTATCAGGCGGGCAAAAACAACGGATTTCTATTGCGAGAATGTTCTTGAAAAATCCTCCGATTCTCATCCTGGATGAAGCAACTTCTGCACTCGATACCGAAACAGAAATGGTGATTCAGAATGCGTTGAATGAGCTTGCTAAAGACCGGACGACGCTCGTGATTGCCCACCGGCTGGCGACGATCCGGAACGCTGACCGGATTGTGGTTGTCACTGAAGAAGGCATTGCCGAAGATGGCAGCCATGATGAATTGATTGAACAGGGCGGAGTCTTTGCCAACCTGCACCGCATTCAGTTTCAACGCTAAAGGGAACCATGTATGCAAAACTTATTATCAGAGAAAAGGGATCGGCAACAAAAATGAAATTCCGGCAACAAAAGTCCGTGTTTCGGCAACAAACCCGGGGACCGGCAACAAAAATGGAATTCCGGCAACAAAAGTCTGTGTTTTGGCAACAAAATGAGTCATACCGGCAACAAAATCAAAATTCCGGATAGTAAATCTGGAAGAGACTTCACGCCCTGCTGTGTCCGAGCTCAATCGGCGGAATCTCTATACTTTACAAAATCTAAAAATAGTAATCTCAAACTCTTTACAAATCCATCTTCTCTTGTTATATATTTATATTTAGCTGAGAAAAATTCACGGAATTTTATATAAAAAAGGGGGAGTTCCATTGAAATACCGCGTTTCTGCTGTTCAATACCATCTGCATACCATCCAATCATTTGAAGAGTTTGCTAACCAATGCGAACATTATATTAAAACAGCTCAGGAATATGGCTCTGAGTTTGTTTTATTTCCTGAGTTCTTTACGACCCAGCTATTGTCAATCGGCAGTGAACAGGGAACGAGGTTAACCATCAATGAACTTCCTGGATTTACAGATCAATACAGAACATTGTTTTCAAACTTTGCTCAAGAAACCGGCATGCATATTATAGGTGGGACGCATGTCGTCCAGAGAGAAGGCCGCTTGTATAATGTTGCTCATTTATTCTATCCTGACGGCAGGATTGGCGAGCAAGCAAAGCTTCATATTACGCCAACCGAGGTGCATGAATGGAATATGTCGCCGGGCGAGGATTTTACGATTTTTGAAACGGAAAAAGGGAGGATTGCCATTTTAACCTGCTATGACATTGAATTTCCTGAAATCGTGCGCATGGCCAAAGCAAAGGGGGCGGATGTGATTTTCTGTCCGTCCTGCACAGATGACCGCCATGGTTTTCACCGGGTTCGTTATACGAGTCACGCTCGCGCAATTGAAAACCAGGTCTACGTAGTAACGACCGGTACAATTGGTTCGCTGCCGACTGTTGATTTCATGCGCGCTAATTTCGGCCAGGCCGCGGTGATTACACCGAACGACATTCCTTTCCCGCCTAAAGGCATTATGGTGGAAGGAGAATTGAACAGCGATATGATTGTTACGGCAGATCTTGATTTGAGTTTATTGTACGAGGTTCGAGAAGCAGGCTCGGTTACGACATGGAGAGACCGCAGAACGGATCTATATCCTGACTGGGAAAAAGCGGAAACAATTGAAGGGTGATGGCTATGGCATACCGCAATGAACTGTTTGTATTTGATAATGAAATACCTGTATTGTCTGTCGTCCGGAATTATACCGAGGATGATTTTGATGAATTAATTGCGATTCAGGCGGAATGCTTTCCACCGCCTTTCCCAGAGGAATTATGGTGGAATCGGGAGCAGTTGCAAAACCATGTGGACTTATTCCCGGAAGGGGCCTTGTGTATCGAGATTGATGGAGAACTTGCCGGATCGTTGACAGGGCTACGCGTCGATTTTGATCCTCTCCATCCTGCTCATACGTGGGAAGAGATAACCGATGGAGGGTATATCCGGAATCATGATCCGAATGGGAATACATTATATATCGTGGATATCAGTGTCAAGCCGAAATACCGTAAATTCGGGCTCGCAAAGCAGATGATGCAGTCCATGGGCCATATCGTCGTGGAAAAGAAGCTCGACCGTCTGCTCGGCGGCGGACGGATGCCGGGGTACCATCGTTACGCCCGGGAATTAAGTCCCGAACAATATGTCCAGAAGGTGTTGTCAGGCGACCTGAACGATCCGGTGATCACCTTTTTATTAAAGTGCGGCCGGAAGCCGGTCGGCGTTCTGGAAAACTACCTGGAAGATAAAGAATCACTTAATTATGGCACGCTGATGGAATGGAAGAATCCATTTAAATAACAATAGTAGCAACCTAATTCATAGAACCCGCATCCTTGATCTTACAAAATCTATCAGGATGCGGGTTTTTATTATGAAGTCATAACTTATCGGGAGTGAAATTAGTAAAGATGTTTTACAACTATTTTGGAAGGGTAGTGAAAATGATAGGTAATGCTGATTAGTATAAAGGGGGCGTTTTTATTGGCAGATAAGTTACAGATTAACATTAACGGTGTAGAGATGGAGACCACTGATAACCAGACGGTCCTTCAGATGCTTTCTGACAGTTCAATAGAGGTGCCGAGTGTTTGTTATCATCCGAGCCTTGGACCGATTGAAACGTGTGACACCTGTATTGTCAATGTGAATGGAGAGTTTGTCAGATCCTGTTCAACCATGATAAATGATGGAGACGTGATCAATACGATTTCTCCTGAAGTTAAGCAAGCTCAGGTAATCGGGATGGATAAAATCCTCAATAACCATGAATTATATTGTACGGTGTGTGATTACAATAATGGTGGTTGCGAAATACATAATACGGTTAAAGAGATGAAGATTAACCATCAGAGCATTCCGTTTGCGGGGAAGCCCTACGAGGAAGATAATTCCCATCCGTTTTACCGTTACGATCCTGACCAATGCATCCTTTGCGGCCGTTGTGTAGAAGCATGCCAGGATGTCCAGGTCACCGAAACGCTGACCATTGACTGGGAGCGCCAAAAGCCGCGTGTAATTTGGGACAATGATGTGCCAATCAACGAATCTTCTTGTGTGTCTTGCGGCCACTGCTCTACCGTTTGCCCTTGTAACGCAATGATGGAAAAGGGCATGGTCGGGGAAGCAGGTTTTCTGACAAGTATAGCGAAACAAACACTGCGTCCGATGATTGAAGTGACAAAAGGAGTGGAAACCGGCTATGGTTCAATCCTCGCGATTTCGGATATGGAATCAGCCATGCGTGACGAACGAATCAAGAAAACAAAAACAGTTTGTACATATTGCGGTGTTGGCTGCAGCTTTGATGTATGGACGAAAGACCGTGAAATTCTAAAGATAGAACCACAGGTGGAAGCACCGGCGAACGGCATCTCCACTTGTGTTAAAGGGAAATTCGGCTGGGACTTCGTAAATAGCGAGGATCGCCTGACGAAACCATTGATTCGTGAAGGTGATACGTTCCGTGAAGCAGAATGGGAAGAGGCTTTAACGCTCATCGCAGAAAAGTTTACGAATATCAAGAATGAGCATGGCCCAGATTCATTGGGATTCATATCGTCTTCCAAATGTACGAATGAGGAGTCCTATCTTATGCAAAAACTAGCGCGCGGCGTAATTGGCACCAATAATGTCGATAACTGCTCACGCTATTGCCAGTCACCGGCGACTGTCGGATTATTCCGTACGGTAGGGTATGGCGGTGATTCAGGTTCCATCACAGATATCCAAAAGGCGGAGCTCGTGTTAATCGTTGGCTCAAACACGTCCGAATCCCATCCCGTATTAAGCACACGGGTGAAAAGCTCACACAAACTGAGCGGGCAAAAGCTCATTGTAGCTGATATCAGGAAGCATGAAATGGCTGAACGCGCGGACTTGTTCGTGCATCCTAAAGCGGGGTCTGACTTAGTCTGGCTCTCAGCGATAACGAAGTATATCATTGACAATGGTTGGACCGATGAGAAGTTTGTGCATGAGCGCGTCAATGGCTTTGAGGAGTATAAAAAAAGCCTGGAGCTTTTCACATTGGAGTATGCGGAGGAAGCAACAGGCATTTCGAAAGAAACCCTCATCCAAATGGCGGAAATGATTCATGATGCGAAAACAACCAGTGTGTTATGGGCAATGGGCATCACGCAGCATACAGGAGGCAGTGACGCGAGCACTGCTATATCCAACCTTTTACTCATTACTGGAAACTACAGTAAGCCTGGGGCAGGCTCCTATCCGTTGCGCGGTCACAACAATGTGCAGGGTGCCAGTGACTTTGGCTCTATGCCAGACCGGCTCCCGGGCTATGAAAAAATTGCGGATGACAACGTGCGCGCGAAATACGAAAAAGGCTGGGGAGTCAAAATTCCCGAGCAACCTGGCATGAACAACCATGAAATGATAGATGGAATCCATTCCGGCATCCTGAAAGCCATGTACGTAAAGGGTGAGGAAATGGGCCTCGTCGATTCAAATATTAATCATGTGCATGCCGCATACGAGAAGCTTGACTTCTTTGTTGTTCAGGACATTTTCTTCTCACGTACCGCGGAGTTTGCGGATGTCGTGTTACCTGCAAGCCCAAGCTTTGAAAAAGAAGGAACGTTTACAAATACAGAGCGCCGGATCCAGCGTTTGTATCAAGTATTTGAACCTCTAGGAGACTCAAAGCCTGACTGGGAAATCATCCTTGAGATCGCAAACCGCCTTGGCGCAGGCTGGAATTATAACCATCCAGCGGACATTATGCATGAAGCAGCCATGTTATCGCCGCTTTATGCAGGCGTCACCTACGATAGACTTGAAGGATACAATTCGCTTCAATGGCCGGTTACAGCCGATGGAACAGACACACCGCTTCTGTTTGCGGACGGAACATTCCCGTTCCCGGACGGAAAGGCAAACCTATTCCCGGTTCAATGGTCCAAGCCAATTGACTTTGGTCCTGAATATGATATCCATGTGAACAACGGCCGTCTTCTCGAACATTTCCATGAAGGCAATCTGACATACAGGTCAAAAGGGATTTCCTCGAAAACTCCGGAAATCTGGTTAGAGGTATCTCCTGAATTAGCAGAGGATAGGGGGATTAAAGACGGCACGCTTGTAAGGCTGACTTCTCCTTATGGCAACGTCAAGGTTAAATCCCTAATTACGGACCGTGTCCAAGGAAACGAAGTATATCTCCCGATGAACGACTCCGGAGAAGCAGCCGTTAACCTGTTAACGAGCAGTTTTTCCGATAAAGACACCGACACGCCAGCTTACAAGGAAACGATGGCCAAGATGGAAATCCTGAAATATGAAGGGGTCAGCCCAATGCGGGATATCAACCATCGTAACGGCAACCCACAGCCGCAAATTGGTGTGCAGGTGCAGAAGAAATGGGCGCGCAAGGATTATGTTTTCCCTGGTGATGCAGTAAGGGAGGAGCGAAAGCAGCATGGCTAAAGCGATTAAACAAATCCAAAGAATCGAAATTAGCGAAGAGGATCAAAGAAGGAAAGATTTACTTCAAGTAGAAGATGCGCTCATCAAAAATAAGGAAGCCATTCTGGAATCACTTCAAGTTTTGGGTCATATGCAAGATCGCGGTGTACTCTCATTGTTAAATGGATTGTTCGGCCAGGGGGATAAGGTCTTGGATGTCCTCGTCAAAACGGCCGACACGCCTGAGACGACCAATTTGCTGAAGAATCTATTATTAATGGGTGGTCTGCTCGGCACGCTCAATGTCCAACAGCTTGAACCGTTTATATTGAAGATCAATTCAGGTATCGCCAGAGTGGCAGAAACGAAAGATAATGAAGATTCCGTCGGCTATTTTGATTTTGCCAGATCTTTAAAAGACCCTGAAATAAACAAATCGGTATCCTTATTGCTCAACTTTCTAAAAGGAATGGGCGAGGATACAGAAGGTCTTGAGCGGACGACCCAGCCTCCCGAGAAGCAAATCCAGCAGCAAATGCCACGTGAAAAACACGGTATGCATGAAAGAGATTAATGAAAAGCACCCGCTACCAACAACCTTTTTAGGTTGTTGGTAGCGGGTGTTTTTTTGTTTTAGTAGATTTAAGCGAAAGAATCTATCGATAAAGTTTGAAATAAAAAGTTATATAGAGTTTTGATTCAATGAATTAATCCTATAAAGACAACCATTTTTGTTGGATTTATTGTATATGTTGCATTTGTTGGATATTGAAGTTCAGCTATTGGATCAAAACAACATGGTTCCCCGAATCCTCTTTTATACGTCCTAACTTTTTGTAGAAGGTTTAGAGGCCGGTGACAACTATCAAATGCTCAAACGGACGGTTTCTATCAATATACTCGCATTTAAATTAGCGGAATTAAGGAATGAAAATTTTCACTAAAACACATCAAATTCAAGAGGTTCATTCGAAAAATCCTTTAACAGACTTGATGGAAATTCATTTTTTTTAGAATTTCCTAAGTTCGAGCAAATAGAATATGATAAGAATATTTCCCTGCACAGATAGGTATTATTTTTAAAAGATGATATTTCGCAAGAAAAGCTAATGGAGGTCGTTAGCATGGATATGATGACTGGTAAAGCTGAACAAAAATTAGCAAAATTAAGCTCGGATCCTGGAACCCGAAGAGAATACGGGCTTAGAGAAAAGGCACTCTTGGATGAAAATAGCAGACTAAAAGATGCAGTAGATACCGAGTCAAAAGTTTCCTAGAAAGTGGTATGCCTCTAGATGAAGTCGCAAAGCATACACCATATTCAACTGATGAATTAAGACAACTACTAAATAAACTAAATATAGATTAATCCACCAGATTATCGGGTGGATTTCTTCTGTTTTTTAAGCTTTAAGCGAATTATTATTTATTAGTCACTAATTTAACTGCGGTGCCCGTCTCTCAAACATACCAAGCCAACCATTTTCCATTCAGTCTTTATTTTGTTACAGTATAACTAATGGACGAATTTGAAAGGCAGGCTGAATTACATCATGAACAAAGAAATAAAACTAATTGCCCTTGATATGGACGGGACGTTATTGAACGAAGAAGGCAAGGTGTCTGAGGCGAACAAAGCAGCAATCAGAGAGGCGGAACAAAAGGGCGTCAAAGTTTTGCTAAGTACTGGACGCGCTTATGCGTCATGCAGTGAGATCGCAAAATCACTCGAGCTATCCTCTTATCTGATTACGGTAAACGGCAGCGAAATATTTGATCCGACCGGGGAACTGGTTGAGAGGAACATCGTCGGTGCCGAACTGATCCAATGGATGTGGGATTTAAGCCAAAAGCACAAGACGGATTTCTGGGCAACGAGCAGTGATCGGGTTTGGCGGGGAGAAATGCCCGAAGACATTCCATCCTATCAATGGCTGAAGTTCGGGTTTAATATAGAAGACGATAAAATCCGAGAAGAAATCTTAACGATGCTAAGAGAGAACGGCAACCTTGAGATTAGCAATTCAAGTCCGACGAATATCGAAGCCAATGCCGTGGGAATAAATAAAGCCAGGGCGATTGAAAAGGTATGCGGCTTCCTGGATTTAAGGATGGATGAGGTTATGGCGGTAGGCGACAGCCTGAATGACATCGCCATGATTAAGGAAGCGGGTCTTGGGGTAGCAATGGGAAATGCCCAGGATATCGTGAAGGAAACAGCGGATTGGGTTACCGAGACGAATAACAATAACGGAGTGGCAAAGGCCATCCAAAAATGGGTGCTGGAAAAATAAAAGCATAGATAATCGATGAAACCGTTAAAATATTAGCGGTTTTTTTGATTTCGAGACAAGTAATATATAGAAGGAAAAACTTGAATAATCGCCTCTTCGGGAGTAAAATGAATAGTGATTCATATTCTGAAAATTCTGTACGGAAGTGAGGCGTTTTTGTTGAGTAAAACGATACCGGAAGAATGGTGGGGGCAGCTTAGATTACCCGCTATTTCAGCGCCGATGTTTCTCGTGTCGGGTCCTGAATTGGTAGAAGCTGTTTGTATGAATGGTGTGATTGGTTCATTCCCTTCCCCAAATGCACGTCCAATCGAGGTACTTGATCAATGGATGGGTGAGTTAAACGATAAACTTGCCGCTGCACGAGAGAAAGAACCAGAGCGGAAGATTGCGCCATGGGCGATAAACATGGTCGTTCACAGTTCTTATAGCAGATTACAGGAAGAGTTGGATTTGGTGAAAAAACACCAACCGCAGCTGGTTATTACTTCACTTGGAAGTCCGAGAGCTGTCGTCGATATTGTACATAGCTATGGTGGCCTTGTTTTTTCGGATGTTAGTGACGTCAAATTTGCTAAGAAGGCGGCTGAAGCTGGGGTAGATGGGTTAATTCTTGTTGCATCAGGAGCAGGCGGACATGCGGGGAATCTGAATGGTTTTGCATTCGTTGACAGCGTTCGAACATTCTGGGATGGAATCATTATCCTTGCCGGAGCGATTTCAACAGGAAAAAGCATACTGGCAGCGCAGGCCGCTGGTGCGGACCTCGCATATATGGGAACGCGCTTCATCGTGGCAAAAGAAAGTATGGCAAATGAAGAGTATCGTCAAATGCTTGTAGATTCGAATCAAGAGGACATCATCCTCACAAACGCATTCTCCGGCGTTAACGCGAATATGCTCATACCAAGCATCGTAAAGAACGGACTAGATCCGGCCGAATTGCAAAAGAAGGACAAAGTTGAATTTGACAGCATGCAAAAGGAGACTAACGCCAAAGCTTGGAAAGATATCTGGTCTGCCGGACATGGGGTAGGAGCGATCAACCAGATCGATACAGCTGAAGGCATTATAGCTGAACTGGAAAAAGAATATAATGAAGCAATAGAAAAAATGAATGTGCAAACAGAAAAGCTGAAATCTGCAGTGATTAAATAAGTTTTCTGTAAGCGTTTTAAAACAGAGTCAGCTGGTTATCTTTTTTTGATAACCAGCTGATCTATTGTTAATAGGGAATTTCTTATTTCTTTTTGAGTATCTTTACTTCATTAGATTCCCCTATAATCACTTTGTCAGCCATTCCAATAAATAATCCGGTTTCTACTACACCAACTATCAGTATCAGATGATTATGTGTCATCTCTGGATCCGGAATAGACTCGAATGTACAATCCAAAATATAATTTCCGTTATCTGTGCTGAAGATCCTATCATCTTTCATTCTTAGTGCGGGGGAGCACCCAAGCTGAGCTATTTTTTGAGCGGTAATTTCCCAGCCAAATGGAACAACTTCAACAGGTAGAGGAAAATTACCCAATAGTGAAACTATTTTTGAATCGTCCGCGACAATGATTAGCTCTTTTGACGAAATGCTTACTATTTTCTCCCTTAAAAGAGCACCTCCTCCGCCCTTAATAAGGTTAAAATTTGGGTCGATTTCGTCAGCGCCGTCTATTGTTAAGTCAAGATTCTGTACTTCAGAAAAGTCGGTTAATGGGATGCCAAACTCAATGGCCCATCTCTCCGTATTGCTGGATGATGGGATACCTTTTACCCGTAAACCCCCTTTAATTCGTTCAGCGATTTTTTTTATTGTCCAGTACACAGTTGAACCTGTTCCCAATCCTATTATCATTCCATCCTGGACAAAGTCTGCTGCTTTTTCACCAGCTATTTTTTTATTGCCTTCCAATGTGTCCATCCCGCAACCCACCTTTGTAAATGTCTTATTATAGTTTACCTAAAGAGAAGGGGAATATCTTTTTCTTTACTTTCATTTCTGGATAAGCACAATATATTTTATGCGAAAAATACTAAATACGTAATTATTCAAAATCTAAAAATAGTGGGGGTCATTATCCCTGCTATTTTTTACTGTTTTTCCAAACCATAAACTTTATGAACAAAATGTGTTTAATATTTTTATTGGAGTTTAATTGGATAATCTAGTAAATCGCTTTTATTTATGTAAAATTGAGAAAACGCTTACAAGGGGGATTTACATGATTTCTATTAAAAGGTTTTTGACAATAATGGGTGCCGGTGTGTTGGCATTGAGTCTAACCGCATGCGGGAGTGAAACATCCGGCGGTGAAAAAAAAGTGGAAAGTACTGGTTACCCAAACAAGGCGATTGCAGTTGTAGCACCTTCTGGAGCGGGGGGTGGCTGGGATTTGACAGCCCGTTCATTCACAAAAGTATTGAGTGAAACAAAGCTGGTGGATCAGCCATTGACGGTTGAGAACAAACCTGGCGGTGGGGGAGCCGTTTTTATGGCGGAGTATGCGACACAGGATGTACAAAACAACGCCAGGCTGTTGGTCAACTCACCACCAATCGTCATTAATAATTTGAAAAAAGAAGGAAACAGCCCTTATGGACATAAAAATACAACTCCTTTGGCACAGTTGACAAAAGATTACGGGGCGATTGTCGTCAAAGCAGATTCGAAATTCAAGGATCTGAAATCGGTATTGGAGGAAGTCAAAAAAGATCCGCGTAAGCTTACCTTTGCAGGGGGCTCTGCTCCAGGATCAATGGATCATTTGATCTCCATTTTACCGGCTTATGAATACGGCGTCGATCCAACTAAAATTAAATATGTTTCTTATGATGGCGGCGGTGAAGCGATTACGGCATTGCTTGGAGGAAACGCTGATGTAATCGGTACAGATGCATCCAGTGTCAATGAGTTTTTGAAGGCGGGCAAGGTACGGGTTCTGGCAATCACATCACCTGAACGTATAGAAACATTTAAAGATATTCCTACAGCTAAGGAACAAGGTGTGGACGCTGAATTCACAATTTGGCGCGGTGTGTTTGGTCCTGAAAAAATGTCTGACGAAGCAAAAACATATTGGGAAAAAACGATCGAAAAGCTTGCTGCATCCCCTGAATGGAAAAAAGAAGTCGAGACTCAAGGCTGGGAAATGGAATATAAAAATAGCGCAGATTTCAAAAAGTTTTTAGATGAGCAGGAAACACAAGTACAGCAACTATTAGAAGCTTTGGGTATGGAAAAGTAATAGAGTCGGGAAGGAGTGAAACACTCCTTCTCATCTGTTTAGAAAGGATGAATGTGGATGGACATCAGATTCGACCGCATTGCAGCGGTTTTGTTCTTGGCTATTGGTCTGCTTTTTATAATCGGCAGCAGGCAGATTGCGAGCTCCGCTTATGGAAGTGAAGTAGGACCGGATATATTTCCTTTTTTTCTTGGCATTCTGCTGGTTCTATTAAGCATCCGTTTATTTTATGAGACATTCCGCTTCCAAAAGCAAGCAGGAGGCCCTAAAGAAAAGCTGCAATACAAGCCGTTTTTGATCATATTTACCGCAACGCTTGCTTACATTCTCACGTTAGAAACGATTGGATATGTGATTACGACATTCATCTATCTGTTTATTTGCTTTCAAACAATGGAAAGAACGAAGTGGATAAAATCACTTGTAATTGCTGCCTCTTTTTCAGGCATAGTCTATTATCTTTTTGTAAATATTTTAAAAGGAACTCTGCCCGGCTGGCCAGTCTGGTTTTAGTTTGGAGGGAGATGAATCATGAGTACACTCAGTTATTTAATGGATGGGTTTGGTACGGCTCTCATTTGGTATAATCTGATTTTTGCATTTGTTGGAGTTCTAATAGGAACGGCTGTCGGCGTCCTACCGGGTATCGGACCAATGAGCGGTGTGGCCCTGCTGATTCCGGTCACGGCTTCCATTACGGGCGGTCTGCCGCCTGAACAGGCAGCAGCGAGTGCGATTATTCTTCTTGCCGGTGTTTATTACGGGGCGATGTATGGAGGTTCGACAACATCGATACTATTAAATACCCCTGGGGAATCCTCGTCTGTTGTTACAACATTGGATGGCTATCAGATGGCGAAGAAGGGAAGAGCCGGTAGTGCACTCTCCATTGCCGCAATCGGTTCTTTTGTTGCCGGGATCGTTACACTGTTAGCGTTGATCGCATTAGCCCGGCCTTTATCGAATGTAGCATTAAAGTTCGGTCCTGCGGAGTATTTTTCGCTCATGCTCTTAGGCTTGGCTGCTGTCAGCGGGTTGGCGGGCAAGTCAGTGACGAAAGCATTGATCATGACGATCTGCGGTTTATTGCTAGGTACGATTGGAATTGACAACGTTTCTGGAATTGCTCGTTTTACCTTTGATGTGCCCTGGCTTTATCAGGGAATTGAATTCTTAACGATTGCCGTTGGATTGTTTGCTCTTGGTGAAGTATTCAAGACGATATTGGAAAATGAAGAGGAAGACAATGAGATAGCGAAAATTAATAATTTGCTGCCGTCGAAAGAGGAATTAAAAGAATCGGTCGGGCCCATTGCCCGCGGATCCCTCCTTGGTTTCTTTATAGGGATTCTGCCAGGTGCGGGTGCGACATTGGCTTCTTTCTTCTCTTACTTAACAGAAAAAAGGCTTTCAAAAAATCCTTCGAAGTTTGGTACCGGTACGATTGCCGGGGTAGCCGCACCTGAATCGGCCAATAACGCGGCTTCGGGCGGTGCGATGATTCCCTTATTGACACTGGGAATTCCGGGATCAGGTACAACGGCGATACTCATGGGTGCTCTTATGATGTATAACGTCCAGCCGGGCCCATTATTATTCGAAGACCATCCACAGGTTGCCTGGGGCTTGATCGCCAGTATGTTCATTGGAAACATCATGCTTTTAATTTTGAATTTACCACTGGTAAAGGTGTTCGCAAAAATCATTCAAACACCGAAACAATTTTTAATACCTATCATTATTGCCATCTCCATTTTCGGAGTATATGCCGTACAAGTTTCCACATATGATCTACTGCTTCTTCTTGCTTGCGGGCTGTTTGGCTATTTTTTAACGAGAAATGATTATCCGATCGCGCCTCTTGTACTCGGCCTTGTTTTGGGTCCGATGATTGAGAATAACTTCCGACGGGCGCTGACCATTTCAAATGGTGATTACAGCTTATTTATCACCCGTCCGATATCCCTTGCTTTCTTGATCATCACAATTCTTTGGCTGCTTATACCGGTCTTAATGAAAATGAAAGGTAAGGATGTCATCATTAATGTGGAAGGATAAGTAGTCGGACACAACAAAATATTTCAAAAACTCCTTTTGTAGAGGAGTTTTTTTTTAATATGATTAACAAGAGGTGTTTGAATGCGTCTACATACTAAGTTAATGACAGGCATCTGTGTGTTAATTATTCTCATGGGAGTCATTTTTGAATTAACCTTTATAAATATTTTGGAATCCGGCCTGAAAAAGGAAAAAGGTAACACAGCCTTATCGGTAGCACAGTCCGTCTCTCATATCCCTGAAATAAAGGAAGCCTTTAATGAGGACAACCCAGCCAGTACCATCCAGCCGATTGCAGAAAGAATCCGCAAGCAGATTGGAGCAGAATTTATCGTAATTGGAAATCGTAATGAAATTCGCTACTCTCATCCGAATCCTGAACGACTTGGACAAAAAATGGTTGGCGGGGACAATGGCAGAGTATTTAAAGGTGAACCGATCATTTCTGAGTCCACGGGTACATTGGGTCCATCGCTTAGGGGGAAAGCACCCATTCAATCAGATGGCCGAATCATTGGAGTAGTTTCCGTCGGTTTTTTGCAAAAAGATATTGAAGAAGAGGTCTCAAGTTTGCAGAGGAAAATTCTTTACACAACACTCTTTATCCTATTAGGTGGTATCTTGATCGCCTTATTAATCTCATTAAATATTAAAAAGGCAATCTTTGGTCTTGAGCCGAAGGAAATCGCCTGGATGTACCAGGAGAAGCACGCGATCCTTGAATCGATCCATGAAGGGATTATCGCAATAGATAATGAGGGAAGGATTACCGTAGTAAATGAAACGGCCCATCAAATCCTGCATATACCGAATGATATTTTGCTTCGCGGAAAGCGAATCGAGGACGTGATTGAAGACACACACCTTCTCGATGTAGTAAGTACGGGACAGGCTGAATACGACAGGGAATTTATGATTCAGGGCGAGGTTTTCGTGGTCAACCGGATTCCTATTTTAAATAAACGCGGACATGTAAAAGGAGCTGTTGCAAGCTTAAGGAATAAATCTGAGCTTTCAAATCTTCTTCAGGAATTGTCTCACATAAAATCATACGCCGAAGGGCTCCGAGCCCAAACCCATGAATATTCCAATCGACTCTATACCCTTCTCGGTTTGATTCAACTCGGTTCATACAAGGAGGCAATTGAATTCATTTCGAAAGAAGTGGATGTTGCGCAGGGATTCATAAATTTCTTAATGCAAGAAATTCCCGATCCGATCATAGCCGGCTTTATTTTAGGAAAAGTGAGTTTAGCCAGTGAATTGAAAATTCATTTTACTGTCGATAGGGAGAGCAGTTTCAAGGATGTTCCGGCAGAAATAGGCAGGGAAACGTTAGTGACCATTATAGGAAACCTGGTCAATAACGCTTTTGAGGCAGTCCGGGAAAATGGAAAGGAAAAGAAAAAGGTTTCTCTATTTTTGACAGATCTCGGCAAAGAACTGATTATAGAAGTGGAAGACAACGGGAAGGGGATTGCACCAGAGGATTATGAACGTATTTTCCAGACTGGATTTACAACGAAGGACAGCAAAAGCAATGCGGGAATTGGGTTGAGTTTAGTGCAGGATGCAATTGAAAGCTTGGGAGCATCTATTACATATTCATCTAATGAGGGAGATGGAACGGTTTTCACGATTGCTATTCCAAAAGTAAGGGGGCGTTTGGATGAATGACAATCAAATGATCGATGTATTAATTGTGGAGGATGATCTAAGAATAGCAGAGATACAGAAACGGTTTATTGAGCAAATCCAAGGCTTTCAAACAGTTGGAATCGCTGCAAGTTATATAGAAGCAAAAAGCTTTATCGAGATCTTACAGCCAGACCTTATTTTGCTTGATGTCTATTTTCCGGATATGAACGGCCTGGATCTTTTAAAAGAAACGAAACAGGAAAATAAACAAATCGACGTCATTATGATAACAGCAACCAAAGAATTAGATAAAGTACAGGAAGCGATAACCATAGGCGTCTTCGATTATATTATTAAACCTGTCGTGTTTGAACGATTCAAACAGTCGTTGCTGCGATATCAAGATTACCACACCAATTTATTGGAGCTGGGGAAAAACAATCCTCATATTACCCAACAACAAGTCGACAAGCTTTTGCGGAAAGATAAGGATGGAAGCAGCAGTGAGAAATCCGACTTGCCTAAAGGAATTGACCCGCTGACACTTGAAAAAGTACTGCAGGTTCTTGGAGATGACAATGCCGGAATGACAGCTGAATCTGTGGCTAAACAAATTGGGGTGAGCAGAACGACCGCGAGGCGATATCTGGAGCATCTAGTTGCCGGGGGCAAGATAAGGGCGGATCTTGCCTACGGTGCAGTCGGGCGGCCGGAGCGGGTCTATATGGTAAGGGTTGCAAAGAAGACTTATTAGCATGTGACTATTTAATGCTTTCATTAACATTAGGGAGGAATATCAATGTCAGCTGAATATATGTGCGATCTCTCATTTCCCGATGATTTCAAGGAAGGAAAAACCTATCCGGCAATCTTCGTGATGCATGGTGCGGGTTCAAATGAGAAAGATCTTGTTCCAATCCTGGAAGGTGTTAAAGGCCGATTTATTCTATTTTTCATTCGCGGCAACATCAAAACGGAAACCGGATATAAATTCTTTGATCTTCATGGAATCGGAAATCCTGTCAAGGAATCTTTTGACCGCAGTGTCCAAGGGTTGACAGCCTTTATTAAAGAGATGAAGGAGGCACATCCGATTGATAAAGATCAAGTATATTTGCTTGGCTTTAGCCAGGGAGCGATCATGGCGATGACACTTGCCCTAACTTTAGGAGATGAGATAAGGGGAATCGTGGCAATGAACGGGTACATTCCTTCCTTTGTGAAAGAAGAATACTCACTGAAAACGAGCAGCCGACAGTCCGTATATATTTCACATGGAGAAAGTGATCCGATTTTTCCGATTCACATCGGAAATGATAATCAGGATTATTTCATGAGCCGTGCTGTGAACACAACTTATGAAACCTATCCTGCCGGCCACTTTATCGTGCCGGAGAATGTTTCTTCCCTACAACAGTGGTTGTTACAACAAATTAAATAGCGCAAAGAGAAACAAATTGCGACAGGTTATCCGGATTTTTCGGGTAACCTTTTTTGCATTCGCATGCCGTCATGATAATAGACCTATCATTATTGTGTTTAACAATCTAGTTAATAGTTATTTTGCATGATGGTCCCTGCTGGAAAATCAAATATACTAGTGTATATCTAGGCAATATTTTGAATTTTCTATCAGGAGGTAAAGGATGAAGAAACAGAAACTATTAACCGGCCTTATCACTGCTAGTATGCTTGCCACTGTTCCGTTGGCAGACACACTCGCCGCATCGCCAAAGAAGTGGACGAATGTCAATGTCTACGAGGAACAAAACGGCAGCAAGTTCAACAGCGAACACTATGATTTTGTTAAATTCTCGAAAATCGGCGCCAAGCTTCAGGAAATTGACAAGAAATCAAACCGTGTAAAGGTAGAAGTGAAAGGGAAATCTTCTGATGGACATCCGCTTTATGTCGTAACGATTGCCGACCCTGCTTCACAAGGCAAGTTCGGCAAAATTAAAGCGCTACGAAAACAGATGTTCAAAAATCCCCAAAAAGCACAGGACTGGATTAGTGAAAATCCAGATTTTAAGGTTCCGGTTATGATTAATGGCTCCATTCACGGTACGGAATTTGTCGGAAGCGATGCCGTGCTTCAATTAATCGAGCGTTTTGCGACGCAGACTGATCAAGTGACTAAAAACATTCTTGGGAGTAACATCTTAATCTTTAATGTGGTCGCTAATCCGGACGGAAGAATAGATGCCACCAGGTTCAACGGACAGGGAATCGACCTAAACCGCGATTTCATTACCCAGTCACAGCCGGAAACCCAGGAAACCGTAGAACTTATTAAAGAATGGAATCCAATGGTTTTCCTTGATACGCATGGATATGTAAAAAATTATGCACCGAATTTGCAAGGCTTGATCGAACCGTGTACGCCGCCGCATAACCCTAATTATGAATATGATCTGTATAATAAATGGGCCTATAAACAAGCGGAAGCCATGGAATCAGAAATTATGAAGAACAAAGGGCAATACAGCGGTGACCTGTATAAAACGATGGAAGGCGCATATGTTCCGCAGCGTGATGATACTGCAGGCTGGGATGATTATCCGCCGATCTTTACACCGATGTACGCCATGTACCATGGCGCTTATGGACACACATTAGAGGCGCCTACAAATGATTGGGATGGTGTCCGCTGGCAATATGATGCGATCATGGGTGCCCTCCAATTCGCAACTGCCAACAAACAGGGAATGATCACGGACCAGATCGAGGTCTTTAAACGGGGCATCAATTTTGACCATCCGTTCCATGAAGAAGGATTCTTCCCGAATGCCTATGTTCTGCCGGTTAATGAGAAAGACCCGACGGTAACGGAAAAAGCGGTGAACCATTTAATCAAAAATGATGTTGAAGTGGAAGAGGCTTCAAAGCCATTTACGGCCGAAGGCAAATCCTATCCAAAAGGAACGTATGTCGTAAAGATGAACCAGGCCAAGGCAGGTCTTGCGAACACAATGCTTTGGGACGGAGAGGATATCACCAATGATACGCCAGCTATGTATGACATATCAGCGTGGAGTCTCCCGGAATTATGGGGCTTTGAAGCGATATCTGTAAAAAGCCAGTTTAATGTAACAGCCAGCAAGGTGAAGGAAGTTGAAAACCATGGCTCCCTTTCAGGTAAAGGGCCATATAAAATTCCTAACAGTTCAGTGAAAGCAGTTGAACTGACTAATACGTTAATCCAACAAGGGGTAAAAGTGAAACGCGATTCAAAAGGTAACTTTTACGCTCAAGCAACAGGAAATACAATCTCAAGAGCAGTAAGAGAGTCCGGCTTAGAAGTTGAAACCTCAGCGATTCCGGCTGATGCTGTGCAGCTCTCCAAATTAAAGGTAGCGCTCCTAAAGGATGGCGGAATGGGCAAACAGCAATCGCACTCCGGGACAAACCTTTCTCTAAGGAGACTTGGCTTCGAGGTAACGGAAGTCACCCCTGTTGAGGTAGCGCAGAAAGGTTTTGGCTCATTCGATGTCTTTGTTTATAGTGGAACCGCAAATCTTATTTCCACGAATCTAAGTGAAGCAAATAAAGAATTCGGGTTCGAGAATCCTGCCCAATATGATTCATTTAAAGCCAATCTGGAAAGCTTTTTAAACGAAGGCGGTAAGTATATTGCAGTAGGAGCCGGTGCCTCCCAGGCTACAAGAACTCTTGGTTTTACAGATGATACGATAAAAGTCGGAGGGTCCAATAGCAACGGGATCGTAAAAGTCGATTATGAAGGGACAGGAGTTACGGCCGGCTATGGCCAGGATGATTACGGATTCGTCTACCGCCCAACATGGTATACTGGCACGGAGAACGATGAAGTATTGGCTACCTACGATAATACTCCAGATTTCTTTGTCGCCGGACATTGGGCAAACAGGTCGGGAGCCCAGGGACAAGCAGTAATGGTTCAGGAGAAGGATAAAGATGTCACGCTTATTGGTCTGGAACCAGGCTTCCGCGACCACACCGACTATTTGTTCCGACTGCTCTCGAATGCGATATTTGAAGAATGATAGTGAGAAACCTGACTGGCATGCCCAGTCAGGTTTTTTTTAGTCACCGACACTAACAATGATGAGCGCTTTTGGCTCTTAAACGGTCCGTTTAAATCCCCTGTTTTAGGGCCTAATCTCCCAAATTTAAGCGGAATTGGCTGATCATGGTTTATCTCTTCAAAAATATGGGTACTGAAAAGCAATTTAGTAAGGCAGCAAGCATTTACTAAAAATAAAAAAGGAGGAGACGGATTTTTAAAAATTAAATGGCGTTTTCATACTGTCTTAGAGATTATCCTGCTTTAAAAAGTCAAAATATTATGACTACTGGAGGAAAACTAAATGAAGCGTATTGTCTATGTATTTCTTGCTCTATTATTGTTTATCCCGTTTTACGCTGAACGCCCGGAAACGGCTCAGGCAGGTCCCTTGGCCTCTGCCGTAATCGACCCGCTCATTGAAAAAGCACTGGCATCTTCGGAAACAGTTCAAGTCATTGTTACTTTTAAAGGCGATGGTGCACCAAAGAGCAATCAACTGGCCCTGTTAGAAACACTTGGCATCGAGACAGGAATCACGATGAAGTCTTTGCCAATCGCCGGGGTCATTGCGACAAAATCGCAGATCGACATACTGGCAAAAAACGATGAGGTCCAATCTATTTATTTCAACAAAAAGCTTACGTATTCCAATGCGGAAGCAACGGACATTACCGGTGTCGACCGGGCAAGGACAGACGAGAATTTCCGTAAAGCCAATAAAGGATTCCCTCTTTCCGGAAAGGGTATCGGTGTTGTGGTGAACGATAGCGGTGTGGACGGGACCCATAGAGATCACCAATTTGGCAGAAATCTGGTTCAAAATGTGATGGCTTCCACGAACCTGAATGCCTTTGCGCCGGAATTATTGCCGATCACTTACCTGGAAAATGTCCCAAATACGGATACGAATTCAGGCCATGGTACACATGTAGCGGGAACAGTCGGCGGTACCGGTGCGATGTCTTCCGGCAAGTATGAGGGAGTTGCGCCAGGGGCCGACCTGATTGGTTATGGTTCCGGTGCCGCGTTATTTGTCCTGGACGGAATCGGCGGCTTCGATTATGCGATAACCCATCAGCAGGAATATAACATTCGCGTGATTACAAATTCCTGGGGATCATCAGGTGATTTCGACTATAACGACCCGATTAACATCGCCAGCAAAAAAGCGTTCGATAGAGGAATAACAGTCTTGTTTGCGGCAGGAAATGAGGGGCCGGATGAAAATACCCATAATCCATATGCAAAAGCTCCGTGGGTTATCTCGGTCGCAGCAGGAGTGAAGGATGGCACACTTGCCGATTTCTCATCCCGTGGCAAAAAGGGCGTGGGTGGAACCTTTACATTAGATGGAAAGCAATGGACATGGATGGATGAACCGACCATTACGGCGCCTGGAGTCGATATTGTATCGACGCGCGTTCTTGCTCCTGTTTCAAGTCTCGGAATCGACAAAGATATTGAACTTATCAGTCCAGCCCATCTTCCGTTCTATACAACGATGAGCGGAACATCGATGGCCACACCCCATGTAGCCGGAATTGTCGCACTGCTGTTAGAAGCGAACCCTGAACTTTCGCCATCTCAAGTAAAGCAAGTCTTGAAAAAGACAGCCACAGAAATGCCAGGATACGAATCCTGGGAAGTGGGGGCCGGGTATGTAAATGCCTATAATGCCATTAAATTAGCTTATCGAAAATAATGCAGCATACCTTCATTCCTTTAATCGGTATGAATCTATTAAAAAGGAATAACTATTTTTTGAAGGAACAAATAGGCTTTCGCTTATTTGTTCCTTTTAATTTTCTAACTTACATAAACATTTAGTTTTACCATATATTGCTTGTCGCTTAATTAGCAGATTCAAATATATAATTATATCGAAAATACATAATCTGAGGGAATAGAGGGAAATTATGAGGCAGATCGCCAGTATTTTATTTGCACTTATTTTGTTGGTATCGCTTTTGCCTAAGCAGTCATTTGCAGCACAAGATCCAAATTTCGATGCGGATTTCCAAGCTTATCTTGAAGAAATCAGCGCAATCAGAGGGTTTGAAGTGACTGAGGCGGATATCGCCATCGCTCTTGCTGAGTATGATGAGGTAATTAAAGATTATGAAACAGTCGAAGAATTGTCAGACTGGCTCGGGGAAGTCATTGCATCTGACTATAGCAATATCCAGGATGTTTTACAGGAAAATGAAATGACAATGGAGGATCTCGATGCTCTTTTAGCAGAGAACGGGGAAGAGATTGAAGATTTCATTTTTGTCGATGATGTTCTATTCTATATCGAGCCTGACTTTGATGAAGAATTTATGAACGAACTGCTAATGATTTTCCAGGAAGAATTAGACCTCACACAACAGGAATTGGAGAACTTAAACAATCACTTCATGGCTCTTGAAGAGGAGTTATCAACTCCTGAAGCTACAGCAAAGTTCGAACAACTGGCAGAAAAAATGGAAGCGTTCGATGAATTTGAAACGCTTGATGAATTAACGCCTGAACAGGTTTCAGAATTTATTGCCATTTTTGATGAAATGTTTACGATGTTAAAAATTAAGCCTACGTTCGCTCTCATCATGGACGGTAAAGAAACAACGGTTTCTCTATGGGAACTATTTAACATGGAAGAACTTATCAATGCGAAATTAAAAGTAAACATTTTCGATCTGGAAGGCAATTTATTGGCCGACCTCATCATTACCGGCGACATGGTCGACAATGAGACGATCAATAACATTGGAAACAATCTTAATACAGCTACTGAAAAAGTGAAGCAAGCCAAAAGTGAAAACCCGAAAGTTAAAACAGAAAAAGGCGGCAAGCTTCCGAAAACGGCGGGGAACTACGCTTCCGGCATCCTGATTGGTCTTGTTATGATGTTATCTGGAATCATGTTATATCGTAATTTCAGGAAAACGGCTTAACTTTTAAATCAGGCTGATTCACCATACGAAAGACGGCGATCCTTTTACAGGATCGCCCAGACTGTAGACAAACTGGATGAAATCGAGTTTGCCTGCAGTTATTTTTTTATTTGGCC
>NZ_QVTC01000017.1 GCF_003429085.1 Bacillus sp. V59.32b | reverse complement strand
TACAAAAAACCCGAATAAGAGACTTTTTTAAGTGTCCATTATTCGGGTCATAGTTCACACTGAAAGGTTGGAGCTTTTTTAATGAGGCATAAGCGATTTTTGATAAAGAAAATCAAGTAGCTGTTTATATTTCCTTTTCGCCATTTTTTGTAATGTTATTCCACTAACACGACTGATTGTGGAAGATCATTGTGAATTAGATGTTATCCTGACAGGTGTAACTAAAAAAATAAACAAGCAGATGTACCAATAATGTACAGCCCCTTGTTTTTATTTAATCATCTACTTCTTTTTTCTAAGTAATACCAATGTTATATAAGGCGCGCTCTATATTTGCTTCAATAGTTATATTGTTTAACTCAGTATTTGATTGAATTGTTTTTTGAGCAACATCTGGATTAATCCCTGTGAGAATCGGCTTTACGCCAATAATTTTGGGATGTTTCCTGATAATAGGTGTTAATTAGATACTTTATTCTCTTTGTACAGGGGAAAAGTTATTAGGAAAGTAGTACCGGAATTCACATCGCTTTTAACGGTCATGTTTCCGTTATGGTTATCAATAATCTTGAAGCTTACCATAAGGCCCAATCCATTCCCTGTTTCTTTCGTCGTATAAAATGGTTCTCCAAGTTTTGGGATTTGTTCCGGAGGTATTCCTATTCCGTTATCCTCTATCGATATCGTGACATAATTTTTGTCAGAAGTAGCAGAAACATGGACATTCCCTCCATCGGGTAAAGCTTCGATAGCGTTTTTCAACATGTTTAAAAAAACTTGCTTTAATTGATGTTCTTCACCAAAAATATACAGTTTATCAGAAGAGAATGATTGACTGATTTTTACGTTTTTTAACATAGCTTCTGCACGGAGCAAATGAATAATGCTTGATAAGACTTCAGACAGATTACACTTTGTATAGTACATAGCATGAGGCTTGGCAAATACCATGAATTCACTGACAATAAAGTTTATCCGGTCTATTTCATCTAAAATGGTCTCAGTATACTGCAGATCTTTATTCTCATTAGACTGACTAAGCAACTGCACAAATCCTCTTATTGTCGTCAGAGGATTACGTATTTCATGTGCGATTCCGGCTGCCAATTCTCCGACTAATGAAAGCTTTTCTGTTTTACGTAAAAGTTCTTCCGTCCTTTGTTGTTCAGTAATGTCATTTTGAATGGCAATGTGCTGGTATGTATTCCCATTGCTATCTAGAAAGGGGATAATTGTCGTGTCCACCCAATAAGTAGTACCCTCTTTTGTTTTATTCATAATTTTCCCTTTCCAGACCCTCCCTTGTTGAATCGTTTTCCGAACATCTTCGAAATAATGTTTCGGATGGTATCCGGAATTCAGAATTTTACCGTGATTTTGACCGATTAGTTCCTCTTTCGAGTATTTTGTAATTTCACAAAACTTATCATTGATATATGTAATATTATCGTTTTTGTCCGTAATGGAAAAAATTGTCGTTTCATCCAAAGCTGTCTTAAGGTCATTAAGTTCTTTTAAGGTAATATGTAATCCTTCATTGGATTCTGCTAACGCATACTTGGCAGCCGATAAACTTTCCTTATAATGGCTGATAAAAGAAATTGAGGCTGAATCAATTAGCTGATTAATTGTCCGGCTTGCAGAGAGCACTGTATTTGCGGTAAGCTGGTTACCGTTAATTTTTTCAAATAGGAAATCAGAAATAACCGTTCGGGAGTAAATAAAAAAATACAGTGATTTGTCTGGAGAAATTTCTGAATCGATGGCTCTCTGACCGAATATGCCGGTACACCGCAATATATTCCTGAAAGCTGCGTCTGGGCACGAGCATAGAGAGTCGCCAAGACTTTCAAAAAATAATTCAAGCCAATTGATTTCTTGATCTTTACTTGAAAGCAGTAAGGATGGGGCGATGTCTTGGTTCAATAATTCAGAAACCTTTTCCGCCAGCAATTCACTATGCTGCTTAATTTGATTTCCGACAACTCCTAATTGCTCGTTCATAAACTCCCCTCTTTCGTCAACGTTAGCTACCATCCTTCAATTATTTTGACATTAAATGCTAAAATCCTTTATTAATACTGAAAAAAAACAGATCCATATTTTATTTTCCTGTTTTTGTTACTGAAATACCGTTCCCTCCTTAAGATTTGTGGTAATAGGACAATATTAGACTTTTAAAAAATGGTGTTATTCCACACTCTGGGTTTAATGTGAAAAGGCGCATTCCTTATTAAAGAATTGCGCCTGATTTCGGAAGATCATTACTGATATTTTATTGAAGAAAAGCATCTGTAAGTTGAACAACAAAAGATTTTCCCCTATTATTTCTGGACAGGTTACAAAGGGATCTTCGTGTTTCTATATCAGACCTCCCCGGATACGAACACAGTCTCACTTATCTGCTTTACTTACTCTGTGTCACCTTTGGCAATAAGGACTTTGTCCTGTGTTGTAGACTTCCAGTGGCCACCTAGCCTTATATGAAGTTCGTGTTTCTCAGAGCGGAATTTTCTGCCCGCTTCCTTCAGATTCCACGTCACAGTGGATACCCATGTGTTATGCTAACAATCACTACTGCCTTCATAGTTCGGCACTCGCACAGACTGCGCCTATGCCAGGCGCACAACAATAAAAAACCACTGCCAGAAACAGTGCTTTTTTACTTTTAATTTATAAATGCTTTTAGATATGCTTTGAAAACAAACGATTTTCTGTCCCGTCTGTTTTAACTCGATAAATATCTTGATTTCCATCTATTTTAGAGTAAATCCAATTATCTAATAGATGTATATCTGATATCTCTTGTTTCACTAATAATTGATTGTCTTCTCCATTTTTCTTCATTTTATATAAATGATAGTTATCACCTGAATTCAAGTAATAGATCCAATTTTCATCTACGTGTATCGATGAAAACTTTTGATCTGTTATTCTCGTTTCATTACCGTTTTGTTTATTAACTTGATACAAGTGTTCATTTTCATCTATATAGTACAGATTTTCCGCATCTACGCCTCTAATTGTCTGAAAATATGAAATTGATTAATGACCTACAGTTAATACTTAACAAATGTGGTAATACCATGATGTGTAATGTAATTTCGGTGGTTTAAATCATCTAACCACTTTTTAGTATTTAACTGATATAAACCATAAATGTTCCGGTAAGTATGACTGCCCACATTTACTTCAATCGGCTCAGGACGTTCTTCCATCCTTTGTTTGTAATTTTTGAATGCGTGTTGATTTGGTACTTGGTAAATTTCCAACGCATCTCCTGATTCCATATATTTATCAAGGTACGTTAGAAAAAGACGATTTCCAACTCCATTTACTTCATAAACGTAGGGCAAAGAAAACAACCCTTTAATTTTTTTCTTCCAATAATCATCAACCTTTTGAACAGAGAAAAAGATCGCATCTTCCTCAAGTTCAAATACTATTCGATTATTGTGTTCTTCCATTTCATCTGGTATTTCAAATGGCTTTGAAGAAGCTAAGAATGTAATTTCTGTCATAGTTTTAAATTCCCTCTCCTTAAAATCTAGAAACTATCAACAATAGTGTTGAATTTATTTATAGAAAAACATTTTAACTATCCTGCCTCGTTCGTTTGAGAGCCCTAACTCGCAGAGATAATACAACTGGATATTTGCTAAACCCAATATTCATCATTTTGATTTGTATTACTACATTAAAAACAATAATAAACCGACGACTATTAAGAGTACTCCGAACCAAATTCGAGTTCCTTCGCTAGTCACAGGAACTGAAGAAAAAATGTCGAGTATAATAATGAAAATTGAATTTTCCTTGTTCTTTACTTCTTTTACTACTACTAACAACCCTGAAATTAAAACACTATCCCAATAATAATTATACCTGCTGTTGTAATAATCCAGTTCAATTTTTACCGTTCCTTTCTATCTTCGTCTTCTGCCTTTTTTTCCATTTTCTAATCTTTAAGTACGTCTTACCAACTAAATGTTTCCCCTAATAATGAACCTAAGTGATATCCTAATTAAAGCATAGACATATGGTGAACCTACTTCACAATCTTATCTGTATTTCAACATAAATATCCCATTTTTTTAGGCACTGTTCCACAATCTGACCCGATTGCTTAACAAAAAAATCCTGCACATTAACCAGGATTTTAATCAAACTTTTTACTAATTATCAAACGTATTATTAATGATCAGACTTATATATATTATCGATTCCTTTTTATAATTACTATCGTTAAATAAAGATGTCACACCCCAAGCTAATTAATAAGAGATGGCAGCTCCTCTTAAAAAGATGATGTTAATCAGCTCCTATTTCCAAACGTTCATTAAGGAAACCTTCATTTATGATGAGGATCTATGACCAAATGCGGTTTGCATAAGGGTTGAATATTCCCGTAATCAATAAAATACTTAATGATGCATTATTTACTCTGCTATTAATAATCCATTGCCAACAAGGCTCTTTTTATTTTATAAAGAGGCAACAGCTCTACTAGAAACAAGTTCATTAGATAAGATAAATTCATCCACTTTAACGTGAGTAAAACCTCTAAGATGCTCTTCCTTTATTACTTCTATAATTGTTTTTACATTTGGTGCGTATTGTTCTATAGAGGCTGCTAGCAACATACTCTTCCCATCAACCAATAATGGATTATCAATCTTATCATCAGCAAAAATAATGACAGATTTGGCTTCCTTAATATTCGCCATATCTATTGTATTCTCTGTAGCAGCATCACCAGCAACGAAATGAACTCTGTCGTGTTCAAAAGGCTCTTTATCCAATTCATCAATGATCACAACGTCAGAGTCCTTAGTAGAAAGAATTCCCTTCACCGCATACTCTGCTTTCTTTGACCAACCAACAATTACAATATGATTTTTTCCCTTATATCTCAATTTACCTTCCCCTTTCAAACGTTTGAAAGTACCAAACGAATCAACGATTTTTCCTATTACAACTCCTAAGATACCGATCCCTATTATGTATAATGCCATGGCGAAAATCCGGCCGCCTACGCTTGTGGGATAAAAATCTCCATAACCAACAGTAGTCATCGTTGTCATAACCCACCACAAAGAATCAAATAAACTTGGAAATGTATCGGGTTCTATTTTTCTCATTACAAAAGTGCTAACCGCTATAACTAAAATAGTCGAAACGAAAATAAATGTATTATTGACCTTACTTATCCTATTTACTAGCCTACGAAATATTAACAAAAACAATAACCTTCCTTCCATTAATTAATCTTTAAAAATATCTCTCTATACAATTGAAATAGTAAATCAAATGTATATTCATACTGTTCCGGGTATTTGCTAGTTTTGGAAAGTTGCTATCCCATAGATAAACCCGCTTGACCAGCTCCAATAATAATCAAATCGAATGCCCTATACCCTCTTTCATATGGGTATATATTCATACTCTCAAAGAAATCCCATCCCGTCTATACTTTCATATGTCAAAATAATTTTAGGAAGTTTTACTAATACGACTGGGTAGCTCAAAAAGGCATAAAATAATGAATAAAAAAACAGCCAAGAAATTCTCGGCTGCCAGTCTACTCGTTACGTTCACTTTTATTATTACCAACATTATCATTTGGTGAGTCGCCTGTTCCATTCTTACTCTTACTATTAGGTGTTCCAAATATTTGATTGTCTTTTGTTACTTTGGCTCCCTCTGAAAAGTCATCCTTTGTTTTCATTCTTTTCATCTCCTGATTAGAGTAGTCTATGGATGTGATCGGTATGATGACTATCTAGTTCGACCAGTTATTCCGTCATCTCCTACGATTGTCTCTCCAATTTTAGGTTTACTCGATAGTTTTCACTTCTTAGTATCCTTTTTAAATCCAGCTTCAGTAGTGCCTGTTGAATTAAAGGCTGTTCTATGAGATTTGGAGCTTTTTCTTTTTGGGGCATTCTATCTCCCCTTTCTAACTTTCATAGTATCTGTTGAGAAGACAAGAACTATACAATATGCTCATTTTTCGGTTAGTGACTTATAATAGAAATCGGTTGTTAAGTTTAATTAATATTTTACGTCATTAACCAAGCCATTCTAATGTATAAAGTATGTCCACCTTCCTAAAACATATTAGCTATAGAATTGAAGTCTTAATTTCCCACCCAAATATGCATATTCCCTTGTAATTAGTGTCTGTATACTAAGGACAAACTGCTCTGATTTATGCTTTTTTTCCTAATGTTACAGAGTGGTCAGAGTTTATTTTGGTTAATTGTTGAATAATCTTCTTCCAATCATGTTCGCGGTAACAGGCTTCCTTCCTATTTCACGTGCCCACACAGATAACTGTCCTATATGGTGTATTTCGTGAGCAATGACATGACGCATGATCTCTCCGTGCCTGAAGCTGACTGTTTCCCCTTGGGAATCGGTTTCTGAGAGCGTCCGGGATTCCATTTCGTTTGTCCAAGATGTCACAAATGGCTCCACTTCCCTATGATATTGTCTTGAAAGATCTTTCACTTTTTGTAAGCTGGCATAAGTCTCAAACGGTGGCTCCTTAGGTTCCGGTTCTCCTTGCAAACCTAAAATCCAACTGTATTCAACATCCACGATATGAAACAGGGTAAATAGGATACTGCCGACCCCACCAACCCGTTTCTTTAATAATTCTTCTTCCGGTACGGCTTCGCACCATGTAAACCAATCCTCACGAACTTGCCAGTTATATTGAAACAGTTTCAACATCCCGAAAGCCTCCATCCTTCTAATTGTTTAGCATTCAACTCTTCTTCAAAAAGTTAAATAATCCTTTGTTTAATTATTTAAAGCACTAAATTCAAAATACAGTCATATTTAACTTCTCCATACAACAAGACCTAACTGTGAAAAAGCTGATTCCTTATTAAAGAACTACGCCTGATTGTTGAATATATTCATTCTACTTATTGAAGAAAAGACCCGGTTAGTGGATTGAATAACGACATAAGGCATATTTGTATGATAGATTTTTATTCAACAAATCTTCTTCAATTCCTTTGTTTCAACAAAATTAGACAATACCCTTTCGTTTTCATAATGAGGTATTTGTTTCTCGAACTGGAATATCTTTTAATTAGAGTCATTATCGTTTTTTTGAAAATATCCGAAAGAAATCAGGAGGAATATTTATGAAAGCTATAATTTGTAACAAATATGGTCCACCTGATGTTCTTGAATTAACAGAGGTGGAAAAACCTATTCCTGCGGACAATCAAGTACTAGTAAAAATTCATGCAGCATCCGTGAATTATGGTAACCTGGTTCTTTTGAAAGGGGAACCGTTCTTAGCCCGCTTTGCTTTTGGTCTTCTAAAACCCAAATACTCCATACCGGGAGGTGACATAGCAGGAAAAGTTGAAGCTGTTGGCAAAGATGTTAAGCAGTTTCAACCAGGCGATGATGTATTCGGAGACCTATCCGGTTGTGGCTGGGGTGGTTTTGCTGAATATGTATCTGTTCCCGAAGATGCATTAGCATTAAAACCAGCCAATATGTCCTTTGAGGAAGCAGCTGCGGTACCCATGGCGGGAGTCACAGCCTTGCAGGGTCTAAGGAATAAAGGAAAGATTCAATCAGGTCAGAAGGTATTGATTAATGGGGCCTCCGGAGGTGTAGGGACTTTCGCGGTACAGATTGCCAAATCATTTGGGGCTGAGGTAACGGGTGTGTGCAGCACGAGAAATTTAGGGATCTTGCGTTCGATTGGAACAGACTTTTGCGTGGACTATTCAAAAGAAGATTTCGCCCAAAATAAGGAGAGTTATGACCTGATTCTTGCATTTAACGGATATCAACCGATTTCAGCTTATAAGCGTGCATTAAGTCCAAATGGAACTTTTGTTCACGTCGGAGGTTCCGGGGCGGGGATGTTTCAAACCATGGTCCTTGGGCCCTTGATATCAATGACCGGGAGTAAGAAAATGGGTAACATGTTACAAAGGTCAAACCAAAAAGACCTGAATTATATAAAAGAACTTATTGAAGACGGCAAAGTACAGCCGGTTATTGACAGATGTTATAAATTGAGTGAAGTGCCCGAAGCTTTCAGGTATTTTGAAGAAGGACACGCTCAAGGAAAAGTTATCATCACTGTGTGAAAAATTTCTGATAGTAGAAAGGCTCCTAACTGATATGTTCTGGAACTAAACTGTGCCGCTAGCTCAACAAGAAAAACTGCCTGGTTCGGCAGCTGAATCTTTCACTCAAGTATCCATACTTTGAATAGAATAATCATACAACACTTTATCTTGTAATTAGAATTTGGTTGTTAATATGATGTTCCATATGGTTCAGATAATCTTTTATTAGCTACTCTAATGATTGTTGTTGATTATTTCCTATATCACAAAGATTTGATAATTTATCGTTTGGAGTATTGGCTATTATATTTATGATTTGCTTATTTAATGTACAAAAAAGGTTAATTACCTCATCCAATGGTCGATCCTGATACTTCTGAATTAATACCCATTGGTCTTGATTGTAAGATTGTATAACATATGGTTGTTCCTCATACTGAATCTTTATAAACCTATTCATATTGTTTACTGCTGAATCGCATAGATGTCCTAAAATCTCTTTTTTAGACCATTTGTGTGTCAATGGTCGATGATTTAATTCTTTTTCTGTCATCTGGTTGAACTCTTCTGGTATAAAACCTATCCAACGATTGATTCCATCTATTACATTTTCCATTGTCGTACCCCCCTAAGTTTTTCCTAAAGAGTTTTTATTCGTCAACCAACCTAAAAATCCCTTTTTCTTCACTAACCTGTCACCTATAGCTCATAAGAAAAGCTGCTTGGTTCGGCAGCTGGATCTTTAACTCAAGCACCCATTACTTTAAGTGTAAACCCTCACATTCTTTTATAGTAAAATTAAAACAAAAAAGCAATCAACTTCCCAAAAGAGTTGATGCTTTCTTGTTTTAAAAATCATATTGCTCTTCTTTTTTTTCGCGAATTTTTGTATAAGTTTCAGTTAACATAACAGTATCTTCCACTAAACGTTCAATTCGAAAGAGCACATCATCATTGACAATTTCTTTACGATGAAAGTCCTTTTCCTCGATAAATACATACGTTTGAACAATTTGTGCTTTCATATAAGCTAAAATCGGTTTTAAATTTTGCTCAATAATTAAGTAGTGCTTTGGTGTGCCAGCTGTTACAAGCATACTCACGACTTTATCACGAAAAGCATTAACAGGTAGCAGATCAAAAATGTTTTTTAACGTCGCTGGGATGGATGCCTGGAAAATAGGAGTACCTATGATAATGGCATCCGCTTCCATAATGGTTTTTGTGATGAATCCTGTATCACCCTCATATTCCATGTAGTTTCGTCCATCACTAAATTGAATGTCGTAATCCGCTAAATCTATTAGTGTTACTTCTGCGTCTGGATACTTTTCTTTGACTGTTTTTAATGTGTAGTCCATTGCAGTCCGTGTTTTAGAGCCTACGATTGAGCCAGAAATCCCAACGATTTTCATGATGATTGCCTCCTATTTTGTTGCTGTATATTTTCTTATGGCTGGTAAAATTTCAGTTCCGATAATTTCAATGTTCTTTACTAACCAATCAAATGGCATGCCGCCAAAATCCATTTGCGCCAGATACCGCTGATGACCGAATAACTCATGCTGATACAGGATTTTTTCAATGATTTCCTGGGGACTGCCGACATTTATGACACTGCGTTTGTCTGTTGCCTGTGCAAATGCCTGTTTTGGAAAACCTTGTCCGTTTGTCAACTTCATGCCTTCATTAATATAAGGATACATCGCTCTCATTGCTTCTTGTGTTGTTTCTGCAGCAAAGAAAAATCCTGTTGTCCCAACCGGCAGAGCGGCCGGGTCAAAACCGTTACTCTTGGCAACCTCCCGGTAAGCGTCAATGGAATGTTTAAAGAGACTAGAAGGACCTCCCAATGCAGCCAACATCATGGGGACTCCTGCATAACCAGCCTTCATCGCACTTGCACGCGTACCGCCAACCGCACGCCAAATAGGAAGTGACCCGTCTTTAGGTCTCGGGAGAATTTCAGCATTCCTTAACGGCTCACGGAAATTCCCGCTCCAATTAACTACTTCTTCTTCATTGAGCTTAAGCAATAAATCAAATTTTTCCTCAAATAACGCTTCATAATCACTTAGGTTGTAGCCTAACAGTTCATACAGCCCAACACGGGATGCACGGCCAGCAATAATCTCTGCACGACCATCAGAGATCAAATCTATGGTCGCAAAATCCTCATACACGCGTACGGGATCTGATGTACTGATGATTGTTGACGAACTTCCAATTTTAATTTTTTGTGTAGCTTGGGCAATGGCTGACAAAACGATTGCATGTGCCTGAGTGGTAAAATACTCCTGATGGCTTTCACCTACACTAAAAAAATCAATTCCTGCCTGGTCAGCAAGCTTAGCCAATTCAATGATTTCATTTATCCTTTGCTTCGCTGAAATGCGCTTTCCAGTGATCGGATTTGGGAGATGATCTCCTAATGTATAAAGTCCAAATTCAAGACCCTTGCTTGGGTCGATTCGATATTTTTCCATATGATTCAACCATCCTGTATAAATAATTTTGTTTTTTGACTGACAATGCTATTATTACTCACAATCCCCATTTAATAAAGTACGCACTTAAAAGTGGTATAGTATATAAAAGGATACTACTGGGGTGACTTAAGATGAAAATAGAACCGGAATTATGCCGTGTAGAAGATGCTTTAGGTATATTAGTTGGGAAATGGAAACCGATTATCATATTGCATTTATTAAAGGAAGGTACGCAAAGATTCAACGAACTAAAAAGAAGTGTTCCTGGAATCACGCAGAAGATGCTGACAAACCAGTTACGAGAATTAGAAAATGAAGATATTATTCTGCGTGTAGTATATCCACAGGTTCCTCCCAAGGTTGAATATTCGATTACTGAATATGGCAGGAGTTTGGCACCCATTTTAGAAGCCATGCATGAATGGGGAACTAAACACGCGTTGCATAAGATGCAGAAAGTTGAATCAAACAAGCAAATAACCTAAAAAAGGCGTCCATTAATGACCGCCTTTTTTAATACATAAAATTCGCGTATCCTATTAATCCTTTGGTGCTGCTCCACAATCTGGCCCGATTTTGGAACCCAAATAGTCTTGTTTGTGGATCTAAACCAGATGTTGGTTCATCTAAGAATAAGATATTTGGTTTATGAATAATAGCACGTGCAATATCTGCTCGTCTTCTTTGTCCACCAGATAAAGAACTGTATTTTTGTGTGAATATGTACTTCCGTCTCGGTATATTTTTCATCGATTATTAGCTTAATTTGCATAAGCCCCCTCCGCTTCTTAAACAAAATATAACATGAAAAAATGGAAAAGTTTACAATTCAACGATAAGTGGTTAAAAACAAACGGTAAGTTACTAAAAACAGACCATAAAAAAACATTTCACCTTAACAAGGCAACACGACTCCGCCACCTAGTTTAAAAACTATTTATTTGATAACATAAAGGTCTATAAACGTGTGTTGTTCCACAATCTGGCCCTATTGAATGATCGTTTCGTTAATGGTAGTTCGCCTATACCACGTGGGTATAGACAATAATTCATGTTCAACTAAACCAGCTAATTGTTATCATCTTCAATAAAACTTGAACTTTTTCATGCGATACTATAAGAAAACATGCTAAAAAACCTTCCTATTTTTGATATTTGGAAGGTTTTATGTTTATTTAGTTTTCTCTCTACCTAGACTAGATCTTTGAAAGTTTCTATGCTTTTTAACAGTGTCCATTTCCAATGAATAATATATGTTTTTGTCTGTTCGAAAGCATGTAAATATACATTTCCAGGCTTAATGATATAGGTTTTTTGAATCGGGTTTTGAGTTTCATTACTCTTTCACCGAGCCTGATGTAAGGCCGGATACGATGCGCCGCTGAAACAAAAGAACCATGACGACAAGTGGCACCGTCACAACAACCGTAGCTGCGGCGATTTCACCATAGGGTATCGAATATTGCCCTTGAAACATGGAAATCCCAATCGGTACTGTCTTATACGCTTCATCAGTATTGATTGTAAGAGCAAACAGAAATTCATTCCAGGCGGCAATAAACACAAGAATTGCGGTTGTAAAAATTCCCGGTAAAGCGAGCGGTAAAATCACCTTCCAATACGTTTGCATCATGGAAGCCCCATCAATTTTGGCCGCTTCTTCCAAATCAAAGGGAATTTTCCGAAAGAATGCGACGAGAAGCCAGATCGATAACGGCAGGGCAATCGTGGTGTAAGGAATAATCAGCCCGAGATACGAATTGGTTAGACCGATGTTCTTCAGGAAAATATAAATCGGTGAAATGATCGCGATTTGCGGGAACATCGTCACCGATAAGACAAGCCCGAGAATGACCGTTTTCCCTCTAAACTTCAATCTTGCAATCGCATATGCCGCGAATGATGCCACACAGACGGTATAAATAGTCGTAATCGAAGAAACGACGAAACTGTTCCATAAATATTTTAAAAACGGGTAATCCACAAATACGGAAACATAGCTATTAAGCGTAGGATTCTTTGTATATGGAGTAAAGGCCTTATCACCGAACAGTTCCGTTAATGGCTTAATGGAGCTAATGAGCATCCATAAAAAAGGAAACATGACTATGATGACAAAAGCTATGAGGAAAAAATAAAACAATGGTCCCGCTTTTTTCTGCATCCTTCTCTCTCCTTCCTTATTTTCCGGAACTATCGTTCAACAGGTCTTTCCCTAAAAAACCAATGTAAATCATTGAGATAATCGCCACACAGATAAAGACAATTACAGAGAGCGCCGATCCTTCACCGAAATTCGTTTGTGAGAACATGACCTTATAGGCAAGGATCGAAATCGTTTCCGTTGAGTTAGCCGGTCCGCCTCCTGTTAATACATAGATCAGGTCGAAAACCCTGAAGGCATCAAGCGTCCGGAAAAGTAAGGCAACCAATAGACTGGACTTTAATAATGGCAGGGTAATGTTGACAAATTGTTTCCACTTGCCAGCCCCGTCAATCGATGCGGCTTCATAAAGCGAGCCCGGTATCGTTTGTAGCCCGGCCAAAAGCAAAAGGGCCATATAAGGGGTTGTCTTCCAAACATCCGCAAAGATGACGGAAAAAAAGCACCGGTGTCTGTTGTCAGGAGCGTGGACATGCTGCTGACAAGGCCGATATCTTCAAATATTTTAGCAACAATCCCATTTTGGCCGTCATATAAGAATTTCCACATTAATGCGGATACCGCAGTCGGGATTGCCCACGGAATCAATATCGTCGCCCGGATTAACCCCCGCCCGAAGAAAACCTTATTAATCAACAGCGCTATTCCAAGCCCTAAAACAAGTTCTACACCTACGGATATGACAGTGAATAGAACGGTATTGCCGATTGCCCTCCACATACGGCTGTCCGAAAAATTATCCTGATAATGCTTAAGTCCGATAAAATTCGGATTAATAATAGAATCAGCTAACCCAGATGAAAGCCCCAACAGCTTTTCTTCCTGGCCCAGTTGTGTACTGGATGCCACTTGCCGCAATTCAGTATTGACTTGTTTCATGTCTTTCAGAACCGTTTGGGCTGTATCCTTGTCTAACTTAGCTAAACTAAGCTCTGAACTAACTTGTTCGAAATTCATTAACTTATCATTTACTTGTTCATACTGATTTTTTGCTTCATCTGAAGATTGAATTTTTTCATCTGTCTCATTTAATTTCTGTTTGATCTCTTGTAATTGATCCGGGGCATTTCCGGCATTGATTTCATTATCAATTCCGCTGAGTAAAAAAGGGTAATTGTTCAAGTAACGATCGAGGTCGATATGATAGCTTAAGTGAACTTCCGATTTAGTCGGGTTGTTCAGCCTTAAGTCGAACAGGCTATAGTAAAAAGATTGCAGCACCGGCCAGATGGCGATTACAAGTATTAAAATCAGCGCTGGCGTAATAAGTAGATAAGCAAACGAACTCTCGGACAGCCTACGTTTTTCTTTCTTCGTCTTTCGCGGAACCACCTTCCTATTTGTTTCAGACCTGACACCATTTTGTCCGGGTTGAATATCCAAAGCTTGCCCTCCTTTTTTCTAGGCTCTGTTAAATTCCATTGTTGATTTTCAAATGGTCATGGAATCTACTCGCTTTCCGCGGACGAACTGGCAAGCCTCCTCACTCGTACCTCGCTGCGGGGTCTTGCCAGCCCGTTTTTCCGCAGGAGTCTCGCAGATTCCCTTCCCAAAACAACATTATGGTTTAACAGAGCCTTTTTCTAAAAAGTGGATTAGCCTTCACAGGATGAAGGCTAATCACAAATTTTTTCAAAACATTACTTCACAAGCTTTGCTTTGATTTCTTTATCCATGTTTTGTACGGCTTGTTCAACCGTCTGTTGTCCCGCTATAGCTTTAGATACTTCGATTTGGATGATTTCGGAAATTTCAGGGTAGTTTGGCGCCACCGGACGTGACACTGCCGCATTCAAGCCGTCGACAAATCCTTTTTCCCCAAATGTCGGATTAGCCTCTAAGATTTCTTTGTCTTCATAAAGCTCTGTGATCGTTGGCGCGTGTCCGCCATAAATTGCATCGATTTTCTGTCCTTCTGGACCAGTCAAAAACTTCAGGAATTCCCATGCCTCTTTCGGATGCTTGGAAAATTTGCTGATTCCCGCCTGCCAGCCGCCCAGTGCTGCCGCAGATCCTTTATCCCCGGCAGGAAGCGGAGCGATGCCGACCTTGCCAACGATTTTTGACTTTTCTTTGTCGTTCGCACTGGCGTATTCGTACGGCCAGTTCCGAAGAAAGACAGTTTGCCCTTCAATGAACGCTTGATCGGATTCGATTTCTGTAAAGTTCGTGACATTATCCGGAACGGCATCGGACTTTGCTATTTCAACAAGCTTTTTCAGTCCTTTAATCGTTTCAGGAGAATTGACAACGACGTTTCCGTTTTCATCAATGAATTTCCCGCCGTAGGAAGCAACGAATTCAATCACATTACAGACAAGCCCTTCATATTGCTTCGATTGCATGACGTATCCGAACTTAGTGCCACCTTCCCCTTTCTTCTCGCTGGCTGTTGCCAGCAATTCATCCCATGTCTTTGGAATTTCATCTTCCTTTATAAGGTCTTTACGGTAAAACAGAAGACCGCCGTCAATAAACTTTGGCATCGCCCATTGCTTGCCATTAAACTGTGCCGCCCCTAATGCTCCTTGATTATAACTGCTTAAATCAATGCCATCCTGCTGGAGAAAACGGTCCAGCGGCTGAACGTAACCTGCCTGGGCAAATTCCGCCGGCCAGATTACATCCATGGAAACAACATCGATTTCAGAGGATTCCGCATTAAACGCGGTCACATAAGCGTCATGCTGCTGCCCGGTATCTGAAGGCATTTCCTGTAATTTAATATCAATATGAGGGTTTGCTTTCTCGAAGGCTTCGATTACTTTTGTTGTCCCTTTTGTGACATCCTTACCATTTGCATAGACAATCGTAACCTTTTTGTCTTTTTCCGATTTTTCACCATCGCCCTTTTCGTCTGTGCTCGTTTCACTGGAACTGCATGCCGCTAAAAAAAGCGAAAGTGCCATAAAACCGGTTAATAATTTCCTCTTTTTTGCTTTCATTAGAAATCCCCCTGTCCTTTTTGGTTTATGTTGAATGGCGTAATACCAGCTGTAATGGCAATTGAATATCCATATCGTTATCCGTCAAATCGTTACTTACTGATTTCATCATCAAGTTCATCGCTTGAATGCCTATTTCCTCCGCTGGCTGCTTGATGGTTGTAATCCCAGGTTCAATTAGGCTTGCGATCGGCTGATCATCAAAACCAATGACCGCAATATCTAGTGGTACAGTTAAACCCTGATTTCGGGCCTCTTTGATAATCCCGGCAGCTACCTGATCACTGCCTGTAAAAAAAGCGGTTGGCGGGTCCTCCATGGCCAGTGAATGTTGGAAAATCGTTTGGCCGTCTTCCAGATCATAGGCTCTTTTAAAAACCCAGTCTCCATTAAAAGCTATGCCGAAATCCGATAGCGCTTTTTTATAACCATCCTGACGGTCTTTGGTTAACTGAGTCATTTGCTCTCCATAGCAATAACCGATTTTCCGGTGGCCTTTTTCGATTAGATGGCGGGTGCCGATATAGCCTCCTTCATACTGATTCAGCCTGACCATTGGAACCAAGGATTGAAAAGAGTATTCGTTGCATAATACAATCGGGCCGTATGAAATGTAGGCGGCGATTGTTTCCCAACTGTTTTCGATGGAAGTTAAGATAATACCGTCTACTTGTTTTGATTTTAAATAATTCAGGAAATGGATTTCTTTTTGTTTACTGTTTTTTGTTTGACATACTAATAGCTGAAACTCATGTTTCGTTGCAATTGTGTCAATGCCTTCAAGTAAGTAAGCAAAGAATGGGTTTGTAAGACGAGGAATCAATACACCGATTGTATGTGTTTTTTGACTTCGAAGCTTTTGGGCAGATGCATTGGGAATGTAATTCAGCGTTTCCATCGCTTTAAGGACAAGATGCTTCTTTTCTTCTGAGACGTATGGATAATTATTAATTACCCTTGAAACCGTTGCTCTCGAAAGCCCTGCTTCCCTTGCTACATCTGCAATGGTCGCCAATCAACCTCCCCCCTTTTTAAAAAACCTGAAATCGATTTCATGAAAACGGTTACAAAATTATCTTACTTGCAAACCTGATGGAAGGCAAGACTAAAAATGAATAATTTAGAATTTTCTGATTTATTATGTTAAAATGCTATTTTTTCATAGCATTTTCGTTTTTAAATAGTCTTTGAAAAGTGTATAAAAGCCTTTGTGTACATCAGTTGGGGTGTCTTCAGGGGAAAACGATACTATATTAAATTAATAGGTAAAATTACTTTTTATTTTAACAACTTCTCCTCTATCCCCTCTTTTTGAAGGATTTCCTTCTGTTTCTCTCCAAGTAGGTCAAAATGGGAATAGCTATCCTTGCGATGGTCGATCCATTCTTTTTTTAGTCCGTATTTTTTTCCCCACTCCGCTAATTTTTCCAGATCGCGACATCCGACCTTGGTGACAGTCTTGCAGTCGGGAAAGCGGTCATCCAGCCAATAATGAGTCAAGAAGGCAATTTCCCCTTTGTCTATCTTCTGCTTCCATTCAGCAAGCTGTCCTCTGTTAATTCCAAATGCCATTCCCTCTCCCTCTTCTCTCAAAAAAATAGGGCAATAGCTGAACGCCCAACCAACGATCCTTTATTTTTTATTTTTTTCATACGCTTCATGCCATTCCGGAAAAAGGCGCTTTATCGAAATAGGGCGGAAACTATCTTTCTTAACACAAACGTGAACAGACGTCCCGGTAACAGACACTTCTCCTGTTTCCTTCAGGATTTCGTATCCATACGTTATCCTCAGGCCATCATATTTTTCGATCCATGTTTTGATGGTCACTGTTTCTCCGTATAGCACGGATTTTTTATAGGAGGCCTGAATGTCGATAACGGGTGCGATGACTCCATCGGCTTCCATTTCGGCGTATTTAAATCCAAGGTCCTCAATCAGCTTCGTACGTCCGAGCTCCATCCAGATGAGATAATTAGCATGGTAGACCACACCCATTTGGTCTGTTTCGGCGTAGCGGACTTCGATCTTTTTTTCTGAAATATGCACTATAGTTCTCCTCTTTCCATCTTCCCGGCAGCTCTTTTCATATCTTCCATTGAGATGACGGTTAAATCTTGCGGATTATATGAAGTGCCTGGCTTCGACATTAATCTCATTGCCTGTACCTGGATTGCTTCATCAACCAGATTGGTCGCATACCGGCCATTTCCGCTAACTGTGTTCTCTTCAAGATGAGTTTTTAAATAAGACAAGGCGTCCCCCTCGATTGAATATAGAAAACGAGAGGCATATCTTTGGATAATTTCAATTAGCTCGTCATTTGAATAGTCTTTAAAATGAAAGAATTTCTTGAATCTGGAACGAAGGCCCGGATTGCTTTCTAATAACAGATTCATTTCATTTGGATAGCCTGCTAGCACCACGATTAAATTTTCATTATGCTTCGTCATTTCGTCGACGAGAGTATTTACGACTTCTTTCCCATAATCACCAGCCGAGGGACTTAATAGTGAATAGGCTTCATCGATGAACAACACACCGCCGAGCGCTTCGCGGATTTTTTTCTTCGTCTTGATTGCCGTTTGCCCGACATAACCGGCCACAAAGTCGGCGCGGCTGGCCACGATAAGATGGCCGCGCTTCAGCATCCCCGTTTCCTTTAACAACTCCGAGTAGATATTGGCAACCGTCGTCTTCCCCGTCCCCGGGTTGCCGGTAAATACAGAATGAAGTTGTACCGGTACGGCAGGAAGACCTTGATGGCGACGAATCTGTTGCATTTTGACAAAGGACACGAGCGCTTTCACCTCATCTTTGATTTCCGGCAATCCCACAAGCTTTTCCAATCTTTTTTCTGGAGGTACCTCAGGCTTTGTCTCACTTATTTGAAAGTCCTCAGTCTTTAGCAGCGTGAAGGTGAGGATTTCTTCGTCTTCAAGCGGGGCATGAGCGCCCTTTTTGAAGATGGCATCCATGACGATGGAACGGACGGTACGGGCATTCCCGAATGTATCATCCACCTTTTCTTTCTCAATGCGCGCTTCTAATTCTGTCGCCGCACCATCGGAAAGGATATAATCGTTTTCAGCAGCGGTTCGCTCGGCTATCATGAGCAATTCCTCAGTTGTATAATCCGGCAAAAAAACATGATTAGCATTGGGGAACCTGCTTCTTAAGCCCGGGTTGGCGTCCAAAAATTGGCGCATTTCTTCGGGATATCCTGCCAGTATGACCGCAAACTTGCCCGCATACTTTTGGCTCGTCATTAAAGAAACCAGCGTGTCAATCGCTGTCTGCCCATAATCATTTCCGGACTGACCCTCTCTTTTCAAGCTGTAAGCTTCATCGATGAACAAAACGCCACCTAAAGCCCGCTCAACAATGCTTTTAACATTTTCCTCCGTTTGCCCAAGATACGCGCCAACCAGCTGGGAACGGTCGACCTCCAATACTTCATCACGCGGCAAAACACCGAGTTCATGATAGATCTTCGCAAGCAGACGGGCAAGCGTGGTTTTTCCAGTTCCCGGATTCCCGGTAAGGACCATATTCAGGCTCTGCTCATCTCTCGATTGCAGGCCAAGTTCCTTCCGCTTCTTTTGGTACTGCAGAAAACGGTAAAAGTCATCAATCCGCGTTTTCACTTCTTCCATCCCGACCATCGAATGCAACTGGGCAAGTGGGCTCTCACTTTGCTTGCTAACATCGGCATCCTGAACGTAAAAGAGCGAGTCCCATTCAGCTTTTAATTCCGAGATGCTATCGAGATATCCTTTCAGATCCTGAAAATGAGTCGATGTATGGAACACACCCGATATTGACTCTTCGTATTCTCTGGCGGCCTTAAGCATGGCGATGAGCTCTTTCTGGATTTCGGATAGATATTGAACGGCCTTGTCGTACTTTACTGCCATTTCCTCATCAGAATAACGTTTTGCAGTAAGCTGGCCATTCTTCAAACCCGCGATCTTTTCCTCAAGAAGGTCGATATTCTCTTCACATATATCGATATATTCTTCCGCTATTTTCTTCTTTGCGGTCCGGTTGTCGGTTTCACGGATTAACGGAAAGAGTAATTTATCCAGTAATGTCCGGTTCTTCTTCCAATTAGAAGCAATCAAGAGGCCGTTTGCTCTTTCGTTCGCGGGTTCGGCTTTCAGAGCTTCTTGAAGCCAAGAATCATATAATGAATCCTCACCATTGGTTTTCTTTCGCGATTCGGCAAGGATACTGAACAATACACTCTTCAAACCCAACGTCTCTAAATCTGTTTTAGGCACCTCACCCATCTTCGCGATCATTCGCAATAATTCATTCGGTTTTTCTATATAACCATTTATCTCTAGCTCAACCGCATACGCGTCGAACTGTTCTTTAATAGTTTTTTTTGTTTGGGAATTCTCTTTAGATTTCATGTATTCAGTCATCATCCATTCACACAGTTTCCCCTTTAGTTTATCATAAAACCATGATTAATCCTGAAATCGTGTTTCTCTTAAGAAAAGCGCAAGCGCCCTGTAGGAACATCGACTAAGAGCTGTCTCCTCGTGTGGCAAACGTCGATGCCAGCCCATTTTGGGCAAGTCCGACCAGCATAAGGCGCAGCCTGCCCGCCGGAGAGGGGCAGGAAGAACACCTGCCTCTTATGACCTCGAGGGGCTGGGCTGCTTACGCTAGACATCAATACATGTTGAAAATTTTATACTTTCTTATCCATAAAAAAGAAGAGAGGGAACATGAATCGTTCCCTCTCTTCTTCCTTTAATTAGAGTTTATCTCTGAAACCGTTTGTCCGGTCAGCTGCTTCATCTTTGATTTCACTTCGAAAAGCATTAATGCTTTCTTCTCTTCTGTGGTTCTTTTCTTTAATTTGCTCGCGTTGTTCACCGGTTGCAAACTCCAGAGAATCATTCGCTTCCTCGATATTAACAATAGTGTTTTGAACCATATCCTGCAGCTTTTCGACATTATCGGATCGGTCATCCGGATTTGGTTTGAAATTGGCCATGATCATACCTCCTCAAATGTGTGGTTCCCTCTTATTTTGTCTTGAATTTCTTTAAATAATAAAAGGAAAAATTTAATTTGTTTACATAATATAATTATGTGAAGGGCGATTATTCACCTTTGGTTTGAATGACTTGAGGATGCTGACCTGACTTATCTCCCATTTGTTTTCCTTTATTGCCGCTGAAACCGCGTGGCTGTGTACCTAGATGACTTGGTACAAAATGTTTAGAGTCTTTCTTTGGATTTCCCATGTTGTATCCCCTCCTATGCATAACTTCTGCAGAAGAGCGGTTAAACATGATTGTCAATTTTTGTTAAACATTAATCCGCTCTCTTTAAATGTCTGTTTTCTAGACGTTCTTCAATCTTTTCCATTAATTTGGCATCCTTTAGCAACTCTTGCTTATTTTCATTGACCAGATCCTCAAAAGACCGCTTTCGTTTCTTCATGGCTTTCACCTTCCCAATTTCCTATTTTATTCATATCCTTGCCAAATTGACGTAAAATTATGACATTCCTATATAAAAAATTTTTTCAATAAAAATAACGGCCCTGAGAAGGAGCCGCCATTTCGTTATTTCATATTGTTTTCCATGATGGATAAATTCATTTCGCCGACGAACTTATTTTTTATTTTCCCTTTCTCATCAATAAAATAAGTGGTTGGCATGGCCAAGATTTGATACCTATCATTGACTTTTTCCGGCTTGCTGTCTAAAAGAATCGGAAAGGTCGCGCCCACGCGGGCGGCAAAAGCGTTCACATCATTTTCGGGATCGATATTGACGGCAAGCACTACCGTATCACTGTCCATATTTTGATAAAATTTTTCCATTTCGGGCATCTCTCTCTGACATGGCGTACACCAGGTAGCCCAGAAATTCAACATAACCGTTTTCCCACGATAGTCGGAGAGCTGAACTGTTTCTCCTTCAAGTGTCTTCAACTCAAAATCCGGCGCTTTGACGCCTACTCTAAGGCCGCCCAGATTATCACTGCTGACTTCTTTTTCTTCAGGGCTCATGGCTTGTACGATCGCAACCGTTAATAAAATAATAAGCACGGCTGCGCCGATTACTTTTTTAATCATATGTGGTCCTCCTAGCTTGATGCGATGAGTAATTATGTAACCAGTTTATGTAAATGGAAAGAATAAGTGATAAGTACATCGATTTCCATGATAACAAGGATTCGAAAGGGAATAAAGTACTTAAGGATATAAAATTAATATAGCATGTATGGACCCCACTTCAAAATCCTCCCGTAAAAAAGAAAAGGCAAACCCCGTAGAGTTTGCCTTTTTCAAAAAATTACGCTTTTAATTTGTCGCGCAATACCATTGGCAGGATTCCGCCGTGACGGTAGTAGTCAATCTCAACATCGCTGTCGAAACGGACAAGTACTTCAAATTCTTTCTTATTGCCGCTTTCGTCAGTAGCAGTAACTTTGACGATGTCACGCGGTTTTACGGTTTCATCGACGTGAACATCAATTGCTTCTTTTCCAGTCAAGCCAAGTACTTCTGCGTTTTCGCCTTCTTTGAATTGAAGAGGAAGAACACCCATAAGTACAAGGTTAGAACGGTGGATACGCTCGAAGCTTTCTGCGATAACTGTTTTGATGCCAAGAAGGTTTGTGCCTTTGGCAGCCCAGTCACGAGAGCTTCCCATACCGTAATCTTTACCGGCTAGAACCGCAAGTCCAGTTCCATCCGCTTTGTATTTCATGCATGCATCATAAATCGCCATCACTTCGCCAGTTGGCCAGTGAGTTGTAAAGCCGCCTTCTGTGCCAGGTGCGATTTGGTTACGGATACGGATGTTAGCGAACGTACCTCGCATCATGACTTCATGGTTACCACGACGGGAACCGTATGAGTTAAAGTCACGTGGCTGCACACCGTTTTCACGCAAGTATTTGCCCGCCGGAGTATCTTTACCGATTGCACCAGCCGGTGAAATGTGGTCAGTTGTTACGGAATCGCCGAACTTACCGACTACGCGTAAGCCTGAAAGGGCATTAACTGTACCAGCATCCGGAGTTAATCCTTCAAAGAATGGAGGGTTCTGAATATAAGTTGATTTGTCATCAAACTGATAAAGCGCCTCGTTGCTTGTTTGGATTTCATTCCAACGTTGGTTGCTGTTGAATACGGTATCATATTCTTTACGGAACAAGTCAGGAGTAACCGTTTGTTTAACAGCTTCATTGATTTCTTCGTGTGTTGGCCAAATATCGCTAAAGAAAACATCGTTGCCGTCTTTATCTTTCCCAAGTGCTTCTTTTTGAAGGTCAACATCCACAGTTCCAGCAAGTGCATACGCAACTACCAATGGTGGAGAAGCAAGATAGTTCGCCTTAACTAATGGATGGATACGTCCTTCAAAGTTACGGTTACCAGAAAGGACAGATGTTACAAGAAGATCCGCTTCAGCAACAGCCGCTTCGATTTCTTCAGCCAATGGACCGGAGTTACCGATACATGTTGTACATCCATAACCAACTAGGTTGAAACCTAATTTTTCCATGTATGGAAGCAGCCCGGAATCGCGAAGATAACCAGTAACAACTTTGGAACCAGGAGCTAAAGATGTTTTTACATAATCAGGAACAGTAAGCCCTTTTTCCACTGCTTTCTTGGCAACAAGACCAGCGCCAAGCATTACATATGGGTTTGAAGTGTTTGTACAGCTTGTGATCGCAGCGATTGCGATTGCACCTGTTTTCATAGTTGTTTCGCGGCCGTCAGCGAATTTCACTGTCACTTCTTTATTGATTTCTTCAGGCTTCAACCCGAATCCCTGGTTGCCCATAGGAGCATCAATTGCATCCTTGAAGGATGATTTCATTTGAGAAAGCGGAATCAAATCTTGCGGGCGCTTAGGTCCTGAAAGGTTTGGTTCAATTTCAGAAAGGTTGATTTCAACCACATCTGTATAAGTTGGATCTTCTTTATCAGCTGTGTAGAATAAACCGTTTTCTTTGCTATAAGTTTCAACGATCTTGATTTGCTCTTCATCACGGCCAGTTAGACGCAAGTAAGCGATTGCTTCACTATCAACCGGGAAGAATCCGCAAGTCGCGCCGTATTCAGGTGCCATGTTTGCGATTGTCGCACGGTCAGCAAGTGGAAGGTAACCTACACCTGGTCCAAAGAATTCTACAAACTTGCCGACTACACCTTTTGCTCTTAGAACTTGAGTTACTTTCAAGGCAAGGTCAGTTGCAGTTGTTCCATTAGGAAGCTTGCCAGTCAGCTTAACACCGATAACTTCAGGAACCGGGAAGTAAGAAGGCTGTCCAAGCATACCTGCTTCCGCTTCAATACCGCCGACGCCCCATCCAAGAACACCGATACCGTTGATCATTGTCGTATGTGAATCGGTACCGAACAATGTATCCGGGAATACTTCGTGATCGCCGTTTGGCGTTTCGATTGCGTGCACGACATTTGCAAGGTATTCCAGGTTAACCTGGTGAACGATACCAGTTGCAGGAGGAACAGCACGATAGTTATTGAATGATTTTTGAGCCCAGCTTAAGAACTGGTAACGCTCGGTGTTACGTTCGAATTCAAGGTCCATGTTTACTGCTAATGAATCCATCGTTCCTGCTTTATCTACCTGGACAGAGTGGTCAATAACTAGATCAACCGGAATATCAGGATTGATTTTATCCGGATCTCCGCCAAGAGCTGCCATTGCATTACGCAAAGAAGCGAGGTCTACCACTGCAGGCACACCTGTAAAGTCTTGCAGGATTACACGTGAAGGCTTGAATGGTACATCAATTTCCTTTTGTTCGCTTGTGCCCCATCTAGCAAGGTTTTCAACATGCTCTTTCGTGATCACTCGCCCGTCAACCTGGCGAAGCACCGCCTCAAGCAAAACCTTGATGGAATATGGCAGACGAGAAACCTTGCCTGCTCCCGCTTTTTCTAAAGCATCCAAACTGTAATAGTTGTAGCGTTTTCCGTTAATCTCAAAGGAAGAACGCGCTTGGTACACATCATTTTTTGTCATCGATTTACTACCCCCTATTAAATTGTCAAAAAAAATTTGCACATAAGAAGTAAAACGTGGTGGTGTGCTACCGCACAAAAAACCAAGTCTACTAAACTAAATATAAATAAAATCAAGCTTCTTGTCGAAAAGTTCGAATTTTCACCCATCCTCACTTTTCTTACAATTTAATATTAATATAAGATTAGATATAAGTAAATAACAAGAAAGTTATTATATTTGATAAGTTTATCTTATACGCAAGCTTTCATATGCTTTCATTTCCTTATTATATAAACGTTTAGAATTGTAGACCTTCAAATTATTGATTTTCCAACATAGTATTTTAGCTGTTTTTAGAAAATAAATGGATATGTGACCGATATAAATTATATACATTCATAGGGAAAGATGGTGTTCTGGTTGTTTCAAATATTAAATACTTTAGCCATCGGGTTGATTGCATCTTATTTTTTAGATTTTTATAAGTCTAAAAGAGATCTTAAAGTCGATAAAAGCTTAATAATCGTCTCATCGATGATAGTCTTTTTTGTTCTTTCTTTATTCTTTAATAACATTTTCTTTTATGCCCTGCCGCTTCCTGTATTATTTGTCATCGCCGTAGCCACAGATATTAATAAGATAAGGAAAAAACGACAGAAACGTTAATACTAAATGAAGTGAAAGTTGTGTATAGAACTGATAAAGTCGTTATAGAATTTTAAAGTTCTGGAAGTGTCTTATCGAAGATATTTCCATTTGGTAGTTGATAGCTTTCACCACTCTTTTACAACGATCGGAAACTTTCTTGTGATAACACGATTGCTATCCTGTTTCCCCCTTTTTTTAAAAGGTTTTGTCGAAGCTCTTCTATTCATTTATACCATGTTACATAATGAATCTGTAGCTTGCTCAAAATTATGATGATGAATTCATAGAAGGGAGAATTATTATGTCTCAGAACAATCCGATTGAAACTGAAAGTGATCTTCCACCTAAAATAGGAAAACCCGCCACACGTGCACTAACAGCAGCTGGATTTTCGAGACTTGAACAGTTTACTAAGGTCACCGAGGCGGATGTCTTAAAGTTACATGGTATGGGTCCAAAAGCTCTGGGAATAATCCGGCTAGCTCTTGAAGCCAAAGGTCTATCTTTTACTAACAAATCATAGATTCTTCTCTGAGTGTTAACTGTAATTTTTCTATTCCGGCTCCATGTCGTATACTTATTTGAAACAAAACACTCATGGTTATGCCTACTCTTTAAACAAAGAGGATACATGATTACTTAAAAACCAGATAATTTTTTGTTTCCCAACTTTTTCATGCGCTTAAAATAAATTCAATTGTGTGGTGAATATCATGTGTCGGAATTAGAACTTCCATATACAGTGAAAACTTAGTATATGTCTTAAAAAAAGCTGTTAATGAAGAACCACCCACCCTATCTCATCAAGAAATTGCTGATTGGTGTTACAGATACTTTTTTTGGTGGGATGATTATCAAGAGCTGCATAAATATCACTTTACTCCTGCAGAGGAAACAGCTTCTGCGATTGCATATGATATAGATTGTCAATGGGAATTATATCTCGTAAACACCTATAGTATAGATGAACTTCAAAATCTCGATACTTCCTTAGTTCACCTACCTATAGAATGGTTTGAAAAATGGCTCAATAAATTGAGCAAAATATTAGAAACATAGTACAAAATTAGTATATACCACTTTTTTTACATATATCTTTTTTTCCAAAGGATGAGATAGCTCACTCCGTTTAATATCTTAATCGAAAACTCTACCGGTTTCCTATCAAATCTAAGCTTTCGGGTTAAATGGATTAATACTCCAAGATTTGCTTATTTCTTTTCATTTACCTAAATAACGAATTATTAGAACATATTCCCACGAACATTTCCTATCCCTATTAGTTTCGCAAATATAAATACTGCTTCGTTGTCATCCAAGAAAATCCTCTTATTAAGCTACTCCATTAATCCATTAAGTCAAAGGAATTAGATTAAATCTGGGATGATTACAGTCCATAATATCAAGAAGAACTTTTATATATCAAACTCACATTGTCAGTTGTTGTAAATCAGAGAATCTTATATAATATAATAGCTAATAGCAATATAATGAGAAATCATTTTTTAAATAGATGGGGGAAAAGGAGAATTAATATGGCCAATGATAAAGAGATCGTAAAACAGCTAACGCGGATTGCTGATGCCCAGGAGAATATAGCTACGCTCTCTAAAGCAGAAGAGAAAGATAAAGCATCTGGATCAGAGAATTTGTCAGATGAAGAAAAAATGAAAAGGTTTATAGAATCGAATAAAGAAAAAGAAAAGTAAGCTAAACATACATCTACTCCTTCGCTTGAGAAGGAGTTTTTATTTGTTTTAAAATAGTAATCGTCTAATAAAACGTTGATATTACCATTATGAATACATATAATTTTATAAACGCCTCTGTAGCTCTAGAAGGGAAGAGCGCCGGAAAACATTGTAGCACCGGGTCGCAAGGTAAGCGTTTCAGAAGCACCGAAAGCAAATAAGCTGAGGCAGGTGAAAATCCTGCCGGTGAAAATCCGTAGGGAAGCGTGTTCTCCCCTAGCCTATGCTTAACATTTGTGAGTGCGGGTTCGAATCCCGTCAGAGGCATTTTTAGACAATAAGAAACAAACCCGACTTTTCCTAAAGCTAAAGGTCGGGTTTAGTAGTTATGGAATGGCAGTGACATTGACACAATCAAATAGTCGATTTCTTAACACCGATCTTTGCCAATGCCTGCTTCATTGAACTAAACGTCGGGAGACCGCTGAAGTCCAAGCCTAATTGGATAGCGGTTTGTGCTACTTCCGGACGGACTCCGGAAATATAGGTTTTGATTCCTAATAAACCGAGTACTTCGGTCAACTTGAATAATTCACTCGCTACCATCATGTCAATGATTGGTACAGCTGATACATCGATAAAAAGTTTGTTTATTTTGCTTTCCACACATTTTTGCGGTGTGATCTCAAGGATGGACCTTGCCCGCTTTGTATCAATGTCTCCGACCAAAGGTAGAACCGCTATTCCTTCTAAAATAGGGATCAGCGGCGAACCCAATTCATTGATTAATGTTTGTTGGTCCATTAGCCTGCTGTAGGTAATGTCATTATATTTCTTAGAAAACATATAATTCAGTTGATCAAAAGCAGAGTTATATGTAGCACTCCAACTGGTAATCTTCCCTGTCGTCACCATTTCGTTGTTTTCAAAAATAAATGTCTCAATATACTCCCATATGGTTTGCCTTGTTTTACTCAGAGCCTCTAAAACCTCATGGATGGGAATTTGGTTTTCGACTCTGCTCTGAGCAACGGTATTCGCCCATTTCTCCAGGTAATTACCAAATGCATCGCTATCTTCCAGAAAAGCGCTGGCAAGAGTCTTTATCGTCAAAGCATGCTGTGAACTTAACTCTTCTTCTATGACAGGGTTGGTATTTTTATTATAAAATGGGCCGGATAGTTCCTTCCTCTGACGAAACCATTCCTCGGTAATATATTTTGTGTTTTCCACTATGTACGCATACAGTTGTTGATCTATAGAATTCAATTGACTTCCCCTCTTCACTAAGCTTTCTATATTTCCTATTATATATGATAGTCGGGAATTGCCACAAATTGATTGTATAAATATACTTCCCTGCTCACAAGCTAAGTGTGGAGGTGTTGGATGATGGCAAAACGTAAAGCGAACCATGTGATTCCGGGCATGAATGCAGCAAAAGCCCAGGGGATTGGCGCCGGATACAATGAGGAGTTTTCCAACGAGCCCCTGACAGAAGAGCAGAAACAAAACAATAAAAAACGCAAGAAAAACCAATAATAAATCTAGGCTGGTCTTGAATATCAAGGCCGCCTTTTTAATTTTCGCCATTATATTTATTGATATAATGAACTCAAATCTTTTTATTTTGCGGAGGTAATTATGAACATGAAAGGGTTTAGCCATGTGACCATTAATGTCTCATCCTTGGAGAAATCTCTGGACTTTTACGGTGGAATACTTGGAATGAACATTGTCCATAAAGGCAATAAAGATGCTTATCTTGAATGGGGTGATGCTTGGGTTTGTCTTTTGGAGAGGCATGAAAAAGCAGAGCAGAGCGACAGCCTGGGTGTAGATCATGTAGCATTTTTCATTGCCGAGTCTGAGTTCGATCAAGCTGCGGGTCATTTACAAAATAATGGTATTCGGATAATCCGTGGTCCTGAAAAGAGAGGTATCGGTTCATCCGTTTATTTTCTTGATCCTGACGGGACTCAGTTAGAATTTCACACTTCTACCCTTGCTGAGCGAATGACCGTATGGAAATAAAAGTATCACTTAAAGGGAGTTATCATTCACAACTCCCTCTTTGTATTGAAGTGAAATCATTCAGAGTCTTTTAAGATGTTCTTAAGCCCCTTTAAATATTCCTCTAATTGTACCCGCTGATGCTCAGAAGCATTTTCAAGGGCATTTTCGATTTGCTGGAAGGCTTCGTTAACTTCCTGTTTTAAATGGGATAGTTGGCCTCCATAGTCAGCGTCATCACGTTCGATGTCCGAATACACATCAACCGCTTCCTTTACGCCTTGTTGCACGGCTTGAAATGCCTGCTGTTTGTTTTTGTGGTATGGCATGATGCTCAACTCCTTAATGATGATTGTTTTGTTAGGATTTACATCTCACATAATTTTATGTACCACCACCAACCCCAACCAGAATATAAAGAGTCGATCTTAGGCATCTTACTAATGTAAGCCAATACGTGCTTACAGTTTGAATGATGCTTCTTTGGGTAATGGAGGGGATCAGATTGAATAAAAACGATGCGAAGGATATACGCAACAATGCCGGCAAGGTACCACATTCCGGACAGCCTGAACCGCTAAGCGGATCCAAAAAAGTAAAAAACCGCAACCACAGCCGCCAAAAACATAACAGCAGTCACGATATGTAAAAAAAAGCAGGAGTCCTATGATAGGACTTTCTGCTCCAATTACAAGTTTATCTTCTGTAAAACCGTTGCCATTTCATAAATTTCCTCGCTCGTTACTGTTCTCATATCAAACAAAAGCTCATCCTGCTTGATCCTTGTAATCACTGGCGGATTCGCCATCCGCAGTTTCTCATGGAGTTCATTTGCGGATATAAGCTCTTGCCTAATCGAAACGGCATATGTCGGAATTTCCACCCCTGGCATCGTACCACCGCCAATAGCGCTTGTTTCTTGGACCATTGCTGTCGTAAAACCACGTTCGCTCTCTTTTACAAGCTTTTCGAAAAGATTGGCTTTCTTCCGCAATACATCCTCACTCTGCATGATATCCCTGATCGTTGGAATGTTGTCTGCCGCTGTTTGCCCCTTCATATAATCTGCTAGAGTAGCCTCAAGTGCGGCAAGCGTCATTTTATCAACGCGCAGTACTCTTGCCAGTTGATGCTTTTTCAGGATGTCGATATATTTCTTTTTACCAGCGATGATCCCTGCCTGTGGCCCGCCGAGCAACTTATCACCACTGAATGTGACTAAGTCTGCCCCGGTTTCCACAACCGCTTTTACGATGGGCTCTTCCCCTATCCCCTCTTTTTCAAGGTCGTATAACACTCCGCTGCCAAGATCTTCATAGAAAAGGACATGGTCATGCTTGGCTGCTAAATCTATCAACTCCGGTGCTTCCACCGTTTCGGTAAAGCCGATCATTTTAAAGTTGGACGTATGCACTTTCATCAAAATAGCTGTCTCATCGGTAATCGCTTGCTCATAGTCAGGCAAATGCGTTTTATTGGTCGTACCGACTTCAACAAGGCTGGCCCCACTTTCTTCCATGATTGATGAAACTCGAAAAGATCCGCCGATTTCCACCAGCTGGCCGCGGGATACAATCACTTCTTTTTGGTTAGCAAGAGCTCGGAGAACGAGAAACACAGCCGCCGCATTGTTATTCACGACCATCGCCGCTTCAGCTCCGGTAATTTCCATAATCCAGCTTTCGATATGGCTATGCCGTGAACCCCTCTCCCCTTCTTCCAGCTTATATTCGAGATTGGAATAATTTCTGGCGACATCCACTACATGCTGGATCGCTGCCTCGCTTAACCGGGAACGGCCCAGATTAGTATGTATGACGGTACCCGTCGCGTTAATCACCCTGTTTAGTCGATAAGAATATTTCTCATCAATCGTTCGATGGACATTATCAAACAGGCTCATCACAAAACCAGCTGTACCCGGTTCCGCCTCTTTCCATTCCTCTTTTTGTATGAGCTGCCGTACCTCTTGCAGTGTTTCTTTTAAAATGGCCGTCAGCGTTTTTTCATCATAGCCGTCATTTTTTATCAAATCCAAAAACCGGTCATGCTTCTGCAGTTCATGTACCGGCGGGATCAGTCGTAAAAGCTGTTGAACCACAGAGGTCCCTCCTATATTTTGATTTACCTATTATATCATTTTTCACGAAATGGCAGGAAATACATAGAATGAAGCAAAGGTACGTGGAGGAATGGCAATGTCGAAGGATCATCGCGATGACAACAATGTGAAGGCGGGCCAATTTGACAAAATGATGGAAAAGTATTTCCTTGACCCAAATACGAATTTACTCGATCAATACACCTATAGAGTGGATATATTTGAGTGCAATGAAGAATACATCGTGGAAGCTTTGTTTGACGAAAAGAAACCTAAAAAAATAAAGATAAAAGCGAATGGCAAGCAACTGGTTATCACTGCCTATGTTAAAACTAAGGCTGATTCAGATGAAAAACCTACCGAACGTACGGTTCCCTTTCCCTTTTCCATCAGCAGTAAAAAAATCACTGCAGTCTTCAGCAATAATATTTTAGAGATTAGGATATCCAAAAAAGACGCCGTTTTTTCTTCCCAAAAGGAAATCATCATTCACTGTTAAAAAGGATGACCGTTATCATCCTTTTTCTATTGCCCATTTGCACCTCATATTCCATACCAGACACCTCCATGCAAGTCATTTTAATATAAATAATTTCTTTAACAAAAATCGGAGCTTATCCATAGCGTATAAATGAAATAATGAATTATACTAGGAAAGATGGAGGTGGATGAACTGATGACAGAACATGAAAAGATCCGGCTTACAGCCATGTCAACCAAAGCTGGTTGAGGCTGCAAAATTGGTCCCGAGGACCTGGCGCAAGTTTTGCGTCTTTTACCAAAACAAAATCCAATTCCTGAGCTGATTGTAGGCAACGAAACATCAGACGATGCAGGAGTTTATAAACTGACAGATGAAATCGCCCTCATTCAGACGGTGGACTTTTTTACGCCGATTGTCGATGATCCGTATATGTTCGGCCAGATCGCCGCTGCAAATTCTCTGAGTGATGTCTATGCCATGGGCGGTGAGCCTAAAACGGTGCTGAATATCGTCGGCTATCCAATCAAAAAACTCGGGGGCGAAATGCTCGCCGAAATCCTCAAGGGTGCGCAGGATAAAGTGGCAGAAGCAGGCGCTATCACTGCGGGCGGCCATTCCATCGATGACCAGGAACCGAAGTTTGGTTTATCGGTTACCGGGATTGTGCATCCAGACAAGATTTGGAAAAATATCGGCTCCAAGCCAGGTGACCTGTTAGTACTGACTAAGCCGATCGGTGTCGGGATCCTGACTACTGGGATTAAGCGAAATGCCGTCAATCCTGAGCAGGAGAAAGCCGTTACCGAAACAATGGCCATGTTGAATAAGCTTTCGGCCGAAACGTTAAAGCCTTTCCATCCTCATGCTGTGACCGATGTAACCGGATTCGGTTTATTGGGACATGCCAGTGAAATGGCAGGCGGCAGCGAAGTGAGCTTCGAGATTTTCAGCGATAAAGTCCCTGTATTGGAAGGTGCCCATAAACTTGCGGCCGAAGGAATTATCCCAGGCGGTTCAAAGTCAAACCATTCCTGGCTAGCCGGTAATGTGTTGTATCCAAAGAGCATGCCTTTGGAAGAACAGTTAGTTCTATGTGATGCGATTACTTCCGGTGGTTTGCTTGTAAGCATCCCTGAGAACGAAGCTAACGAATTTATCGCCAACCTGCATGAAGCCGGTATGTCGAATGCAGCAATCGTCGGTGCTGTAACGGAAAAACGAGAAAAAACAATATACGTATTATAAAGAGAAAAATCCGTTTGAGCGACTCAAACGGATTTTTTTATAGCCATATTCTGTTGTTTCCTTCGCGTCGGGTAAGCTTTTCGCTGTCCAGCCTTTCTAGGAAAGGAATCATATATTTCCGCGATAGGCCAAGAATCTCTTTAGCGTCTGCTACTTCAAAGGAAGTTCCTGTGTGTTCCTTGAGCCTATTTACTGCTTCCGTGAAAATATCAACGGAAAGATAGAATTTATCATCCAGTGGTACTATCCAATTTTCCCCATGAAGAAAGCGGGTTAATTCCGGACGGATGGTTTCTGGAATGCCAGCATCTTGGAGATAATTTTCCAGATAGCGTACCTGCAAGCTATCCTGCTTTATTGCCTCTAACATACCTTCCACCCGTTTGCTCCAATTTTTCGGAATATGGGGTGCAAAGTCAGCGGTGAAGAAAAATTGGCCGTCTCTTTTCCAAATGTCTTTTTCTTCACCAAGGGTTAACACAAATTCAAGCAGTGCTTTTGGGGAAACAGCTTGAAGCCCTTGGATGACCTCTGCTTTGTTGAGGCCCTTCCTCATTGGATTCGCCTGCTCGTACTCCTTCAATCGATCATACACTTCTTCAGTAAGGTTATCGATTACCCGCTTGGTCGTGTATTGTCCCTGTCCATATTCGTTGAATTCACTCTGATCCAATACCTGAATGATTTCTTCTTCGGGGAGGGACGTGCGCGTCATTAACTCATTAACGGACAAGCCTTTTGATTCCATCAAAGCTGAAATGATCCGCTCCTCCGGGTTGCCTTCTTTTTTCCTGGCCAATTCTTCAATCGTCTTCATGCCAAACCGGTATTTATCTCCCTTTGGATCAATGACCCAGCCGCCGCCTATCGTTTCCTGCGGGCTTGGACGGCGCAGGATAAAACGGTCGCCCCTCTTTGTAACGATTTCTTCTTCTAGCCGAAGCTGACAGAGAATCTCTCCATTTTCTGAACCCATTTCATTTCTGTCAAAAAAGACAATCCGCCCCATTACCTCGGAAGTGCCAATATGGCATTTAATCGGCATTCTTTGTTTGACAATATGCTCCAGGTCACCGGTTGTTCTTAACGAAACATCCAAAGTTTTAGTGACGATGAACTGCTCGGAAGATACCAGGACATCTCCGCGTTCGATATCTTCTTTTGCGACTCCGGAGAGATTGACCGCTGCTCTCTGGCCTGCGAAAGCACGAATAGCAGGCTTATGATGGACCTGCAGCTGTCGGGCTTTCGTCCCAAGGTTTTTGGGAAGTATGAGCAAAGACTGCCCCTCTTCCACGGACCCTTCATAGACGGTTCCGCGGATAACAGTTCCCTGCCCTTTCACAGTAAACACCTGATCGATTGGTAGCCTGAACGGCCCTTTGGTATCCCTGGATTCCAGGGTTCCCAGTTCTGCCAGGATAAGCTGTCTCAACTCTTCTATCCCTTTTTTCGATAAACTGTCCACCATAATTACCGGGGAATCTTTAAAGATGCTTTCTTCGAGCTCAAGCACAATCTCTTCCTTGACCAAGTCAAGGAAGTCCGCTTCCACCTTGTCACTTTTCGAAATCGCAACAATCCCTCTTTTGATACCTAAAAAGTCCAAGATCTCCAAGTGTTCCTTCGTTTGTGGCATAACCCCTTCGTCAGCGGCAACCACAAGTACAACTAAATCAATCCCCGCCACTCCTGCGATCATTTGCCGAATAAATCGTTCATGTCCCGGGACATCGATGACCGAAACCTGCAACTCTTCATTTTCATAAAGAGGTGCAAATCCCAATTCAATCGATATTTGCCGTTCCTTTTCTTCTTTTAGGCGGTCGGTATCTACATTGGTCAGCGCTTTTGTAAGCGACGTCTTCCCATGGTCAATATGCCCGGCCATTCCGATTGTAAAATGCTTTTTCATCACGGACATCCTTTTTCACTGAAATAGAAGCGCTCCGATAGCCCCGCTGTATTCCCCTTTTTCCAGAAAAAGTGGCTGGCAGCCGAAAGCTGTTGTAGCATCTGATAGCATGAGTTGTATCGGCTTATTGCCAGCCACCGTTCCGCCGATATAAACAATATCCTTTACTTGATGAATACCCGCTGCCTGTACCGCTAACAGCATAATTGTTTGGGCTATCATCCCGGTTAAAGCGGCAATTGCATCTTCTTTCTTTGCACTGCTTAAGCCTGAAGCTTTTCCGAAGTTGCTTGCTGTAAAGTGTCCGGGAATGGGAGGTTCTAGTGGTGCATAGATGTCTTTCACCTGCAGATCCATTTCCGAACGGCTGCCCTTTTCTGCAAGGGAAACGACCTCTCTGAAATCATCTTCGCCCGACAGTAAATAAGCCAAGCCAAGAAATGTCCCGCCTCCAACCCCGGTTCCAATAATCCTTTCGGAAGAATTCTCTGTAAGTAAATGGAGCGAGGTACCGGTTCCGACATTTACAACAATGCAGCGGTCCACTGATTGTTTAGCCTCCTGCTTCAGCAGAAAAGCTGCCCCTTCCACAGTTGCTTCAAATTCATCGATTACTTTAGCAGGCAAAGTCAGTTTTTCCTGAACGCGCCCGCTTTTTCCTCCGGTGATACAAATTCTAGCTTCTGGGGCAATAATCGAGAGCCACTTGATAAGCGATGACAAATCATGATAGGAATAAGTTTTCACATGTAGCTTTTCTTCTTCAAAATAAGCCAACTTAATAAGCGAACCACCAGCATCAATCCCAATCCTTTTCACTGTCATCACGAATCCCTCTCTTTATCTATTATAATTGCTATGAAATTGATTATAGCACCTTGAACACAGGTTTGAGGAACAATTGAACTTCCGCTTTACGCACCGAAAAATTGAAATTCAGTCGAGCTTCCTTTTTGAGTCGAAATAACTTCAAGCCGGGCATCAATCCGTTCCTTCAGCTCCGGTACGTGGGAGATGATCCCAACGAGCCTTCCGCTGCTTTGGATATCCATTAACGCTTCAATTGCGTTGTCCAGGGATTCGGGATCGAGCGTCCCAAATCCTTCATCAATGAACATCGTTTCAAGCGAAATGCCGCCTGCATATTGTTGGACTACATCCGCAAGCCCGAGCGCCAGAGCGAGAGCAGCCTTAAAGCTCTCTCCTCCTGACAGGGTCTTCACATGGCGTTCCTGTCCGGTATACTGGTCGTAAACAGACAGTTCCAAGCCGCTTTGAATATTCATTCGGGTCGGGTCGATTTTTCGCAGAAGCTGATAGCGCCCGCCTGTCATTTTAAGCAGCCTTGTATTGGCTTCCTTTAAAATGTCATCAAGAAATGCGGCCAGGACATACCGCTCGAATGTGATCCTGAACGGGTTCTGCCCTTTTGAAATTTCATGCAGGTGTCCGATCATCGCATATTTCTCATCAAGCGATTTTTGTTCTTCGATGATGTTTTCAATCTTGTCCGCGATTTCTACATTTTTACTCTTCGCAGTGATTAACTGGTGTTGAAGCTTTCGGACACCTTCCAATTCACTATCGACTAGCAGGAACTTGTTTTGCAGCCCCTCTAAATCCGGCTTTTCGACCCCGTTTAATCTTAATTCAAGATCATGATACAGCCCAGTCACGCTATGAAATTTCTGTTCGTACTCATTGATATATTTTTCAAGCGAGTTGATTTCACTCTCACTTTTCTTGGATGAAGTGTAAGCACCATACGACTCAAACCCTTGTTTTTCCATCTCTTCTTTGAAGTTGTTTCGCTCTTTTTCCAGCTCTTCGTTCAGCTTCTCCAGCTGGTTTACGATTGACTGTTGATTAGCCAAAACAGCTGACTCTGCTTCCTTGAATTTCTGAAGCTGCGCTTGGGATTCCTCCAGAGCAGTCTGCAGCTTTTGATGGGCTGCCATTGCTTTTTTTAACACAAGCTGGTAGGCCTCTTGCGTACGGATTTCTTCAGGGATTGATTCTTTCAAGCCAGAAAGCCTGGCGTTTTTCTCAATGAACTGTGCCTTCACGGTATCTTCGGCTTTTTTCAAGGTTTCCAGTGAAGACTTGGCTGTTGAAGATTTTTTTTTTAAGACGCTCAGCTTTTCATCTAGCTCGGCAAGGGATTCTTTTTTTGACTTTAAATCAGATAATTCTCGTGCCAGATCGGCTTGTTGCTGTTTGTGGTTGTCTTGGTAATCATGAATCCTGGAAATATCAAAGTCTCTAAGGATGCCCTGAATTTCTTCGATTTTTTCTGTAAACACCTTTTTTACAGTGTTATATTGGGATTCAGCCTGATAATATTGAGATTCTGCACTTCCTTTATCTGTTTCAGTCGCAGTAAGGGCAGTTTTTTGCTTGTTTAATGCCTCTTCACTCGGCATATCAACGGGAGGGTGCGCCGGAGATGTATGCTCATGCGAGCCGCAAACCGGGCATGGTTGCCCATGTTCAAGCGTTACTGCAAGCATCCCTGCCTGACTCTTCCGCCAGTCCAATTCGAGCTGCTCCATCTTTTCTTTTTCGATTGAGAATCTTTGCTTGGCGGCCTCAAGACGCTTCTGCTTTTCCTTCACCGTTTCTTGCAGTCTAAGCATTTCTTGATTCGTTGCATTTATCTTACTTAATTTATTTAATAGTTCTTCGTTTTTTTCCAATTTTCTTTCTTTTTCCGCATATAAAACAGCTGCTTTCTCACTATTGTTCTTCTCAAGCAGTAGCCGCTCAGCCTCTTTTTCCATTTCGGCAAGATTGGCTTCCGTAAGTTCTCTCTTTTGGCTGCTTTCCTTCCATTGTCTTTCTAACAGTGTTGTCTTTTCGTTTACTGTTGAAAAGGTCTGAACCGCTTCACTCAGCTGTTGCAGGCGGTGAATTTCGGATAGTGCTTGCTCCCGCTGGGGTGCCTTAGAAAGTTCCGCTTCATAGCTCTTTTCGTTCTGTGCCCTTTCTGTTGCCAAAGCAGCTGCTTTACCCTTCAATTCTTCGAGTTCGCCCGTTACCAGTTTAACCTGTTTGCCGACTCTCAAGTATAATTGTTCCTGCTTTTCCAGCACCCTTGCCTTCTGAGCAAGGGAAATCTGTGATTTGTATTGATCAATTTCTGTTTTCTTCTCTTCCAGCGCTGCCTTTTCCCGCTTCAAGTTCTCCCGTTCAGCAAAGCGCTTCAGCAGTTCTTCCGCTTTGAAGACTTCTGCTTGCACTTGATCTCTTGCCACTTGTTTTTGTTTCATTTCCGCTTCTAGGCCAGTGATTTTCTCCTCACTGCGCTGAATTTCTTCTGCCAGTAATGGGAGCACTAATAGTTCATTGGGTTCATCAGCATTAATGGCAGTAATCAGTTCCTCATTGTCTCCCGCCTGTATTTCCTTCATCAGATGGATTCGGTCGTTTCTGCTTTTCTCGCTGAGTTTACGGAGTTCGGCCGCTTCTTGTTTTAACTTTTCTTCGATTCTTTTATACAATTCCGTATGGAATAGCTTCTGCAAAATTTGTTCTTTATCCTTGCTTTCCGAAGTGAGCAGCTTTCTGAATTCACCCTGCGGTATCATCAGGATTTGTCGGAACTGGTTGGCATCGATCTGCATGATTGTTTTTATTTTCTCGTCGACTTCCCGGACATTGGCACCAAGTAGCTTTTTCTCTCCGGCAGCATCAATTTCATATAGCTCAGCTTTAGAAGTCACCATGACGTAACCTTCACCAGTCTTTTTCTTTCTTTCCTGCTGAGGAGCCCGCCAAATCGAATAGGTTTTTCCGCGCAAGGCAAATTCAAGCGTTACTTCTGTAGAAAGGTCATCGTCTGCAAACTGGCTTCGGAGTTCCTGTCCGTTGCGGTCTTCTCCACTTGCTTTCCCGTAAATCGCAAAGCTGATGCCATCGAAAATCGTCGTTTTTCCCGAGCCGGTCTTACCGGAGATTACAAACATCGTCCGGTTGCCCAATGCCGTAAAATCGATCGTTTCTTTCCCTGCATAGGGCCCGAAAGCCTGCATCGTCAATATAAGAGGTCTCATTTCACAGCTTCCTCCTTTTTGACAGCCTCAATAACCGAGGTCATGACATCACGCTTTGGCCTATCAAACTCTCTTTCTGTCATTTCCTTATAAAACGTTTCAAAAAGGTCCAGCTCGGACTTCTTTTCATCCTTGATAGACGAAAAAGACTGTTTTCGTTTGAGGTCGATAAGATCCCATTTCCGTTCCAGATGAAGAACATTCGGATACACCTGACGTAAACGGTTGATTGGATCGATCAACGAGCCCTCATCCATCAGTGTGATCTTTAAGTAATCTTCTATACTTTGAGACTGGTAGAACCCCGGATCCAGCAGCTCTTCCATGAAGCCTTCGATTTCACGCATATCCTGTTTAGGGGATAGTGAGCGGTAGGAAACATCGAAACTTCCATCCGCCTTCATATCCACAATCGAAATCGATTTCTTTTGCTTCGCCTCTGAAAATGAATATTTCAAAAGGGAGCCCGAATAATAAACGGTTGGGCTTTTAATCGCATCAGGACTATGCAAATGCCCGAGAGCCGTGTAATTGAAAGCATCGAAGCAATCATGCGAAACAACTCCCGATCCTCCTACAGATAGAGCTCTCTCTGAATCGGACGTTTTCCCTCCAATTACAAAGGCATGTCCGACAAATACATTCGGCTCATTATGGTTCAGGGTTTTTTCAATCTTTCCGGCAATGGCTTTCATTGCATCCTGGTGGGAATGAATGCTGTCATCTTCAAGAAGCTGGCGAACGACACCAGGCTCTGTATATGGTACTAAATAAAAGTTAACGCCATTGATATGCACCGGCTCAAAGCCGTTGTCCAGTTTCCCCTGCATATATAAGTGGCTGTGCCGGTACCAGGAAGAACCGAAGGATAAGCGTTCGGCACTGTCGTGATTTCCCGAAATCGCCACAACCGGCGTCTTCATCTCTACATTTATCGTATATAATATTTCATCAAGTAATTCAACTGCTTCGGTCGGCGGAACAGATCGATCATATAAATCTCCGGCAATAACAACCGCATCCGGCTTCTCTTCCTCTACGATTTTAATAAATTGTATGAGAGCATGCCTCTGGTCCTCCGTCATATGTACACCGTGGACGATTTTTCCTAAATGCCAATCGGCCGTATGAATAAACTTCATTTCCATCACTCCGCTCTATCATCTCTATTAAGTATTATAACTCTTTCAATAAGACTCCGTACATATGTTCCAAGAATTGTTATAAAAAAAGACAGATCATTTTTCTGATCTGCCTGCTTGTTTAAACTTAACTAAAAAGATGCTCATACGGTGTCATATTTACTTGTCTTTCGTTAAGCTTTTTTCGCAAAAACTTATGGTCACGTTTCGGAGTTGCCAAAATATAGCCCCTGATGACTAAATCCTCCGTGATTGCAGATACCTTTTCCTCCACGGCCAGTTCACCAATCTTACCGGCAATTTTCTGGCGGGCAATATCCCGAAACAATTCTGGAACAGGCTCCACCAGATCTTCCAGCAGTTCCTTCTGGTCCGCTTTCCATAAATGCCTGGTTTTCCCTACATAATATTCTTCCCAGTCCATATCGGATTTCCCATCTTCCTTAGGAAGCCGCTTCAGAAACTTCCTGAACATGAAAAAGCCGCCAATGGCAAACAGGGAAATCAATACGACTATCCAAAATAGGATAAACCACAAAAACCATCCGCTCAGCACGGCGTTCACCCCAATATAATATGTTTAATAGTTACATTTATTATAGGCTTGATAGATTTCCTTTACAAGGGAATTGTCGGGAGTACATCTTATACTTGCCAGTACTCAACCATAAAGCATGAGAACAACGTTTTTCGAGCGTGCATGTTGATATTTGTTTTTCTCGCTTATATAATAGGAAAGTCTGATTACAGTACGGGGCCGGAAGGGTAGCTGGTGCGCTCCTCGGTCTTCAAAACCGCGTGAGAGGCGCGTGTCGTCTCTGGTGGGTTCGATTCCCACACGGTCCCGCCAAAAATATTGATGTGACAACGATAATTAGAAATCACGATACGATTGAATCCATTGAAGCACTACACGGTTTTTGTGTTAAAAATAGGGAAACCGTTTTAGACCGTTTTATGAGACTGTGTAAGCTTTTCACTTGTAGTCCACTAAATTATTTATAGGGCGCTATTTTTAATGCAGAAAAAACAAGTAATTAGGAAGAACGTCCAGGCTTTTATGAAGAATATAAATCCTAGACAGTCATTGACCGACTGTGTATTAAGGATGGAATCAAGTGCAATTCAGGAAAATCTTTAGTTGAACTTATATAGCTTTTCTGTTCAAAAACCTTATCGTATTTTTCTTTCTTTATTTCCTTACTAGTCATGTCGTTTTTAATTCTAACAATAAAATCTCGAAAATCGGGGTTCAAAGCAGCAATTAAAGTTAGAATCTTTTTCATCTTGCATCATCCTCCAAAAGATTGTTGATTATAGTATTAATCTCTTTCGGCTTTAATTCCTTCTTGATGATTTAATATTTGTGGTGCAGCAACGTCAATTACCACACCACGATATAAACTACTCTATAGGTGTAAATTTGGCAGGGAAGTTAATGTCAATAGCATCACCATCATTTAAATGAGTAATATATTCTTTTAAGCCAAATCCACCACCAATAATTACGTTTGCATCCATTCCTTCATTAATAAAGAAGTTCCCAGATCCACCGTTCGATGTGACTTTGTAACGTCCGGCTGGTATATCAGTACCAACAGTGAATTTGCCAGCACTCAATGATTTTGGAGCCTCTTTCTTTTGTTGCACTTTGCCCGTTAATAAAGCTAATTCTTTTTCTTTTGCTTTAATGTCATTGTTTAAATCTGTAATTTCACCTTTCTTGGAATCAACGGCGCTATTTAAATCGGTTAATTCCTTTTCAGCGTTTTCTTTATCATTTACAATTGCCATAGCTGCATCATAAGCTTCTTGATTATCTTTTACCTTGGTTTCTATTTCACTAAGTTCAGTTTCTTTAGCTTCTATATCTTCGTTAAGTTGATCAGCTTCTTCCTGACTTACTTCTGATGATGCTGTTTGAGTTTCTACTTTAGCTTCAGGAGTCATAGCTATACCAATTAAAAACAATATAAAACTAGCTCCAGCTAAATACAAGTTTCGTTTCATCTTCCCTGACTTTTTGCGATAATCTAAGAATGCTAAGACCAAGAAAATAGGTATACCCACAAAGCCAATCCAAAATAATACTATAGACATTTATAATTCCTCCTTAAATTAACTCATTGCACATACATACTTATTATCTTATGTAATATTTGGTAATTCAAGATAATATTTAGGTATCTTAATTTAAAAGAGGGTTTTTATTATATTTTACTATTTTGTTTTAACTGAACCCTGAATTTCAACCTCTACAGCATATTTAATTACATAAAAGTCATTTACGTGAGTATATTTCTTTTCACATACTTCCCTTGCTAAATCTTCACTGGCAGCTGGTATAAACTCCAACCAACTTTGAAAGTTGTTCCATGTTGATTTGTACAACGAAAAAGACCCCACTGGTAAGAGTGAGGGTCTTCGCTTCATCTTGTTATAATAAGAATCCAGTGTTTAAATTCGCACCTCGGTTGGAGCACCAACGAACACTTATGATACGGTTCACCGTAGCCTCTCTAACTGCGAATTTTGAAAAAAAGAACCTTCAATCCATTGATAAAAAATGTTGCTTAAACGTTTTCATTAAATACCTTTGTTTCTACATCCAAAGAATTAACTATAGACTAGCTCTTTTTTGCTTAGACCAAGCGTCTCTGCTGTTGAAGTATGAATTTCGTGCAGAAGCTCTGGATTTTCCATTAGTGACACGCCATAAGAAGGAATCATTTCTTTGATTTTTGGTTCCCACTCTTTCAAATGTTGCGGGAAGCATTTTTTAATTATCTCAAGCATAACGTGAACAGCAGTAGAAGCACCTGGAGAAGCACCTAGTAATGCTGCAATCGAGCCATCGGCTGCAGTAATAACTTCGGTACCAAATTGAAGCGTTCCTTTGCCGCCCTCAGCAGTATCTTTGATAACTTGTACACGTTGGCCAGCTGCTACTAAATCCCAATCCTCAAGCTTGGCGTTCGGGATAAACTCTCGTAACTCTTCCATGCGCTGTTCTTTCGATAACATAACTTGCTGGATCAGGTATTTTGTCAAAGACATCTCTTTTGCGCCTGCCGCCAACATAGTTAGGACATTATTCGGTTTTACGGAAGTTACTAAATCGAACATTGAACCTGTTTTTAAGAACTTTGGTGAGAAGCCGGCAAACGGTCCAAATAGTAACGATTTTTTATTGTCGATATATCTTGTATCAAGATGCGGAACAGACATTGGAGGAGCTCCAACCTTAGCTTTGCCGTATACTTTTGCATGATGCTGCGCTACAACTTCTGGATTATTACATACCATAAATATTCCGCTTACTGGAAATCCGCCAATATGTTTCCCTTCAGGAATACCAGATTTTTGTAGTAAATGCAGGCTTCCGCCCCCGCCTCCAATAAAGACGAATTTCGCAGTATGGCGTTCTACGCTACCGTTATCGACATTACGCACTTTTAATTCCCATGAGCCATCGCTAGTACGTTTAATATTATCGACACTCTGCTTGTATTTGATATCGACGTTTTTATTCTTTAAGTGGTCAAACATCATGCGTGTTAAAGCACCAAAGTTAACGTCTGTACCAGAGTCGATTTTTGTTGCCGCTATAGGTTCATTCGATGTACGGTCTTCCATAATAAGCGGAATCCATTCCATTAGTTTTTCTGGGTTATCGGAAAATTCCATACCTTTAAACAGAGGATTGTTTAAAAGCGCTTCAAAACGTCTCTTTAAAAAAGCTACATTTTTTTCCCCTTGTACCATACTCATATGAGGTAATGGCATGATAAAGTCTTGCGGATTATTAATCAGCTTACTGTTTACAAGATAAGTCCAAAACTGCATTGAAACTTGGAACTGTTCATTAATTTTAATAGCTTTGCTAATATCTATAGATCCGTCAGACTTTTCGGATGTATAGTTAAGCTCGCACAGTGCAGAATGACCCGTACCTGCATTATTCCATTCGTTAGAGCTTTCTTCTCCTGCGTTTGCGAGCTTCTCAAACACTTTGATTTCCCATTCCGGTGCTAACTCTTTCAGTAATGATCCCAAAGTCGCGCTCATGACTCCGCCACCAATTAAGATAACGTCTGTTTTTTTCTGTATGCTGCTCATCATAACCTTCCTTATCCCCTTTATTTGCAAAAACGATGTAGGCGCTCCTGCTTAGGTGTCACAAAAAGCCAGGCGTGACCTAGGAACACACCATTTCTGTCTCAATTATAACTATATCATAGTCTATTATAATTATTTATAGATTAAAATATCTAGAGGTTCAGGAGCGGCTAGGACATTCTGATATACAATTGACGATGAACATTTATACTCATGTAGCAGATACACTTAATGAGTAAACAGCAAAAAAATCTCAGAAGTACATTGAGTTATGATATGTGGTCAAATCTGATCAAAATGTGACCAAAAGTATTTTTCAGATATAAAAAAGACCCTTTCCACAAAAGTGAAAAGAGCCTTGAAACGTTGATTCAAGACAGGTGAAACGCCTATAAACAGGGATTTTACAGCAAAAAAAACCCTTAAAAAACTAGAAATAACACATTTCCTCTAACTTCAAAACCGCGTGAGAGGCGCGTGTCGTCTCTGGTGGGTTCGATTGGGGAGTATAAATCTTTTTGTGTAAATGGGGTTTTCACTTCGTTATATGTAAAGGCTTTATATGGAGTTGCGGGTATGATAGGCTCTGAGCCGGGTGATGCCTTTCTTTTAGAAGGTATCGCGCAATCGCCAGAAATCCTGCCCGCAGAGGCTCCATGTCAAGCCGGAACAACACTTCGGTCAGGCTGAAAGCTCAGCTTCCAATCTATCCCCATAATAAATGGCCAGTTGTGATATACATTCTTCCATCCTCTTACAGGGATCGTCCATTTCTTTGAGATTTCCATAGTAGCCAGATAAATAATCTTCCTGAGGGAATCATCCGTTGGATAGGCTGTCTTTGTCTTGGTGACTTTCCTGAGCTGACGGTGATAGCCTTCAATCGTATTTGTGGTATAAATGAGCCTTCTGATTTCGGCAGGGTAACTAAAATAGGCGGTCAATTCCAGCCAGTTTCTTTCTCATGATTTGATGATGATTGGGTGCTTTTTGACCCATTTCTCCTTGAAGTTGGAGAACTCCAGTTCAGCCTCTTCCAGAGTGAGGGCCTGATAGATTTTCTTCAAGTCTGTCATAATGGCTTTTTGTTCCTTATATGAAACATACTTCATAGAATTACGGATTTGGTGAATGATGCATAACTGGATATCGGTCTGCGGAAAGACTGTGCTGATAGCCTCAGAGAAGCCAGAAAGCCCGTCCTTACAGGCAATCAGGATATCCAGTATCCCTCTGTTTTTCAAATCATTACAGACTCCCAGCCAGAAACTCGCACTCTCATTTTCTCCAATCCAAATGCCCAAAATCTCTTTGTGGCCAGACAGATTGATTCCTAAAACACTGTAGGCAGCCTTGCTTACCATCCGATTTTCTTTCCGTACTTTGAAGTGGATGGCATCCAAAAAGACGATCGGATAGACCCGATCCAAGGGACGTGATTGCCATTCCACAATAAGGGGCATGATTTTATCGGTTACCTTACTGACCATGGAAGGCGAGACTTCTATTCCATAGAGATCCTGCATGTGGTCTTCAATGTCTCTGGTCGACATGCCTTTTGCATAAAGGCCTATAATTTGGTCTTCCAGTCCGTTCGATGTAGTTTCATACTTCTTGATAATCTGTGGTTCAAATTTGCCTTTTCTGTCTCTCGGCACTTTTAACTCTGTATTTCCAAACTTGGTTTTAACTTTTTTTTCGCTATATCCATTTCGGTTGTTTCCGGAATGGTCACCTTCGTTATCATGCTTCTTGTAGCCAAGGTGATCGTCAATCTCAGCTTCAAATACATGTTGAATGGTATTTTTGAACAGATCCTTCAACTTTTCCTGAATGTCTTCCACTGTCCGACAATCTTTCGCTAATTCTTTAGCCAACCAGTTTGTTTCGTTTTGCATAAATGATCATCTCCTTAATGGTAAGTTTAACCATTTACACAAAACTTCTTACATCCTCAAATTTTTTCGGTCTTTCTAACCTCTTATTATTTTTACTGTAACTTACTTTTAGGATCCATGGGGCGATCTCCAGCAATGTCCTCGTGATTATCCACTAAGTGGGTCATGCCACGAACTAAAGAATCATCTTCAAGGTTACTATATAAATGGTATCCTAAATCTTCACGGTCTGTTAACACTTCCTGTAGAATCTCCGCAGTTCCAAAGTCTTTTAATTCTGTTGCTCGCTCAATCGTTTTTCTTAACATTTGTTGAATTTTCAACTCATGTTCTAAATCGTTCCGAAGGAAATCCCGCATCGTATAGCGTCCTTCCACTTCATGCTTAATATAAGAAAGTTCATGCTGTGTAATAGGATGCGCTGTTGGGACACCACCTAAACGTGCTACACGCTCCCCTACCATATCGATATGTTCATTTGTTTTTTCTCTGTGTTCATTCAGAAGTTCGTGTAAACTTAAAAATGCCTCTGCCCCTTCTGTCAACCAGTGATGTTTATTATACTGATGAAGGGCAACATTTAATGCACATTGGTGATCATCAAGATGTAAAGCCATTTCTTCTCTTGTTTCATATGGCAGGCTTATACCTGCTCCAATCTTCTTTACTGTTCTCGGCTCCTGCCTAAGTATCATGTCATGATGGCTTGTGTGACCTGGCATCTTAGGATCAAATCCAGTTTTATCTAGATTGAACTTACCTTCAAAGTTGCTCATATTCTCATGTATTCCCATATTTTGTTCCACTTTTGATTCCATTCCTTTATTGTTTATTTTTCCTAACCAATTTGTATTATTTGCAGAAAGAAGAAATTCAATTCAAAAATGTTAATCAATGGAGTACAATGCACAGGATAGAAGTGCGTCCAGGTGAAAGACTGTTCCTCTTTAAAAGATCTAGAATGTTTATCAGGAAGGGGTTTTGTTTTTGTTCAGTGGATACTATGTCTATTAGTTCGTCTTTATCTAAACCGTCCAATTAAGTAACTATGTACTGATTTTTTCATACACGATGATGGTTCTGTAATTTTTATCGCTTGGAAAGGCTCAATGATTACCAAACAGCATACCATGCATGAGGTGGTGATTATATGGATAATGAAAATCAGTACTATCATGTGCCGGTTAATCCAATAAGTCAGGAACATGATATGCAGACAGAAATAACAGCAGAGGAACTTAACAGGCAACAAGCAGGACAGTATCCCGGGCAACAACCAGGGTATCAGCAAGGATACCGACAGGGTTATAGACAAGGCTATAGACAAGGGTATCGGGATGGTTATCGGGCAGGTTATCGGGATGGTTACCGAGCAGGGCAACAAGCGGGGAATTATCCTGGAGGTCAACCAAGGCTGCACCCTTCCTGGCCTAATGAAGTTGACATAAGGGTCGGTACACCAAGTGGCCAAGAATGGTCTGGCAAAATTATTTTAGATCTAAACGGCCCGAATCAGAAGCCATAAATATTCCGGCATTTTATCGTGAAAAAATCAGAAAGATCAATATCTTAGTTAAGGACACTAAAGTTAATGCACATTACAGCCTAATAATAAAGAAGAGCCCCAAGGGTTGATCCGGCCCAAGGGGTTTTCTGTACTATTCTATATCAATATATAATAAACCGCGAGCCGGAAAGATGGGGCCAGATCAGTGATTGCTCCGCAAGAGCGGCATCCGCCGGCCCTTTATTATTCTTCAAAATCTAATACTTCTGTCCATGTTTCAAACGGCTTTACATTGTTGCCCTTTAGTTTTACCACATCGATTAACTGAAGGTTGCCAAGGGCAGGTATTAATTGCATAAGGTTGCGCATGATCAGTGATTCACTCGTCAATTCTCCATATCCATGACCATCTTTATACAATTGATACATATAATAAGGGTCTCCACTGTCATCATATCGCTCGATGCGAAGAATACAGACCACCGCACCTTTAAATGGTTGCCTTGCTTCTAAAGCTGCCTCAAATGCCTGATTGGATGTGATTAACGATTTATCGGAATTTAGAGTTTCTATAAAACTCTCTATCCTCTGTAACTCTTCCTTTCCAAGCTTTAACGATGATTTGGATACATTTAATAATTCATAAAGCATATGGGTAGTGCGTATATAACCGTTTTTAACCTCGCCTAATACAACCAAATTGTAGTAACCTATGTATACGTGTCCTTTATCATAACTCGTCAGTTCAATACTGCCGTTTTCCCCTTCAACCTTTAGCCTTTTTCGACCTGCCGCGTTAGCCATAAATGCACCTCATTAAACTAATTATTATCATATTACTAAATGTCTTATCGTCCCTTTTAGCTATATAGTTTAGGTTGAATGAATCAGTGAAAGTTTCTTTTGCAATACTAATTATAATGAAAAATAAGATATAAAATTAATAAGAACAAAGGCTTTTATAGAAAGTCATTAATGTTTTCATTCAGCCATACGTACACTTTATCTCTAACTTCGCTATCGTTTTCTCCCGATTGCTCGGCTAAGTTGACTAATTCTTCGGGCATATTCTTGATAACAGTTTCGATTTGTTCGTCACTTGGCGGCATGCCCAGGGTATCAATAAAACAATCTTGAATTAATTCTCTCATCATTTACTCTCCTGTATAAATAAATTCTTTTGATTCAAAAAAATAACTCTCTAGTTCTTCCTCATTTACATTCAGCTTTACTTTCAGATCTTGAGATTGGAGGACAAACTCTTTGACTCCAATAAATTCAGAATGTGAAACGAGAAAGAATATTGCTCCTTTTTTGAAAAGATGTTTATAATCTTTTTTCAACCGATAAATCTTCATTACTTACCTCGATTGTCTACAGCATGATTATTTGTATATCATTTTACCACAGTTTATCCTTCAATTATTGCAAAGTATTATTGACACAAAGTTAATTATGATTTCTCCACAACATCAAACTTTTTTGGCCAAACATAAGGTTAACCACCATTATTTGGTATTCTGTCTCCTCCCATAAAAAATTAACAAACGGGAAATCTAACAAGGATATTAGGTGCGACTGGCTGTGAGGATTTTGTGCTCATTTATCCGGGCAATTCTCAGAAGGCGTACCCTAATTGGTAAAACATGATAAAGGAGCGGTAAATCGTGAAAGTAGTGGTAACGGGAGCAGCAGGTAAAATCGGGCGATGGACGGTCAGGACCATCCTGGAAGCCGGTCATGAGGTCACAGCATCGGATAGAAAATTGCGGGAGGAATCTCGCGCCCAAAATTTTATCCAGGCCGAATTGCGTGATTATGGCCAGGTCGTTCAGCTTTTAAAAGGAAGCGACGCAGTTGTCCACCTGGGGAATATCCCTACAGATGTACGGAATACATCCCAGGCAATATTTGAAAACAATATGATCGTTAATTTCAACATCCTTGAAGCCTGCAAAGATCTTCAAATCCCTAAGCTTGTATGGGCATCAAGTGAAACGGTTCTCGGCTATCCGTTCAAGCCGGAAGAACTTAGCTACCTGCCGGTGGACGAAGAACATCCGACAATCGTCAAATCTTCCTATGCTATGGCAAAACGGTTGACTGAAAACCTGTCACAAATGTTTAACAAGATGGCAAACACCCAAGTCGTTGCGCTGCGGTTTGCCAATATGTATGAGCCGGATGAATATGAAAAAATTCCGATCATGCATTGGAGTGAAGAAGGACAAAGAGACGCTCAAAAGAAAAATGCATGGGCCTATTGCGATGTCCGGGATGCAGCCAGAGCCTGTCTTCTTGCCATAGAAAAGGATGATTTGGGATTCGAAATTTTCCATATTACGGCCCCGGATACCATTTTTCCTGAGACCAGCAAGGAGCTGGTAGACAGATTTTTCCCGAATGTCACTTTAAAGACACCTATCGAAGGCCATCAGACTCTTATGTCATACGATAAGGCCAAACAGATTCTTGGTTATGAACCAAGACATACATGGCGTGATGTGCTGAATGATGACGGAAAAACGAAGGCACTGCCTGAGGACGAGCTTGCTTTATCAAATACAAACATATAATAAAAACAAAAAGCAATGGGGGATCAATTGTCCCCGATTGCTTTTTGAATATCATAATCATTGAGGTCTATATCCAAATCCATGTCGAGTGCCAGCTTTGCCAACTGGTTCCCGATATATGGTCCCATCGTCAACCCGGATGCCCCGAGCCCGTTTGCGACTATAATGTCATCCCAGCCGGGCAGAGAACCGATCACCGGCAAAGAACCAGGGGTGAAGGGTCGAAAACCGACTCTTGTTTCCAAAAAAGTGCTATCCGCTAAACCCGGAGCCATTTCCAAGCCTTTGTTGAGGAGTTCCTGCACTCCCCGCGCTGTTACCCGTACATCGTAACCGTCTATATCATCTTCGTTGGTTGAACCGATTAATACCCTCTGGTCGTTAAAAGCCAAAAGATATTTATCCGAAGGCGGGATGACCACCGGCCACTTGTGTGTGTCAGCTGCATCAGGAAGCTGCACCTGCACGATTTGTCCTTTTTGAAAGCTTACTTGGAAATTAACGCCTAAAGACTTCAATATTTGATTGGCCCAGGCACCCGCACAAACGATTACTTTGTCAGCCGAATGGGTTTCATCACCGACCGTTACACCTGTTACCCGGTTCGAATTAAATTGCAGTGCAGCATCCCCGGTTAAAAGGGTTGCCCCGTTTCTTTGTGCAGATCTCTTTAACGCATCACGCAGCGCACGGCCATCGACACGGGCGGCTCCGCCAATATGAACCGAATGATACCCTTCAGCGAGCGGCGGGAAGTGCTTTCGGGTTTCCTTTTCATCAAGCCGGGAAATATCACCGATTTCCGATGCGTCCGGTTTTCGTTTTTGTACACGTTCTTCTAGATTTTTCATTTTTTCCATGTCAGTGTGGATACTGAGAGCACCTACCTGAGCATAACCCGTATTTGTCTCCCCTTCGCTTTCAAGCTCTTTAATCAGTCCCGGGTAATAGCGTGCTCCTGCCTTTGCCAGCTGATACCAGGCCTGGTTGCGCCGCTGCGATATCCATGGGCAAATAATCCCTGCAGCTGCAGCTGTTGCCTGCCCTTTATCATTGCGATCTATAATCAGAACCTCAGCACCCATTTTCGCCAACTGATAGGCTGTCGATGCTCCGAGAATACCCGCCCCGACTACTATAACTTTTTTCATAAACCGAACCCTTTCCTAAATCACATTCTTTACATATTGCTATCCTATATTATAGCTAATCGTGCAGGAAATTATAAAGCAAGCGGAATGTGATCAGATGCAAGTTCGTGCTCAGTGTTACTAAAAATATAACGACAATCATTGAGGAAATGGAAAAGCACCAATTAAATAAGAAAATAAATAAGAATAGAAGCCATAAAATAAAAGACTTCTTACCGTTCAAATTATCTGTAAATAAAAAAGAGGTGTCTCTTTAAAGCCATGATCCTTGGCCTTTTAAGACTCCCTCTGCTAAGCATTATTCAACCTACAGTTTCGGTTTATCAAGATTCAAAGTTCTTACCCTGCCTGACTGTTTCTTCCCTGACATTTTCAGAGGTATTTAATGCCTTATTGGGGCGGAGGGTTATCTGAATTCCTGGCTGCTTATTCTCGTCTCGATTTACGAGTAAGAGAATTTTACCTTCTTTTATATTCTCTACGTATTCGTTTGCTTCTTTTTCAGATAAACCCAAGCCGATTAATGCTCCAATTAGGCGGCCGACACCTGCACCGGCTGTCGCTCCTCCAAGAGTGGAAAGGATAGGCCCGGCCGCAATAATTGGACCTATCCCCGGGATGGCAAAAGCACCGATGCCAGCGAGCAGTCCTACGGCAGCACCGATAAATCCACCAGCTGCCGCGCCCGTGACTCCGGCTTTTTCCATTTTCGTGTCTGTTTCCTCCGCGATATATTCATTTTCCTTTCTGTTCTTGCTAATCAGTGAAATGTCATCGGAAGTATAGCCCTGCTCTTTCAAATCATTAATGGAACGGATTACCTCATCCACATCGTTAAATACGCCAACTACTTTCTTCTCCATACCTGAATACCTCCACTCAGTTTAGGTTAAGGCGATGCATGTTTCCCGGTAATGGCAGAGTGCCGGTTACTTAAAGCTTTGTTTGAAATTCATATGCAACAAGATGACTAAATGGGAAACCTGTCAGTACCAGAATTCTGATAAATTCTCTACTGCCGGCTCCCCCCAAATGGTTATTCGTTTACTAAAGGAGGAATAAGTCCGTGTTTAGATCCATTTCAGATTATCGCCTTATGCTTCGCAAGACCAAACTGACTAGAAAAACGACAATGATTGCACCGATTAATGCCGGGATAATATAAAATCCGCCAATGACAGGTCCGAAAGATCCCAATAGTACTGAACCGAGCCAGGCCCCAACAAAACCAGCAACGATATTGCCAATGATTCCGCCCGGTACATCACGCCCAATGATCAAACCGCCAAGCCATCCAATAACCCCGCCAACAATCAACATCCAAAGAAATGCCATTTACTCTGCCCCTTTCCAGATTAATTTGTAAAGAATAAAATCGAAGAGGTAGTGCAGGATAGTTCCTTAAAGGATGTGCAGGAAAACAAATGGTTAAAAACCACCACCTTGCTTACAGTACAACCCTTTACATCCTATTCAACGTGGCATTCCTTTATTACAAATGATTTTTAAGAACACAGTTCAGATATTGGCACCGTAATGGAATCCAAAATAAAAAGCGGACACATCGAAATGCATCCACTTAGTTTCTTTCGAGTACTCTGATCCTAAAACTTAGCTCATCATTCTTCTTTTGACGAATGATCATATCCTGGTTTTTTGGCGGGTTTAATCCCTAATGAGATTTTGTATTGTCTTGCATGCTCTCGCTGGTTTCCAACGATGAATCCTGATCTTTGGAATCACTATTCGTTTTCGACGTGATGAATGATTGTACGCCATTCTTGATTTTATCAACCGTCTCCGGCTTTACATACGATTGGACACTGTTCTTTATTTTATCTACTGTTTCGGGTTTTATATAAGTTTGCACTCCGTCCTTTACCTTATCAACTGTCTCTGGCGAAACAAGGGTTTGAACCCTGGACTGGACTTTCCCAATCGTTTCCGGCTTTTTATAGGACTGTATTCCCTTCACCACTTTTTCACGTGATTCTTTATTTCGCATGAAGTATGCGGTTGCTCCCAGTGCAATTGTGCCGATCACTTTGCTTTTGGTATTCATACTTACTGCCTCCTTCAAATTAATCACGAACTTCACTTGACCAAATTTACTGAAGCGTACAAACAGTATGGTCCATCTCATTGTTCTTTATACTTTAAAAATAATCAGGATTCCAGTTAGTTACATGATGGCCAACCGGATGAGTTTTTCACTATCCATGCATTTTTTTATTATAGTAATGAACGTAGTATATTCCCCCTTCATCCACCATACGGGAATCTTCGATATCATATGGATCCGGATGACTCGCTTTTATCCATACATCTTGGCATGCGTCCTGTTTTTTCTTGTGTCTATAGTTCACTGCTCGCTCCTTAAGAGTATGAAATGTGGTTATGATTTTTTCTTTATGGCTGCCCTTAGTCAAAAATGTAATGCCGGCAATTCCGACTCCAAAGAATACATAAGGTGTCACGTTTTTAACTCTTGTCATCGTTACCATCTCCTCAATTAAGGTATGTGTGTTAGATACCCATCATTCAAAATGGCAAAACTAGGAATTTAGCCTAAATATTAACTATTAAATGGATATACATATCTCATATATATCGTAAATTGTAATCATTATTCCTCCCGTCATTTCCATAGATTTCAAGGGTATATCATAAACGGTTGATCTAGTTTTAATAACATCCTCTAATTCTTGTTCTCTAACAAAAGGCTGTCTAATATAATCTCTAATAAACGGGGAAGACTAGGGCTGAGTAGCAGTCAAGGTGATTAGTGATTGATAAGGACATTGGTGAAAATGATCTAAGTTGAAAAATATGTAATACGGATGTGAAACAGATGAATCTCATTTCCTTTGGAATAGAGCTGAACAAGAAACTAAAAAGAGACAGAGCAACAGGTTTGGCTTCAGAACAGGCCTATTATTATTTGCTCGCCCTCTTTCCTCTGTTGATTCTGTTACTTTCCATACTCCCATATTTGTCGATAGAACCATCGCGGGCACTGGAGATTCTCAATACCTTTCTTCCTTCAGAAACAGCGACTGTCATTCATGACAATATTTTGGAGATATTCAGCAAACAAAATGAAGGCTTGCTTACTTTTGGCATTGTCGGAACGATTTGGTCTGCCTCGAGTGGAATGGATGCCTTTATGCATTCTATGAATATTGCCTTTGATGTCGAGGAAACAAGGGGTTTCATAAAAACGAAATGCATTTCGATTCTGCTTACCTTTTGCTTGATTTTTGCTTTTCTTGTAGCATTGCTGCTCCCTGTGTTCGGCAATCTGATTTTTTCAGCGGTATACGAACTAGTATTTATTCCAGATGGAGTAGTTGTTTTTCTGCATGTAATAAGATGGCTTGTTTCCGTTGTCGTTATCGCAGTAGTTATCAGTATTCTGTACCGTTTTGCCCCTAATAGAGCTTACCGCTTAAAACAAGTGATTCCGGGAGCATTTGCCGCCACGGTTGTCTGGCTTATGATAACTGTGGGCTTTACCTTTTATGTTAATCATTATGCTCATTACTCTTCCACTTATGGAAGTTTAGGAGCGGTCATTGTCCTGATGCTTTGGCTGTACTTTACCGGGTTTGCTTTAGTTTTAGGCGGAGAAGTGAACTCCCTGTTTCATAGGAATAGCAGGATTTCGAAAAGAAAACCATTGTTTGTGAAAAAATAGACTTTTTATGGTCAAGATGTTCTACTGCTTTGAAGGATCCTCCCATGTGTCTTGGCATCAGCGTGTGGCTATATTCCTTCGCTCGGTCTAGTCATAAGGCAGAGAACTGGCTAAATCGAAAATAGTGGCATTGCCCACGCCGGGGAAGGTTTAAAGCCATTGGTATTATAAAGAAAGCGGAATAGCGCCCAGATGGCACAAGTTTTTTAGCCGAAAAATTGCGTCTACTTTGCAAACGTTATTTTCGATGGTGTAACTGAAGTTTCTGCATCCTTGAGAGTCCCATTTGTATTCCTAAATGAAAAGAAAAACCACTGATTAATCTCAGCGGTTCCTTGGTTATTACTCGTTATGTCCAGGAGTTCCATTCATTAAATCCTTGCCTGACCTGTTTTCATCCAAAGTAGTCCTGTCGTCCAATCCAGCCAGATCCGGTGCAGACTTCACTACTTTTTGTCCGCCTTTTATTTCAGGTGTGAAATCGGACTTCTTTTTATTCGGTGTTGACATAAGCGTCCCTCCTTTTTAACTTATGGGTTTATATTATCTGCGTATTATTTAGTTTATACGCAAAAAAATAACTTTAAATGACTATTACGCTCCTTCACTTCATTAAGCGTCACGCCACGGACTTGATAAGGCACAGATAGGCAGCGATATTTGACTAATAGTGTCGAAATGTTTTCCATATTTTTAATATATTATTGTTGCGAACGCACGTTCTAAGTGTTAATATACAAATATAAACAAAACACCTCGCCGTGTAACCGCACAGCAAGGTTAAATATTTTACATGTCGTAAGGCGGGTTGTATCATCGAGCCTAAAAGAAGGTTGTATCGGTGAGCCTAGCCAACACGTTACAATTTAGAGCTTCCATTCCAGCTTAAGATCGCAGGTTGTATCGGTGAGCCTGAATCAAAGGTTGTATCATCGAGCCTGGCCGGTATTATCAGGGACAAATGACGAAGCCACCCAGTATGCAACATCAACTTCATAGATACGCTTCACAGTATATATTAAGGCTTGTCCATTCGAAGATTCTGGACAAGCCTTTTCTTTATCCTCCAGTGCCAGCTTTAAATTCACTTTATACGATTGTATTGGCTTAATATTGAAGTATAGCATCGTATTTCCACATTTGCGGATTCTTTCTTAACCATGGTTCACTTTTATTATTCCGATGCGCAATATGTTAGATCAGCTGGAATGTGTCTTGCATTAAGACGAAAAAATAAAAAGAGACAGGAATAGGTTCCTGTCTCTGTTGCTTCTCAATCAATCATGAAAATTCGTGCCGTCCGTTGTCGCTTCGACAACCTCTGCCCGGATGACAAAATCACCGAAGTGCTCGCCTTCCTGGCGTTCTTTTGCGTAGCGCGGTAGAAGTACGCGCAGTTCGTTCAAAATTTCTTCTTCCCCGATGTTTTCACGGTACATTTTGTTTAGGCGGCTGCCGTCAAAGGCTGCGCCTAGGTACATATTGTATTTACCAGGCGCTTTACCGATAAAGCCAATCTCACCGAGTGCATGACGTGCACAGCCGTTCGGGCAGCCAGTCATGCGGATGGTGATTTCGTCATTTCGAAGGCCGCTTTCATCAACAATCGCCTCAATCTTATCCATCAACACCGGCAGATAGCGTTCTGCTTCGGCCATCGCCAGTCCGCATGTCGGAAGTGCGACGCATGACATGGAGCTGCGGCGGAGCGCAGAAACATTTTTGCCATCGGACAGGCCGTATTGTTCGATCAATTCGCTGATCTTTTTCTTTTTCTGGCTCGGTACATTGGAGATGATCAGGTTTTGGTTCGCTGTCAGGCGGAACTCACCAGAATGGATCTTGGCGATTTCGCGCAAAGCAGTCTTCAGCTTGAAGTCATCAAAGTCAGCAACGCGGCCTCCTTCGACAAACAGAGTGAAATGCCATTTGCCTTGAATGCCCTTCACCCAGCCATAACGGTCGCCATTGCTGTCAAAATGGAACGGCTTTGCCTCTTGCAGGCTCCAACCAAGGCGGTTTTCCAGTTCAGCTTTGACCACGTCCAAACCTAACCGGTCGACTGTGTACTTAAACCGCGCGTTTTTCCGTTCTGAACGGTTTCCGTAGTCTCGCTGGATGGTTATGACTTTTTCAGCCAGTTCAAGAATCTGATCCGGCGTACAGAAGCCGATTACTTTGGAAAGCTGCGGGTATGTTGATTTGTCGCCATGTGTCATCCCCATGCCGCCGCCGATTGCAACGTTAAAGCCGACAAGCCTGTCATTTTCCACTACAGCGATGAAGCCTAGGTCCTGTGAAAAGACATCAATGTCGTTCGATGGCGGTACGGCGATCCCGATCTTAAATTTACGCGGCAAGTATAGCGGTCCGTACATTGGTTCGATTTCTTCCACTTCCGGCGTCCCGGCTACTTTCTCCTCATCAAGCCAGATTTCGTGATATGCCCTTGTACGCGGCAATAAATAATCGCTCAACTGTTTCGACCATTCATATACTTCGGAATGAATTTCAGATTGATCAGGATTTGATGCGCACATAACGTTCCTGTTTACATCTCCGCACGCTGCAATCGTATCCAACATGGACGAATGGATTTCCTGGATCGTTTTTTTCATATTCCATTTTAAAATGCCATGCATTTGAAATGTTTCTCGTGTAGTCAGTTTTAAGGTTCCGTTGCCGTATTTTTCGGCCAGTTCGTCCATGACAAGCCATTGATCAGCTTTTGCTACACCGCCCGGCATACGGACGCGCAACATGAACTGATACGCAGGCTCAAGCTTTTGCTTTTGCCGCTCATTACGGAGATCCCGGTCATCCTGCAAGTAGCTACCGTGATGCTTCATCAGGCGATTGTCATCGTCTGGAATACCGGCGCTGATCGGTTCCAGCATCACTTCCTTCAGTGTGCCGCGTAGATAGTTACTTTCTTCTTTAATACGCTCAACGTCGCTGGGCGGGCCATCCGGCGCTTTTAAAATTGGGTTCGCCATGTTGAAAAACTCCTTTCAATCCAAAAATCAGTATACGTCGCGCTGGTAGCGTTTTTGCTGCTGCATTTCAGCGATATATTCTTCCGCTTTTTCACGGCTTAAGCCGCCTTCTTTTTCGATTATTTCAAGCAGTGTGTGATGGACGTCGTGCGCCATGTTTTTCTCATCGCCGCAAATGTATACTGCCGCCCCTTCTTGAAGCCACTCGAACAATTCCTTGCTGTGTTCAAGCATGCGGTGCTGCACATATACTTTTTCCTGCGTATCCCGGGAAAATGCAACATCCATTTTCGTCAGCACGCCATCTTTAATCCAATTCTGCCATTCTGTCTGGTAAAGGAAATCCGTTACGAAATGCTGGTCACCGAAGAAGAGCCATGATTTCCCTTCCGCTCCGGCTTCTTCACGTTCCTGCATAAACGAGCGGAACGGCGCAATCCCGGTTCCCGGACCGACCATAATGATCGGTGTATCCGGATTCTGCGGCAGCTTAAAGTTTTGGTTATTTTGAATATAAACCGGCAGCGTATCCCCCGGTTGCAGGCGTTCTGCACATAAAATCGAGCAAACACCATTTCGGTCGCGACCGTGTGTATTGTAGCGGACGGAGCCGATCGTCAAATGGACTTCATCCGGATTGGCGGATAAGCTGCTTGCAATGGAATAAAGGCGGCCCGGTATCTTCCGGAGAATAGAGATAAACTCTTGCACCGATACACCCCAAGGGCCGAAATCACGGACCAAATCAAGCAAATCGCGCCCATCAAGATAGGCTTTTAGTATTTCTTCATTGCCTGGTGATAACAGTTCCCGTAAATCCTCATTCGCTGAAAGCTGTGCCGCCTTCTCAATAAGCGGTTTTGTTAAAACGGTAATTTCAAAATGAGAGGTGAGCGCCTCTTTCAACGGACGAACGTCTCCCTGTTTATTGATCGTCACAATTTCTTCCGGATCCCATTTCATTTCCTCAAGAAGCATATCTACAAGAGCCGGATCATTTTCCGGATAAATGCCAAGGCTGTCACCCGGTTCAAAAGTAAGCCCTGATCCTTCAAGCGATAGCTCGAGGTGGCGTGTTTCCTTATTCGAGCCACGTCCGTTTAAATCTATATTTTCAAGCACTTCCGCTTTAAACGGATTTGTTCTGGAATACACCGATTCACCAGCTTGAGGTGCTGAGACCGAAGCTGGAGCTGCATTTCCACCCTGAGCTTCACCTAAGCCTCCAAGAACCCCTTCAAGCCATTCGGCCGCAGGCTCATCATAGTCCAGGTCGCAGTCAAAGCGCGGATAAAGCCGTGTGCCGCCGAGCTCTTCCAGCCGCTGATCGAATTCCTTTCCCGTCTGACAGAAAAACTCATATGAGCTATCTCCAAGCGACAAAACAGAAAAACGGAGATCATCGAGCTTTGGTGCCCGTCTGCCATGAAGAAATTCATGGAAAGACAGCGCGGTATCGGGCGGGTCTCCTTCTCCATGTGTGCTAACAATAATAAGAAGATTTTGGACTTTCTTCAAATTATTTGGCTTAAAATCACTCATCGACGAGACGTTTACTTGAAAGCCGCGCCCCTCAAGCGTCTTGCCTGCATTCTTCGCAAGCCCCTGGCAGTTGCCTGTCTGTGAGCCGTAAAGAATGGTCACTTCTTTTGAGATTGTTGGCCCGGCGCTTGCGACAGGAAGTTCCGCCACTGGCGCTTCCGGTGTTCCGATAACGGAAGCAGTCTGGCTTGCTGCCAGATAACCGCTCAGCCAGACTTTTTGTGATTCTGTCAAAGATGGCAGAAGGCGGTTTAGGAGCTCTGCCTGCTCCTGATTAAACGGACTGTTCATTACCTGAAGTTGCAACGATATCCACCTCACAAAGGACTATAAACTTTACATTCATTAATTATGTTATATCTCTATTATTCTTATAAATCAAGTCGGTTTTAAAGATATAAGCGATTAAAAAAGTTTCTATAAGAACTTTACCTGAAGACTAAGCATTAGTAAAATATATATAAATGATTACAGCTATTAAGATTTCTAATAATAAGGCGGGATTCTTTTGTACTATGATGCGTTAAAAACATTTGTGACCTTGGCAGAAGTGAAAAACTTTACAAAAACAGCCGAAATTCTGCTCATGTCCCAACCGAGTGTAAGTTTGCATATTAAAAATTTAGAAAAAGAATTCCAAACTAAATTATTTGTACGTTCTCCCAAAATCTTAAAAATCACCCCCACCGGTGAGATTTTATACGATCGTGCAAAACAAATGATCACGATTTACGAACAGACTAGACAAGACATTCTCGAGCATCATAACTCCATAAAAGGAGAATTAAAGATAGGCGCCAGTTTTACAATCGGCGAGTATATCTTGCCTTCTTTACTTTACGACCTTCAGAAAGATTATCCTGAACTTGAGCTTCAAGTTGTGATTGGAAATACAGAAGAAATCGTTCAAGCCGTCCGGTTGTATCAAGTCGATATCGGCTTAATTGAAGGTCAAACAAATGAAAAGGAGCTTTCCGTCCACGCTTTTATGGAAGATGAGTTATTTATTGTTTCCGCGAACAATCATGAACTTGCTTGTAAAGATGAAGTTACGATTGCTGACCTTACGAATCAGGCATGGGTAACCAGAGAAGTTGGATCAGGTACCCGTGAATATCTTAACCACGTCATTCGTTCAAATGGTTTGAAAGTGAAATCATTTCTTACCATAAGCAGCAATCAAGGAATTAAAGAAACCATTATAAATGGTATGGGGCTATCTCTCCTTTCGCGCAGTGTCATTGAAAGAGACATACAACATGGGAATCTCTCTATAATTCCGTTGAAAAATCAGTCTTTTAACAGAACGCTTTCCTATGTATATTCGCCGATTATGCAAGATAAAAAGAACGTGAAGACTTTTATTAGTGCATTGAACAGAAAATGGCCTGACAGAGTAACAAATAATAAATAATTTTCTCCTTTATAAATCCTATGGTAAGCATCGTTCTTACCAAAAAAGACGAGAATTATTTAACTCCGGCCGGGATCATAGAAACGGCCTCTTTCCATCGATTCTAATTAGTAAAAACGAACTTGTAGTTAACAAATTATACATGTATGCAGGATCAATTCCCTAAGTAAAAACTACTAGATAATGATTGATTTTTTGAATAATTATCATTATTTTAAGACGGTGTTTATATTTTATAGTATAATTAGCTGGTTATTATTTATATATCATGGAGGTTTTAGAACAATGAAAGCAAGATTAAAAAACGAAGCAGGTGTAGTAAAAGAAGTAAAAGTAGGGTTCAGTTGGACCACTTTTTTCTTCGGTTTTTTTCCAGCTCTTATTAGAGGAGATTTAAAGTGGGCTGCCATTATGTTTATTACTGCAGCTGTAATCGGAGCTCTTACTTTAGGATTCGGAGCATGGATCCCAGGAATTATTTTTTCTTTTGTCTATAATAAAATTTTTATTAAAGATTTGCTAGAAAAAGGATATAGACCTGCAGATGAACAGACACAAGCTGAACTGTCAACCAAAGGAATTGTTTCAGAAATGCCAAAAGCGGTATAATGTAGCAAGAAAAAAATACTATACTTAAAAGCAGAGCCGATCATCAAGGATGACCGGCTCTAGTTTTGTAAATGATTTCCAATGGAACATCATGAAATTACGCTTTAACTTTTTTTGTAACAAGTTCAAAGTGAATAATTCCATAATATTCTAAATATCCGATTATTCAAGATAAAAAGAACGTGAAGACATCTATAAGTGCACTGAGTAGAGAGTGGCGTGACAGTTAGAATTCAAACCAAATTTAGGCTTGTTTTTATTTATTGTCTCCAATTCCCTATATTAGTCATTTAACAAGAATTATTACAATCAAAAAGAGAGCGGAAATCCTTGTACATATAGAATCTCCGCTCTTTCTGTATGAATAATCGAAACCGGGCTCAAAGCTATGATCTCTACCATGTTACCGTAGCTGTGAATACTCATAACTACCTTTATGTCTTTTGACTCAGACTCCATACACGTAAAAAACAAACCCTCAATAAACATTTTAAATGAGTTTTTTCTAGCACTTGTTTTTCTACCTTGCAGGTATTTCCTTATATCCCTCACGCAACTGATACTTCAATACTTTCCCAGATGCGTTTCTGGGTAGTTGGTCTTGTTCATGGAAGACTCTCGGAATTTTGTAGCCGGCCAGTTCTTGCCGGCAAAATTGTTGTAATTCTTCTAGATTTACCTGTTTCCCTGGTTTCGGTACGATGACAGCTGCTACTGTCTCTCCCCAAACCTCATGGGGAATTCCGATGACGGCTACTTCTAAAATATCCGGATGTTTATAAAGGACCTGTTCGACTTCGGTTGAGTAAACATTCTCCCCGCCAGAAATGATCATATCTTTTTTCCGGTCCACGAGCGTAATAAATCTGTCCTCATCGATCGTGGCCAAGTCACCTGTGTAAAGCCAACCGTCTTTAAGGGCTTTTTTCGTTTCTTCAGGTTTTTTATAATATTCCTTCATGATGGTTTCACCACGAACAATAAACTCGCCAACCTCCCCTGGCTGCACGTCATCTCCATTTTCGTTTACTACTCTTGCATCCGTTAAATGGGAAGCCCTGCCGCTGGCTCCCAGCTTCGATTTATGATCTTCCGGCATTAAGAAGACCCCTCCAGGACCGCCTTCCGTCAGTCCGCACATATTATAAAATTGATCGGTCCCAAACAGATCCATTGCTTGCGTTAACAAGGCAACAGGCATAGGGGCTGCTCCGTATCCGCATCGCTTCACACTCGATAAATTATACTGATTCTTATTAGGAACCTGAAGCAAAAAGTTATACATCGTCGGAACAGCAAAAAACAGGCTTATCTTATAGTGGTTAATATCTTTTAAGGTTTGTACAGGGTTAAACTCTTGATGCACCACTTGTGTACAACCGAGTAAAGTACCCGAGACCATAAATAAATTTAGTTGGGCTGAATGAAATAATGGAGCGATATGCAGCAATTGATCTTCATGGCCCATCTTCATTGTCATAATCGTACCGATAGCTACGTGGAGAATACGATGATGATCAAGAACTACTCCTTTAGGTAAGCCCGTTGTACCGGATGTATAAAGGATTTCAGCATCATCCGATTCTGAGACACCGATATCGGGGTTTTCTGATATTGAACTACGAAACTCAGATAATAGTAATTGATGGTCTTTTTTATCCGAACCAATCATGATTTGCAATCGAAGCTTTTCGTTTCCTTCAGATGCTTTATAAATCGTCTCTGAAAGATCGTCATCAGCAAATACAATCGTAGTATCAGAATCATTTAAAATATAACTTACTTCATGAGCCGTTAACCGAAAGTTAATTGGGACCGCAACCCCCCCAGCTTTCAAGATCCCATAATAAACATAAGGGAATTGGTTAGAATTTTTCATCATGATGGCAATCTTGTCACCTTTTTTCACTCCATAGTTAATTAAGGCATTTGCAATCCAATTCGTTTCCTCATTGAACTCTGCATATGTATGCACCCTTTCGTTAAAAATAATTGCTGGTTTTTCCCCATTATTTCGTGCGTTTCGTTCTAATCCTTCAAACAAATTCACAACTTTTCCCTCCCTTTCTTTCGATATTATTTTTTAGGATTAATTTATTATAATTTTGTAAGCGTTCTCAAAATAACTCTATAAAAAAAGAATCTGTTTAGAAACTAGCAGGCAGTTAACTAACGAGCGATTGCTTCTTCCATTACAGATTCTCTTGATACGGTTTGAATTATTATATTTTGAGTCGTCGTAGTTATTCTTAAAGTATTTAAAGCATTCAATTAAATATTTTATTGGCTTGTAAAATAAATAGAATGTCTCTAAAGGATGTACCAATAATATGTAACTTGTCCTTTTGCTATCCATTAATCTAAACTACTGATTAGGTATGATAATAATATTATACGAATAGGATTCTGAATATTCAATATTTTTTGATAAATATTTCACTTCTCCCATATTTCTATCCATCTGCCATCCGGATCTGAAATCCAAATAAATGTACCGTATTGACTATTTTCAGGCTCCTTAACAAGCGGGACTCCCATCTTTTGCAGATGAGCTAAACAATCCTCCATATTTTCCACCTGGAAGTTAAGCATTACTGCCTGTTCTTTTGGAAAATAGCTGCTATCCTCTGTAAAGAATGAAAAGATAGTTTCATTGTCCTGTTGAGGCTTGATGACGGTACCATTCCAACCAGCCTCCATCGATATTCCTAAAACCTCTACATACCACTTTTTTAAAGCTTCAATATTTTTTGTTCTCCAGAATACGCCTCCAAAACCCTTGATCTTCATCTTGTCCACCTCCCGACACTAATTCTAATATTCCAGTGAAAAACAGCACCATCTAGATGATTTAATGACAGTCCCAGTTGTAGAGAACATTAGAGAAATCCAATTTTAACAGGTCCTCTTCCTTAATGAAAAAGTTCGCCACCCCCGCATGATATTCAAATCGTCGTCCGTATCAATTTGCAGAAGGGTGATCGTATGGTTTCTATACTTTTTTTCGTCTTCCCTTGGGTCAACCTGGGTAAAAAAAGCATACCCACCCATTTTATGGCCTTCATTTGATAGCTCATCAGCATATAATTCCCAAAGAGTGATTTCTCCGTCTTCCCCTTCACCGATAACTTGCTCTAGGTCAATATCAACATATACAAAGCGATAGTCAGCGACCGATACAGTTTCATAATCAAGCTCAAAGGATAATGCCGTTTCTTCTAATGGAAAATAATTTTCATCAAAATCGTCCATATAGGAAAAATCGGTAACTAACATATCATCAGTAAGAATTTCCGGATGATAAATGATTCTGTAATCCTTTTGTTTTGTCGGATGATCATAATCAAGACCATAACCATCATCATCTATGGATATGTAAAATTGCAAAATACCTTTTGGAGGGAAACTCTGCAATGTTGGCACCTGTTCGAAGTTGATTTGTGCTAAAAGTTTCATTGCCTTGCCAGATTCATCTTTTGGATGGTCCATTGTTTTAGGCAAATAAGGCGCACCGCCGAACTTGCTTTGTGATAAAGATGTATCTTCTTTGTTTCCTGTTATCTTGATGAAAGGTTTGACGTGTTTTTCAATCTCATTCCGATACGGTTCTAATTCTTTAGGCAATGCGCTCTTCCTGTTTTGCTCCATGGGAACCTCCCTATTATTAGGTTAAGCGATTCTATAACTCACGCTAGACAAAATAATCAATATGCATTAACTAGATTCTCTACACAATTACTTTTTTCCTTCACTAATTATTCGGCTATTTATAAAAAAACATTATCAATGAATGTTTACGATTCCAACAATTCATCCTGTGAATTTCATTGAATCTTTAAATAAAATCCCTTATTGTATATTCACAATCTTTATCCGTCTTCCTTTATTTTTTGACAAAATATATAGTTTCCCTTCTTCAACCTGTCATTTGGTAACATCCTATAGAGCCTCAGATCTTATCAAAACTAAAGCCCAGGGATTCCCCTGGGCTTTAGTTTTCGTCACTTATTTTCAGAACAACCTTCCGAATGGTTCAGAACTTCCGAATAGATTCGAAAATCCTTCAGATAGCCTTCCTTTTTATCAACCATCTCATAACAAAAAGATAGCCGAATGTAGCAACATTTATGATGATAAAAATATACACATATTCTAACCATAAAGGCGCACCTATGGTATTTAAATAAGTTAACGAATTGATCATAACCACCGTCAAAATACTTATTAGGAAGAAGAAGCCAAACAAATAGGCTAGCTTTGCCTTAAATGATATGCTTTGAAAGGCCTTCTTAATAGATTGTCTATATTTCACTGAATGTACGATTATAAGTAAAAACAATATGCCAGTCATATAGTTCCGGAAAAAGAAAAAAACAAAGACACACAAGAATGTGATAAACCAGTTAACCTTTTTATAATGCTTATCAAGAAATCGGATTATTACAGTCAAGCCTCTTGCCACTAACCCAAATACCTTCTTCTAGATTTACTGTTTCTTTTTTTGGGATACACAGCTAACAAGAAGCAGAATCCAACGAGTACCATAAAAACGATCTTACTCCCCGACTCATCTTCTTTATCGTTCATACTAGAACTTTTGACAACATTAATCGTCGTATCAGATTTTAGAGGAATTAGTTTTATGACTTTGCCATCTTTTAAGATATTTACATTACCTATCAAGTCCCCTGCTTTGAATCCTTGTTTTAAATCAATTGTTTCAATTTTTGTTTCGTACTCAGGTTTTTCACCTTTTCCATAAGTAAGCACGAAATCTTCTGCAGCTAATAAAGATACTTTTTGACCTTCTACTTCCTTCGTATCCATAACTTGATCGGTCGTGATAATCTGCTTTGCAAGCAGCTTGTCAAAGGCATGATTCCCCATAATCGCTATATCGTTATATTCTTCGGCTCTTGAGGTTTTCATGACAACCGCAATGACAGTCTTTCCATCCTTCTGGAGGATTTCAACAAGTGTGTTTCGCGCTTTATTTGTAAACCCTGTTTTTCCGCCTAGGGCCAGTGGATTATCGTGAATTTCACTTCTATTCACAATTCTCACTTCACGTTGATTCGTCTGAATGACATCTTCCTTGGTTCCCATTGCTTGAATCACAGTGGGATAATTCATCGCTTCTTTGGTAATGAGAGCAATATCGTATGGTGTAGTTACATGACGGTCATCGTGTAAACCATTTGGTGTGACAAAATGACTGTTTACTGCTCCTATCTCCTTCGCCCTTTTATTCATTAACACAGCGAAGTCTTCTACGCTGCCCGCCACTTTTTCCGCAACCGCATAAGTAACATCATTTGAACTTTTGATCATCATCGCATTTAAGGCATCTTCCTTAGAAAGTTGTTCTCCTTCTTTCAGTAAAAATGCCTGGTTACTGGGATCTTGTTTCACCGCAGTTGCTGATGCTGTAATTTTTTCATCTGCTTTTATGTTCTCATCTAATACGATAGCCGTTAACACTTTGGTAATACTCGCGGGATACCCTTGCTGGTTTGCCTTCTTATCGTATAGTATTTCACCGGTAGTCGCGTCAATTGCCACCCCTAATTCGCCTGTAATATCAGGCTGTACTGCAGCTGCTGCTTCCGTTTCTGCGAGAGGAAGAGCAACGCCCACCGATAATGATATTCCTAAAACTATTTTTCCAAACTTCCCCATTTATGTACCTCCATAAATAAACAAATACTGAAAATTGGTGGTAGTGCAGGATCCATGCATTAAAAAAACTCCCGCAGAAGAGAGAGTTTTTTATGTACCCGACATACGTAATCTCCATTTTCTTTGCCACACTTTTAAGTTGTGAACATTCATTAATTGATTATTAATTAATGTTACCATGAAAATGGGCCTATCAGAAGGTGAAATTTTTGGGCATTCATTTTGCATCGCTTGTGAGCGAACACTATGTATCTTCTCCCTCCCGTTTTCTCCAATAATCATAGATCGCTTCTTTAAGAATCTCATTTAGAGTTGCTTTATGCGAACGCAGCCACTCAGCCTGGTCGATTGGCAGTTTTAACTTTAAGACCAACTTTTCATCAGGCATTTCAACTTTTCTGATGTCCTGTATCGTGATGCCTTCCTCTATTTTTGGAAAAGAATCGTTTTCATGTACGATGTTTATATTTCCATACTCTTCAATATCATCTATTTCACAATATAAGTGTAGTTGCGGCAAAACGTCCGGCAACCTCTGCGGATGCATTATGGCGTTTATCACTCCTCCGTCTTGGAGTTCGATCTCTAGTATTAAATTTTCCTCTTGGCCATATTTATTCAGAACTATTTCGCTTACAATCATAGTCAGTTCTAAAGTGGATCCTGCCGTTGACTGAAAAATATAAATCGCACTATTAAATATATAAATACTTTCCCCATCGATTTTTACTGATTTAAGCTTAGCCATCATTAAACCGCCCTAGATTGATTCCCAATGTTTTTTTAAAGAAATTCATGCTTTCGCTGACACTTAGAAAAGGGTCTTTTCTACATTCGTCCTGCTCGACAATCCACCAGTCTACACCGGAGCTTTCTCCCAGTTCAAGAACCGAATGAATGTCGACTCCCCCTGTCCCTAATTCAGCAAAAAACCGCTCACCATCTGTCGTCATATCTTTCAAATGAACGATTGGGGTTCTTCCATTGTACTGGTTCATCCATGTCACAGGATCTTCTCCGGCAAAGGTCAGCCAATAAATATCAAATTCTGCCTTCACCCATTCGGGGTTGGTTTCCTCTAAAATCATTTGCAATGCCGTACGTCCGTCGCTCAGACGTTCCAGTTCGAAATCATGATTGTGGTAACAGAGGGAAATTCCTGCCCTGTGGCATTTCTCGCCTGCTGCATTTAAGGTGTTTATAAGTCTGACATAATCAGCTTCAGATCGCTCCTCAATATAAGGACAAACGACATAGTTGCTACCCAATATTTGCTGATCATGGATGACTTGTTCAATATCATATGCCAGGTCATGAATGGGAACATGGCTGGACGCAGAGCGTAAACCGAGCTCATCCATTCGTTTCCTTAATTCACCTGGATGAAAGTCACCGTACCCTGCAAACTCCACTCCCTGGAATCCCAGTTCGGCCACTTTTTCCAAAGTTCCTACGAAGTCTTTGTTACTTTCGTCTCGAAGGGTATACATTTGTAAGGCAATCGAAATTTGGTTCATGACAGCAAGCTCCTTTTCCGGATATGACCTATATAAAATAATTCTAACATGGATTATTGGCATCGCCGTTTTAAGACCAAGGAAATTTTTAAAAAATAAAACTAAATTAATGGAAGTAATCTGGAAATTCTGCTATGATACACAAATCAAGGTTTCTTTAAAAAAGAGGCTTTACAAACCGTAAATTCGGGTATGGTCCACTACTAATATATTTATTATCATACGGATCACTCTCAGAAAGAAGGTAATACAACAGGAAGTATCGAATTTATTTTAGAACAATAGCTTTTTTTGACCCACTATATCCCATTTTTCGTCACTTAGTTTTAATCCCCTTGATTTTCATTAATACCATGGATATCCATTACTTCTTCTACACATGATTTTCAGCTATAACCTTTAGTTTTCCTTTTACTCTTGATTCACAGAAAACGGGCATTCTTAATTCTAATCTTCACTGCAAGGTTTAGTTATATTTAAGAAAGGCAGGTCTATTAAAAATGGCTGAAAACTATACAACGCGAGAGGAACGCCGCAAACAAAAAGGAGCTCAAAAAAAACGGAAGAGCACTAAAGGCGGACTTTTCAAACGGATTGCTTTTATCCTGGTTGCCTTCAGTATCCTCGCTATAATTGCCGCCGGGGCAACGTTTGCCTATTTTATCAGTGATGCTCCCGAGCTGGATGAAAAGCTGTTGAAGGATCCCCTTTCCTCAAAAATTTATTATGGGAATGGCGAGCTATTGACACGGGTCGAACTGGAAAAACGTGATTTTGTCGCTTATGAGGACATACCGAAACATGTGGAAGACGCTGTGCTGGCAACCGAGGATGTCCGTTTTTATGAGCATCACGGAATCGATCCGCTTCGCCTCGGAAAAGCAGTGCTTGCCAACTTTACGGACGGATTTGGTTCACAGGGTGCCAGTACACTGACACAGCAGGTGGTAAAGCGTTCCTATTTAAGTGCAGATAAAACGGTGAAACGAAAAGTACAGGAAATGTGGCTAGCTTTCAAGCTTGAACAAAAATATACGAAAAAAGAAATTTTCGAAATGTATGTGAATAAAATTTTCTTTTCGGAACGTGCAAACGGTATTGCCACAGCTTCCAAGGTCTATTATGGAAAAGATTTGAAGGATTTAAAGACAAACGAGGTAGCGATGCTCGTAGGGTTGCCGCAAAGCCCGAACCGATATAATCCCTACGAAAATCCAGAACAGGGCAAAGAAAGACGGGATGTTGTTCTCCACCTTATGAATAAACATGGTTTTATCAGTAAAGACGAAATGGAAACCGCTCAAAATGTGCCGATTGCCCAAGGGCTTGTGAAAAAGGAAACAAAAAAGGATATGAGCCCGTATGACGCTTTCGTCGATACCGTGATCGAAGAAGTGGAAAGCATTGGCGATTACAATGTATATACCGATGGATTGGAGATCCATACGACACTTGACCGTGATGCTCAGGAATATGTCTACAAAATGCTGAATACCGATGAAATCGTTAAGTACCCAAGTGAAAAACTACAGGCCGGCATTACACTGCTGGATACAAAAACCGGCGAAATCCGGGCCATCGGCGGCGGCCGGAATACGAAGGTCTCACGCGGTTTTAATTACGCGGTCGATTCAAAACGCCAGCCCGGATCGACAATTAAACCGATTCTTGATTATGGTCCAGCCGTTGAATATTTGAATTGGGGATCCTCTCATCCTATTAAAGATGAAGAATATCAGTATACCAATGGAGTCCCTTTAAAAAATGCAGCCAATCGCTATTACGGGACGATGTCAATCCGCGAAGCACTAGGCCGCTCATTGAATATTCCTGCTGTGAAAACGATACAGGCAGTGGGACTTGATAAAGCGCGAAATTTCGCGGTAAACCTTGGTATTCCTTTGCCTAAACAAATCTATGAAGCATATGCAATCGGGGGTTTTGGTGATGGCTTTTCAACGGTGCAGCTTGCGGGCGCCTACAGTGCCTTTGGAAATGGCGGTACGTATACGAAGCCTCACACAGTCAAAAAGATTGTGTTAAGAGACGGGACTGCTTTTGAAAAACAAGTAGAATCCAAGAAAGTAATGAAGGATTCAACAGCGTTCATCGTATCCGATATGCTAAAAAGCGTTCTTAAAGAAAGCTACGGCACGGGACGTCTTGCCAATGTACCGTCGCTTCCTATTGCCGGCAAAACCGGATCGACGAACTTTGAGGAAAAAGACCGGATCGCGTACAATATCCCTGCCGAAGGAGTTCCAGATAGCTGGATGGCCGGGTATACGACGAATTACACTGTGGCCATCTGGGCTGGTTATGATCCCGAGGAAGGCAAGAAAGAATATTTAGGAAAGGAGTCCCAGACAATTCCTAAATATTTATTTAAGAACCTGATGGAATACGCATCAAAGGACGTAGCCACCGCGGACTTCAAAAAGCCAGACAGTGTTGTCGCCAGTTCCGGTGAGTATTATGTAAAAGGGCATCAGCCGGTTATGGTCGCACAAAAAAATAATAAGCCAGTCAAGAAAAGAAGTGAACCCGTTTCAAAGCGAGTAGAAGCACCTAAAGCAACGAAAGAAGAAGAAGAAAAAGAGGATAAACCCGAAGTTAAACCCCCTGATCAAAAGAACGATCCAAATAAGGGCAATGGCAATAAGAATGATGATGACGATGATGGCTCAGATGACGGGCCGCCTGAAGAACCAGATGATGATCCACCTGATGATGATTCACCGGATGATGGTCAAGATGATAATGACACTGAGGGAGCCGGGAATATGGGCGAAAGCAGTGTTCCGCGGAACAAGGAAAAGCAACAGCCTCCGGGGCAAGGGAATGGCAAGTCAAATCAGCCTAAAGAATAGAGAAAACTCGCCGATTGGCGAGTTTTCTTTATATGCATTGAATCAGAGTGATAGCTGTTTCGTTCAATAATCTGAAATTCTATCAAAATTCTTCGTTTATTATAGTAACCATTTTTATATATCTTTTTCAACGTCTCCTAAAATCGTTTTTATTCTTTCATTCATTTCAGTCTCACTTATATATTCAAAAAAACCAATTCGATTTCCCCAAGGATCGGTGACGTACCCCATTTGACCGGAACTTCTTCTCTTGAATAAACTTCATAGCTTTCTATGTGTAATTCTTTTATCATTCTATCTCTTTCTGCTTCTATATCCGTAACACCGAATCGCAACGGGCCGCTCCCCTCTGCCGGCATTCCTTCTGCGACTTGCAACCAGCTGTCTGGTGTTAGCTCCCATTCGATGAATCCTTCATGAGGAATAAAATCCGGCTCTCTCTGAAGAAATGTTTGATACCATTTTTGTCCTTGTTCCACATCTGAAACTCGAACTTTAATTCATAGATCATAATAAATCCTCCTTTTAATATGTTAGATAAATTCTATGTTCCTTTATTTGTTAGATGGTATTCTTATTTTTTTCAAAACAAACTAACCTTTTTCTGTTATAATTTATACTTATATAGAAAAAGGTGATGATAATGAATTATATTATTGTGGATGTCGAGAGAAACAGCTTCAATTATGAAACGGACAAGCCCAGTGAGATAATTGAGATTGGCGCCGTTAAATTAAACAAAGACGGTGAAATGATAGACACTTTTTCCTCGTTAATTAAACCTTCCTGTGCCCTTTCACGTTTCACCATTAAACTTACACAAATCAATGAAAATATGATCAAAGACGCCCCGACTTTTCATGAATGTTATCGCGATTTTGTTACCTTTTTAGGGGAAGATTATACTTTTGTCTCTTGGGGCAAAGAAGATTATCGTTTCTTTGAGGTTGATTGCATTCGAAACAATACAGATATCTTTATTCCTGCTAGCTTTATGGATATCCAGGAAGTATATATGTATGGTGTGCTCAAGACGTTCAATACACCAAGTCTTTCTTCAGCACTAATGGCGCTAGAGATAGACGAAAACGCGAATTCCCACAGAGCACTGAGTGATGCTGAAAGTACGGCAAAAATTTTTATCGCTTTAGCCAAAATGTTCGATATTCATTCGGTTCAAAAACCAAAGCGTGATGCTAAAGTGCTTTATTTTATCGACGGGACTATCAATCGTCCTGGGAAAAAGAAATATGCGAAACTAATTAATTCAGTTATCAAAAAAACCGGAAATTTGCATCTTTCTTGGTTCGAATTTAAATCGCATTCTAAATGGGTTGAATTTAAAGACGATTTTCAGATTGACAGCGTGCTTGAAAAGTATTATGAAAAACAGTTTGAGAAATACAAAACCAATATCATCAATAGCATTTTACAAAAACAGGTTAAGTCCGTTTAATGACTTAACCTGTTTTTTGAGTCTATTATTTTTGTTCGATAACCTTTATCAGTTCTCGTAAATAATCCGGCAGATCCGGCGGCCGTCTGCTTGATACAAGATGACCATCCACAACAACCGGCTCATCAAACCAGGTTGCACCCGCATTTTCCATATCATCTTTTATGCCCGGTGTACTTGTCACCTTCTTCCCTTGTAATACTTTTGCTGAAATTAAAACCCAGCCCGCATGGCAAATTTGCCCGATCGGCTTCTTGTTCTCTTCCATATGTTGTACAAGTGAAATAACCTCCGGGAAGCGTCTGATTTTATCAGGGGCCCAACCGCCCGGAACAAGAATAGCATCGTATTCTTCGGCATTTATATCGCCATAAGCAAAATCAGCTTCGGCCGGTACCCCGTATTTTCCGACATACTTCTCTTTCGCTTTCTCTCCAGCAAGGTGAACAACCGCCCCCTCTTCTTGCAATCGTAAAATGGGGTACCAAAGCTCCAGGTCTTCGAAGTCATGATGGACTAGACTGACAATTTTCTTTCCTTTTAAGCGCATGTAAGTTCCTCCTTCTGTTAAGTTCCAACTCAGACTTTCCGTTATGTTTCTATTCTACATTATTTAGCACTTACTATTGTGATATGCAAGATAAATGCCCTGACAAAATATCTATCTTCGTAGTCTTTTTCGAAGTATGATACATTTAAGTTAGATACGTATTGAAGGGAGTTTTTTTATGACGAACAAGGAGCTGCCGGCAAAGACATGTACCATTGACCAGCTCGTAACGATGGCGGAAGATGTCAACAAAGTCATCGAAGGTAAAAAAACCGCGACACGCCGGAATGGAAGATATGCTGATGTTGGCGAGATCATGATATTAAAGGAAAAAAAAATTCGTTGTAGAGCGAGTGTACTCTCAATCTCTGGGCGAATTAACAAATGAACATGCCCGGCAGGAGGGTTATAATACAGTAGAGGCATATAAACAATCTATATTGTCCTATCATCCGGGAATGCCTTGGCTTCCTCACATGAAGGTTTGGGTGCATGAGTTCCGCCCGGTCATCGGTTAACAGGCAGAAAAGATGGATTATTTGTACCGTATCATAATCTACATACATGTTCTCAGTGTGATCGCCTCAATTGGACCGTTTTTTATTTTATTGCCGGTTGTTAAAAAACTTAGGATGGCAACAGAAGCTGAAATGAATGCTTACTTGGACACATTTCGGTTTGCCGTCCGATTCGCGAAGCATGCAGGACATGTGCTGGTTGTTACAGGGATCTTGCTCGTTATCTCAGGTCCATGGACTTGGAGTACCCCATGGATTGTTACAACACTTATTATCCTGTTTTGTTCATTGTTGTTTCTTGCTCGCGCGTTTTCACCAACCCTCAGGAAGTTTCATGAAGACGGCCAGAATAAAGAAGAACTCGCTGCTAAACTAAATCGATCGATCTGGATTTATATCGTCTTATTATTGGCTATGCTGTGGTTCATGGTGGTTAAACCGGTTTTATGGTAAGAAAGTGCCCCAGCCTTATTGGATGAATGGCTGGGGTTCTTACATTCAATCTACACAAAAAAAGAGAGAGCATTTCTGCTCCCCCCATTTACATTATTCTGCATCAAATACTTCTACTTTCTCCATTACATCGCCGTTTTCCATTGCTTTGGCTGTTTCAAGGCCTGAAGTGACCTGCCCAAATACAGTATGAACTCCATTAAGATGTGGCTGAGGCGCATGAACAATAAAGAACTGACTAGAGCCTGTATCTTTGCCGGCGTGGGCCATTGATAAGCTGCCTGCTTCATGCTTATGAGGATTGCCCTCAGTTTCACATTTAATAGTCGTACCGCTGCCACCCGCTCCTGTTCCGGTTGGATCGCCGCCTTGGCTGACAAAGCCCGGAATAACCCGATGAAAAACAACACCATTATAAAATCCTGAGTTCGCTAATTTTTCGAAGTTCGCCACTGTATTAGGAGCTTCGTTAGGGAAAAGATCAAACTCAATTTTTTCTCCATTTTGCATAAGTATGTATCCTTTTTTGGCCATGTAAAACATCTCCTTTTCTATAATTAAACAGACCTTATAATAACATAAAAAGGTTTCAAAGTAATAACTTTTGAATTCCTATTTGCGAATAAATCTGCATTCAGAACCACCTTACGATTCATTCGCAACTTCCGAATAGGTTCAGAACAATCTTCTGAATCATCCAAAACCTTCCGATGAGTTCGGAGCTAGGTTCCGAACAGATTTCGAATGTACTTCTGAAACGTTCGCAACCTCCCTCTTTACCTATAATCAATGCCTTGTTATCGAAAAGCTGTTCTTTGAACAAAAGTAATATGGTATAATTTAGGAAAAACCAATGAGGGAAGATGAATATGGGGGATATAATTTTTCAAATATTGATGTTTATATTTATGATAGCTTTAATTAGTGCAGTGTTCTTGTTTGTTCAAGCTTTAGTTAAAAGCAAGAATCTAAGAATCTATATTTAATTAATGACAGGCCTTCAACTAAAAAGATCTTTTCCTTTTGTGATATAAGTAAGCTGCCCATCTAAAAAAAGCCTTGGAAGACAGGCTCCAAAGCTTTTCATGAAATCTCACATTATTTTTTATGATTATCCGCATAGATTGCCATAGCATCACGCATGAACTTCGCCAAGCCCTCGCCAAATTTGTCGATGTTTTTAGTGAAGCGTTCATCGTCCACATACATTTGACCCAATCCTTTGAAAGCATCGAGCGAGTAATTGCCCATCCTGTTCAACAAGTCATACCATTCTTTAATCGCGGCCTGTGATTCTTTGGAATCAGGAGCGTCGTTGCGAAGGGCCGCCAGTTTTCTATAAATTTCATTCATTTCCTGTGACATCGCTTCTTGTTCCGCTTTGGACATCTGCCCAATTTTGGTGTTCGAGCGGTCGACGGCTTCGTCTCCCCAACGTTCTCGCGCTTCTTGTTCATACGGATTATGGCTGAAGTCAAACCCTTCGAATTTCTCTTGATTTGTCATGTTAATTTCTCCTTTCGAGTGTAGAATCGTCTTATCAATAGTCGAAAGCATCTTATCGAGCCGGGTGCGTTTTTCAAGCAACATTTGCCGGTGCAGCTCCAGCGCCTCCTGTCGATTAAACGCGGGACTACTGATAATTTCTTTTATTTTCTTTAAAGGGAAGCCAAGTTCTCTAAAAAATAAAATTTGCTGTAACATTTCGAGATTTGCCTCTGAATAAAGCCGATAACCAGACTCCGTTATCTCCTCCGGGGTTAATAACCCGATTTCATCATAATGATGCAGTGTTCGCACACTAATACCGACTAAATCCGCTACTTCTTTCACTTTCAAAATGTACTCGCCTCCCCTTAATGATCACTTTAAAGTATCACGTAACGTCAGAGTCAATAAAAAAATATAATTTTTTTATATTTTATATAAAATCATATACTGCGCCTATTTAGCCACAGTGGAATTTCTATTACAATTCGGATAACTTGCTGTCCCTCTATTATAGAATTTAATTCCATCCTATTTTTTGATAAAATATAACCTAAGATGAAAGTTTCTCTATAGTGAATTGTAAGTTAATCTGGAGGTTTATGACATGGAATTTGGCCAGCGTGTAAAAAAAGTGCGTAAGGAAAAGAATTTAACTTTAGAGGAACTTTCAAAGCGGAGTAATGTGAGCAAATCGATGTTATCTCAGATTGAGCGGGAGGAGAAAAACCCCACTATTCAAATAGCGGCTCAAATAGCGGCAGGATTAGGAGTAACGATTTCACAAATGTTAGGGGAACATAATAAGCAAGAGGTTATCGTTATCCGAAAAAATCAAAGACCATTTCAAAGAAATCAAGTTTCAGGGTTTGAACGACATCTCCTGTCACCTTCGCTTTCAGGAAACGGAATCGAGTTTATTTTTCATGTTATCCCCCCACTAAAGGAATCCGGGCCTCTTCCCTCTCAAAAACAAGGGGTAGTGGAATACATATATGTAGCACAAGGCAAACTGAAAATTGAGTTGGGCAATGGGCAGGATGTCCATGTATTGGACGAAGGAGATTCAATTTTTTTTGAAGCCGACACCGAACGTCGTTTTGTAAATTTGAGCGATTATGACTGTCATTATTACCTGATTATTGATTCACATAAAGTATAGATCTGTACCTGCGAATTCAAAGGTAAATTAAAATGCTCCATGTTTGATTCTAATCCGCCTCACTATGATTGATAATTCGCTACTTACAGCTTCCCCCTTCGTGCTGTCGCGGAGTTCATAATATAGAAGCTGATGACTAACACGAGTATGGCGCATGTAAATAAAAGTGTATGGACCGGATTCTCATGATAAACGATAATTAAACGAATCAAAGCTGTAATACCAATATAAAGGAAGTAACGAATCGGAAAGTGATAATTCTCTTGGAAATATTTCACGATCATGGCAATGAATTCAAAATACAAGAAGAAAACAAGGATACGTTCCAAATGTTCATAATGAACTTCGATTCCTTCATGGTTAAAAGCAAAATGAATGAAAAAACCAATTTCCTCACCAAGCAATATACACAAAATAATGGCCTGTAGAATCAGGGCAGTATTAAGAGCGTACTGAAAAATTACGGAAATTTGCACATTCAACGATTTCTTTTTATTTTTCAATCTCATAAAGATCCTCCAATCTCCGGTTACCAAATATTCCTCCCCTTTATCCTGCCCAGATGACTAAGAAAATAAGAAGACCATCTGAAGATTGTCATTTTCACATAAGGAAAACTCGCCGACTGGGAGCCTCTGGAGGTGGAGATTAGAGGTAATACTTACACCTCTGCACTTTCTAATCAGCCAAAATAAAAACAGACCCGATATTCATCGGATCTGTTTTCAAAACGAGTAGTAATTATGCTTTTTGAACGTTAGAAGCTTGTGGTCCGCGTTGGCCTTGTTCTACTTCAAAAGTCACGTCCTGGCCTTCTTCAAGAGATTTGAATCCTTCGCCTTGAATAGCTGAGAAGTGTACGAATACATCGTCTCCACCTTCACGTTCGATGAATCCAAAACCTTTTTCTGCGTTGAACCATTTTACTTTACCTTGTTCCATTTAAAATTGCCTCCCAGTGTGTTAAACACACAATGTATTACTATCCTTGCTCTCAGTGATATGAAGACGGTAAAAAGCATTTACTATCGTTTATCCCGAACAAAAATAATTCTTTCTTAGAATAACAGCTTTTCGCGCAATAAGCAAGTAAATTGGGACTCAGTCCTGTTACATATTTATTACAAATTAAAAAACTCTCCTGAAAAAGGAGAGCAGGCTTATCGTATGTCTATATGTGTTTAAAATTCATATCGCTACACCCGTTTTTTAGTTTACGGTATTTCATAAGCATCGAGATGCGCCATGGAACGATCATTGCGAACGCGAGCAGGAAGAACATTCCGCTCAGCTCTCCTAAATCAATGGATGAGCTTAAAATTAATTTCGCTGCAATACGAATAACTAACAAACCAATCAAAATAAATGCAAAAGCCTTCGAACGCCTTAAATATATTTGATCATCACGCACTTCAAAGTTGGAAGTTTTGATTAGAAAGATCGAGAATATTAGACCTACGGTTACTGCTTCAAGCAATTTCAACGGAGTTACCCGAAAAACCGGAAACAAAAACATCAACGCTCCCGTACTCATAAAAAGAGGCGGTAAAATGATTTTCTTTGTGCTGACTGGCCGTGCAGAGGCTTTCATTCTAATAACTAGCGCCATAATTGCCATTAAAATCGCAAAAGCTGATGAAATATATACCACCTATAACCATTCCTTAATCCATTAAGGTAAATTTCTATCCCAATTATACCCTATCACAGCGCTAATAAAAAGATTTCTTAATCTTACTAGCAAATCCTTTCTTAAAGAAAAAGTAAAACCGTTTAGCTATGCTAAACGGTCAATCTAATACCCTGTTTATCGCTTCTAAGACAGTGTTTTCGTCAAAAGGCTTTACAATAAAATCCTTTGCTCCCGCTTCGATGGCTTCCACTACCATTTTCTGCTGGCCCATCGCCGAGCACATAACCACTTTAGCATCGGGGAACTCATGCTTAATCTCTCTTATCGCATCCAGTCCGTTCATAACTGGCATGGTTATATCCATCGTAACCAGATCTGGATGTAGTTCACGGAATAGCGCTACCGCCTCTTTCCCATTAGTTGCTTCACCCACAACTTCATGCTCAGCACTTTGCAAAATTGAAGAAAGGGTGACTCTCATAAATTTTGCATCATCGACAATTAGTATTCTCGCCATTTCCCAGTCCTCCTCGCACCAAACAATACTTAATTGATAGATTTATCCTATAAATCTTTCAATTATTATGTAAGAACGCTAGACGCAATTTTAAATATATCGGACTTATGTCGTGATTTCAAACAAAAGCGTAAGACAAATTTCGTGCTAATTCGCCTTTTAGCTGGGAAACACGTGGGAACACTGACAAGCCTAAAATCCGGTAAAGCCTCCGGTGAGTTTCATGAAAACAGAAATGATCTTCTCCATCCAGCCGAAAAACAAAATGACACCCATTACGATCATCAAATATCCCCCAACTTTGACAATTTTATGACTGTATTTCTTAATCCATTTTAATTTACCGATGAAGAAGGAAAGGATAAAGAACGGGATGGCAAAGCCTAATATATACGCGATCATATAAACAATCGAAGATTCCGGATTCGTGCTTGCCATAGCAACCACGGCACCAAGAATCGGCCCCATACACGGCGTCCATCCTGCAGCAAATGCCACACCTATTAGCACAGAACCGAAATATCCGCCTGGGCGGTTCTTAAATTCAAAGCGTTTGTCCTGCATTAAGAATTTCGGTTGGAACACACCGATAATGACCAAACCGAAAAAGATAATAAGAAGAGCGCCGATCTGCCTGATTAGGTCTTGATAGTTTTCAAAAAACCGTCCTAACAGAGAGGCGCTGAAACCTAGGGCAATAAATATAATGGAAAAACCCAGCAGAAAAAACAAAGTATGCAGCATGCTTCGTCTCTGAAGCATTGCATTTTCCGATTTAATATCGCCTACGCTCATACCGGTTATGTATGAAAGAAATGCCGGATAAAGCGGCAGACAACACGGGGAAATGAAGCTTAAAAACCCAGCCCCAAAAGCAAGAAAAACGTTCACATCATTCAAGTAAGCCAACTCCTAGCTTCTAAAATCTATCATTATTTTAACAAACCGGCTGTGAAAAAGATATTGAATCATTTGTGATCATTCACAAGCTTGAAAATGTAGCAGAAAAGTATTTGAATTTATTTCCATCAGCATTTATAATAATTTTGATATACTTACCCTTCTACTATATCTATGCACCTTTTTACCATTCTATGAAGAAGTCCCACGGGAAAGGACAGGTTATTGTGACAAAAGGCGAATTTCTTGCACAAATTGAAAAGAAGAGATTAGAGTTAGTCCAAATCGTTTCCAAGCACGGTTTATCCTCTAGTGTAACTCTCAAAACGAGCCAGGAGCTGGATCAACTGCTCAACCAGTATGATCAAAAGGATTCTTGACGGATTCAAAAGACTTATCTTTCGTCTTACACAATCCTCTGCCCCTAATTCCTTGAAACCATATCGGAAAACCCAGTTCCCTCCCTTCTTTCGTCTTACATAACCGCAAAAAAGACAGTTAACTCACCAATTGGGGAATTAATCTGCCTATTATCCATTACCTATTGTGCTTGATCATTTCTATTGTCTGTATTATATTTCCTGTCCAGTAGTTATTGTTCTTGAACCATTAAATCTCCTGCCGTTTTCCTTAGATGCGTTTTCAAAATCTTCCCAACTCCATTTCTTGGCAGTGCCTCAATAAATAATACCCTTCTCGGGGTTTTGTTTTTAGCGAGATGCTTCTGGCAGTATTCAATGACTTCACTCTCACTCAATTCAACACCGGGTTTTTTGACGATACACGCAACTACTTCTTCCCCCATGCTTTCATCCGGAAGTCCGACGACCGCCACTTCCGATACTTTTTCATGTGCATTCAAAATTTCCTCTACGTCCCGAGGATATATATTGAAACCTCCCCGGATAATGAGATCTTTTTTTCGATCGACGATAAATAAGTAACCCTCTTCGTCAATCTTTGCCAAATCCCCCGTATGAAGCCAGGAATCTTTTAGGACTCGCTTTGACTCTTCTTCATTTTGAAAATAACCAGGTGTGACATTTTCTCCCCGGACCAAAAGCTCCCCAACCTGCCCGCGCGGAAGTTCTATACCCGATTCATCAATAATCTTTATTTCTACTCCTGGAATAGGTACACCTACTGATCCAGGCTTATAAGCCAGATCCCTGCGGTGTGAGGTGACAACTGGTGCCGCCTCCGATAAGCCGTACCCTTCAAATACATCCGCTTTGAACTTTTCCCTAAAAGCCTCCATCAAAGCTATAGGCAGTGGTGCGGATCCGGATCCTACAAATTCAAGGCTTGAACAATCATATTGATCAGCCAATGGATAAGAAACGAGTGCGTGGATCATCGCAGGAACCCCTGAGAATGATTTTACTTGATACTTTCCTATCGCCGCTAATATTTCCTTTGGATCGAACTTTGGAAAAACAACGATTGAACTTCCTGTTAAAAAACAAATATTTGAGACGGTCAGGCCGAACACATGGGCCAGAGGCAGGACACCCAAGGTCGTATCCCGTTCCGTTTCATTATGCTTGAATGAATTCAAGGCATTGGAATACAAATTCTTATGTGTTAAACACACACCTTTTGGTCTGCCCGTCGTTCCAGATGTGTACAGGATGACGGCGGTATCGTCCTCCTTTGCCTCCATCCCGGCTTTATAGCTATCTTGTTCAGTGGTTTTCATTAAATCCCACAAATTGTATGCGCTTTCATTTTGTTGCTCGTCAACTGAAATGATATATGGCCGAATGGGTAAACCGTCGAGCGCTTCCCCTACTTTTTCTTTCACGAGTGATGATGTGATGATCGCTTTAGCACCTGAGTTTAAGGCAATGTAATGAATTTCTTTCGGATGCAAGGTAAACATGACCGGCACGATAACCGCACCTGCCCTTACGATTCCTTGATAAGAAAAAATTACCTCGGGACAGTTAGGCATGCAGACCATGACCCGGTCACCGCTTCGAATTCCAAGATCTTTTAAACCTCCCGCGATCTGGTCCGCGTAGCTTCTCGTTTCCGTATTGGTATACTGCTTTTCGTTGTAGTAAAGAAACGGATATTCCCCAAAGCTTTGAATATTCGTCTCCAACAGCTGCTTAAGATTCATAGATACCTCTCCTTTTCCCCGTTTATTTTATTAAAGAAAGCTAGCCTCGAATTGATCTTTAAGCCCATACACTCTATGTTATTCCCTTATGATCATCGACCCCCTCCGTTATTTTCTAACAATCTATCATTTAACCAGCCTGTAGAAAAGGATGGAATTTCGTGCTGATACCTCTACTTGGCCTCTGGACTCCATCAAGTCCAGGTGGCCTTGGATTTGCGACAGGCCGAGAAAAACTGTACGATCTCTTAAGCGCGGAAATAGTTCCATCGAAATATCATAAATCGTTTTCGCACCCTTTAGGAGTACTTCACAGATTTGGAGGCAGCGTTTCTCTTGCTCTTCCAGCCTTCTATCTATTAATGAAACATGGTCTCCAAAAGCCTCCCCATGACCCGGATAAATCGTCTTTATCGGCAGCTCCCGGACTCTTTTTAACGATTTCCGATATTGCAGTAAAGGCTTGGGGCGCTGATTTTCATTAGGAGAAGGCGGTTCCACGAAAGCGTTTATAGACATATTAGCGATTATGTGGTCACCACCAATGGCATTCCTGCTTACAGGATCCCAAAAAAGCACATCTGTCTGACTGTGGCCGGGAACATAAATCACTTCGAAATCCACGCCGCCGATTGATAGGTTGTCTCCATCTTTTAAATAGTGAACATCCTTCCAATTTTCAGGTATGTATTCACGTATCGGTTGATGAGTTTGTATTTCTGCTCCACATTGATGAACAAACTGATTAAAAAACTCCTCCACTCTACGCGATTCAGTTCCCGCTTCTTCAATTATGAATTGTCCTTTTTCATGCACATATACAGGCAGACCAGCTTCTTCTTGTAAAAATGTGACCCCACCATTATGGTCTGTATGCATATGAGTCAAAACAATTTGATCAAGATCACTGATACGGAAGCCTTTCATTTCAATGCCGCTTTTTAACTGTTTGAATGATTCCTGCCCCGGATTGCCGGCATCGATTAGCGTGGCTGTCTTTCCGGCGACAATAAAGGCGTTAACATAGCCATTTGCAAAAGGCGTTTCAACAGTGATTGGGATAATATTGGCCAACTCTTTTTCTCCTTTCTTTTGAAAACTGGCTATGTTAAAAAGTCAGACTTTTCTGTCTATATTATTCATTATTCTGTAGTGTTATGGGAATTCCTGCTATAAATATCATTTCTCGCTATTATTCTTTATCTCACCTGAGGACCGCATAGCCATCACTGAATGAACATTCATTTTTTTGGATTACTATAAATATATGGGTTCCCCCATATACTCATGCCATTAATTTTCTTAAGCTGTATCGCAAAACAAAAAAACACTCATTGGTTATCTGAGTGCTTGTCTGACTTTACTTGGTTATTCACCATTTCTACTTTGAAATTCATCTTCGAAATAAAAAGTAGATGGTTGTTCTTTTATTGTATAAGAATACTTCTTCATGTTCTTCACATACTGCCATTTATTAATTGTAACTAATTCATCCGTTGTTTTTATTTTTACTTTTTCTCCAATGTTGTATTTGTTTTTATCTGCCAACTTTAAACCCCTTCCCTAATAAAAAGTATGTTTTTATAGTGCTTTTTTAGTCCTCTAGTTTATCAAATATGTTTATTCCGATGAGTAATTGAGTAGTTTGGTGTGGTATGAAATGAATATCGTTTACTTTTGGATCTAAGTAAGAAATCTCGACTCTTTTTTCAGGATTCCAACGTTCATGATTTTGCGTAATTTGCTCAATTTTACGATCTAATTCCTTTTGGTTATTGGCGAAAGTGATTGTGGTCATTCCAGTCATTATTAAACACTCCTTTTACATCTATATTTAGACAAAAGGTGACACCTTTCCTCCAATCCACTTTTAGCTATTTTGTCCAAGGGTTTTATTTTCTACCTCTATCTTAACATTATCTCCAAATTTAAGCTTATTATATTGTCTAATCGAAATAAAAGCACCCGATTATTCGGATGCATACTTAATGATTCCATATAAGTAAACGGAGTATTCTCGTTGCACACATTCTCTTAATTTAATTTTCCCCTCTCGTTCTAATTCTTTCACCAATTCTTCAATCTTATGCTCATCATCCTCAGTAGCCTTTGCAATCTCCATCGAAAAAAAGTTACCCCGACTGGCATTCTGAAGCTTTTTTAATAACTTATCCTTATTCATTGGGTCATCCCCTTCTGTGTTACATATAAACTTCTACATAAAGGAGTTGATTACCTGCTATTTTTAACAATTTCATCCTACAAAAACTCTACCTAAACAATATCCTCAAAGTTAAGCTGTTGAGCAGCGTTTCGTGACACTACATCTTTTAACCTCAACAAAAAACCACCTTTTCTGTGAATCATTCATCAGAAAAAGTGGTCTTGTTTTGGAAATATGATAGATTATGCAACTCTCGAGCAAATGACTAAAAAGATTAACCTACGATTATTTCAGGTAGTTGTTTTCCGGTCATCTTGCTTATTAATCGCTACCAATCAATCGCTAAAACTCATTATGACAAGCGTTCCCAACGCTTTATTTCGTTTGTTGTTTGTTCATCGCGCTCATCATTTGATTGATCTTCTTCTGGGATGGCTTCATCCCCATTTGCATCATCATCATTTTTAACATTTGTTCATTAATCGGCGGATTTTTCTTTAAGTAGCTCATCATATAACGGCGAGCAATGAAAAATCCTAGTGCTATCCCAGCGAGCAATGCCAGAACACCAACTAGAATTAACTGCCACATACTAATTTCCTCCTTCAAGTTGTCTATCATACAGTGTACTAGACCAAGGGATATTATACAATATTCATGCTGTAATTGTCCCTCTTTTACACAAATTTTCTTTCTTTAATAGGTTGTAACCAGCCGTAGCGGTTATTTTCCAGATCCATGGCGAGAAAGTCGGAATCGTATTTTCGTATACACTCAAAAAAGGACGTTTCCGCTTCGAAGTCTCCCTCAGCCTGTAAAACCATGTATTCACGATTGAGTTTCAGGGCCGCTCTACTTCTTCCATAACTCTTTTCTAAATAATATACCCCTTCTTTGCAGGTAAAACCCTTCTTCTTCAAGGATTGGATTTCTAAAATATTCACCAACGCTTCGAGTGGAACCGGTTTTGTGATATATTCGATTTGTTTTTGCAAAATACTCTTTTGTTTCCCCGATGAATTAGTATACTCCAAAAACAAATTGAAAAATAATTTCTCTCTTCCATAATAGTGGTGTGCAAATTCACCCTCAATCAGATAAATACGATATTCTCTCATCCCAGTTGCCTCCTGCACTCCTTTTAGCCATTATATATTGGAAAAATAAAAAGTTATGTTGTTTGATGGTGAAAATCTCTTCTATTTTTGTCGAAATACCAAGTTTCTGAAATTTGCTGTTTGATTTTATTAGATTCTATACTAATTTGCTTGTTGAAGATTTCGATTTGAGATATGGGACAGCTGATAACCAAGATTCATGAAAAAAACCTGCCCCAAAATACGGGACAGGTTTGTAGGTAGTGAATATTAATTTTGAAGCATCGCTTTAACACGTGCTACTACGTTTTCTACTGTGAAGCCGAATTCTTCCATGATTTTTGCTCCTGGTGCCGATGCACCGAAATGGTTAATGGCAAGAATTTCGCCTTCGTCCCCTGTATAACGATCCCAACCGAATGGGGTCGCCATCTCGATCCCTAATCGCTTTTTAACAGAAGGATTAATGACACTTTGCTTATACTCTTTGGATTGAACTTCAAAACGATCCCATGAAGGCATGCTTACAACCGAAACTGCAATTCCTTCATTGGCCAGAGCCTTTTGAGCTTCTACTGCAAGATTGACTTCAGATCCACTAGCCAACAGGAGCGCATCATCCTGGTCTTTACCTGATGGAGAAACAATGTACGCACCTTTTGATACGCCTTCATAAGCTAGTTCAGCTGTAGTGTTGAGTGTCGGCAGGTTTTGGCGGGTTAATACCAAGGCCGTCGGTTTATCCGTTGATTCAAGTGCGATCCTCCATGCAGCGGCTGTTTCATTTCCGTCAGCCGGACGGATCACACCAAGATTCGGCATGGCGCGAAGTGAAGGCAATTGTTCAATCGGTTCGTGTGTTGGGCCATCTTCCCCTACCGCGATACTGTCATGAGTAAATACATAAGTGACAGGCAAGCCCATTAATGCGGCCAGACGGATAGCAGGGCGCAGATAATCAGAGAAGACAAAGAACGTTCCTCCGAACACTTTGATGCCCTCGTGAAGAGCCATACCGTTCAGTGCAGCGCCCATTGCGAATTCACGCACACCAAACCAAATGTTTCTGCCTTCATATTCATCAGGCATATAATCAGCGTAGCCTTTAAGCATTGTATTGTTTGAACCTGCCAGGTCAGCGGAACCACCGATAAGGCTTGGCAGATTTTTGGCGATTGCATTGAGGACTTCACCGCTTGAAGCACGGGATGCAAGGCTTTTCCCTTCTTCATATACAGGAATCTCCCTATCCCAGCCATCGGCAAGCTCGCCTTTTATTGCGGTCTCAAGCTGTGCGGCAAGCTCAGGATATGCCTTTTTATAATCATTGAAAAGGCTATTCCATTCTTCTTCCTTTTTATTGCCTTCTCCAATACAGGTCTCTTCGAAATGCTTGTACACTTCATCAGGAACATGGAAATCCTGTTCGAAGGTCCATTTATAAGCTTGCTTGGTAAGCTTGCGTTCGTCCTCACCGAGCGGAGCGCCATGAACGGCTGATTTCCCTGATCTGTTCGGTGAACCAAAGCCGATAATGGTCTTGACTTCAATCATTGTAGGGCGGTCATCATCAGTCTTAGCTTCTTCAATCGCTTTTGCGATTTCTTGTAAATCATTCCCGTCGTTAACCCGGATATACTGCCATCCGTAAGCTTTAAATCGGCCTTCAACACTTTCGCTGAAGGATTTATGGAGATCTCCATCTAATGAAATATCGTTGGAATCATATAAGACCACGAGTTTTCCAAGCTTAAGATGTGCCGCAAGTGACGCAGCTTCAGCAGACACACCTTCCATTAGATCTCCGTCGCCGCAAATCCCGTATGTAAAATGATCGACGACATGAAAAGAATCACGATTGTATGCAGCGGCCAAATGACGCTCAGCCATCGCCATCCCGACTGCCATTGCAATTCCTTGTCCAAGGGGACCCGTTGTCGCATCAACGCCAGCCGTATGCCCATGTTCAGGATGCCCTGGAGTTTTACTTCCCCACTGGCGGAAATTCTTTATGTCATCCATGGATAAATCATATCCGGATAAATGCAATAAACTATAAAGAAGCATTGAACCATGACCGGCGGATAGAACAAAACGGTCTCTGTTAAACCAATCAGGATTCTTAGGATTATGGTTCATGTACCGAGTCCATAATGTATAAGCCATTGGAGCAGCCCCCATTGGCATCCCGGGGTGGCCGGATTTAGCTTTTTCAATAGCATCAATCGATAAAGTACGAATGGTACTGATGGAAAGTGCATCAATCTTATCAAACATGCAAAAAACATCCCTTCCTTGATAATTACTCTTATATTTTATAGGTAGCTCTATATAAAGACAACTATAATCCTTTCTGTTCCTCGAGATTTTTACATACTTGCTTCACAGACTTTTCTTATATTTAACCAAAAAAAGAGAATACATTCTTCATGCATTCTCTCATGGGTGGGGCATAATGAAAATCATTAATGCAAATGCTTTTTATTTTTCTTGATTTCTTTTATTTTGTCCGGGGTAACATCGTTGCCCTCGGGATCGATTATCGTAACATTCTCTAATGTGTCTGCCATAGAATTCCTAAAGGTAGCTAAATACTCGCTTCGCAGCTTTGTTTGTTCCTTCGCTTCTTTCTCAGTCAGTCCGGCTTCTTTGGACTTCTTGGAAAGTTCGTTAATTCGGGCCATTTTTTCTTTCGACAGCATCATTTCGCTCCTTCCAACATTTTTGATACTGCCAATATTATATAAAATCAAGAAAAAAGACAAGTTCTAGGCTTCGCCGTCAAGTTCACTTTTGTCGTACTCCAAGTATCTCCGATGAACGGTTGCCTTTGATACGGAATAACCAAATCCCCTTAAGGTAGCGGCTATTTCTTCAAAGGTCAGACCGTTGGCTCTGAGTCTGGCAATCTCTTCGACCGGGACCTTCTTTCGTTCTCTTCCCCCCGGGTTTCCCTGATTTTTAAGATTTTTCTGCGGCTTATATCCATCATCGACCGCCCGAAGCATGCCTCTTTTGATTTTCAGATTATGCAGCTTTCTTTGATATTCCTCAACAATTCCCACTATTTTCAGAACCATTGAATCTGACTCGGATATCTCTATTTCTCCGTCATGTGACAATGAGTAAATTCTGGCACCATTCTTGAGGATCACATGAAAAAGTGCAATTTTGGCATTCCCGCGCCCCAATCTGGTTTCATCCTGAATCAATACAGCTTCAGTCTGCTTTTCCTTCAATAGATCAAGCAGTTCAAAAATACCGTCCCTATTCAGTTCATAGCCGCTTGCCTGCTCTTTGATAACGGCTGCGACACCAAGCCCCAGTTTGGCAGCGAGCTGCTTTAATTCATCTTCCTGTCTTGTCAATGAGGTTTCCTGTGATTCTTTTTCCGTGCTTACCCGGCAATAAATAATAGCATTCATGTTTTATCCAACCCTTTATCATTCGCTGGCTAACTGGTTAACATTTTCCGATTTTGCAATCGGAATGACAATTTCCTCTCCCGGTTTCAGGGACTCGGCTTGCAGTTCATTATGCTTTTCAATCCAATCAATGAATTGGTTTCTTGTCATATCGTCGTTTTCGTAACGCTCTGCCAACTCCCAGAGAGTTTCACCCGAAGACACAGTGACCGAGAGATAGTTCTCGACATTTTGTTTATCAGACTTCAAAGAAAAGAAAAGAGAAAAAATAAATACGACGCCTAGAAGCAGAATGGTATAAGAGTGTTTTTGTAACAATGTTTTCATATATGTTTCCTCCATTATAGAATGCTTGTTCGCTTTTGATAAATTAAGTATAATACGAACGTTTGTTTCAAGTCAACAAAAATATTCGAACTTATGTTTGTATTTTGTATATGTACATGCTATAATGAAGCCAAGGAATTTGAGATGGGGTGGGTGAAAATGACAAAAATATCAAAGAGGCAACAAGATATTCTGGGATTCATTAAAGAGGAAGTTCGCAAAAAAGGATATCCTCCTTCCGTGCGTGAAATAGGAGAAGCTGTCGGACTTGCTTCAAGTTCAACAGTCCACGGACATTTATCGAGATTAGAAAGCAAGGGGCTCATCAGAAGGGACCCGACGAAGCCAAGAGCCATTGAGATCTTGGAACTTGAAGAAGCTGCAGCCATACCCAAGAACGGTGTCATTAATGTACCTTTATTAGGTAAAGTTACGGCAGGTATTCCGATTACTGCAATTGAAAATATTGAAGAATATTTTCCGCTCCCTGAAAACATGGCTCCTCAGGATGAGCAGATATTCATGCTTGAAATTATGGGAGAAAGTATGATTGAAGCTGGGATTTTGGATGGAGACTATGTGATCGTTAAACAGCAAAAAACCGCTAATAACGGGGACATTGTCGTTGCGATGACAGAAGATGATGAAGCAACTGTTAAGAGGTTCTTTAAAGAAAAAGATTATGTACGCCTCCAGCCGGAGAATTCGAATATGGACCCGATTATCCTTAGAAACGTATCGATCCTCGGGAAAGTCGTCGGCTTATACAGGACGATCCATTAAGGCACAAGTTGTCTTTATTCAAAACAAAAAGCCCAGAACGGGCTTTTTGTTTTGAATTCACTCAGATAATTTTACTGCGCATTCAGTTCTTTGTAGGCAATGACCTTTAAGGCGAGGATTTCCTCTTCTGTCAGCTTGCTTTCCGCATCTTGCATCAGCTCTGCTCTGGAAATCGTTCCATTTTGAACCTTTTCCTGGATTTCCATTAAGCCATTAATGCCAAATTTATTGATCAGAACCCTAGTAGCCTCTTCTTTCGTTGTGAAAGGCAATTTGCTTTCGTCGACATTTTTGCCATCCTCTACAAATGCCATAAGCTCCGGGTCACTCTCGATAGCTTGTTTAATTTCATCCATTTCGCCGCTGTTCTCAAGCTGATTCGAAACTTCATTAACCAATCTGTCTGACGCCATATTTGTACCGACATAATAAAGTCCGACTCCTATAATGGCAAGAATAACTACAATAGAAAGTAAAATTTTTAAAGCCTTCATATTTCCTCCTTAGATTTTGCTCACCTCTATCATACTACGTTTATATATATATTTAAAATTCGATGTATGTTTACATAATATTATTATGATTTGTTTTGAATTAATGTTTTGTTTCTCCCTTTATTTTTTCGAGTTGTTTAGGGCATTTTAGGAAGGGTATCATCTTAACAAAGTCTGCTAACAAGGAGGGGGTTCCAGATGAGAACGCTCAATACGATTGCCATGATTTTGTTGATTGTCGGCGGGTTAAACTGGTTAATGGTTGGATTATTCCAATTTGATTTGGTTGCGTCAATCTTCGGCGGGGAGGATGCGATTCTTTCGCGTATCATCTATGTTGTCGTCGGAATTTGCGCCCTGTATGCCTTAACCTTTATTAATTCCGTCGGTGAACGGGATCTGGTTAAGTCAGAATGAATTTTTTGCCTTTTGAGCAAAACCGGCACGGAGCCCAATGATCTAATCAAAAGAAACCAGACCATCAACTTAGAATGGGCTGGTTTCCTGCATGTGCTCTTTTATACTCCTTAATATATTACTTCTGAGTCGCTTCCCACTCCGAGCGCAAAATCCCCATCATAATTCCATCGTACATTTTCCCGTCGCGATGGACAGCTGATCTTCTCCGCCCTTCATGTTGAAATCCCGCCTTCTCATAAACATGTATTCCTCGTTTGTTGTATTCAATCACATACAGTCCTACACGGTTTAAATTTAGTTCATAAAAGGCAAAACGGAGAATGAGCTTTAAGGCATCCGTTCCATATCCTTTATTACGGTATTTGGCTTCCCCAATTCCTATCGATAGAATTCCGGCACGATTGTTCCATTCAATGCTGTGGATGACGCCAAACCCAATTAATTCATCATCCTCGATCGTTCTTAAACGAAAGTAGGCTTCGTTCGGATCAGACTCGCCTTCATTTTCATATTGCTGTTTAGAGATAGGCAGAGCTGTATCTGTATCTACATTACGAAGATATTCCGGGTCCTCTCCCCACTTAGCCATTATGTCAGCGTCTCCCTCTCTTACCGCTGATAGTTTAACAAATTCCCCGTGAAATAGATTTGAAGTAGTTACCGTCATGTTAGTCTCCTTTGAATAGTATTACATATACCAATCGCTAATCTTTTCTAGATGCGCTTCACTTTTTCCTGCTTGTTTTCTATACAACCATCTCTAACATAATTTTTTTAGTTAAAATGATTGATAAATCACCCGTGCATTGTTATTATATAAAAGTTGCTATCATATTTTATAGGGAACTATACAGTCCCTGTGAAACTTATCATGTCCCAGTAGCTCAGCAGGATAGAGCGACAGCCTCCTAAGCTGTAGGTCGTAGGTTCGATTCCTATCTGGGACGCTTATATGAAACAGTGAAAACCCCTTGTGTATCAAGGGGTTTTCTTATTTGCTCCGTTCATTAATATTCTCCACATAGACGATTAAAAATTATTTTGGGGTCGGATTGGGGTTGGACAGCAATTTGCTGGCTTTTGTTCTGAATACTTCAATTAGATAGCGAATTTTAAATAAACAATAATAAACTTAGCGCCATAACGACCATCCCGCCAATCAGCCCATAGATGGATAAATGGGCTTCGTCGTACTTCTGGGCAGCTGGGAGTAATTCATCAAGGGATATAAACACCATAATTCCCGCGACACCTGCAAAGATGATGCCGAACATTAAATCGTTCAGATAAGGCATTAAGAAAAGATAGGCCACAATCGCACCGACTGGTTCGGATAATCCGGACAGGAAGGAAAGTTTAAACGCTTTTTTCTTGTCACCAGTTGCAAAATAGACGGGTACGGACACGGCGATTCCCTCCGGAATATTATGGATGGCAATCGCTACGGCAATGGCAATGCCAAGGGCGGGATCCTGTAAGGCTGAAGTGAAAGTAGCAATTCCTTCAGGGAAGTTATGGATAGCAATTGCTAGCGCTGTGAACGTCCCCATCTTTAATAAATCAGGATCATTGCCGGCATTTCCCGCTTTCTTCATATCCTCTACTTTCTTAAGTTCATGGGGGTTCCCTTGCTTAGGAATAAATTTGTCAATCATTGCAATTACAAGCATCCCACCAAAGAAACCGGCAACCGTGAGCCAGTTTCCTACTACATCTCCCTTGGCGGCAGTAAGGGCGTCCTTTGCCTTGACGAAGATCTCAATCATGGATACATAGATCATGACACCCGCAGAAAAGCCTAAGGATATGGACAGGAATTTCGTATTTGTCCTCGATGTAAAAGACGCCAGAATGCTTCCAATCCCCGTAGCAAGACCTGCAAATAAAGTTAATCCAAATGCCAATAACAGATTTTCATCCAAAATAGCTCTCCTCCTCTATAACGTAAAATTTCATTTATCAGCTCTAATTACACATTATGCCCAACTCAATAAATGTTTCCTATGAGAAACATTTTACACCCAAGTAAACTAATTGACAATTGTTTAGTTTTAGCTTCAGTTTATACTTGTGATTCCTACCCCGTGCGGCGATTTCATCATTTTATTCGCGCTTGTCCATATCGTTTTCAGAATATCGCATTATATAAATTAGAACATTTGAAGGGAGGGTATTAATTAATGGAGAACGGACAGACGGACATCAGAGATCTTCTCAAAAAAATCTTAAAACAATTACAACAACAGATGAACGCTCAAACGCTGTCACAATAACAAACTCAAAATCAACTTCAGGCTCAGCTTCAAGCACAGCTTCAGGCACAGGCTCAGCGTCAAAACCAAGCACAAAACGATCAAGACACCATTTCAAATGTAGGTAACCCTATCGTTGTTGTGAATTGTGGCTGCAGTGAAGACGATTAACTTCATTATTTAAATGCGGATAAAGAATGACTCTTAAAACAAGTCATATCAGTGCAAATCTTGATGAAGAACTCAGGCTTTATAGTCTGGATTTTTCTTTTAAAACTAAAGACAAAACGTGATTTTATTCTCTGATTGAAGACGGAATGGTTGTTGCTTGTTATTACTTTTTACTTATTAAGATAAAAAAAAATACACCCACTTCTCAGTAAGGTGTTCCATCCTTTTTGTTTTTGTACTTATTTAATTCCCCCAAACCTCATAGAGGGCGTCTCTAAATAACTGATCTAACGACTGGGTTGGATCTTCTAATTGTATATCTAACGATTTCGCATATTGAGTTAAATGTTCGATTTCCGTTTCTACAAATTCATTAATGCTATCTATCCTCGGTTCGAAATCTAACTCATCCCCTCTTTTCTTTCGCTCCAGTAATTCTTGAATTTCTTTCTTTAATGAACCATCCGGGACAATCTCTTCTAGCAGGGATTGAAATTCCAACGGCGGGATCGTGTTGTACTTTTGTATCCATTTACAAGCTAGGACTGGGCGAAGCACATAGAAATATTTTTTGATCTTTACTTGTTCATTTTGCAGATAGTGACGATAATTCCCCTTCGCCATATTCAAATAATGGTGAAGGCAAGCTGTTGGTTTATATACCTTATCGCTAAGCTGCTTCATTTTTTCAATAACGGAGAAGGCTTGGTAATAGACAATTCCTGAATGGAGCCATTCCAGCAGTGGAGGATTCGATTTTCTATACAGCCTCAGTGCCTTTGTTAATTCCCAGCCATTAATATCTAACAAATCATTGATCGGCAGTTCAATGACATCCCTTTTTTGATCGATTGATAAATACCAATCTCTTTCATGTATGTAAATGAAGCGAACGTCATAATCACTGTCCTTCGACGGGAAGCCCCAGGCACGGCTTCCTGATTCGCATGCGGAGAGAACCTTAACACGATAAGTATCATCAATCTTTTTCAATTCTTTCATGATCTTTTCTTTCATACATATCTCTCCCATATTATTAAGCAGTCTTACGTCGAAGACGCAAAATTCCGGTCTATCCTTTTCATTCATTGTAAAACAAAAAGCCCATGGACACTAATAGTGTCCATGGGCCGCCTGAATCAATACATCGTCATATACTGCTCGCGCTCCCAAGGATGGACTTGCGTGCGGAACATATCCCATTCAATCTCTTTCGCTTCGATGAAGTGTTCCAGCAAGTGGTCTCCAAGAGCAGAACAGATGACTTCGTCTGATTGCAAAACATCAAGAGCTGCGGCTAATGTTGCCGGAAGATCGCTGATGCCTGCTTCTTCTCTTTCTTGTTTGTCCATCACATAGATGTTGCGGTCAATTGGTTTTGGCGGAGTCATTTTGTTCTTGATTCCATCTAGACCTGCTTTTAATAATACCGCAATTGCAAGATACGGGTTAGCTGCAGGGTCTACGCTGCGAACTTCAACACGGGTGCTTACACCGCGGGAAGCCGGGATACGGATCAACGGGCTGCGGTTTTTAGCAGACCACGCTACGTAGCATGGTGCTTCATAGCCAGGAACCAAGCGCTTGTAAGAATTCACAGTCGGGTTCGTTACTGCTGTAAAGGCACGTGCATGTTTGATTGTACCTGCAATAAACTGCTCTGCTGTTTCACTAAGCTCCAATGTTCCATTATGATCATAGAATGCATTTTCACTTCCTTTGAAAAGGGAAACGTTACAGTGCATTCCAGATCCGTTCACACCGAACAATGGCTTTGGCATGAATGTTGCGTGCAACCCGTGTTTGCGGGCAATTGTTTTAACGACTAGTTTGAAAGTCTGGATATTGTCACATGCAGTAATTGCATCTGCATATTTGAAATCAATTTCGTGTTGGCCTGGAGCTACCTCGTGGTGGGACGCTTCGATTTCAAAGCCCATTTCCTCAAGCTCAAGCACGATGTCGCGACGGCAGTTTTCGCCAAGGTCCGTCGGCGCAAGGTCGAAATATCCGCCTCTATCATTTAACTCTAATGTCGGTTCACCTTTTTCATCCAGCTTGAATAAGAAGAATTCTGGCTCTGGTCCGAGATTGAAGCTTGTAAAGCCCAACTCCTTCGCTTCTGCCAGGATACGCTTAAGGTTGGCGCGTGGATCTCCTTCAAACGGAGTTCCGTCAGTGTTGTAGATATCACAGATTAACCGGGCTACTTTTCCCTTTTCAGATGTCCACGGGAAGATGACCCATGTATCTAGGTCAGGATATAAATACATATCTGACTCTTCGATTCGAACGAAGCCTTCAATGGAAGATCCGTCGAACATCATTTTGTTATCAAGTGCTTTTTCAAGCTGACTTACTGGGATCTCTACGTTTTTGATTGTGCCCAGGATGTCTGTGAATTGAAGGCGGATATATTTAACGTTTTCCTCCTTCGCCAAACGGGTAATGTCTTCACGAGTGTACTTTGCCATAGTCGGTAATTCCTCCCCAAATTAAATAACTTTATATTTTTTAAAGCTTATTAATGAAAGAAACGAGACATATCTCCTTGACGGAGCGATGCGCGGTTTTTGCCGCCGTGCAAAAGTTCATTCCTTAGTAGCTTTCGCAGCTCGACGTCACTTAAATCAGGTTTTTCTAGTTTTTTTTCAAAATTCTCTGAGACTGGCTCGAGCGATTCTTGTTTTACGGAGAAAATTTTCTTAATCCCTGCAAGATTGACTCTCTGCTCGATCAAATCTTTGATTTCCAGGAGCCGGTCGATATCATTTAATGAAAAAAGACGGCGGTTCCCTTCTGTTCGTTCAGGAGTTATCAATTGATGCTCTTCATAATATCGGATCTGGCGAGCTGTCAAATCTGTCAGCTGCATCACGATTCCGATTGAGAAAAGAGGCATCGAACGACGAATATTGTTGCCGCTCATCCGCAACGTCCTCCTTTTATTTTCTTTTCCTACTCTGACTATATATCATGTTATGTTTGTTGTCAAATAAATGTTAGGTTTTATAACATAAATATTTTTTATAAATTAGACAACTAGTTTCCTAGCTGTCTCTTCTACATTTTGAGTGTAATCAATTTTTTATCCATTAACGAATTCACCGCTGTAAGCACCGCTATTTTTACATGTGAATAGGTTAGCCCCCCTTGGACATATGCCACGTATGGAGCTCGTGTCGGTCCATCTGCCGTAAGTTCGATGCTCGCCCCTTGAATGAATGTCCCTGCCGCCATGATGACATCATCTTCGTAGCCCGGCATATAGCTTGGATATGGGGTGACATGGGAATTGACCGGAGAGGCGAACTGAACCGCCTGACAGAAAGCGACCATCTTATCACGGTCATCGAATTGCACGGACTGAATCAAATCCGTTCTTTCCGCATTCCACTTTGGATAGGTGTTCATGCCGAGTTTTTCGAGAAGCGCTGATGTAAAGATCGCACCCTTCAGAGCTTGTCCGACGACATGTGGAGCAAGAAAAAAACCCTGGTACATTTCCTGAAGGCTGTATAGGGAAGCACCCGCTTCTGCGCCAATTCCAGGTGAAGTCAATCTAAAGGAGCATGCTTCCACATATTCTTTCTTCCCGACGATATAGCCGCCTGTCTTGGCCAAGCCTCCGCCTGGATTTTTAATAAGCGACCCAGCCATTAAATCGGCCCCGACATGGCATGGTTCCAGCGTTTCAACGAATTCCCCGTAGCAATTGTCTACGAATACAACAATCTCGGGATTAATCTCTTTTACAAAAGCAATCATTTCTTTAATTTCAGCAACCGTAAAGGATGGTCTTGTTGCATATCCTTTAGAGCGTTGAATCCCGATCATTTTCGTCTTTGATGTGATTGCTTTTTCCACTGCTTTAAAGTCAACTTTTCCTTCGTTCGTGAGTAACACGGTTCCATAGCCGATCTGGAATTCCTTTAATGATCCGACGCCGCTTCCGCGGATGCCGACAATTTCCTCAAGCGTATCATAGGGTTTGCCGGTTATGTATAAAAGCTCATCGCCCGGGCGCAAAATCCCGAACAGAGCGATGGAAATCGCATGCGTCCCCGAAATGATTTGCGGCCTGACAAGCCCCGCTTCCCCGCCGAGTACATCGGCATAGATCATCTCGAGCGTATCTCTGCCGATATCGTCGTATCCGTACCCAGTTGATGGGATAAAATGAGAATCGCTCACTTTATAGTTCTGGAAGCTCTGCAGTACCCGGTATTGATTTGCTTCGATTCTCTCATCGATTTCTTGATGTAATGGAGCAATCATTTCCTCGACGTATCTTGCGAGAACCCTTAATTGATCTCCGTTCGTTAAATTCTCGTACATCTTGTTTCTCCTTTTAATTTGTATATTTCTCTAGCTGTCCGGTTAAATGATGATCAATTAAGGAAAAGCCCTTGCACTCATACTGTTCCTTTTTCTCGTCAAAGAATAATGAGCGTAGAATACTTTCATTCTTCAGCTGGGATAGGAGCCTTCCTTCAGTTGCGGGAAGGAAAACATGGTATGCCTGCATTTCAGCGATGACATTCTCTTCGATTTGTGCGAGAACCGCTTCAAGATCGTTTTCCTCAAAGGCGCTGATCAGCATTGATTTCTCGCTTGAGGCAGGCATGAAGTCTGCGTGCTTCAAATCCTTCTTATTATATAATGTAAGCTGTGGAATATGGGTCACGTCAAGGTCTGACAGCAGTTCTCGAACCGTCCTTTCATGATTGAAATAATCAGGACTTGAAGAATCTACGACATGAAGCAGGAGATCCGCTTCCCTTACCTCTTCAAGAGTGGACCGGAATGCTGCGATCAGTGTCGTAGGCAGATCCTGGATGAACCCGACCGTATCCGTCAACAGGACGGTAAAACCGCTTGGCAGAATCGACTTTCTCGTCATCGGGTCAAGAGTCGCAAACAGCAGGTTTTCTTCAAATGTTGCGGCCTCTGTCAAGCGATTGAACAATGTCGATTTCCCGGCATTCGTATAGCCTACGAGAGCTACCTGGAATGTTTTATTGCGTTTTCTTCTATCGCGATACCTTTCCCGGTGCTTGACCACAACATTCAGCTGATTCTTAATATCATCAATCCGGCGGCGGATATGGCGTCTGTCGCTCTCAAGCTTCGTTTCCCCCGGCCCTCTAGTTCCGATTCCCGCTCCCAGCCTGGAGAGTGCAGTACCTTGCCCCATTAGTCTCGGCAGTAAATACTGCAACTGGGCCAGTTCCACCTGAAGCTTTCCTTCTTTTGACTGGGCGCGCTGGGCAAAAATATCGAGAATAAGCTGGGTCCTGTCGATCACCCTCGCGTTGAGATGCTGGGAAAGATTCCGAATTTGACTTGGAGAAAGTTCATCATTGAAGATGAGTAAATCAGGTTCGAGTTCCTCTTCAAGATTTTTCAACTCTTCAACTTTTCCTTTTCCGATATATGTAGAGGGATGAACCCGGTCCCTTTTCTGGGTGACTGTAATCAATACTTCTCCGTTCGCCGTTTTTGTAAGCGACGCGAGCTCATCCAATGAGTATTCATAGCGCAGGTCATCATCTGATGTTTGGCAGCCGACCAAAATGACGCTTTCTTTTTTCTTATGTTCCAAAAAACGCACCACCCTTTAGAGTTCTCTATCACACATGATACCAAATAAGTATAGGTTTCCAAAATGATTCCTGTCTTGTTTTTTTACGTAAACCCTGACTAAAAGAAAAAGAGTTGAATCTTTTAATAAACATGCTAGAATCAAATTTGTCTTGATAATTAATTATTTAACAACGAGGTATGGACAATGACGTGGGAAGTACTAACCATTATTGGTACAATTGCCTTCGCTGTCAGCGGAGCGATCGTTGCCATGGAAGAGGAATATGATATATTAGGGGTTTATATTTTGGGAATCGTTACGGCATTTGGCGGAGGAGCCTTACGGAATTTGCTGATTGGCGTACCTGTTTCAGCTCTTTGGGATCAGGGTCTTTACTTTACGATTGCCCTTTTATCGATTACGGCCGTGTTTCTTTTTCCAAATAATTTGCTTAGACATTGGAAGATATGGGGAAACTTTTCAGACGCGATCGGCCTTGCGGCTTTTGCAATTCAGGGGTCTTTATATGCAGTGAGCATGGAGCTGCCACTCAGCGCTGTCATCGTGGCTTCTGTTCTGACAGGAAGCGGAGGCGGGATTATCCGCGACTTGCTTGCTGGTAGAAAGCCACTCGTTTTTAAGGAAGAAATCTATGCGGTCTGGGCGATATTGTGCGGACTTGCCGTCAGTATGGAAATAGCCACGGATGCCTGGCAGCTATATGCTTTGTTCATTATCATTACAGCGATGCGCATCCTATCCTACACATATAAATGGAAGCTTCCACACAAACCGCTTAAAATCAACCATTAGAAAAAACGGCCAAAAGCCGTTTTTTCTTAACCTATATTTTTTCGGGCAAATGTCAAGATAGCTTCACGATCAAAACCAAGAATCCAGTTTCCATTCACATTGATTTGGGGCACTCCCATTTGACCGGTTACCTGAATGAGCCGTTCGGCTGCCTCAGAATCCTCCTGAACGTTGACTTCCTTGTAATCCAACCCTTGTTCCTCAAGAAAGTTTTTCGCCTGAGCGCAATAAGGACATGTGTCGGTCGTATAAACGGTAATCTGATTGTCTTCCATTTTTGAACCTCCTCGGACAGCGATTATTAGTCTTCTTCAAAAACTAAATCCTGGCTTCTTAGGGTGATCAAGTCGTTTCTGTCGTAAGCATCTTCAATCAATAGCCTCATTGCCTGCGAGCGAATTGATTTTTCGATGATATTGCGGATATAGCGGCCATTCGAAAAGGACAAAGGCCCAATCACATTTTTCAGGAACGTAAGGTGATCCCTTAGCTTTCTCTCGGCATCCCTGCTCATGACATACTCTCGTTCATCAAGCATCATTCCGGCGATCTCAAGGAGCTGGTCAATCGAGTAATCAGGAAAATCCACGACAATGGGAAAACGTGAGTACAAGCCCGGATTGAGGGTCAGAAAGTGATCCATCTCCCGGGAATAACCGGCTAAAATCAGGATAAATTCGTGCTGTCGGTCCTCCATATGCTTAACGAGAGTATCGATGGCTTCTTTTCCAAAGTCTTTTTCGCCTCCCCTTCCAAGGGAGTACGCTTCGTCAATGAAAAGAATCCCGCCGATTGCCTTTTTAATCAAATCGCGCGTTTTCTGTGCGGTGTGGCCGATGTATTCCCCGACTAAATCCGCTCTTTCGGCTTCAATCAAATGACCTTTAGAGAGCACATTCATCTTGAGAAATAGCTTGCCTATGAGTCTTGCTACTGTTGTTTTACCCGTGCCCGGGTTTCCTTTAAACATCATATGCAAAGCTTGCCTGCCTGCCTTGAGGCCCCGTTCTTCACGCTTTTTGTTAATGTAGATCCACGCGTATATTTCTTTTATCATCCGTTTCATTTCTGCCATGCCGACAAGGGTTCCTAATTCCTCTTCGATTTCCTTTAAGGCGATATGCTGGAGAGGAATTTCTTTTTCTTGAATTTCCCTTGGAGGATCTTTCTTAATACTTCTACTTTTTTGTCCGTTTAAGACCACATTGATTTGTCCGTTATTTTTCATACGGATCGGCTGTTCCAAAGCATCCACCTCTCCATTCAAAAACGATCTGCTCTGTTTATGCGCCTGTATGGAGGCTATAGATTCACTACATAACTAGACATAAATTTTGAATTTCACGCAATTTTCTGACAAATATTCCATTATTTCTACAAAGGAAACCTCAGAGTTGTCACATCCTGCGCTTTCCCGAGAAATATTTCCTAAGTTTATGTATATTCAAAAAAGCAGGAAGTCAGTATACTTTGTTGAAAAAAGTATCACATGAAAAATTTGTATTCTACGGAATGATGTCTGGTTATATATTGGAAAGTGAATTTATTAATCAATTTTGGAGGGGTTCCATGAAATATAAAACATGCCCGAATTGTAAGGGCGATGGCTTTGAAGATATTGATGTTGCGTTCGGTGGTATTTTAACCTGCCCCATTTGTGGGGGCGATGGAAAAATTAAATGATCATTTAAAAACAGGCACGGTTTTACTCATGCCTGTTTTCCGTTTTATTCTTTTGCCTCAAAATCGATTTGGACATTTCGCTGTGGAGCGAAAGTAGAGATAGCATGTTTGAAGACTAATTGCTGCTTCCCTTCTGTCTCAAAAAGAACCGTAAAGTTGTCAAAACCTTTAATTTGTCCCCTTATTTGAAAGCCGTTTAATAAAAACACGGTGACATACGTCCCATCTTTTCTTAATTGGTTTAAAAATTGATCTTGAATATTTACGGATTGCTTCATCCTAAATCCTCCTCTAATCTCTCTATTTGTTATTTATTCGCTTTTGCCTAAGAGCTTTCCTGCAATAAAAACGGATATTTCCTCAAGTTTTTTTGGAAAGTTTTCAACCTCTGTCATATCGAACCACGTTACGTCCATCTTATTGCGGAACCAGGTCAGCTGTCGTTTTGCATACCTGCGTGAATTTTGCTTTAAGGATTCCAATGCCTCTTCTTTTGTTTTCGAACCATCAAAATAGTCATAAAGCTCTTTGTAGCCGATCGCCTGTATCGATTGACAGTTCCTTAATCCCTGTTCGTAAAAAGAACGGACTTCCTCAACCAGACCAAGCGAGGTCATCATCTCAACCCGCTGATTGATTCTTTCATATAACTTCTCCCGTTCCATGGTCAGCCCGATTAACACGGTATTATATTTTAATTCTGTAGGCTGCTCTGCTAGCTGCTCGCTCATGGTTGCACCTGTGCAATGATAAATTTCAAGAGCCCGGATGACACGTCTGACATTGTTGGGATGTATCCGCTCAGCACTTTCCGGATCAATGGAGATAAGCTTTGCGTAAACAGGCTCTATTCCTTCTTCCTTAACCTGTCTTTCAAGCTTTTCCCTATAACCAGGGTCCGATGGCGCTTCAGAAAAGTGGTAGTCATAAATGACAGATTGGATGTATAAACCAGTTCCACCGACGATGACGGGAAGTTTTCCTCTACTATGTATATCCCGTATGATTGCATCGGCTCTTTCTTGGAATTCAGCGGCATTGAAGGGTGCATCTGGCTGCTTAATATCGATTAGATAATGAGGGATGCCTTCTTTTTCGGCTTCGGTAATCTTAGCGGTACCTATGTCCATCCCTTTGTATACTTGCATGGAATCCCCGCTGATAATCTCACCATTGAATCTTTTCGCAAGCTCGATGCTCAATTTGGTTTTCCCAACAGCGGTAGGGCCTATAATCACCAAAAGATTCGCCTTATTTATTTTCAATACTTTCACTGCCTTATTTCTTTTTTTCCTATCTTACCATAATCTTCTCTAAAGTAGCTAAACTCTACTCATTATAAACAAAACCGACTCGTTTTATTCACCTGCTAGTAGAAATAACTTTCACATATACTCCTGTGATAGATTTCTTCAAAGCTTCCTCACCCATCATCTTAATCTTTCTTGATAGCGAAGATGATTTTACGAGCTTGCCTTCCTCCAATACGGAAGGATCTATAAGTCGAAGTTTGTTTTTGCGATGAAGATCATATTGCTCGTCATCCTCGATAAGCTTCACGTTATCATGAATAGTATTTAGGATGCTTTGCAGAGGCTGATTGCTGGATGCCCGCAGCATGGATAATAGCTCTTCATCGGTACGAAGCAGGTCGTCAGAAGTGATGATATGATTCTCCAAAGCTACTTTAAGCGCTTGTGCCAGCTGATGGTATCCATAAATATTCAAAGGGTCCATGAAGAAATCGATCACTTCATTATAATAAGTCTCTGTAAACCATCTGGCTGCCTTAATCGATGCAGGGTACATTTTTCCATCGACTACTTGTAAATCATTTAAAAAGGTTTTCACTTCCTCATGTGAAATGTGCCCATAATGATACATGTCCCTAAGCGTATAATCCACCCTGTCTGCACACAATTCCGGTGCCGGCTGATCCAGCAATGTCCATTTTGCACCTTCCAGAAGGGTCTCTTCATAATCGTAGCCATGATCATGAAGAATAACGGGGATTTCTGATTTTTTCAGAAATTGATTCAGGATTTGTTCATGGTAGTTTTCTTCCTTATGATCAAAGACGAAATCAATCACATGGGAAAAGGCGGTGTGCGATACATCGTGAAGCAATCCGGCAATCTGTTCCTCAAGGGAGCCGCCCAATTTCTTAATCAATAGCATCACACCAATGGAATGCTCATACCGGGTAATATTCCATCTTGGATTCACTTAGAAACTTGCCCCTCCTTGATGTACGCCTTTTAATCTTTGCACGGGTTGACTATTCACTAGCTCCTCTAATATTCCCTCAATCTGATGCTTTCCGTAAATCGAGTCCAACAGTAACAAATGCTTACCTCCATGCTGTTCAAATTCTTCAGCTTAATCTTTTTCTGTCGATATAGGTTTATGTTAAAATGGTATCGCATTATAGACTATTAATCTATAAGGAGGTTAAAATGGAAACGATTCATTTAAAAGCCCAACTGGAAAAAATCACGGACCATGTGCTTTCAAAAAAAGAAGAGCTTGCTGAACAACGACATGTAGCTGATGAAAGAGATTATAGTGTTAAAATTGATGAGATCTTAACCACATGGAGGGAGCATTTAATTGAAATCTATGCTGATTCCATCTCAATTGAATTGGATGAAACGTATCTCCGCTTAAAAGACTGGGGAGAAGGAGTCGTTCATTTACTGATCGATTTAAATCTTCCACTTGATATTGCCATCGAGGAAGTTCGTTTTTATCGTAATACGATCGGTGTGATTATCAAAGACAAAGCAATCAAACATAACTTTACAATTGATACTTTCTATGAAGTGCTATCACGTTTCGACTCAGTCGTCGACAAGGCGGTTCACTGGCTGAGCCTCTCCTATTCAAGTAACCATTCTTCTACTATTCACACTGCGGAAGAATCCCTCTATGAACTCTCCATTCCGATCGTTCGGGTCACCGAAGAAATCGGCGTTCTCCCGCTTGTGGGCAATATTGATACGAAGAGAGCCCAACAATTGATGGACAAAGCATTAACGGAAGGGACAGACCTTAATCTTCAGTATATGATTATCGATTTATCCGGGGTGCCTATCATCGATACAATGGTAGCCGACCAGATTTTCAAAGTCATTTCTTCCTTGAAGCTGGTGAGTATCGAAACAAAGCTGACCGGAATCAGACCGGAAATCGCCCAAACGATGGTGAATATCGGCATAGATTTCAAGAATGTATTTACGTTCTCGAGTCTCCATCAGGCAATTAAGAGCTTGAATATATGATTTTCTGTTCATTTGGAACCTTTTTTTAAAAACTATCCTTACTTCTATAACCTTTGTAACTATTTTGTTATCCTCGCAAATTAGATGACAACTCACTAAAACCCTTACTTCCCAGATAGTAAAAAAAGCCTAAAACACGCTATCCCGTTGTGTTTCAGGCTTTTTTTCATCCATATTCTATGCTGATGATAAGCTTAAAATATCGGATACAGATTTTTCATCGTCCATATTTCAATTTACCTCTAAATAGTCTATACTTTTTATAGCTTTTTATATTTGTTATTATTAGCCAATTGTGGCGGGAGGTTTTATCTATGGAAGTATTCACTGCATTTATTCCCATTTTGACTTTGTTGTTTACGTTAGCTCCCTTAGTCTTTGCAGTTTGGTTTGCACTAAGGTTCCTGAAAATCCAAACTGAACAGAATGCCATCCTTAAAAAAATATCTGATAAAATGGATACGAAGAATAATCATGCTTCTTAGATTTTTTGAACGAAAGAGTTCCTCAACTCTTACTTTTATTGTTTAAACATAGTGGCAACCCTATTAGCTACATAATCAAAAATCGAGGAATATTTAATCTAAAAGGTGGAAGAGCACATGGGCATTTTCAATATTGGAGATATCATTTTTCAAATCATTTGTTTCATTGTATTGATTGGAATTGTTATTGCTATTTTCTTATTTATAAAATATCTAATTAAAAGAAAGCCCGATCATTCGGTACGAATCGAACAAAAACTTGATAGGGTCATAGACTTACTTGAGAAAGATAAAAAGCACTAATATTAAAACGGTTTATAAAGTAAGAACTTTATCCAAAAAAAGAGCTTAGGAACATTGTTGTATCAATGTTCCTAAGCTCTTCCTTTTACATCACCCGCTTAAACATCTTTTCCATTTCATAAATCGAGTAGGAAATGATGATCGGACGGCCGTGCGGACAGGTGAACGGGTCGGTTGTTTGTCGCAGTTTATCAAGCAGGGCCTGGATTTCATCGTTGCGCAAATGGTGGTTGGCTTTGATTGACCCTTTGCAGCTCATAAGGATGGCTGCCTCTTCCCGAAGCTTTTTGATGTCGACCTTTTTCATCAACAGCAGCTGTTCGATCATTTCCTCCATGACCTCCTGCTCGATACCTTTCGGGAACCATTGCGGATGGGCCCTGACGATATAGGAATTGAGGCCAAACTCCTCGAGGTAGACTCCGACCTTCTCCAGCTCTTCTTTATATTCGTTAATCCTGATGCATTCATCTGTTGAATATTCAAGCGTGATCGGAACGAGCATTTCCTGGAGTTCGTTTTCCACCCGGCCCACTTTTTCAGAGAAGTATTCGTATTTGATCCGCTCCTGTGCCGCATGCTGATCAATGATATAGAGCCCTTTTTCGTTCTGCGCAAAAATATACGTTCCATGCATTTGGCCGATCGGGTACATGGGCGGGACTCGTGTCGGGACATGATCGGAAAGCGGAGTTTCAGCATAAAGCGGATTAAAAATAAACGGGTCCTCCTGTTTTGCTTCCGGAACCGTGCTCGACGGCTGGAGATGCTGATTTTCGTTATCATGTAAGGCCATGTTCCTGTCAATACGGGTTTCTTGTGATTGTTCCAGCTCCTCAACCACAGGCTCCCGAACTAAATTCTCCATGAACCGGGAAGCTTGTTGCTCAGCGTCCGCCCGGACAGTACTCTCTTCCCTGACGACATGATCGAGTTCAAAGGAAGCTTGTTCCGTCCTGGCTTGTTCTTTCCGGACAGCTCCCGCCCCGCTTGGAATCAGTTCACGTGTTTTAAATGCAGTTTTAATGGCTTCTGTGACAAGCTGGGTTAGTTCTTGTTCCTTGCTTATCCGGACTTCCATTTTAGACGGGTGGACATTCACATCCACCAAGATCGGATCCATTTCGATGAAAAGCAATGCAATTGGAAATCGCCCAATCGGAAGAAGTGTGTGATATCCATCCAAAATCGAATTTATCAAAGCGTAGTTTCTGATAAATCGCCCGTTAATCATCGTTGACATATAATTGCGAGACGTTCTTGTAATTTCAGGCAAGGCAATAAATCCTTTGACCGTATAATCAAGCGAGCTTCCCTCGACCGGCACCATTTTCTTGGCGATGTTGATTCCATAAATTGCGGCGAGCACTTGGCGCACATCACCGTTTCCGTTCGTATGAAGCAGCTTTCTTTCATTATGAGTCAGCCGGAAGGATACCTCCGGATGAGCAAGGGCAAGCCGATTAACCAAATCCGTGATTTTTCCAAGTTCCGTATGAATCGTTTTCATATACTTCAGCCGGGCCGGTGTGTTAAAAAATAAATCCGAAACGGTAATATCTGTCCCCTTGCGGCTTGAAGCTGGTTCGTGTTCCTTGACGCTACCGCCTTCAAGCACAATCCGTATCCCTGCATCGCCACCGGTGCTCGTTTTGAGCTCGAACCGCGAAACGGAAGCTATACTTGGCAACGCTTCTCCCCGAAATCCAAGGGTACGAATTCTGAATAAATCATTTTCGTCTTTAATCTTGCTCGTCGCATGCCGTAGAAAAGCCGTTTCGACATCCTCGGGCATGATTCCGTCGCCATTATCAATGATGCGGATTTTGGCCAGTCCGGCCTCCTCGATTTCAATTTCTACAATGGAGCTGTTGGCATCGATGGCATTCTCAACAAGCTCTTTTACAACGGAGGCAGGTCGTTCAACCACTTCTCCGGCTGCTATTTTATTGGATAATGCCTCATCAAGCTGAACAATTTTCCCCACGGTCTGTCGCCTCGCTTTACTTGCTTATTTCAACTTTTTTTGCAGTTTATATAAAAGGTTCAGTGCATCAAGCGGTGTCAGATCAAGCACCTCCAACGCCTTTAACTCATCGATCACTTTTTTCTCTTTCGGTGCAGGCGCTTTTCTATCAGTATTGCTGATTTCTCCAAAGAATGACAGCTGGGAGTCGCTTGCAGCTGCTGCCGTCTCCGAATTCTGATGTAATGACTTATATTCGGCTTGAACTTTATTTTCGCTCAATGGACTGATCGAATTTGCACTTGCAGTGACCCTGTCCTTCTCAAGCTCAGTTAAAATGGCATTCGCCCGTTTGATTAAAGACGTTGGCAATTCTGCAAGCTGAGCGACATGGATGCCGTAACTCTTGTCGGCGGAGCCTTCCTTGATTTTATGAAGAAAAACGACGTTCCCGTTTTGCTCCATGGCACTGACATGGACATTTTGCAAGCAGGCGAGCTCGTCCGCTAAAACAGTCAGCTCATGATAGTGAGTCGAGAAAAGTGTTTTAGCGCCGATATTTTCATGGATATGCTCAATGATCGCCTGAGCCAAAGCCATTCCATCATAAGTGGAAGTCCCGCGTCCGATTTCATCGAACAGAATCAGGCTGTTTTCCGTAGCATTTACGATGGCGTTCTTTGCCTCGAGCATTTCGACCATAAACGTACTTTGACCGGAGATTAAATCATCCGCGGCTCCGATTCGTGTAAATACTTTATCGAAAATGGGCAGAATGGCTTCGCTTGCCGAAACAAAGCAGCCAATCTGAGCAAGTATGGAAGTGAGCGCAATTTGGCGCATATAGGTGCTTTTCCCTGACATATTCGGACCGGTAATAAGCAGCATTTCCCGTTCGCTATCCATATAGCAATCGTTCGGAACGTATTCCTGCGTTTGCAGTACTTTTTCAACAACTGGATGGCGCCCATCCTTTAAAACGATTTTTCGTTCATCAGAAAAGACCGGTTTCACATAATGCCGTTCCTCGCTGATGGTCGCAAAGCATTGCAGCACATCAAGCTCACTGACTGCCTTTGCGAGAGCTTGTAGTCGTGGAATGTGCACCTTCACCTGTTCACGGAGTTCCTGGAACAAATCGTATTCAAGGCCGATGCTTTTTTCTTCTGCCTGGAGGATGAGTGCTTCTTTCTCCTTTAATTCAGGCGTGATGTAGCGTTCGGCGTTTGTGAGCGTCTGTTTCCGCTCGTATCTTCCTTCTTCAAGGAGGTGGAGATTCGCCCTTGTCACTTCGATATAATAGCCAAACACGCGGTTGTAGCCAATTTTTAATGACTTGATCCCTGTCCTGTCACGCTCCTGCCGTTCCAGCTGGGCGATCCACGTTTTTCCGTTGCGGCTGGCATCCCGGTAAGTATCCAGGTCGGGATGGTAACCATCCTGAATGATGTTCCCTTCTTTGACAGAAAGCGGCGGGTTTTCAATTAATGACTGTTCCAGCAATTCGGTTACATCCATGCATGGATCGAGCTTTTCGGCTAATGCGGCCACATCCAAGGATGAGACGATCTCCCGAATTGTGGGGATTTGTTGCAGCGATCGTTTCAGTTGGATCAAATCCCGGGCATTCACATTTCCAAAAGCGACCCGACCTGCAAGCCTCTCTAAATCATATACCTCTTTCAGGCGTTCCCGAAGGTCCTGGCGCTCGAAATAATGGTTCTTTAATGTCTCGACAAGCAGCTGTCTTTTTTCAATCGTTTTTTTATCAATCAGCGGCCTTTCGATCCACTGTTTTAATAGCCTTCCGCCCATCGCTGTTTTGGTTTCATCAAGCAGCCAAAGCAAAGAACCTTTTTTCCCCTTTGAACGGATCGTTTCCGTAAGCTCGAGATTACGCTTGGAATAATAATCGATTTTCATATAAGCGTTTGTTTCATAAGGCAGTGCAGGCTGCAGGTGATCCAGGCTGCGTTTTTGCGTCCTGAACAGATAATGCAGCAGTTTGGAGACAGCTGCACGTTGTTTTTGCTCCTGTAACAGTTTGAGCACCGATTGAAACTGAACATCTACTTCCACTGAATCTTCAAAGGAAAGCGCGGCGACTCCCCGTTCCTTCATTTTCTGCTGCCAATCAGCAGGAAAGTCTTGAGCGATCACAACCTCTTTCGCCCCAAGAATGGAAAGCTCATTGTACAGATCATCAAAGCTTCCCTGAAGGATGGTGACCTTGTTTTCACCAGTTGATAAATCATTATAAGCAAGACCGAATGTTCCATCCGCAAAATCGGTAAGCGACGCGATGAAATTATTTTCCTTTTCATCCAGGCCTTTGCCTTCCATCTTGGTACCCGGGGTAATCAGTTGGACCACCTCGCGCCGCACGACTCCTTTTGCTTGTTTCGGATCCTCCGTCTGTTCACAAATCGCTACTTTATAGCCTTTTTCTATTAAAGTATCAATATAGCCTGCGGCGGCATGATAGGGAATCCCACACATCGGGATTCGCTCTTCACTGCCGCCTTCCCGGCTGGTCAAGGTAATTTCAAGCTCCTGTGAGGCCTTTAGAGCATCTTCGAAGAACATTTCATAAAAATCGCCTAAACGAAAAAATAAAAAGGCATCCTGATACTAAACTGTACCCTATGTAAAGGACATTTTAAAAAAGGTCAGGCAGCCTGAAGAAGATGA
>NZ_QVTC01000016.1 GCF_003429085.1 Bacillus sp. V59.32b | reverse complement strand
TACGAGTGAGGAGGCTTGCCAGTTCGTCCGCGGAAAGCGAGTAGATTCCATGACCATTTAAAAATCAACAATGGAATTTAACAGAGCCTATGGATTAAATAAAAATGAGCTGCTACGGGATGAATATCTTCTAGTGGAAGGCACAATTAGAAGTATTGGATTCACTTGAGGGATCTATTTACAGAAACGGGTGCTTTCTTGGTAGAAGATAGAATCTTTTTTAAAAAGGTAATGATAAAACTTAATAAATCGAGTGTAAACTCATTACACACTATGAGATGGGTTGCAGCTTGAAAGGTTTTATTTTATTAGCGGATGGGAAGAGGGAATGACAGGGCACTTGACAGGAGGAATACTAAATGACGAAAACAATTTTTATTACGGGTGCAGGCAGTGGGCTTGGAAGAGGCGCCTCACTCGGTCTTGCAAAGAAAGGATACCGTGTCATTGCAACGACAGAACTAACTTCTCAGAAAACCGATCTTATTCGGGAAGCACGTGAACAGGGCTTGGACATAGAGGTATTCAAGCTCGATATTACGAACCAACGGGATCGGGAGCAGATTGAAAAGTATGATTTTGACGTGTTTGTGGCCAATGCCGCAATCAATGAAGGCGGGCCACTCGGGGAAGTGCCAATGGACCGATTCCGTGCGCTATTTGAAGTGAATGTATTCGCAACGCTTGAAACTGTACAGATTGCTGCAAGGAGTCTAGTGAAGAAGGGAAACGGGAAGATTGTGTTCATGAGTTCAATGGCAGGTATTTCGGCGACACCATATGTCGGTCCGTATACTGCAACAAAGCACGCTATCGAGGGAATTGCGCAAACCTTGAAAGCGGAGCTTGAAGAGTTCGGAGTGAAAGTCGCAACAATTAACCCAGGCGCATTCGAAACGGGCTTCAATGATCGAAGTGCAGAGGAAAAATGGAAATGGTACGATGAAGAAAAACACTTCACACGGAAAGAGGCTATGTTAAAGCAAGAAGAGGGATTGAAAAATCAGTTCGATCCGGAAGACATGATTGAAAAGATGATTGAGATCATCCCAGCTGATCATCATAAATTCCGTACCGTTTACCCAGAGGAAACGGAAAAACAACTAAAGAAAACCGAACAGGATCGCTGGGACATGGAAATCTGATATTCTCGTTTTGAAGCTAAATAGATAAAAAGCAGGAGATGTCACCCATAAATGGTTTCACTTTTATGGGACAATTCCTACTTGTTACGGTTCTCGTGAAATAAACAATATAAAGCTATCCATTTAACGCGTGTCGATTTTCAATTGGCACGCGTTTTTCAGCCAACTTTACAAGTGGAATGAATGATTGATATAGCTAAGCCTCTAGATAAGGGCTGTAATACAGTCAAGTATACATGAAGCAGGAACTATCAAGGTTTCCTGCTTTTCTTTATTTACAAACATTTAAATGGCGTCGTTTTTGGATGGAAAGGGTATAATAAATGGGAAGAAACAGACATTATAGAGGGCTGCCTTATGCTGCTATGCATAAGGGATAACTAAAATATTATAAAGAATGCTTATGAACTTTGTTTTAAGCAAATATAAAATTAGGATACAGAAAGTCAAAAAGGGAAAAGGAGATATGATGACAAAAGAAATAAAACAAACAGGATGGAACTTTGACAACAGTTATACCCGTCTGCCCAATACTTTTTATACAAGCCATTCTCCGGATCCAGCAGAGTTCCCGAAGCTGGTCATTCTTAATGAACCACTCGCGATTTCATTGGGACTGAATGCTGAGGCTTTACAAGGTGAAGATGGCCTATTGGTGTTTGCTGGCAACAAGATTCCTGAAGATGCTTCCCCGCTTGCCCAGGCTTATGCGGGCCACCAATTCGCGAATTTTACTATGTTAGGTGATGGCCGGGCGATATTGCTCGGTGAACAAATTACTCCCGATGGTGAACGGTTTGATATTCAGCTCAAGGGTCCAGGACGGACGCCATATTCCCGCGGAGGCGATGGCCGGGCGGCACTTGGCCCGATGCTTCGCGAATATATCATCAGTGAGGCGATGCATGCGCTTGGCATACCTACCACCCGAAGCCTGGCGGTGGTGACCACTGGTGAGGCAGTAATCCGGGAAACCCACCTGCCTGGCGCCATCCTGACACGTGTCGCTGCGAGTCATCTGCGGGTTGGCACCTTTCAATATGCTGTAGCTGGATGCACGGTTGAGGAACTTAAAACGCTGGCCGATTATGCCATAAAGCGCCATTACCCTGATATTGAAGCGGATGAAAACCGCTATCTTTCACTGCTTAAGGAAGTGATCAAGCGCCAGGCAGCACTGATTGCAAAGTGGCAGCTCGTTGGCTTTATCCACGGGGTGATGAATACCGACAACATGACGATTAGCGGAGAAACGATCGATTATGGTCCTTGCGCCTTTATGGATGGATACGATCCGGCTACAGTATTCAGTTCGATTGACACGCAAGGCCGCTATGCCTATGGCAATCAGCCTGGGATTGGCGGTTGGAATCTCGCGCGGTTTGCTGAATCGCTATTGCCGCTGCTGCATGAAGATCAGGAAGCGGCTCTCAAGCTGGCCCAGGAGCCGATTTCAGAATATCCAAAGCTGTATCAGCAAAATTGGCTTGCGGGCATGAGGGCTAAACTGGGATTGTTCAATGAAGAGACTCAGGATGAATCCCTTATTAAAGACCTTCTGGATTTGATGAAGGAGCACCGGGCCGATTATACCAATACCTTCCGCGCATTGACCTTTGGCCAAACAGAGGGGACGGACCTGTTCAGAAGCGAGGAATTTAACAAGTGGGATGATGAGTGGCAAGCTAGATTAGGCAGGCAGGAGGAAACAAAAGAAGCCTCGCAGAAGTTAATGCGGAACAGCAATCCTGCGGTAATCCCCCGGAACCACCGGGTAGAAGAAGCACTGAAAGCGGCAGAGGAACAAGGAGATTACAGCGTGATGGAAAAGCTTCTTGATGTTCTTTCAAAGCCTTACGCGCATTCTCCCGAGCAGGAGGAATACGCTACACTGCCTGAGCCCTCAGCCGGTCCTTACCGAACCTTTTGCGGGACGTGAGAGATGATTCTATTTGTTTTCCTAAACCAATTGGCCGCCTTGTCATGGTTTCCTATTAGTAATGCCCCAAAAGTAAGAACTTTTGGGGCATTTTTTATATCTAAAAAACTGTCCTCTACTAATACATTTGAATCATTTCTGGCTTATTTCTCCATGATTAGTTCCTATCATTTTAGACGCTTGTCATTATAAATATTTTTCTAAAGGGACACTATATACCAAAAGTAAACTTTCATAGGTTGGAGGCAGTGAAAATGAAAGTTTTATCGATGATCCAGCCTTGGGCAAGCCTTTTTGTTTTAGGAGAGGCCAAATATGAAACAAGGTCATGGAAAACAAATTATCGTGGACCCCTGGCTATTCACACAAGTAAAAAAATAGATAAGGCTGTCAGCAGCCATATCGCTATTCAGTCGTTGCTTGGTAAGCATGGGTATACGAATGAGAATCTTCCTAATGGTATGATCATAGCAGTATGCAACCTGGAAAAATGTTTGAGGGTGACGGAAAACAACGAGACATGGGCAGTTCTGGAGGATGGACGGATCGTATCAGGCAATGACTATTTTTTAGGTGACTTTCCAGTTGGAGGTTATGCTTGGGAAGTGACGGACATGCAGATGTTGGATGAATTCATTCCGGCGAAAGGAAAGCTTGGGTTATGGGAGTATGTTTTATAACCATTTTTTTGCGGCAGGCTCTTCAAGAGGTAGCCAATGCCAATGGGTGAAATTTTTGATTACAACGAAAAATGTCCGGTAATTCATACCAACACTACTATATATCCTCTTTTGTGACACCTTAGATAATAAACAGAAAGAAAAGAGGAGACCTAATGAAAGCAGACAATTGGAAATGGCTGATTGTGCTTGGAACCGTAATTGTGCAGATGGGGTTAGGTACGATCTACACCTGGAGTTTATTCAATCAGCCGTTAGTGGAACGGTTTGGCTGGGAATTGAGCGCGGTTGCGATCACATTCTCCACTACAAGTCTTGCATTGGCCATTTCGACGCTGTTTGCCGGAAAACTGCAGGATAAATGGGGGCTTCCCCGTCTAATTCGTTATGCTGGTATCTTGTTGGGAGTAGGGTTAATGCTCAGCTCTCAGATTTCGTCTTTATGGATGCTCTACCTTTTGGCGGGTGTTGTCGTCGGTTTTGCCGATGGTACTGCCTACATTACTTCTTTATCCAATCTTATTAAGTGGTTTCCCGAGAAAAAAGGGCTTATTTCCGGAATCTCGGTTGGCGCCTATGGTACAGGAAGCTTGGTATTCAAATACATTAACGGTGGGCTTATTAACTCTGTAGGTGTTTCCCAAGCATTTTTCTATTGGGGATTGATTGTCATGGTGATGATCGTTGGCGGTTCGTTCCTTGTGCGGGAGGCGAAGATAAGCACCGGAGCACAAACCCTGAATGGAGTGCAAAGCAAGGATTATACCGTTAAAGAAATGCTGAGGACAAAGGAAGCCTACCTATTATTTGTCATTTTATTTACTGCCTGCATGAGCGGCCTATACCTAATAAGTATCGTGAAAGATATTGGTGTCAGCTTGGCTGGATTGGACGTGGCAACTGCAGCAAATGCGGTGGCGCTCGTCGCCATTTTCAATACAACCGGGAGGATCGTTCTCGGCGCCTTATCAGATAGAGTCGGCCGTCTAAAAGTCGTGGCCGGTGCATTATTAGTGACAGCTATAGCCGTGACTTTATTAGGATTTGCAGAACTGAATTACGCCTTATTCTTTGCTTGCGTGGCAGGCATCGCCTTCTGTTTTGGCGGCAATATTACCGTATTCCCAGCCATTGTCGCTGACTTCTTCGGATTGAAAAATCAGGGACAAAATTATGGGGTGATTTACCAAGGTTTTGGGCTCGGGGCCTTGTCCGGATCCTTTATCGCTACAGCACTTGGCGGCTTCAAGCCAACCTTTACACTCATTGCCGTTTTATGCGTGATCTCATTATTCATCGCTATAAAAATAAAGGCACCAGCTAATAAACCACCTGATGGTGAAGGAAACAGGGACCGCCAGATTCCACAACATTAGACTGAGTGCCAATATCGCTGATATACGAAATATAATCTTCCTTGAGCCTTTCAATCGTTGTTGGAAGGCTTTTTCACCTTCTGGTTACCTTGATTGGTTTTATATCATTAGCAGACGGGAAGAGAAACTGATAGGCATTTTGTTAGGAGGAATACTAAATGGCGAAAACAATTTTCATTACGGGTGCGGGCAGTGGGCTTGGAAGAGGTGCCGCACTCGGTCTCGCAAAGAAAGGACACCGTGTGATTGCAACTACAGAACTAACTTCTCAGAAAACCGATCTTATTCGGGAAGCGGTGAACTAGGCCTGGAATTGGAGGTATTCAAGCTCGATATTACTAACAAACGGGACCGGGAGCAGATTGCAAAGTATGACTTTGATGTGTTTGTGGCCAATGCTGCCATCAATGAAGGCGGACCGCTCGGGGAAGTGCCAATGGACCGATTCCGTGCGCTATTTGAAGTCAATGTATTCGCAACGCTGGAAACCGTACAGATCGCCGCAAGGAAACTGGTAGAGAAAAGAAGCGGGAAGATTGTGTTCATGAGTTCAATGGCAGGTATTTCGGCGACGCCATATGTCGGTCCGTATACGGCAACAAAGCACGCGATTGAGGGGATTGCGCAAACTATGAAAACGGAGCTTGAAGAGTTCGACGTGAAAGTCGCAACCATTAATCCGGGCGCATACAAAACGGGCTTCAACGACCGAAGTGCAGAGGAAAAATGGAAATGGTACGATGAAGAAAAACACTTCACACGGAAAGAACCTATGTTAAAGCAGGAAGAGGCATTGAAGAATCAGTTCGATCCGGAAGACATGATTGAAAAGATGATTGAAATCATCCCGGCTGATCATCATAAATTCCGTACCGTTTACCCAGAGGAAACGGAAAAACAGCTGAAGAAAACCGAAAAGGATCGGTGGGAGATGGAGATCTGATATTCTCGTTTTGGAGATAACTAGAACAAAAAGCAGGAGATGTCCCCGTCTAATAGACAATTTAAAGCTATACAGTTAACGCGCGCCGATATCCAATTGGCGCGCGTTTTTGAGTCAACACAATTCTTTCATGGCTTTGGTGATGTTCATTTGACTACATTTCATTGTAAGCTAATCCAAGGGTATCCGGTTTTGAAAGAACATATAGCGATTAAATGGTTGCCAGCCGAACATTTAGTTTCTTTAGATTGGGTACCTGCAGATATTCCTTCTATTCAAAAATTATCATCATTTTGCAAATTAATTTCATGGCAGCGTATCAAAGTTACTCACAAAGTATGGGTAGCTTATTTGTTTTCTAACATTTGTTGGGGATTAGGCAAAAAAATAATCCAACCTCCTCTTTACTTGAATCCTACATTAGTGTAATCGTTTTCACCATTGTGTGAAAATAAGCGTATTAATCTACCCTTATAATACTTTTATACTAAAAGCATGAAAACGCTTTACAAAGAACGTTTTTAGGAGGAGATTGGTATGAGTGATTCCTGGCTGGATTTAGAAGGGAAGGTGGCGGTTGTCACCGGTGGTGCCTCAGGTATTGGATTAGAGATTTCTAAACAATTGGTCAAAAACGGTGCCAAAGTAGTAGTTTCTGATATAAATGGCGAGGAAGGACGACGGGAAGACGGTTCCTATTTCATAAAGTGTGACGTCACAAAAAAAGAAAGTGTCGAAAGGATGGTAGCGGAAACGGTAAGTTTGTTTGGCTCTGTGGATATCTTGGTCAATAATGCGGGTGTTAACCTGCCACGACTATTAGTGGATGTCGTAGGTGAACGGCCGGAGTATGAGCTCAGTGAAAAAGACTTTGATTTTATGGTGGCTGTTAATCAAAAAGGCCCTTATCTTTGTGCCCAGGCCTCTGCGAAAGAAATGGTCAAACAGCACAAAGGTGTGATCATTAACATTGCTTCAGAAGCTGGTCAGGAAGGTTCTGCTGGCCAAAGCTGTTATTCCGCAACAAAGGGTGCTGTTATTTCATTTACTCGTGCATGGGCAAAGGAATTAGGGAAATATAACATTCGCGTTATAGCAGTGGCACCGGGTATTTTGGAAACAACAGGATTAAGAACCGCTGCTTACGAAGAAGCGCTGGCTTATACACGCGGAGTTACGGTTGAAGGGTTAAATACGGATTATAGCAAATCCATTCCACTGGGACGAGAAGGGCAATTACAGGAAGTGGGCGAACTAGTTGCTTACCTTGCTTCGGATCGCTCCAGTTATATTACAGGTACAACTGTAAATATCTCGGGTGGTAAATCCCGTGGTTAATCTTTAAATCTATTCAAATTAATTTAACATCATTTAAATGTAGTAGATAAGGCAGGAAGACATGGAAAAATTATAAAGGAAATTATTAATTATTCCTATATAATTATTTCATCCGTTGAAAAGAGATAGGTGGTGAAAACATGTCTGAACTAATGATGGATGGTCGAGTCGTTAAAATAGTTGAATTAGTCAGGAAAAAAACGTATTGCCCATTAGATGATCTTGCAGACGCTGTCGGAGTGAGCTCGCGGACGATACGGAATTATATAAAACAATTAAATAATGATCTTGAAGGGATAGCTGTACTCGAGAATGAAAGAGCTAAAGGATACAGTTTTACCATTATCGATGAGCCATTGTTTGAGGAATGGGTCGGGAAAATTGAATCAGAAAAAAATCTTCAGGATTCACCACAACGCAGGCTTGCTTTTATCATTGACCGTTTAATAAACAGTGATGAAACAAATACTCTCGATGAATTGGCTTTTGCCATAAATGTTGGCAGATCCACTCTGGTAACCGAATTAAAGAAGGCTGCAGTAGCGTTAGAATCTTATAATCTATCCATTCGCGGAAAACAAAATAGCGGGATGTATTTAAGTGGAAGTGAGTTAGATGTGCGCTTTTTTATCCTTGATAATGTCTATGACTTTATATATGGCGATTATCCATTGGATGAGGATATTAAAGATGAAATTCTGAAGATAGCCAATCAGCAAAATTTTGAAGTTTCTACCCAAAACAGGCTTATGCAATCGGTAATTGTGATGCTTGACCGCTTGTTAAAGGATCATGGCCTGGAGAAGATGGATGAAAAACATAATAAGCTATTGGGATCGAAAGATTATCAGATTGCTTTGGAAATCAAGACTGCCATTGAAAATAAACTCCCTCTTATATTACCAGAATCGGAAATTTTGTTTATCACATTGCCAATTGCAGGCAGAAGGACGCCAACCAATAACCGCAGCATTTCCAGCAGCACGGTCACCGAGGATGTGAAACATCTCTTAGAACAGATAATGGAACAGCTTGGTTTTGATAAGGATATCATTTGCGAAAATGAATTGTTTTTTCAGGACCTGCAATATCACTTAACGTTTATGCTCAATCGATTAATGTTTGGGATCAGGATGAAAAACCCTTTGCTTAATGATGTAAAGGCAAAATATCCTGTCGCATTTAAAATGGCCGAAATTGCCGGCCAGGTTATTGAGAATGAATATGGTTTAACTGCTTCCGATGATGAGCTAGGGTATATTGCCTTTTACTTTGGGGTTTTTATCGCTCAGAACGAGGTCAAAACAAAACGCTTACAGCAGGTTGCGGTAATATGCGGAACAGGAAGAGGGACAGCTAAGTTAGTGGCCATGCAAATCCAGCGCGTATTAAATCAAACTACACAAATTGACCTTTATTCGGATGCAGAAGTGACAAAAGAATTATTGAAATCTTATGATATTGTCTTCACAACTGTAAAACTCGGATTTGAATCTGATACACCCATTCTCATGATTAATGAGATTTTCGATGAAAGTATCGTTTCAAAGCAAATTGAAAAGGTGACCTACCTACAAAAATTCAAGCTCAGGGAGACTGGCAATCATAATTCGATCGTGAAATTGCTGACTAACAATCAAAAGTTCTTCCGATTGGATAGCAGCAAGAGTTATCGAGAAAATGTTAAAGGAATGATCGATGATCTAGGGAGTAAAGGGTTCCTTGATGATGGGTTTAAAGAAAGGCTGCTAGAAAGAGCGGCAAAGGGTTCAATGGTTTTCGACCGTTACATCGCCCTGCCGCATACCACGAATACGGCTACCAATAAAATTGAACTGGCAGTAGGGGTTTTTCCTGAAAAGGTAGAAACGGAGGGGAAAGAAATTAAATTGGTCTTTCTGCTGGGGATACCGAAACAAACAGATTATGATGCCAGTCTTTTAGTGAAAATTTACGACGAAATTATTAAAATAGCGGCTAATCAAGAATTGGTAGACCAATTGTCCAGTTCAAAAAGCTATGAAGAACTCGCCAAACACCTTGAGCATGCCAGCAGGTCATAAAAACATGAATCGAAGGGAAGTGAAACAATGAATATTATCGTAATCATGATTGCCATAGCAGTGGCATTCCTTATTCAAATGGGGCTGGGTTTCCTTCAAATTCAGCACTTTTCGAAAGCGTATGCAGAAATGCGCAGAATAGGCAAAGTAGCCATAGGCAAGAAGCCTGGAAAAATCCGTTCTGGAACGATCGTTCTTTTCGCGGTATCCAATAGCGGGAAGATCTTGAAGGCGAAAAAAATGCAAGGGGTTACAGTCTTGGCAGCTGTTAAAGATTTGCCGGGCTTTGAGGATAAAAATATTAGAACCCTAAAAGAAGAAGATATGGTACATTGCAACACGCTTTTGAGGTCAGCCATTCTGGATGCTGTACACAATTATAAGACCATCATGAGCGGAGGAGTCATTCCGGAAAAGAATAGTCTTTTCAAGAACATGATGTTAAAAGCGGAACGTGCAGTTACCATAAAAAAATAATAAGAGGTGAAAATCTATGGATTTCTTGATTGTATTTGCTGAAGGATTTATGAAATTGTTTCAAACAGGCGCAGATGTATTTATTTCATGGATGACAGGAATCGTACCGGTTGTTTTAATGCTAATCGTTGCAATGAATACCTTGATTCAAATGATTGGGGAAGAACGGATCAACAAATTGGCGAAAGCATCAGCCAAAAACCCGTTATTAAGATATATGGTTCTACCGTTTGTTGGATCGTTTATGCTGGGTAACCCGATGGCTTTGTCATTAGGACGTTTCCTGCCAGAGAAGTACAAGCCAAGTTACTATGCTTCAGGTGCTTATTTCTGTCATACAAGCAATGGATTATTCCCGCATATCAACCCAGGTGAATTGTTTATCTTCCTTGGTATTGCAGCAGGGATTGAGACGCTTGGTTTTAGTACAGCAGAATTGGCTGTCCGTTATCTTCTAGTCGGGTTAGTCATGAACTTCTTTGCAGGCTGGATTACTGACTTTACAACCAAAATGGTTGAGAAACAACAAGGAATTACATTAAAAACAGAAGTTAAATTAAATCACTAGGATTTAGAGGAGGGTTACGAGATGGCTGATTATCGTTCAATCAAGGTAGTGAAAGGAAGCGGCGGATTCGGGGGTCCGTTGACGATTACTCCAACTGCTCAAAAGAATAAAATTGTATATATTACGGGTGGCGGTTCAAAACCGGACATCGTTGATAAAATTGCAGAATTAACAGGAGCCGAGCCGGTCAACGGTTTCCAAACATCGGTCCCAGATGAGGAGATCATGGTTGCGATCATTGATTGCGGGGGCACATTGCGCTGTGGAATTTATCCGCAAAAAAATATACCAACCATTAATATTATGCCTACAGGTAAAACGGGCCCGTTAGCTAAATTCATCACTGAAGACATTTATGTATCGGCTGTAGACGTTAATCAGATACATGTCCAAGACTTAGAACCACAAGAGGCAGCGGCAGCTGAAAAGCTTCCTGAGTCTGAAAAAGAATATAAATACAGTACGGATAAGAAAATTTCACAAACATTGGCTGCCAAAAAGAATAAAAGCATCGTAACAAAATTTGGACTTGGTGCAGGGAAAGTCATGAGTACTTTCTATCAAGCAGCACGTGACGCAATACAAACGATGATCAATACCATTATTCCATTCATGGCTTTTGTATCCTTATTGATTGGTATCATCCAAGGATCCGGGATCGGCGATGTATTCGCAAATGTAATGGCTCCCCTTGCAGGAAACATTTGGGGATTACTGCTAATCGGCTTCATATGTTCATTACCATTCCTTTCTCCATTACTTGGACCAGGGGCAGTCATTGCACAGGTTATTGGTACTTTAATCGGGGTAGAAATAGGGAAGGGAAATATTCCGCCAAGCTTGGCTTTGCCTGCTTTGTTCGCAATCAATACACAAAATGCCTGTGACTTTATCCCTGTAGGTTTAGGTCTTGCTGATGCAGAACCTGAAACAGTTGAAGTGGGTGTACCTTCTGTTCTTTACTCACGGTTCTTGATTGGAGTTCCAAGGGTATTCGTAGCCTGGCTGGCCAGCTTCGGTTTATACGAATAAGAAAATATTTTCAGGGTTGTCAATTAAATCTAAAGTTACTTCAAGCATTATTGCAGCTTAAAAGGAGGCGTGAGGGCATAACTTTATGATTAATGCCATTAATTATGAAAACAATTTATGAAAACAAAGTAAAAAATATTGGTCCAATGGCTAATGCATTCTTGGAAGAAAAAATGTTTATCTTGTTTGGTACTGAGGCTCCTCAGGATCTAAAGGATTTTTGCTACAATATTGATGTTGTGGATGCCAACGGAGAAATCCAAGTAGGGCAAAAGCTTTTAATCGACAATAAAGAATTTGAAATTACTGCTGTTGGCAATCTCGTTCAACGCAATCTTACGACTCTTGGTCATATTACCTTACGTTTTGATGGAGCAACAACTCCAGAATTACCTGGTACGTTGTACTTAGAAAATAACGAAATACCTGCTATTGAATTGAACACCGAACTAAAGATTGTAAGTTAGCTATTTTAAGGCAAGCTATTAACCTCTGCTAACGATAGAACAAAAGAGGCGTAATCTAATAAGATTATGCCTCTAATTTTTAAGGAGGAAAATAAGTGAGACTTTATATTGATTCTGCAAACCTAAATCAAATTCGTCATATAAATGAGTATTTTCCAGTAGCCGGAGTTACCACGAATCCTTCTATTCTTGTAAAAGAAAAGCGCCCTTTCTTAGATGTGCTTCAAGAAATTAGAGAAGTGATCGGTGAAGAGAAAGAATTATTTGTTCAGTTGCTCGGGGATACCGCTGAAGAAATCGTCCAAGAAGCGAAATACATTTCGCGAGAGCTTCCAGGCAATACTGTTGTAAAGATTCCAGTGACAGAGGAAGGCCTCAAAGCAATTAGACGGTTGTCTGAGGAAAATGTTCCTACACTTGCGACCACCATCTACACTTCTTTTCAAGCATTAATGGCAGCATTGGCAGGTGCAAAATATGTGGCTCCATATGTCAACCGGATCGATAATCTAACCGGCGACGGGAGAAAAGTTGTAGAAGAAATTGTCCAGCTATTTTCAACCAATGGGTTATCAACAGAAATGGTGGCAGCCAGTTTTAAAAATATTCAGCAAGTACTTAATGTATGTCTGGCAGGAGCACAAAGCGTAACGGTGGGTCCTGATCTGATTGAGAAGTTTATTGCTTTCCCTGCTACTGCAGCGGATGTGGCTGTTTTTAAAGAGGAATGGCAGAAGAGTTATGGGATGAATCTAATTCATTCTTAAAAAGGGAATCGGATACTCTTATAAAAAACATAGATAACCTTACGCAATCAGACGCATTTCCTTAACAGTGAATGCGTCTGGTTTCATTTAAGTCTGATTGTTTTATGATCGATATATCGCGAGGGCTTTCACTTAAACTAAACTGCACTCAGTTTTTTTATTTTTATTAAAGTGATCCAATCAAGGGTTTTAAACTGAAATAGTCCAATGCTTGATTGACATCATGGATAGTATAAATTTTTTTCTCTAAACAGAACTGAAGGACCAAATCGTAAGTGTCACTGTCTGACAAGGAGTAACCAGCCGAACTCAAAAGCGAATCAGTTTCTTCTATATTTAGCTCGAGGGCTAAGGCAAGAGCAATAACGGTATTTTTCCCTGGTCTGTAGTTTGAATTGCGTATTTTCGAAAAAAGTTTACGGTCAATTCCAGCTTTATTGTAGATTTCTGGGTCACTGGCCCCTGTTTTTTCGATAAAGCTAAACAATACCTGATTGAATAATGGTTTGCGATTGGTTTTTATAAAATCCTCTAATTCATTCTGATGTTTATCATCAAGGATAATCTCACTCTCTATGCTAATTGCTTCAGACAAAACGAATTCCAATCTGTCTAAGTGACTTTGTACATACTCCTGCATTTCTATAAATATCTTTTCATCGAGCATATCGTGTGCCTCCCAAAAATGTCGCTTACCAGGCGACCAAATCATGGATAAACTCAGCTAATATTATATCATGATTAATAATTTTGAGAGGATGATAGACATGAACACGAATTTAACAGAAATAATTTTCCTGCTCGATAGGAGCGGGTCTATGGCAGGGCTTGAAAGTGATACCATTGGCGGGTTTAATTCTCTAATTGAAAAACAATGCCGGCTGGAAGGGGAAACGATGCTCACAACCGTCCTGTTTGATGATCAGTATGAAGTGTTATGGAATGGCATTGATGCAAGCCATGCAAGGCTGACGGATAAGGATTATTTTGTAAGAGGGTCTACGGCATTGCTGGACGCAGTGGGGAAGACCATTTTGGATGTGGGGTACAGGTTGTCGAAGACCAGCGAGGAACGAAAACCCGGCAAGGTTATATTGGTCATTACAACGGACGGCATGGAAAATTCGAGCCGTGAATTTACCTATGAAAAAGTAAAAGAGATGATTCAACACCAGAAAGAAAAATATAATTGGGAGTTTATTTTTATTGGGGCAAACATTGATGCTTCAAAAGAAGCGGATAGTATTGGGATTAGTGAGGATGACGCCTATAACTTTGAAGCATCAAGTGCTGGTGTGGAAAGTATGTATATCAAGGTGGAAGAAGAATTGGCGGAAAGAAGACAGAATGACAATAATAAATATGAGTGAACTCTACTCGAGCCATTGGGAAGCCGTGGCTAAAGTGGTGCTCAATGACTAATATTTAGGACATTAAAATGTAAACCAATCTTGTGATACGGTGAACCGTATCATAAATGATAATGCAAGATTATTTACTCAATCCACTTACGATGATGCAGACTATAATAGTCTTTGGCAAATTAATTTCATAGCAGAATTAAAGTTACTCACAGTTATTGTGAGTAGCCCTAGCTTGTAGAAAAACTCCTGCATCAAGGACCAAATCTACAAGCTTTTTTGTGTTGGGAAATGAGACTTCTGTATCCCCCTCACTGGAAGGTTCATGAAATTTATTAGCTTTCAGCTATAGTACAAGCCAATCCACCTAATTGTCATACCATGGTTTGAGGAAATATAAAAATGAAGGAGGCAATGCATATTTGAATGAATCAGATATCACAAATAAAGTTCCAAGCGTCCCAAAGGGGAAGCTGATTACCGGACACTTAAACGAATTCCAGGAAGATCCGCTTGGTTTTTTGATAAAGGCTTCGCGCTATGGAGAAGTCGCAAAAATCCGGTTGGGACCTTTCCAGAAGGTGTACCTGATATCGGATCCTGACATGATCAAGCAGGTGCTTGTCACAAAACAAAAGTATTTTGTGAAATCAAAAGACTTCCATGCCCTGAAAACCATTGTTGGGGAAGGTCTGCTGACAAGTGAGAAAGAGACCCATATGCGTCAGAGAAGGCTGATTCAGCCTGCATTTAAAAGGTCGCATATCAGCAACTATGGCCGGGATATGATTGATATTACCACTGACTATTTATCCAAATGGGAAGACGGGCAAGAGCGGAGTATTACACAGGATATGATGGATATCACACTCGGGATCATATCCAAAACGATGTTCAGCTTGGATTTTAAGGATGGATACAGCATCCTTGGGGAGCCAATCGAAATGGCTATGAGAATGGCCATTAAGAGGATGAGGACATTAATAAAAATCCCTTTATGGATTCCGACTAAAAGTAACCTTGAATATAAAAAGGCGATGGATAAGCTTAATGTAGTACTCTATAACATTATCGAAAAAAGAAGGCAGGATCATGAGAAGCATGAGGACATGCTGGGCATTTTAATGGACGCACGCGATGATGAGGATGGGGTAGGCATGACAGACACTCAAGTGCGCGATGAGCTGATGACGATCTTTCTCGCAGGACATGAAACCACGGCCAATGCTTTATCCTGGACCCTGTACTTGCTTTCGCAGCACCCTGAAGTCGAAATGAAACTTTTTGCGGAGATTGATCGTGTGGTTGGCAGCCGTAATCCGGTTCCAGAGGACTTTATGAAATTGCCATACACCCAAAATATTATCTGGGAGTCGATGAGGATCTATCCGCCTGCCTTTGTAACAGGGCGTGAAGTCGATGAGGAAGTTGAAATTCGGGGATGCCATTTTAAAAAAGGTGACACAGTTATGGTGTCCCAATATGTGATGCACCATAAGCCGGAGTATTTCCCTGAGCCAAAAGCCTTTCGCCCTGAAAGGTTCGAAAACAATTTTGTGAAAACAATACCCGCTTACGCTTACTTTCCTTTTGGAGGCGGTCCAAGGGTCTGCATCGGCAATCATTTTGCGATGATGGAAGCGGTGCTTGTCCTCGCCACTATCTCCAGGCGTTTCAGGGTAAAGCTTGCCCCGGACCATCGTCCGGTTATCCCTTATCCATCTATTACTCTCAGGCCCAGGGGCGGATTACGAATGGTACTCGAAGAAAGAAATAAACCTGCTATTGCTTAAGATTAGACAGGTATTATAAATGGGGACGGCTTGAATCCTCCCTCAGGTAAACAAAACGATAGTAGAAAGGAGAGTAAATATGGGGAAAAAGAATAAAACAGATGATTTTTATGAGGCTCTTAAAGTGATGGGAGCCCAGAAGGAAAAAGAATTAAATAGAAAGATCAAGGATTTACTGAATGATAAAAGAATCATCAAACTGGCAGGTATGGAATCACATATTTTTGCCAAAATCGTTCAACACCTCCAGGAGTCAATGGAAACACTATCAGCTTTTGGAAACTTCCCTACCAAAAGAGATATTGCCAATGTGGCAAAGATGCAGGTTCAGCTGGAGAATAAAATCGACCATATCGAGGAATTATTATCAGAGGCTACAACTGACAGTCACGCAGGGCAATCGAGTGATAGCATGTGGCAGAGTGCTAAAAGAGATAAACAATCTGACAAACGAAACATAATTAAAAAGCTCTTGAAAGATTCCCTCATCCAAGGAACGAAATCACTCCATGAATAAACGGAATAAGGATAGTAAAGAACACGTATCTAAACTGGAACTGGCATTAAAGGCGATTAAAGGCCCTCTACCTGAAATGGGAGTAACCAAACGACAAGCTGTCTGGAAGAAGAACAAAGCGTCATTATGGTATTACCCGCCTGAAGAAAAAAAGTTTAGTGTTCCGGTGTTTATTATCTACTCACTTATCAATAAGCCAGTAATTCTTGACCTTGGTCCGGGCAACAGCTTTATTGAGCATTTTGTCACGGAAGGTTTTGAAGTGTATTTATTGGATTTTGGTGCGCCCGGTTATGAAGATGGAGACATCAGCATGGAAGAATATATCGTGGAATATATCCAAACCGGTGTAAGGAGGGCATTGCGGCACTCTGGGTCCAAAGAAATATCCGTATTCGGATTATGTCTGGGGGGGACATTGGCTGCGATGTATGCAACGATCGCGGATGAACCGATTAAAAACCTGATCCTTTCTACCCCGCCAATTGATTTCAGTCATTTACCGGAATTTGATCTGTGGACGAATGCTATCCGGAAAGGCGATGTCAATTTTGACAAAGTCCTCGATACCATCCAAATTGTACCCGGTTTCCTTGTGAATGGAGGAATTAACTTAGCAGGTTCCCCTCTTCACTTCTCCAGCTATCTTTCCCTCTTAAGCAAAGCAGATGACCCGCAATATGTCGCAAAGTGGCGCCGTTTTAATGAGTGGTCCAAGGACCATGTGCCCTTTAGTGGAGCTGCGATGAAACAAATAGTGAATGATCTGCTCAGAGAAAATAAATTTATCAAAGGGAAACTTACGATAAACAAGAAAAAAGCCTTATTAAGAAATATTCAAGCTAATTTGCTTGTTGTGGCAGGCGAGGATGACATGTTAATCCCTGAAAAGATGATTAAGCCCATGATGAAGATTGTTTCAAGCGAGGACAAAACATATAGGGTGCTAAGGGGAGGGCATACGACAATCAACATTACTCCCCGTTTACCAGATTATCTTGCCGAATGGCTTCCAGAAAGGTCGGGGCCAGAAAGGAGCTAACTCCAGTATAATCTAACACAGGCTCGGTCCATCTGCGATACATCTCTGGTGGACCGTACTTTCATTTCAGGCATTTTCTGTACAAGCAGAGCATTCGGTTTATTATTAAAGTGATCCAATCAAAGGCTTCAGACTGAAATAGTCCAATGCTTGATTGACATCATGGATAGTATAAATTTTTTTCTCTAAACAGAACTGAATGACCAAGTCGTAAGTATCACTGTCCGACAATGAGTAACCCGCCGAGCTCAAGAGAGTGTCGGCTTCTTCTATATTTAGCTCCAAAGCTAAGGCAAGAGCGATAATGGTATTTTTACCGGGTCGGTAGTTTGGATTGGTTCGTATTTTTGAAAAAAGTTTACGGTCAATCCCTACTTTATTGTAGATTTCTGGATCACTGGCGCCTGTTTGATCGATAAAGCTAAACAATACCTCTTTAAGAGATGGTTTGCGATTGGTTTTAATAAAATCCTCTAACTCAAGATTATGTATGTCCTGATGGATTTCCTCCATCTTATAGGATTCCGGACTAACAACTAATGTAAAATCTTCGTTTATGTAACTGTCTACATACTCCTGCATTTCTCTAAGTATTTTTTCATTGAGCATATCGTATGCCTCCCCAAAATGTCGCTTCACAGGCGACCAAATCATGGATGATCCTAGCTATTATTATATCATGATTAATAATTTTGAGAGGATGATAGACATGAACACGAATTTCACAGAAATAATTTTCCTGCTCGATAGGAGCGGGTCTATGGCAGGGCTTGAAAGTGATACCATTGGCGGGTTTAATTCTCTAATTGAAAAACAATGCCGGTTGGAAGGAGAAACGGTGCTTACAACAGTCCTTTTTGATAACCAGTATGAAGTATTATGGAATGGCATTGATGCAAAACATGCAAGGCTGACGGATAAGGAGACGAATCTGAGGCGATTATTTATGCAGAGCAGCATTTGCATATATGGACAGAAAATATGGAATTGGTTGAATGGTTGAAGAAAGCCCGATAAACCAAGCCTCTTAAAAAATAACACAGGCATTTTGTAATGCCCGTGTTATTTACTTTTCCTCTAATGTATGTGAGATTTGAATTCTGTTAGAAAGCCGTGGAGGATAGTGTATTATTAAAGTCCATTGCCACCCAAAATACCTTTTAAGTAATGTTTATCGCTTATATTTTCCATCCTTATAAATCAATTCTGCCTAGTCTCATAATACTTTTCTAAAGGGACACTATATACGAAAAGTAAATTTTCATAGATTGGAGGCAGTAAAAATGAAGGTTTTATCAATGATCTAGCCTTGGGCAAGCCTTTTAAGAGAGGCCACATATGAAACAAGATCTTGGAAAACAAACTAAATTCAATCCTCGTTCCCTGTAATTAATCTCTCTTTCAGATAACGTATTAGCAAATGCTGAAGATTTCCTCCATAGTTATTCGGAATTTATCTGCTTCCTCTGACATAATGATAATTACAGCATACATAACTTACCAACTTACACAACAACATGTCCCCACTAAGACTAAGCAAAAGCTAGTGATAATTGCTTTCTGCAAACAAACGACAAAATCTAACATAATATGACATAAAAAACACTTCATGGTACAATTTAACCAAACAAAGGAGGAAATTATGACTATTTCAGAAATTAAGAAACATGCTTTAACATCTTTAAAAGGACAATGGGGAAAAGCAGTTTTGCTTACCTTTTTAGTGTTCTTCATCACAACAGTTTTGACCTTGATCGTTGAAGTCAGCTTAAGCGGCGGTTTTACAAACTGGTTATATCAAGAAGAAATACCAATAGCAGCCGATTTAATTAATTTACTTATCTCGCTTGCCCTCATACCATTATCAATCGCGACTTATTGGTTTTATCTTAATCTATCAAGACAGGAAAACGCGCAGATTCCACAAGTGTTTGCCATCTTTAAAAAGGCAGGGACTTATTTTAAAGTAATTGGAACGTCTCTTTTAGTAGGTATTTTTGTAATATTATGGTCTTTATTATTGATTGTCCCAGGTATTATAAAATCGATATCCTATTCCCAAGCATTTTTCTTGATGAAAGACCATCCGGAATATTCCGCACTTGAAGCGATAACGGAGAGTAAGAAAAGAATGAAGGGCTACAAAGGGAAATACTTCCTAATGTACTTAAGCTTCATTGGATGGGGAATTCTTAGTATGATCACACTAGGAATCGGGCTATTGTGGCTCGTTCCTTATATGACAACTTCCATGGCTGTATTTTATGATAAACTGATCAATAAACAGAATAGTTTTGAAGAAGAAGAACCAGTCATTTAATATGTAGCGGTTCATGACTTTTTGAAACAAAAACAAAATTGCTTCAGGTTTGAAGTGATAATGAACGGCCAACCAGATATTTCTGGTTGGCCGTTTTATGTGGTTAATGAAGAGAAGCTAAGGAAACTAACCACCGTAATTTGGGGTAGGGATGGACTGCCTTATTGAAAAAGACCATAACTGCACTTTTTGATAAAAGTCAAATAAAATTGTAAAATTACGTATAGGAGGTGAAGGTATGAGCCTAAAACGAAAACAAACCGTTATTCATTTTAGTGAAGAAGAACAAAAACAACAGTTTCTTAATTGGGCTTTAGGACCGAGCACACCATCCGATGGCGTAAAGAAAGCGAAAGATGTAATGCGTATAGCAAAAGCTATCATGCAGAATGCCAATGATCAAGAAACAACAAATAATACCCCAAGTGCGAATGCGATTCCTCAAACAGTGGTGTTAAAGGGGGCATTAGGCAGCGGAAGAATTAGGCTAAAATCGAAAGTTAAGATATTAAGGGATGGTAAATATGGAGTTGCTGCCAATTACTCACGTAGATCAAGGAATCATTAATCAATTCTCCTGCTTCTTAACTAATTATGACGCAAACCAAGAACTTCTCCGTAAAGACCACGAGAATATTAACTTTTTTCTTCAAGAAGAGGCACGATCCCATCATCATAATCAACTTGTACGGACCCATATACTTTGAATGGTAAAAAAGACAAAGTAATAGGGTTCTTTTCTTTATACAATGAAGAAATTCTAATTAGTAATGGTCAGAAAAAAAGCTTCAAATTTAAGGGGATTAAGTTATATCGATCGGAAGCTACCGATATATATCCCGCGATACGACTTCATAAGTTTGCTATTGATACAACTTTTCAAGGGCAATATTTTTCTAATAAAGGGATAAAATATAGTGATTATCTTTTATCGCAGGTATTTGAGAAAGTAAAGGATGTTGCCGAGATAACAGGTTGCTTGTTGATTGGACTAGAAGCAACTGAAAATTCTAATAGTTTTTATAAGGAATATGGTTTTAAAACAATTAGGAAAAAGCAAGGTAATACCCTACCATATTTTATTTTTAAAGTTGCTGATTTACTCACATAAGTTACAAGTAGATTGGTAGATGCCACCCAGGCTATGTGAAAATTGATTAAACATGGAATTTTTATTCACTGAAGAGTTTAGCGTCGCAAAATTATAAAGAATTATGTCACTTGATTGCAGACGGCTTTATTATTCGAAAGGAAGTTTCATTGAACGAGTCAATATAATGGAACTAATAGCACAGTGTATTTAACTAACTGATCCTTAGTGAAAAACCTAGCTGCCGATTCAGGCGGCTTTTTATATTGACACCCTGAAATGTTCAATTGCTTGTTGTCTAATATATATAGATGGTTTCCACATCAACATATTTTGCCTGCCCTCATCATAAAATGGACAAGGGGTAAAAAAGCCCGCTGGGTGAATGGGGGCAATGATGGCATTGTTAAGATTGAGAAAAAAACGTAATCGGTCTTTAGGAGCAATTTTATATTGGCAAATCATAACCTATGTTTATTTAACCATCGGGGCTATTATTCAAGGGGTGGGAATGGCCTTATTTTTATTTCCAAATGCCATTCCTTCCGGAGGGGCTGCCGGAATTGCCATCATTTTAAATCACTTCCTGCCTATATCAATTGGAGTTTGTTTATGGTTTGCAAATTTAACCTCCCTTACATTGGCGCTTACCTATTTTGGCTACGAATGGATGATCAGGACAATCTATTCGGTATCCGTTGCGTCCTTTACAGTAAATTGGGTCACGATGTTTTGGTATATACCCGAATGGAACATAGGATTCGATATTCTTTGCGGTTCGTTATTCTACGGGGTCGGTGTGGGAATCTTAATAAGATATGGTTCATCCAGTGGAGGTATGGTTGTATTTGCACTCGTGCTTGCCATGTATAAGAAATGGAGTGCTGGTAAAGCGATGTTCTGGATGAACATTTCTATATTCATTTTAACCGCTATCATCATTGATATGAGGATCGTTCTATATGCAGTGACCTGTCAATTTTTATCAACAAGGATCATTGACTTCGTGAATACTTATAAAATTGAATTTTCCTTCTTTCAGGAATTGGAATGGCGGAAAAAGTAGTTGTCCTTCCATTTGCCATTCGGGCAGAATTTTAGGCCCACTATATGATTGTTTTCGCATAAAGTAGGAGTGGCACAAGTCTTGTACTAGCATCCTTTGTTTGCTTGCTATTTCAAAACTAATACCACTCCTGTTTGCATTGCCAGCTCAGAAACATTTCAGGGATGAAATCCTATTTTTATATTGCTTAAATTTGCTTCTATTCATTTTAAAGGCTGGCATTCTTAGGGTTGTTGAAGTCTAACAAAAGGATATCAAAACAGCTACTTAATAAACCATCTCCACATCATGATAATACTTAAATTCTAGCAAATTATTAGCCGGATCGATTAGAAAAAAAGTGAGATGTTCTTCTCGTCTTCCCTGGAACCGTACCATTAATTTTTGGAAGAAAGGGAGGTTCTGTTCCTCGGCTTTCTGCAGGAGGATGTTAAATTCTTCTTTCTCTAAAAAGGTCATTCCGTAATGGCGCGGGTATATTTTCGGCTTTTTATCGATGCTTTCAGGATTAAGGTGGCATACGACCTGGTCGCCGTAAAAGTTAAATGTGAGGCGGTCATCATAGCGCCTGGCGAGGGTGCATCCAAGTTTTTCGTAGAACTGTTGGGTTTCATCTAAATCCTTACAGGGGATCGCCAGGTGAAACACTTTGTTTCTTTCTCTCATTTATTTCGCTCCTATCAAATAACGTGAATGTATCTGAGCGTAAACCGAGGCGCAACGTTTCCAGCGGGATAATATCAGTGAACGCAATATTGGCCAGGTTTACGTCAGAACCAGCCAGTTGAATGAAGAAGGTTTGCAGCTTTTTATTAGGGGCTTCAAAAATCATATTGTTCAAGTTAATACCGGATGAAACGATTTGTTCGACCAGCTCGCTGCGAAGTTCCCCGTTACCCCGGCACATCCCGCTCGTTCCGCTTTCCCTTGCTTCCGTGATGACTTTGATTGCACCTGCTTCGAAGTCCTCCTGGATGTATTCCACCCATTCCGCCGGTTCCTGTGTGATTGCTTTCTCGCTGTCTTTTTGGCCGACCTCGCTGAAGACGAGGAATTCGTCTGAGAAGTCGGAAATGAAACGCGCTTTTTCAGTATTGGTCATCTCGAATGTGCCGTTTGAGATCTCAATGTATTGGCAGCCGTATTTTTTGCAGTAGAGGTAAAAGTCGGTGATTTTCCCTTGGCTCACAAACTTTTCGAATAGTGTTCCGCCAAAGAAGAACGGAATGCTGTAGTTGTTTAGGCATTCTATTTTTTCTTCCAGCGTTTTTGTGATAATCGACGTTCCCCAGCCAAACTTCACATAATCGATGAAATCGGCAGCACCGGAAACCGTGTCTTTAAAAAAGCTTAACGGCACCCCGTTATCAATCAGAATCGTAATCCCTTTTTCTCTCGGTTTTTCTTGCCTAGGCGGCAGGTATATTCCACAAGATCTCCTCATGTTTGAATCCTCTCAATCGATGGAATTCGGCTTGCTTGGTTCACTTTCATTACAAATGAGCTGTTTAGCTCACGGGTACAAAATGACATATCTCTGGGGTCGAATTCAGGCTTTGTTTCATCGAAGAATTTCTCAGCGGCCCGTGACGCTTTAATTCTTACTGCAACGTCCTCTGGATCCAAAATTTTCTCCCCTACAATAATCTTTTTCATATATTCGGCACAGGCCAGGTCCTCTTCACTTGTCGGGTGGGAGGCGACGATGTTTATTTGTAAACTATTGTTCGCTTGCTTGCCTAAGCTCTGGACGTAACGAGCGGTCGTTTTGGCATTGGAAAAACCGGTAACGAATACGTGCCTGGCGTCTAAGGCATGTAATGTGGCCTTCACTCCGTTTGTTGTCTTTTGGACGAGCGTCCGGTCCATTAAATCGTGCATGGAAATTCGATAAGGAGAGTTATCCAGATCAAACCCATCTATCGGAAGGCCTTTTACCTCACCGGCAAGAAGATAGTGAGGGTACATTTCTTTTAAGGCAACTGCTTCGTCAATGGTGCCAGCCAACAAAATTTCCTTCGCACCATTCAAGAAGGCATAATGGGCGACAGTGAAGGCCCTGATTACATCAATCACAATATTTATGTCCGAAGCTGCCAGTCGGTGCCCGTTTCCCTGATAAATTTTCACATCCACTGCAATTCTCCTAACCCATGGGTTTTCACCCACAATTGAAGTTAGAAAAATTATATTCAATTGTTTTGTACATGGTTCCGGGATTTGTTAGTTCCCATACATTCATTTTTTCTCTTGCTTCTTGTCTGGAAAAAGCTCTGCTGATATGGCAGAGTGTTCGACAATCATCACCTTTATGATTGTCTTTTTACTCATGAGGGAATAATTCTTACATATTGACAGCTAATTTCGTCCATGATATATTTATTTTGAATTAAAGATATTTTAATTAAAGTTAAATGCGATTATTTATATAAGTACAAATCGAAAATCAATGGGAGGAAATAAAAATGAACGGATTAAAAGGAATACACCACGTAACGGCCATTACTAGCAGTGCAGAAAAGAACTATGAATTTTTTACGTATGTGTTAGGGATGCGTTTAGTAAAGAAAACCGTTAACCAGGACGATATCCAAACGTACCACTTATTTTTTGCAGATGATAAAGGCAGCGCGGGGACAGATATGACCTTCTTTGACTTCCCCGGCATTCCTAAGGGAGAGCATGGAACAAACGAGATTTCCAAAACATCCTTCCGGGTGCCAAGTGATGCAGCGTTGGATTATTGGGTAAAACGCTTTGATCGTCTTGATGTGAAGCACTCGGGGATCAAAGAACAATTCGGGAACAAGACACTTTCATTTGTCGATTTTGATGACCAGCAATATCAATTGATTTCAGATGAAAACAATAAGGGAGTCGCTGCCGGTACACCATGGCAAAAAGGACCGGTTCCACTGGATTATGCGATTACTGGTTTAGGGCCCATCTTTGTTCGTATCGCCCAATTTGATTATTTTAAAGAAGTGATGGAGAAAGTTCTATTGTTTAAAGAAATCGCTCAGGAAGGGTCATTTCATTTGTTTGAAGTTGGGGAAGGGGGCAACGGGGCGCAGGTAGTTGTCGAATATAATGCGGTTCTTCCACAGGCCAGACAAGGATTTGGTACGGTTCACCACGTGGCATTCCGTGTGGAAGACCGTTCTGTCCTTGAAGAGTGGATTGATCGTTTGCCAAGCTTCGGGTTCCAAACGTCTGGTTATGTAGATCGCCACTTTTTCGAGTCCTTGTACGCAAGGGTCGCTCCGCAAATTTTATTTGAGTTTGCCACGGATGGCCCAGGCTTTATGGGAGATGAACCTTATGAAACGCTTGGAGAAAAACTGTCCTTGCCGCCATTTTTGGAACCGAAGCGTGAAGAAATCGAAAAAATGGTCCGCCCAATCGATACGGTGAGAAGCACGAAGGAGTTCGTTAAAGAATAATAAGATACTCTGGAAAAGAATCGTTAAACAAATGATTAGGATAACTGCTGGAAGAATTATTAACCCCTTATATGTAAACAAAAAGACAGGTAGCGGTTCCTGTCTTTTTGTTATCTAAAGTAAATGTGGGAAATTTTGGTTATTCTAGTTTTATTAGATACGGTATTAGCATACAAATTCGTATGATCCGATTCGATAGGGTTTATATTAGAATCACATACCCAACAAAGTCAATTAAGCCTTTTTTCGTTTACGGAATAATACAATTAATGCAGGTAGAATCGTTAATGCACAAAATAATGATAAAAGTGTATCAATTACTGTTGTAATGCCGAAGTCACGTAAAATAGGAAAGTTGACAAAGATTAAAGTTGAAAACCCGCCAACGACCGTTAAACCAGAAGCAGTAATTGCTTGACCAACCTTTGATAAGGAAACTTTAATGGCTTCTTTTGCGTCTAAACCACGCGCTTCCTCTTCACGGAATCGCTCCATTATTAAAATGGTAAATTCTGTACCAATACCTAACACTAAGCAACTAAGTGCGGTCGTTAATGGATTGAATGACATATCCAGTAATAATAAGGCTAATGGAGAGAATCCTAGTACTAAGATAATCGGAATTAACGGATAAATCGAGTGTTTTACACGACGATAGACTAAGAATAAACCAGTGAAAATAATTGCAAGTCCGACCACAATCATTAATTTGCTATTTGCCCCAATGTTATCAATACCGTATAACATCATGACTTGTGCGCCAGCAGGAGACACTTTAAATTGGCCATCTGTATCGATTTGGTCTGTAATTTCATTCATTAATTCAAGCTGATCTGCTGATGCAAGCTCTGGATTTACCTGGAACTGAATGGTAGCGTATTTGTTATTCTCGCTAATTAAAGTTTGTTTAATAGAAGCAGGAAGATTTGAAATATCTTTTTTTAATCGTGCTTCATCTTCTGGTAGTTCATCATTGCCATTTAATTGAAGCAGCATAGAAGATAATGTTGTATAATCTTGAATATCTTCATACTTATCATCAATTTTTTGACTAAATTTATCGGTCCATTCGATAACTGCTGGACTGGTGACATCTTCAGCTTTCACTAAATACGTAATGAATGTTGTGGAGCCAACCACTTCTTGTAAATAATTAGTATTCTCTAATGCTTCCAAATCTTGTGGAATCATTTTCATTAAGTTTGTTTCAGTTGGGATTTTATGTTCATTTATAAAACCAATCGCTGATAAACTCATGGCAATAATTAAGATCGGTAAAGCAAACTTCCCAACAATTTCAGCATAGCGACCTAAGAAACGTGAGAGCCATGTATCATCATTCGCTTTGATTTTTATGTCTTTTTTACGTTGATCGAGTAGATTAAACGTCGAGAACATTAAAATGAGTTCAACGAAATAGCAGAACACAACACCAATTGCGAGTGTTAAACCAAATTGTTGCATCATTGGTGCTTTTGATAAAAACATCGTTAAGAAGCTTAAGGCCATAATAAAAACAGCAATTCCTACACCAGGACCAATATGGCGAACTGCTTCTTTTGTGGCACGTGGTGCATTAAATTTGCTATTTCTGAATTCTTCTTCATAGCGGTTATGGAACTGCACACCAAAGTCAGTACCTAATCCGATTATGATTGGCAAGGTTGCCATTGTTGCCAGTGTGATTGGTATGCCAGCCCAACCCATAAAGCCAAATGTCCAAATAAGGCCGACCAGGACAAAACCTAAAGAGATAGTTCGTCTGCGCACCGGGAAAACGAAGAATAATACTAAAATCATAATAACAACAGCTAGTGCCAGCATTATGCCCATCGTTGTTATTACTTCCCCTTGTACGTCACCTTGTACCACAGGTACACCACCGGCTTGAATTTTAATTCCTTCTGGGAAGTGACTTTCATCAATTATTTCATTTAATTCTTCATTTATCCGTACATATGTTGCCATTTCTGTATCATTTGACGTGTTAAGCATAATTAAAACGTGTTTGCCGTTTGCCGGTATAAGTTGTTCTAATTGCTCAGGAACGTTGCCATTATCCGAAAAAATAATCGCCTGTAATAACTCATCGCTCATCTTTTCTACAGGTGGCAACACAGCAAGCATTTCTTTTTGCATTTGAGATTTTTGCTTCTCTGTCAGTATACTTTCTGTATAAGACATAATCGCTTCATTTTGTTCTTCTGTTAAAATGTCATTCATTAAATCGGCTTGTGCTTCTTGAGTTGCATTTGGCCCAAGTGCAGCCATTTGCTGCCCTAGCTCTTGTAATTGTTCTGGTTTTAACTGTTCTTGTGTAAATGCTTGAATCGAATTCTTTTGCTTGTCTGTTAAACTATTCATCATCGATTCTTCAATATCAGCCATATCTTCCGTGCTTATTGAATCTTTGATTGCTTCTTCCAATTCTTCATTTCCTTCATCGCCTATTGATAATGAAGGATTATCAGAAGATAATAACTCATTCATTAGGCCAACAAAGTTTGTTGTGCCTGTAATATCTTCAATTTGCACGACTTCATTTGTGAAACGAACGATTTCAGCTGCTGTTTCTTGAGAAATGAGGGTATCCTTATCACCTTCTAGCAATAAGTAAATACCGTCTCCACCAAAATGCTCTTGATACTTCGCTGTATCTTTAAACACGTCTGTATCTGAACTGACGAAGACGTCATTGCCCATTTTCATTTCTAATTTTGTAACTCCAAACCCTAAAATTATCGTTAAAATCGTTATGACAATAATATTTAGTTTAGACTTTTTAACGATAAAATCCCCGAGTTTTGAAAATAGTTTGTCCATTAATTTCTTCCTCCCTTTCATAAAATAAAATATAACAAGGAAAAGAAGGCAGATAAACAATCAATATGGTGGATATGTTTCAAAATGCGACAAATATCGCAAAATGGTTCATTATTAAAACAGTTCGTTTACAATTACGATTAATTTCTCTTTGGAATAATCATAATTTTTATTAATCCATTGTTTTAACACCTCAATAATCCCACTACTGTAAAAATCACATAAAATCTTAGGATGGGGTGAATTTCGAATTTTTTGGGAAAGCGGATCATCCATTCTTTCTGCATTGGCATACATAATATTACTGCTCATCTTTACAAGCTCACTAAATAAATCGACATTAATATCATTTGTCGTCACATGAATAAAAAATTGACGGTTTTCATCAACAAATTCAATTAATTCTTCAAATAAAGTGCGATGACTTTGTGAACGTTCGTATAATGACTGCCCAATTAAACGAACAACTTGATTTAAAAGATCGTATTTATCTTCAAAATAGCGATAAAATGTACTGCGATGTATAAGTGCTGCGTCACAAATATCCTGCACGGTAATTTCTGAGAAAGGCCTTTGGTGCAGCAAAGTAGTGTAAGTTTGAATGATTTGATTAATTGTGCGTTTTTGCGTGTTTGTGTTCATTTCTATTACTCCTAAAAAGACTGAGACATTTGAATGAAAATGTCATCATTTTTTGATATATGCACGGATGTCTAGAAGATTCAATTTCGACATGACCTGATTGTGTTAGGTCGTTTATTTGATTGAGTTTTTATTTTAAATTCCCTCTGAAGCTAGAAACTGCATTCCCTGTGTAACATATGGTATAGCTAATTTTATATATTCTTCTGGTAGCATAGTACTATTGTGCTGCCAATCCAATGAAGCCCCGTAAAGCCCCCAACATAACATGACAGATGCTATTCTTAGAGATTCATCGTTTTCAGTGGAATGTCGCTTTAATAACATTTGATAAAAGATACTTTCTAATTCTTTCTTTATAATGGTTTCAAATGTTGCTGAAAAAGCCTCAAAGCTTCTTCGGCATTGCGTTGCTATCGATTTTTGAAAAGTTGTAACGGATAAAAAAACACTAATGATCGTGGATTCGGTCAGTTCATTATGTTCAGCGATTTCACTGATTACGTTTGTCATCAAGTCTTCTTTTAATACTTTTTCCAATAAGTCAAATTTATCCGTGAAATGGTAATAAAAGGTCGCACGATTAACCGTTGCTTCTGTTGTAATATCTTTGATGGTAATATCCTTAAAATCCTTTTTTATTGAAAGTTGAACAAATGCATCCATGATTAACCTACGTGTACGAACAATCCGTGGATCTATTTTTGTTTCAGCCATGTTATAACCCCTTTTAGATATTAGACAATTTATCAAATCTGTCGTATATGCGATAAAAGTTAAAAAGTGTTGGTTGAGCATTTTTTACAGTGTAATATACTTTAACTATACAACATATGTTGTATAAACAAAAGGTGATTAATAAACTGAGGTGTTAAAGAATTGAAATTAACCGTTTTTGGAGCTAACGGAGCAATAGGCCAGCTAGCAGTGAAGGAAGCACTGGAAAATGGTGATCAAGTGATTGCCTATATAAGAAGGGATAATGCGTTAACTATCAGTCATGAAAATTTACAAATTATCGTAGGAAATTTAGATGATGCGAGAAAAATTGAAGAAGCGATCGCTGATTCGGACGCAGTAATCAGTGCTTTAGGACCAGCGCTAGATAAATCAAGGAAAGTTAAGGATTTGCCTATTGCTGCAGCCCATCAAACCATCATCCAGGTTATGCAAAAGGTAAAGAAAAAGCGCTTTATTACACTCGGTACTCCATCAATAAAGGCAAATGAAGATCGATCTCAAGTGATTACCATTTTACCAGGCATGATGGCAAAGCTATTATTTCCAACAGGGTATCAGGAGATGAAACGTATTGAACAGTTAGTAAAACAATCTTATTTGGATTGGACTGTCGTACGAATTATTAACCCAAATGTTAAGCATGATGGCAAAGGATACAGCATTTCATTGGGTGATACAAAAGGAAGTATGAATGTATCAAGAGAAAATGTTGCCAAATGTTTGTTTGATATGACGAGAAAAAATGAGTATATTCACAAAATGCCGATTGTTTTTAATAAATAAGGGGGAGTTTATATGACTATATTAGCTTGGATTTTACAAGGTTTATTAGCAGCCATGTTTCTAGCTGCGGGGATGGGAAAAGTTTTTGGTTCGAAAATGCATAAAGAAGGATTTGAGCATTGGAGGTTACCACAATGGTTCCGGGTTGTAACAGGGATCGTAGAATTAGCCGGGGCTGCGTTATTAGTTATCGGTTTTTGGCAAACTGATTATGCCATTGCTGGTGCGCTATTGCTTGGTGTAACGGCAATTGGCGGAATCCTTACTCATCTTCGTGTCAAAGATGGTTTTAAAGAAACGTCAGCCATTGTCTTCCTTGGTATTATGGTGTTTATCCTGTTATTTATTCTTATCTAATGAAAGGACTGCGAGTATGGAAATTTCAAAACAATCGTCATTTGAATTTGGTATCTATTCTCTCGGTGAAAGGATCCCAGATAAGAGCCATGTGAAAAGTGAGGAAGAACGCATTTCAGAAATGATTCAAATGGCAAAGATGGCGGATGAGGCAGGGTTAGATGTATTTGGCATTGGCGAACATCATCGCCCGGATTTTGTAACTTCTTCATATGCCATGATATTAGCGGGCATTGCAAGGGAAACAAGCCAGATTAAATTGACTAGCTCACTTTCAGTCATTAGTACGGCGGATCCTGTCCGTGTCTATGAGGATTTTGCAACGCTCGATTTACTTTCTAAAGGACGGACGGAAATTATCGTGGGCCGCGGTGCCTTTTTAGAATCATTTTCAATGTTCGGTGCAGATTTAAAACATTATAATCAATTATTCGAAGAAAAATTAGAACTCTTTATGCGATTACAAGAAAATGAAAATGTTAGTTGGTCTGGCAGGTTCCGATCGCCTCTTGAAAATACCAGTATTTCACCACGCCCTTATCAAGAGAAGCTCCCATTATGGATTGGCGTTGGAGGCACACCTGAAAGTGCCGTTCGTGCAGGTAGGTTAGGAGTGAATATGGCTCTTGGTTTATTAGCAGGCCGGCCTGAAAGTGTCAAACATTTAACTGATTTGTACTGGGCAGCTGCGCATGAAGCTGGCCATAATCTAAGTCAACTGCGTGTATCCGTAACAGGCCATGCCTATGTTGCAGAAACAGGTGAACAAGCTGTCGAAGAGTTTTATCCACATTATATGAACTACTTTGGATACTTTATGAAAGAACGTGGCCAAAACTTTTTTGTGTCAAAAGAATCGTTACACCCGCAAAGAACCTCCAATCAAATATTAGCAGTCGGCAGTGCAGAAGAAGTGGCTGAAAAAATCCTATATCAACATGAGTTATTTGGCCATAGCCGTTTTATGGGACAATTTGATATGGGTGGACAATCATTGGCTAATGTAGAAAAAGCGATAGACTTGTTGGCGAATAAAGTAGCGCCAATCGTAAGAAATGCACTTGCTAAAAAATAATTGGGGAAGAAGTTGATAGGATTATGAACATGGTTCGTTAATATTTAACAAACTAAATGGGTATTAGTAAGCTATCAATCTATTATAAACTAATAAAAATAAAGGAGACGATGGATATGAGACTTAATGAAAAGGTAGCAGTGGTTACAGGAGCAGCTTCAGGTATGGGCAAGGCGATTGCTGAATTGTATGCGAAGGAGGGAGCAAAAGTAATTCTTGCCGACTATAATTTCGAAGGTGCAGAAACGGTGGCAAGTGGAATCGTTGCGAATGGCGGTACAGCTAAAGCCGTGAAGGCAAATGTCGCAGAATCATCAGATATTGAAAACATGATCAATACAGCGGTAAGTGAATTTGGGACACTGGATATCCTCGTTAATAATGCTGGGATAATGGACGGTTTTGAACCTGTTGGCGATATTACTGATGAAAAATGGGATCGAATTTTTGATATTAATACAAAAAGTGTGATGCGCGCAACACGTAAGGCAGTGTCAATCTTTTTGGAAAAAGGCAAAGGTGTAATTGTAAACACAGCTTCTACTGGGGGATTTAACGGCGCTCATGCCGGAGTTGCGTACACAGCTTCTAAACATGCAGTTGTTGGTATTACGAAAAATACAGGTTTCATGTATGCCAACAAAGGAATCCGTTGTAACGCTATTGCACCAGGTGCTACGATAACGAACATTGAATCCACCATGACTAATTTAAATGAGTTTGGTACAAGTCGTACACAAGTTGCCCAATCTGTTATTCCTCGTGCAGGGCAACCAGAAGAAATCGCACAAGTCGCACTTTTTCTAGCATCAGATGAATCTAGTTTTGTCAATGGTACGGTGGTCACTGCGGACGCGGGCTGGACATCAGCTTTTTAGTTAATCATACATTTGTCTTTCTTAGCAATCTTAGTTCTGTATTCCACAGGGCTAAGATTGCTTAATTTTTATATTAACGCTCTTGATTATTAGAATGGTTTAGAAGAACAAAAAAGTACTTAAGGACTCTCTTATCTATTCAATTGAATAAAAGCGTTGAGGGATACAGAACAGATATGTGTTAAGGTCGCTTATGTTAATTAGGGAACATTTTAGGAGCATTATCAATATAAGGAAGACCTTATAGAGTAAATTATAGATGATGTCGTTTGAGATTTAACCAGAGCTAACTATATGGCAGAACAGTTGTTAGAAATAATGTAAAACAGTCCATCTAATGCTATTTCCAAAACAAGAAGAAAATTCACGTAATTATAAAGTTAAGTGAATTTTTTTGTGGGCTTCAAACAGTTTTTTTGCATTAAAGGCCTCCAACTAGTGAACATTATAATCAAGAAAGCTGATACGTCAGCTCACAGAGAAGAGGCCTGGGAAATGAAAAAAATAGCAATTTTCTATATCGCAGTTATTATTTTGTCTACCGTATTTTCCATTAAAATCGCTGATACAGTTCCTAAGTACAATAGCGAAGGTAAAGCAGAATTGAAGGGCCTTTTTGAAGAACAGAATAATGATTTCGAAAAATAAAACATGTAAGAGTACTAAGCTCCTCATAAGCGCCAGGGGTCTCCATGATACTGAATACGGCATTTGACAGCAGATTAGTTGTCGTTTCGTTTCCTGCGACCAGCAATAAGTTGCAGAACGGAACCAATTCCTCAACTGAAAGCTTCATGCCTTCTTCCTCTGCCTGGATTAAAATCGATATGATATCTTTTCCCAGGTTTCCACGCTTCTCCTCAACAATGCCGTGAAAGAACTCAGCCAGCTCCATTTCACCTCTTGCCTTTGCTTCCGCCCATTTTATTATTTCCTCCTCACTAAACTTTGAGAGTCGCAATCGGCCAAATCAAGGCCAAAGCTGGTAGCACATATGATCCTTGGTACGAGAAAATGAGAAAGGAATCTCCTGTTCATTTTGATGACCAAGCAAACGTATGGAGTATCTTTCTTTACGAAGATGTCAAAGACCTATCAAGCATGTCATTCTGAACTTTTTTGCCCTGCTTGCGAATAACATCACCGAACTAGGATTAAATATAACGAGGCATAATCTTTTTACGGATGATGCTTTTTTTTACCGAAAAGATTTACATATGAACTTGGCTTTGCAAAAATTAATAAAATTAGGTCAAACAAATGAAGAAATTACTAATGATATGACGGAAGAAGAAATGGCTGAATATCTGCTGGTGATTGTCAGGGGTATCGTACTCGACTGGTGTGTCAACAATGGCGATCAAAATTTAGCAGAAATGATGGACAAGTTCATGAAAAGAGTTCTTTTATCAGTATGTGCATGAACATGATAGTGATCGCCTCGATGTAAAACATACTGGAGTTAAAGAACAATTCGACAAAAAGGACCGGTCCCCTTGGAATAAGCGATTACTGGTTTAGGGCCGATCTTTGTTCGGATCGCCTTTTAAAGAAGCGATGGAGAAGGTTCTCTTGTTTAAAGAAATCGCTGAAGGGTCATTCCATTTGTTTGAAGTAGGGGAAGGAGGCAACGGGGCGCAGGTAATCGTCGAATATAAAGCGATTCTGCCGTCGGCCAGACAAGGCTTTGGTACAGTCCGCCGTGCCGCATTCCGTGTGGAAGATCATTCTGTCCTTTAGGATGGATTGATTGTTTGCTAAGCTTTGGATTCCAAACGTCCGGTTATGTAGATCGCTATTTTTTCGAATCCCTGTATGCAAGAGTTACCCCACAGATTTTCTTTGAGTTTGCACTGGATGGCCCGGGTTTTATGGGAGACGAACCGTATGAAAAGCTTGAGAAAACTATCCTTACCGCCATTCCTGGAACCAAAGCGGGAACAAATTGAAAAAATGATATAGAGTGCTTCGGAATCTGAAAATAAGTAAAGCTCATCTTCTTGTTTGAAGAGGAGCTTTTTTCATGGAGTGAAAGAACGGTAATTTTAATATTTTTGAGGGATTCAGCTTATCTAATTTCTCTGAAATCGAGTGATAATAATATCTTTTTCGGACTGTTATAGCTTACTCAATGTTATCTGTTCTCCACTTTTCTTCTCTGTTTCCAATTTTTAATAGCTCCTCAGCATTTTCACCAGCTTTGCGGGAAGCCAAATGCTTCTTCATAGCATTTAATATCTTCTTCGATTCTATTTTGCTCAGGCGTCATTTTTTGTCACCATCTTCTTTTTCGGCAATATAATTTATTCCTCATTCTTGCTGAAAAAAGCCATCACCAGCTCTTCAAGATTTTCGAGCTGCTTTTCTTCAAAAAATTGCCGACCCTCTTTTAAAGATAAAAGGGCGCTCTCTACGAGAAACTTTCTGGGATTCTTTGAATTCAGCAACTCGTCCTGGATAAAGTCCAATAACTCCATATATTTCGCCTGATCTTGATTATCGCCTAGCGTTTTTCTTAACTCCAATAAAGTATGGGAAAGCTTCTGTTGGAGCGCCGGATCGGTTTTCTGATTGTTTGGAAGCCAGCTGTCCAAAAGCTCGGGCTGGATTAATTGATCGCCAGCAACGGACACTTCGTCAACGATCTTGACGATTCGCTCTACGCTATAACGGACTACATGGTGAATGCTTTGGTTTGATTGGGTTGCTATCGCTTGATATTTAAGGTTGTGGTGCAGAATTCCCAGGAACATGATCGCGCAATCCAGCAAATAAGGTTTCTTGCTTTCGCTAAAGATGTCTATGAACCGATGGTATAACCAGCGAATCATTCTGAACTGGCCTTGTTTCATGAATTCTTTAAAATCCGGATCATTCAAAACGAGTACTTCTTCAAAAAGGGTAATGAGCTTATTAGCCCGATTTGTCTTCATTTGCAATTCGATTTGCTTAATGAAGATTTCAATATTGGAGGGATCCTGGCCGATGAGCAATTCATTGCGGTCCTTTTCCAACTTTTTATAGAGAGTTGTGAAAAGAGTGATTAATAACTCGTTTTTAGAGGAAAAGTAATTATAAAATGTTCCTTTCGAAATCCCGCTATAGTCCAATATGTCTTGAATGGATGTATTTTGAAAGCCATTGTCAGTAAACAAGTGGTGCGCCGCTTTTATGACATGCTCTTTCCTTTCGTTCATGTAATCACCCTTATTTTCAGTTATACTGCCTGTATAAATTTATAGTACAGGATTTATCTTGTTTTAACAAACATAGTAAACATCGTGCTGTTTTTGCTTTGCAATATTTGAACCGATGGTATAAGATATAGTTTGTGTTGAAATTAGAGTACAAATAATGAACTGAACGTATATAGGGGGAAAAACATGGACCATTCCATAAATAAGACTGATCGTCCACCGTACGGGATTATCGCGGTGTTGATGATTGGGGCTTTTATTGCATTCTTAAATAATACGCTATTAAATATTGCTTTGCCTTCCATAATGGTGGACTTGGATGTGGACGCAACGACCGTGCAGTGGCTGACAACAGGCTTTATGCTAGTCAATGGGATCTTGATTCCGGCTACTGCTTTTTTAATTCAAAAATATTCTGTCCGCCGATTATTCCTGGTAGCCATGGGCTTATTTTTGGCCGGTACCATTATTGCTGGGATTGCCCATGCTTTTCCGGTGTTATTGACTGCTCGTATGGTTCAGGCTTCAGGATCGGCGATTATGATGCCGCTCTTGATGAATGTCATGTTAGTCAGCTTCCCAATCGAAAAAAGGGGAGCGGCGATGGGTGTCTTCGGTTTGATTTTAATGTTTGCGCCAGCGATTGGACCGACTTTATCAGGCTGGATTATTGAACATTATGACTGGAGAATGCTGTTCCACTTTGTAACGCCAATTGCTGTTATCGTTTTCTTGCTTGGCTTTTTCTTGCTTAAGGATAAGAAAGGAAAAGTGGATATCCGCCTTGATTTACTTTCGCTTGCGTTATCGAGTGTAGGGTTTGGAGGGCTGTTGTATGGATTTAGCTCTGCCGGCAATAAAGGTTGGGATAGCCCCCAGGTCTACGGGACGATCGTCATTGGAATAGCTGCTTTGATATGGTTTATTTTACGCCAATTAAAGATGGAATCGCCGATGCTGAATTTCAGGATCTTTAAATATCCGATGTTTGCCTTATCCTCGGTCATTTCGATGGTCGTTACGATGGCGATGTTTTCTGGTATGCTGCTCTTGCCGATTTATGTCCAAACAATCCGCGGGATCTCTCCGCTCGATGCGGGCTTAATGATGCTGCCAGGGGCGATTTTGAATGCCTTTATGTCACCAATTACCGGAAGATTGTTCGATAAGTATGGCGGACGTATGTTGGCGATCATTGGGTTAATCATTACAACCGTATCGACTTATTATTTCAGCGTGCTAACGGCTGAGACATCTTATACCTACCTAACGATTATGCACGCTATACGGATGTTCGGCATGTCACTGGTAATGATGCCGGTTTCGACAAATGGATTAAATGAGTTGCCATCACGTTTTTATCCGCATGGTACCGCGATGAACAATACATTACAGCAGGTATCCGGTGCCATTGGTACAGCGTTGTTAGTCACGATTATGTCGACTCGTACGGAATCCTATGCCATTGAATACACGAATGAGGCTATGAAAAATGCGGCAGGCGAGCCATCGAAAGCTGCATTAGCTGAAATGAAGCTTCAAATCGGCATGAAAGCCATGCTGGAAGGAATTAATGATGCTTTCCTTGTGTCAGCTTTTGTTGCTGCTGTTGCACTTGTTCTTGCTTTCTTTATCAAACGGGCAAAACCGGCGGATGATACGCTCGCAGAAAAATCAGCTGGCAGTAACTAAATGCTAACTTAGAATAATGTATCTGAAGAAGGGCGCTCGATTTATTGGGCGCCTTTTTTCAATATAAGAATAGAGGGTCACGAGGAGAAAATCGATGAAGCAGAAGGATTACGATAAATTACTGAACGTAAAAACAGAAGGAGACCAAAAGGGTTTTCATAAGTCGCTGCATTATCACCGTTATGAGGCAACCCCATATCGTGCCCTGGAAGAATTATTTAATATATATAAATGGAACAGCAGCGACCGCGTTGTCGACTTTGGGTGTGGAAAAGGCCGATTAATCTTTTATATCAATTATTTATCTCATGCAACGGTTGTAGGAGTAGAGATGAACGAAACCCTTTATCAAGAAGCAGTTGCAAATAGAAATCGTTATTTGAAAAAATATAAACAGAGTAAAGATAAAATTCATCTCCATTATTGCTTTGCGGAAGAATACAAAATTGATCCATCCGACAATAGGTTCTATTTTTTTAATCCATTTTCGATACAAGTATTCATGAATATCATTAACAATATCTTATTTTCTGTAGAAGAGGAAAGAAGGGAGGTAGACCTGGTTCTCTATTATCCATCAGAAGATTATATTTATTTCCTGGAAAACGACACCTCTTTTGAATTGAAGGAGGAAGTAATTCTGCCTCATTTTTATGAGGACAATGCTAATGAAAGGTTTTTAATTTATCGGTTGGCATATTCGGGGGCTTAAGTAGTAAACACAAATTTCAACATAAAAAGGGTGTCCCGCGAGATTCACGGGACACCCTTTGGCTATTTATTGCATCGGTTTTGACGGGGTGGAGATTTCCTCGAGCGCTTCTTCCGTTTCGCCGTCGAGTTTTTCTGTCACGGCGAGATCTCCCAGGGAGACAATGCCAATTAATTTGCCATTCTCGACGATTGGCAGGCGGCGGATTTGGACATCGGCCATTAAATCGGCCGCTTCCTCTGCCGACATATGAATCGTTCCGCGGACAGGGTCTTGTGTCATCACATTGGATACGGGAGTATCGTTTGGCATATCGCTGGCCATTGCTTTGATGACCAGGTCACGGTCTGTCGCAAGACCTGTCAGTTGGTCTCCTTCACAAATCGGGATGACCCCGACGTCCAGCTCCTTCATTTTTTGCGCTACCTTATAAATTGGCGTATCAGCTGAACAGTATTCTACCTCTCTCGTCATCACTTCTTCTATTTTCATTGGAATTCCTCCTAAGAAAATTTTTTTGATTCTACTTTAAAGATACCCGGATATTCAGCCTGGAAACTGTTAGTTTTATGCAGTTTTTTTCATGGGATGATTTGAGAATTTCACTGGCAATCGTTTTTTCTATCAATACTTATATTTTCATATTAACGACCAAACCTTTGTCCTAAAAAATATTTTTGGTTGTGTAGAAAAGCTAGTCTAATAGCCTTGTTTTTATAGTTGAAAAAGGATTGTACGAAATGAAAGCGAATAGGTTTTATGAAATGAATACTTGAGGAGGCAAGAAATATGAAAAAACGTTCTTCTATTATGCTCTCAACGATTCTACTAACTTCAGGTCTGTATTTTGCGCCTGTGGATTTTGCGGGCCCTGCAGAAGCCGCAGTACATAATGTAACACAACCAAATTCCAAAGCCTTTGACCGAAAGATTACGGCTAATGTCAGTGCTAAACGGATGTATGCCGATGTGGCTCTGCTATCAAAAGGAATCGGCCCGCGCGTGACGGGAACCAAGGAGGAACGTATGGCAGCTGAATATATAAAAAAGCGGCTCCAGTCTTATGGCTATAAAGTAGAAACTCAAGAATTCAGTATACCTGACAGGCTGATGGGCCATTTGCAAACAAGCGACCAAAAGGAAGTGTTGGTCACAATCCCTGCGGGGTCAGCCTCTACGTCAAAAGAGGGAATCACTGCAGAACTATTTAATGCCGGATATGGAAAGGTGACGGATTTTTCTGAAGCTGCGGCAGGAAAAATTGCTCTTATATCCAGGGGAGAAGGATTGACATTTAAACAAAAGGTAGACAATGCCTATGCGGCGGGCGCCATTGGGGTACTGATTTATAATAATGTCGATTCACCGGCCCCGTTAAATCCATCCCTTGGTGCCGAGGTGCCGATTGCGGTGGGCGGTATCACCAAAGTTAGTGGAGAGGCTTTATTACAGGATGTTGTCATGCAAAACAAAACGGTTACATTGAAAATAGAACGAATCGAAAACGTGAAATCACAGAACATTATCGCAACCAAGCTGCCGAAAAAAGGGAGCAATCATGACATTTTACACGTATCTGCCCACTACGATAGCGTACCGTTTGCACCGGGGGCAAGTGATAATGCTACAGGGACAGCGGTCTCTTTAGAATTGGCGCGTGTGATGAAGAGCTACCCAATAGACAAGGAGTTGCGTTTTGTATTTGCGGGGGCAGAGGAGATCGGCCTGGTTGGTTCACATCATTATGTTAGCCAGTTGACCGATGATGAAATTGCCCGGAGCATCGGGAACTTTAACATGGATATGGTGGGGACTTCATGGGAAAATGCATCAGCTATATTCATGAATACAGTTGACGGGAAGGCTAACATCGTCTCGGATACGGCACAGGCAACAGCGGAGAGAATCGGAACCCCTTCAGAATTGATCCTGTATCAGCGCGGTGCTTCTGACCATGTTTCCTTTCATGAAGCAGGCATCCCAGCTGTAAACTTTATTCGCCGCGAGCCGGGAACAGCTAATTTAGAGCCATATTACCATACTCCGCTTGATACGCTTGAACATATTAGTCCAGAGCGCCTTAAAGAAGCGGGGGACTTGGTTGGGGCTTCTATTTATAGCTTAATCAGAAAATAACATGATTTTGTGAAGCGAATCACCAAAATGAAATGCTAGTTAGCCATGTCTAGTAATGAATACCTTTCAGCAACTAAATCAAACAAAAAGCAGACAGCACGGGAATCTTTAAAAGATCCTCGCTGCACTGTCTGCTTTTTCAATCCATTGATCATGAATGCAATTATCCCAAATCTATTTTTATAAATCGGCGTCACTAGTCCTGTCCTACAAATCATCAATCAGAATATAAGTCGCCTTAATCGGACCATGCACACCTACGACCAAATTCAACTCGATATCAGCTGAGTTGCTTGGGCCGGTAATGAAGTTGACGCATGATGCCATCTCACCCTGCAGATGTCTTTCCCGCATGATCTTTGCAGCCTGGGTCATGCGCGGGACTAAGGTGCTTTTGGGAACTAAGCAGACAAAGCTTTTCGGGAGGAAGCTAACTGTCCTGCCTTTATCCTTATCACTGAACAAGACAACGGTACCTGATTCAGCGAGGGTGATTTCACTGATTGTGATTCCGATATTGGCTTTTTCAGCCTGCCGGATGTTTTCGTGCCCTTTCGTATGGTCCCATTCATAAACGTCAATATTTTGCCGGGGCAGAGTATCTTTTAATAATGGATCAAGACCCCAATCAGAAAACCTTTGATCTTTCCATGTCACAATCGATTCATTGCCATAGTCCGCAACCGTTTTTTCGAGGGTTTCGGGCAAGCCATTTAAGTCGGTCAGTACTAGACTTGTATGGATCTTTAAACAATGGGTTTTTAGAACTTCGACCAACTCGTCCGCCGTGGCGTCCTTCAGCACTTCTTCTTGGGGTTGGTATTTCCACGCAGGACGTGGAACTGGGGCAGATAAGCGTTCCCGGCCAAGACGGCTTGCGATTTGATTTAGAAATGTCTCTTGGTTTTGAATGGTGCCTTGCATCATTGTTGGCCCCCTTTTTCTCTATTTTTAAACCAATCTCGGAATCTCTCTTTATTCGGAGCTGGAAACTCGCGGATTTCGGTCCAAGCTTTTAATGGACCCGGCCCTTTTGAAATTCGATCCCCATCTGTAAATGGATTCATCGCTGTTGGCGCAATTTTTGATCCCATCTTATACAGCATCGGTGAGGCGGCCCCTAAGCCAAATGCCTTCATCGCCAGTTTTTCGGAAATGGGCGCTTTGCCTTCCTTTTCGACAATGACTTGCCGGTGCTTATGAAGCAAATCGTGCAACGGAATTTTCACCGGGCATGCATCCGTACATGCCGCGCACAGGGTAGATGCATAAGGAAGTTCTTTATACTCTTCGTATCCTCCCAGCAACGGAGATAATACGGCTCCAATCGGCCCTGAGTAGATGGATCCATACGAATGTCCGCCGACATGGCGGTAGACCGGGCAGGCATTTACGCATGCCGCGCAGCGGATACATTGCAGGACAGATTGAAACTCGCCGCCTAAAATGTTTGAACGTCCATTATCGACGATGACGAGGTGGAATTCCTCCGGGCCGTCAACATCGAGTTCTTCCCGCGGACCGGTCAGGACGGTGATATAACTTGTTAGCTTTTGGCCGACCGCGCTTCTGGTCAACAGGCTGACAAGCACTTCCATTTCTTCAAAGGTCGGAACAATCCGTTCCATTCCCATCACGGTAATTTGCGTTTTCGGCAGGGAGGTAACAAGGTCAGCATTTCCTTCGTTTGTAACGAGGCTGAATGAGCCGGTTTCAGCAACGGCAAAATTGCATCCGGTGATTCCGACATCGGCGGTCATGAATTCCTCGCGCAGTTTTTTTCGGGCGTGCCCGGCCAGTTCCTCCGGTTTGGAGGTTAGTTGATAGCCGAGTTTCTCTGTGAATACATCGCGGATTTGCTCTTTGTTTTTATGTAATGCCGGTACTACGATGTGAGAGGGAGGATCATGGTCATCGACCTGGAGGATATATTCCCCGAGATCCGTTTCAATGACTTCACAGCCGGCTTGTTCCAAAGCGGCATTTAACGAAATTTCTTCCGTTACCATTGATTTTGATTTCACGACTTTTTTTGCATCTTTTTTGGCAATAACCTCTCGGATATATTCATTTGCTTCCTCGCCGGTTTGCGCAAAGAATACATGGCCTCCGCGTTTTGCAACATTTTCGCTAAGCTGCTCTAAATAATAATCCAAATTCTCGAGAACGTGCTGGCGAATTTCTTCTCCGTGTGAACGCCAGTCCTCCCAGTTCAGTTCAGAGATCACATCATTCCGGCGCGTGCCCATTCGTTCCTGTGCCCCGGCAACAGCTCCGCGCATAAAAGCATCATTGATTCCTTGGTCAACGCGTTCTTTGAAATCGCCTGTCCCGATTTTCATTGTCATAGGAAGTTCCTCCATCCTTAAATATTTTTGTGCCATTTATCTTCGCTGGTTCAACGGCTGTTTAACACTTCAGCAATATGCAACACTTTGATTGGTTTTCCTGTTCTTTCAATTCGTCCGCCGATGTTCATCATACATCCGGCATCCGCTCCAATTAAATAATCAGCCCCTGTTTCTTCAACATGCAGGACCTTTTCGTCTACCATTTGCTCGGAAATTTGCGCCATCTTAACTGAGAAAGTTCCCCCGAAGCCACAGCACTGTTCCTTATTGGGCAGCATCGAAAATTCTAAGCCTTTTACATGTTTCAATAGAGTCATAGGTGCTGTTGTTACACCAAGCAATCTTGTCATATGGCAGGAGGTATGATAGGTAACCTTGCCTTCAAAGCGTGCGCCCACATCTTCAATTTTTAAAACATCGACGATGAATTGGGTCAGCTCGTACGTTTTCTCGGCGAGTTTTTTTGCCCTTGGCTCCCATTCGCTGTCGCCTTTAAAAAGATGAGGATATTCCTTGAACATCGCCGTACATGATCCGGATGGAGATACAACGTATTCGGCGCTTTCGAATGCTTCGATCATCTTCTTCATGGCTTCCTTGGATTCTTTTACATATCCGCTGTTATAAGCGGGCTGTCCACAGCACACCTGGGATTCAGGAAAATCTATTTCGCATCCTAGCCGCTCCAGCAGTTCTACCGTTGCTTTTCCAACATCACTTTGAAACATATCTACTAAGCATGTTGCAAAAAGAGTTACTTTCATATCAACATCTCCTTGAATCAATTTCATTATCATATGGATGTGATGAACTGGTCATCAGATGACTTGGCTAACATTATAACAAATATTCAAAATAATATTACTATAATCGTAACAAATTTTGAAAGGGGTTACACTCTTTTTTGAAAAAAAACACCTTTTTAAAAAAAGAGGTGGTTTTTGGGTGCATTTATTTTGGGGATTTCGTTTGTTTTAAGTATTTCGTAAGGACACCTTCAACATTTTCAATATGTTCAAGCATGATGGTTCTTGCTTTTTCCGCATCCTGCCGTTTTATAGCATGATAGATAGCGAGATGTTCTTCATAAAGCCTGTCTGTTGTTGTTTGTTTCGAATACAGCCAAAGGCGGCGGGTTTCTTTCATTGTTTCACCCATCAATCCCGAAACATGATTCATCAGGTTGATTAGCAACGGATTTTGTGAACCCTTGGCAATGGAAAAATGAAATTGAAGATCCGCTTTTTCTCCGAGTTCTTCATTTCCGTTAATAAGGCGCATTTCTTCTAAGGCTTCTTCCATGGCCAAAAGCTGTTCGTCCGTTCTTTTTTTTGCTGCCGCGTATGCCGTCCCGGTTTCGATGATTTTCCTGACCTCTAAAAGGTGGGCAATGTCTTCCTGGTTCATCAGAATGGCAGTGGACAATGGGAATGCAATTTGTTCTGTTTCAAATTCCTTAATGTATGTGCCTTCGCCTTGCCTGATTTCAATAAGTCCCATCGCTTTTAAAGACGTCAACGCTTCCCTTATCGCAGAGCGGCCAACTTGAAAATTTTCGGCGAGCTGCTGGACGGAATCAAGTTTTTCGCCTGGCTTTAGTGCTCCAGTCCTAATCAAGTCGTAAATGGTCTCAGCGACTTCCTCATATATTTTCTTTGGTTTAATTTTTTTATATTCCAAGTTCAAAGCCTCCACACCAACTTTTTCAAAAACTTACATCCTATTATACATCGTTCCTATCAAATTAGCTGAACTATTCTTTTCAAAGAGATTCATAGGTTTAATAAAAATGGTTGTCAAACCCTCGGAATTAAGAAAATATTCTAAGAAATCAAATAAGTAGTTGTAAATTTTCCGAATCGTCTCTATAATTTTTCGTATACAAGGTTAATCACCCAGTCATCAGATGACCTTATCTTATTTTGTAAGCGATTACTATTTGAAAATGTGTTCCATGAAGGATTTAATCATTTTATTCAAAGGGGGAAATTTCATGTCATTTCATCAAGATTTTACAGCGGTAGGAGATAATCTTGCTCTTTCCGCTATTGTTGCCTTGATTCCTATCTTGTATTTTTTCTGGGCGATGGCCATCAAACGCATGAAAGGCCATATTGCCGGCATCACCACCCTGGGGGTCGCCTTGGTTACCGCCATCGTGGCGTTTAAAATGCCAACAGGTATGGCGGTTATGTCGGCGACGCAGGGTGCCGTTTACGGGATTTTGCCGATTGGCTGGATTATTATCACTTCTGTTTTCTTATATAAGCTGACCGTGAAAACCGGGCAGTTCGATATTATCCGCAATTCGGTCTTATCGATAACGGAAGACCGCCGCATTCAGGCATTATTGATTGCGTTTTCGTTCGGGGCTTTTCTTGAAGGAGCAGCCGGATTTGGGGCTCCGGTTGCCATTTCCGCCGCGCTTTTGGTTGGTCTTGGTTTTAATCCGTTATATGCTGCAGGGCTGTGCCTGATCGCTAATACGGCACCTGTTGCTTTCGGAGCCATAGGTATTCCAATCATTGCTGTAGAAGGTCCTACCGGGATCCCGGCGATGGAAATCTCGAAAATGGTCGGCCGCCAGCTTCCGTTTCTTTCCGTGTTTATTCCATTCTACTTAATCGTCATCATGGCGGGCTTCAAAAAAGCGTTGGAAATCATGCCGGCTATTCTTGTTTCAGGCGTGTCCTTTGCTGTGACACAGTATCTAGCTTCTAATTTCTTAGGGCCAGAGCTTCCGGATATTCTCTCTGCGCTTGTATCACTATTCGCGATGGTTATCTTTCTTAAATTTTGGAAGCCGAAAACAATCTACCGTTTTCCGGCCGAACAGGAAATGGCCGCTGCTGTTGCTGTGAAAGCTACAACCGGCAAGCAGCATTATACGGGTGGACAAGTCTTTAAGGCCTGGTCTCCATTCCTTGTCCTTACTGGAGTCATTTCACTATGGGGAATCCCGGCCATTAAACTGGCCTTGACAGGTCATTATGAAGGCACAAACGGGATTCTAAAAGCAATCAACTCAGTCGGGCATTCCCTGACCTTCGCTCCTGAGGTTCCTTTCCTGAATAATCAAGTGATTAATTCGGCGGGAGATCCAATTGCTGCTGTATATAAGCTGGAAATTCTCGGGGCTGCCGGAACGGCTATCCTGATCGCGACGATTATCACCAAGTTCATTGTCGGGATCTCCTGGAAAAATTGGGTGGTCACAATGGGCGAGACATTAAATGAATTAAAATATCCAATCCTGACGATCGGATCTGTTGTTGGTTTCGCATACGTAACCAATGCTTCCGGTATGAGTACCATCCTTGGTATGAGTCTGGCGAAAACCGGAGCGATCCTGTTCCCATTCTTTTCACCATTCCTTGGCTGGCTTGGTGTTTTCATTACAGGATCGGACACGTCCGCCAACCTGTTGTTCGGGAATTTGCAGAAGATCACGGCCACATCAATCGGGATGGATCCAGTGCTTGCTGTTGCGGCCAACTCATCAGGTGGCGTAGCCGGAAAAATGATCTCGCCTCAATCCATTGCAGTTGCCTGTGCGGCAGTTGGACTTGCAGGGAAAGAATCAGATTTATTCCGCTTCACGATCAAGCACAGCCTTTTCCTTGTCACTCTGGTAGGAATTATCACGTTCTTGCAGAATACAGTTCTTAGCTGGATGATCCCTTAACCATATGACAAGAAGTTACTAAACATATCCTGTGAGCACATAAGTCAGCCAGTGTAAATTTTTAAACAGAAATGAGTGAAGGATATTGCTAACAAACACAGTTAAGGAAAAAATGGTCGCTGTCGTGACCGTTGAAAATTTCGATGATTCCAAAACAGGGCGGCTCGTCTATTCGTATGATTCAACACCGAATTACCAGGCTCTTCCGGATGCCGTTGTCAGCCCGAGAAATACGGCGGAGGTAGCGGAAATCGTCAAGATTTGCAATGAGCACCATGTCCCGATTGTGCCACGGGGATCAGGTACCAACCTATGCGGCGGTACGTGTCCGCTCGAAGGCGGGATCGTCATGCTGTTTAAACATATGAACCGAATTCTTGAAATTGATGAAGAAAATTTAACCGCAACCGTCCAGCCCGGAGTGATCACATTTGATGTCATCACAGCCGCCGAAGCAAGAGGCTTGTTTTACCCGCCGGATCCCGGTTCCATGAAAATCTCTACGATTGGCGGCAACATTAATGAAAACTCGGGCGGGCTTCGCGGGTTGAAATATGGGGTGACCCGAGATTATGTAATGGGCCTGGAGATTGTCCTTCCGAATGGGGAAATCATCCGTACAGGCGGCAAACTTGCGAAGGATGTAGCAGGCTATGACTTTACCCGTCTGTATGTTGGATCAGAGGGGACGCTTGGAGTCATCACGGAGGCAACCTTAAAGCTCATTCCCATTCCCGAGACTAAAAAGACGATGCTTGCTTTATATCAAGACTTGGATTCGGCAGCGAAATCCGTTTCAAAAATTATCGCTAATAAAATTATCCCTGCTACCCTTGAATTTCTCGATCAGCCAACATTGAAGGTAGTGGAAGACTATGCACGCATTGGCTTGCCGACAGAAGCGAAAGCTGTCCTATTAATCGAGCAGGATGGCCCGCCTGAAGTCGTCGAACGTGATATCGCATTAATCTCAGAAATCTGCAAGCAGGAAAATGCGGTCTCCGTCCAAATTGCCCAGTCTGAAACAGAGGCGGAGGCTTTAAGGACAGCCCGTCGGACCGCTTTGTCCGCCCTTGCCCGCTTAAAGCCAACAACGATTTTAGAGGATGCGACCGTGCCAAGGTCAGAAATCGCCAAAATGGTAAAAGCGATCAATGAAATTGCCGAGAAATACAACTTGGATATTTGTACATTCGGCCATGCCGGGGATGGAAACCTTCATCCGACATGCCCAACCGATGCCCGGAACCATGAGGAAATGGAGCGTGTCGAAAAGGCGTTTGCTGAAATATTCGAAAAGGCGATTGAACTGGGCGGAACGATTACCGGTGAGCATGGTGTGGGCGTCATGAAGGCCCCTTATCTTGAATGGAAGCTTGGGAAAGCAGGGATTTCAGCGATGAAAGCTGTCAAAAATGCCTTGGACCCAAATAATATCATGAACCCTGGAAAGGTATTCGCAGAAGAAAGCAGACAGCGGGTGGTGATCGCAAAATGACAACCTTACAAGAACAGCGAAAGATACAAACCGAATTCAATGAACGCATGGATCAGGATGAATTGCTAAACTGTATGCGGTGCGGGTTTTGCTTGCCTACCTGTCCGACCTACATCGAATCCGGCTATCAGGAAACACACTCACCGCGCGGCAGAATTGCCTTGATGAAGGCAGTGGTGGATGGCCTTGTCGAACCGGATGAAGACTTTGAAAGATCTCTGGATCTTTGCCTCGGCTGCCGGGCATGTGAGCCTGTTTGTCCGTCAGGTGTTAATTATGGACATCTGCTCGAGGAAGCAAGGGATATCGTCAACCAGAACAAAAAGCATTCACTTCCGGTAAAAGTGGTAAGAAAGGTTGTATTCAACGGGTTATTTCCACATCAAAACCGGATGCAGAACCTGACAGGCATGCTTGGATTTTACCAGCGTTCAGGTCTGCAGACAGTCGTGAGAAGCACGGGAATGTTGAAGCTTCTGCCTGATAACCTGTCTGCCATGGAAAAAGTCCTGCCAAAGGTGCCTACGAGAAAGGAAATGAAAAATCGTCCGGAACATTTACCTTCTATCGGTCAACAAACGAGCAGGGTCGCTTTCTTTAGCGGCTGCCTAATGGATACTGTTTTCCTTGAAACGAATAATGCAACGATGAAACTCCTACAGCTTGCCGGGTGTGAAATAGTGATACCCAAGGAGCAGGCCTGTTGTGGAGCTCTGCACGGACACAGCGGGGAAAAGGAGAGTGCGAAGGACCTTGCGAAAAGGAATATTAAAGCGTTTGAAGATTTAAATGTTGACTTCATCATTACGAATGCCGGTGGGTGCGGCGCATTCTTGATTGATTATGACCATTTGCTTAAGGATGACCCTGATTGGAAAGAACGGGCCATCGCTTTTAAAGAAAAAATCAAGGATATCTCGGAAGTGCTCGTCGCCACAAAATTTCATGAAAAGGTCAACCTGGAGCTGCCGCATCAAGTTGTTACGTACCAGGATTCCTGTCACCTTCGGAATGTCATGAAAACATCGTCTGCACCAAGGCAGCTGCTTCAAGCGATCAAGGGTGTGGAATTCAAGGAAATGGTAAATGCAGACCGCTGTTGTGGCTCTGCAGGAATTTACAATATTATCGAATCGGAAATGTCGATGAAATTACTCGATACCAAGATGGAGCTGGCAAAGGCTACACATGCTGCGACAATCGCGACAGCAAATCCGGGATGCTTACTGCAAATGAAGCTTGGCATCGAACGGGAAGGACTTTCATCTACTATGAGAGGGGTCCATATTGTTGACCTGCTATTGGATGCTGTCAAAGAACCGGCAGTTGTCTAGTTCAGCCGTAATGATTGTCCGCAATCCGAATTTTCTGTAAAGTGAAAGGAAAGGAGTGATGGGAATGAAAGCACAAATAATTCAATCGTTCGGCGACCCTACCATTTTTGAATTAAAAGAGATTTCAAAGCCTGAGGTAACACCGGGACATATCCTTATCCAAGTTAAGGCTACGAGTGTGAATCCGATTGACACGAAAGTCCGCAGTGGAGCAGTTCCTGCCGTTTCCCCAGAGTTTCCGGCAGTGATACAAGGGGACGTTGCCGGGATTGTCGCCGAAGTAGGCGAAGGGGTTACCAGGTTTCAACCAGGTGATGAAGTATTTGGCTGCGCGGGCGGATTCAAAGGAACCGGCGGTGCACTTGCGGAATTTATGCTGGCAGATGCCCAATTGCTTGCACACAAACCGAAAAATCTGACGATGGAAGAGGCCGCTGCCCTGCCGTTGGTCAGTATCACTGCCTGGGAAGCATTATTCGAAAGAGGTAACCTTAAAGCCGGGCAAGATATACTCGTGCACGCGGCTACCGGCGGAGTAGGGCATGTAGCAATTCAACTGGCCAAATGGGCGGGAGCGAATGTGTATACTACTGCCTCTTCCAAGGAGAAGCAGGAGATTGCGAAGCGTCTGGGAGCAGACGAGGCAATTAACTATCGAGAAGAAGCCGTCCAGGACTATGTCCAAACATATACGAACGGAAAAGGATTTGAAATCATATTTGACACGGTAGGGGGAGAAAACCTTAATCGTTCTTTTGAAGCCGCAGCCATGCACGGAACGGTTCTGGCAATTGCTGCCCGATCGACACATGACCTTTCCCTATTGCATGCAAAGGGACTTTCGCTGCATGTCACCTTTATGTTATTGAAGATCATCAATGCGGACGAGCGAAAAAATCATGGCGAGATTTTGCAGAAGGTTGCTCAGGTGGTTGAGGAAGGGAAGCTTCGCCCGCTTGTTGACTCCACCCATTTTACTTTTGATGAAGTTTCGAAAGCGCATGAATACCTCGAGTCCGGTAAGGCTTTAGGTAAAGTTGTTTTAAACAATAATTGGTAAGACGGTAATAAGGAAGGGTGCCCCAAAGCCTGCTTTGGGACACTCTTTTTTTGATTGAATTGATACTACGTTTATAGCCTTGGCAAACGATCTTTTTTCTTCCCTTTTGCGCGCCTTGGCGGAGAAAACTCCTCAGATGCTTCTGTCTGGAATTGCATCCTCGTCTGATTTCGTGGCTTGTCTCCATTATCGAGTACAGTGTTGGCGAAATATTTATGAAATACGTATTCAAAGACCGCAAATGTCGCGGAAGCGATGAGAGCCGGCACAAACGGGTTGGCAGCATCGGTCAGGCTCGCAATCATGGCCCATATAACAAACAAGGCTAAACCAAAATCGGCAGCTGTAGCAATTGTATTATTCGTCCTTGGCAATATTAACAAATCGCCAATGATATATTCCGCTACAGTGACCACCGTGGCAGTCAATAACACGTTCGTGAAGCTCATGTCGAAAATGATGCCCAGAATAACGTAAAGAATCGCCAAAGTAAATACGTATTTTATAACAATTGATCTCACATGTTCCATATTACACCCTCCTTCATTACAGGTAGCTTTCCTAATGTGCTGGAGCATATTACAGGTATTTTTTACCGAAAAAAAAGGGAAACTAATAAAAAATTGCCAGACAGGAGTGCGGAATCGTGAACATCATGCATATGTACTATCTGACATCCATTATGGGGATCGTTACCTTTATCTCCAGCTGTGTCATGCTTTATATAACCGACCGAAAAAATCATAAAGATAAAAGCAAAGATTAGGTCTCGCTGTGGCATACGTAGTTATTTTTCCGTAAAACTAATAAATAATTCCGTGAAATTCAGATCTTTTCCCGTAAACTATTGAGGAATTCCGTACAAAGTGGGGATGATTCCGTAAAACTTTGAAGAACTCCGAAATACGCAGGTTGGTTTTTGGATACATTAATAGCGGGGAGGTGATGAGCGATGGCAGACAATCGACAAAGCCGGGATGCAGCATGCATTAATCAATCTCTCCAAAACTCGGATTATGCCCCTGGAGTGGACGCTGAGGCAACTTGCCGTAACCAGGCTGAAGCCGCAGAGAATCAAGCGGGCTCTTCCGGGAGATTTGGAACAGAATTCGCAAGTGTGGATAATAAAACGAACAAAAAATTAACCTAAAAAATAATGTAGGGCCCGATATCCGGTATAGGATAATCGAGCTCTTTTTTACTGCGTAATGATTCAGTTTATCGGTACTGGTCACCATCATAATATTCACGGTGGGTGTTATCAAAAATCCCGCGATTTAATTCTGTGGCTTCCGGGTCATTAATGATGACAGGCCCCCGACCGCCAGAACGGATTTCCGGGTTTTGTTTGCTATTGGAAGAAAGACTGCTGACGTCAACAGCGTCATTTTCTGTGTGGCTGCCAGGGTTTGTACCAGATTGATCCCCATTAGCGTGCTTATCCCTTTTTGACATAACTGTTACCCCTCTCAAAAGTATTCTTTTTTACTTTTCCTTGTATTGAGAACATTATTCCAGTTGATTTTGGATTTTCTCGATGAGTCTTTTAAGTATTTCAGTTGATGTGAATTGTATCGAACCGAAGGCACCGGGTGAATCATAGATGACAAGGAATTCGCTAATGAAACATGATAAAATAGGTAATAAATGATTTCTAAGGAGTGAAACTATGGCACTTGCCGGTGATCGCTTTGTTTCTTTAGATGAGTATCTTAAAATGCGGGAAAGCAGTACAGATTTACTTGAATATATGGATGGATTTGTATACATGACCCCATCACCATCGACAAAGCATCAAAGGGTGTCAAGCAAGCTTCAGCTCAGGTTCGGTATGTTTCTTGAAGGAAAAGACTGTGAAGTATTTAGTGCGCCTTATGATATTGAATTAAAGAAAGATGGAGTGGAGGGTACCAGGATTGTTATACCCGATTTATGCATTGTCTGTGATAAAAGTGGGTTTACTGATGCAAGGTATGTTGGTGTTCCGACTTTAATTGTTGAAATTCTGAGCCCATCCAATCAGTCCCATGATTTGGTTACAAAGCTGAATTTATATATGGAGTATGGAGTGAAAGAGTATTGGATTGTAAATCCCATGCTTCATGCAATAACTGTTTATGCCCTTAATGAAGATGAAATGTATGAACAATATGATATGAAAATTGACGCGGGGGTTCTAGCGTCAAAGGCCTTAAAGGGTCTTAGCATAGATGTGGATGATATTTTTTCAAAATGAAGTAGGTATTGTCTCATTTCTATTAATTCTCCATGAGACTGCTGAAGAAATTAATCCGTGGTTTGTAAAGCAGGGTATCAATTAAAGTTGAAAACCACTCCCTAAGAGTGGTTTGCTGATGAATTCTCGTCAACGGATTTGTGCTGTGCTGGATTATTTGGATTTGTGCTCGATTATTTGGATTTGTGTTCGATTATTTGGATTTGTGTTCGATTATTTGGATTTGTGCTCGATTATCTGAAATTGTGCTCGATTATTTGGATTTGTGCTCGATTATTTGGATTTGTGCTCGATTATCTGGATTTGTGCTCGATTATTTGGATTTGTGCTCGATTATCTGAAATTGTGCTCAATTATTTGGATTTGTGCTCGATCATCTGGATTTGTGCTCGATTATCTGGATTTGTGCTCGATTGTCCGAATTTGTTCTCGATCATCATGAATCGTACTCGATTATTTGCATCTCCTTGACGGCTAATTTATACTTCTCATGCCATTTTTCCCATTCGCCTTTTGGGAATTCCATATAACGGCCTTCCAGTAATGCAGACAAAACATCCATGCACACATGCCAGCCTGATAGATCCTTTGATGTGTGATCCGTTAAGGTGCTGATAAACTCTTTCAATACGAGCAGGCAGCCATCCGGTTTTGGGTATAATTCAAAGCGGACTCGGTCCTTGCCCCATTCGTATTCCAACACGGAATACTCTTGGAAATCCAAAATTTCCATATCGATGAATGATCCGGAACCGTCCTTCATATCAAACTTTATGGTTCCTCCTTTTCGAAGTTCTTCTACTTGGAGGTTTGACATCCATTTTGCCAGTTTATCATTTTCTGTCAAAGCAGCCCACACTTTTTCTACGGAATGTTTTAAAGGACGATCATACCGGGCGACATAGCCACCCTCAACCTTCTCTATTACAGCTAACATTTTTAGTCCTCCTCATCTAAAAAATGTTCAAGTGCATCGAGCCTGTCCGACCAGTGCTGACGGTATGGCTCCAGCCAATTATCAATTTCTTTTAACGGTTCTGCATGCAAATGGTAAATATGCTTTTGCGATTCCTTGCTAGCGGTGACCAAGCCAGCTTCGCGCAGTATCCGAAGATGCTTAGAAACGCCCGGTTGACTTAATTGAGAGCGTTCGACCAGTTCTCCGACGGATCGCGGTTTGGTGCGCAGAAGGTCTATTATATGTCGCCGGTTTGTTTCAGCTATGATCTCGAATAGGTTTTGATTTTGCATGATAATCACTGTCCTGTTCAATTTGTTGTATTACCACACAGTTATATTATCCTCGAGTTATACAATAAGCAAGTTAATCGATTCGGAATGAATAAAGAAGAAAAGTATGAACAATACGCTACGAAAATAGATATTGGAGAACTTACATCAATAATCAAAGATGGACTAAGAATTGATTTAAAGGGTGTTTTTTAATTAAAATGCAGAATCATGCTGGTTTCCCTTTGATTCTCACCATTTATTAAAAATTTCTTCTTCTAAAATAATAAATACTATATAGGGATGATAATTTTACTGATGCTTTAAACCATGATAGTCTAAGAGTAAAAATGGAAATGGATTGATCATGTGATGAAAGATAAGAACGGCAAATTCTCAATTAAAGAGCTAAGAGAGCATCTTAAGGGGTACTCAAAAAAGAACTAACGGATCTTCTGGTTGAAAGCTTCAAGATGAGCAAGGAATTCCAATCATATCTTTCCACTAAAATGAAAGAAGATGATGGAGCACAAGAGCATGCAGAAATCATATCATTTGGTGCAGCCAGCAGATGGATGAAAATCCCTCAAGCGGATCGTGATATGTTACTTAATAATGTCTTCTGCGGACATTGCGGCGATGTTGTAACGATTGTGGACTATACGATAGAACCGGATAAATTTGGGATTGTACTGCAGGGTAAATGCAAAAATTGCGGGCATGAGGTTGCCAGACTAGTTGAAATGGAAAGCTAATTTTAAAAAAGGGGGATATAACTCCTGAGATTAACCTCACTTATTTTCATAATTATCGGTATTTTAGCTATAAATTTTGTAGATATAATCAAAGAGAACTTTTCAATTGTGTTGCCCTATGACTTTATTTCAACAGCTGCTCTAGTTGGTCTCCTAGTCTATTTTATAACATGGTCTATCGAAAAAGTGCTCCCTCAAATTTCTGAGAAAGAAATGTCGTTATCGTCGGGTGTAATGGTGATTGCGCTTGTTATTTTACTTCCTCCTTTTTTCATATATATTTTGTAACTCCTCGGTAAGCGGATTTTAAAACTACGCCTCAAGCCCTAGTTCCCCTTACATTCACAGTCCCTGGCAGGATTAACAACTATTCTGTATGGTTAAACTTGAGAGAGAAATTATACTTTTTCTTCATTAAATGAAACTCTATTTCCATCCATTCGTATGTGTAGGTATAGAGCTTATGTCAGGAGTCGATATTCAATGAAACAGTTTTTTTCATTTCTTGTAACCATATTTTTTTCAATTCCTGCAACTATCACTTTTTGGCTGGTCACTTATTTTGCTTTTAATCAAACTTTTTTGGTCGCGACTGCGGTTTCCTTAGGTGGCGGAATCGCCATATACGGCGGGATTTCAGCTTATTTGAAGCACCGTTCATTAAAAAGATACGGACTGACCAGGAAAGAGTATCGATATATTAAGGGGAATTTAGATGAAGCGAAGCAAAAAATTACCCGGCTGAATAAGGCGCTTGTTTCCATGCGGGATATTTCTTCCATAAAAGATAGGATCGAATTCATTCGGATTACGAGAAAAATATACGGTTTGACCAAAAAGGAGCCAAAGCGTTTTTACAAGGCGGAACGCTTTTATTTTACCCATTTGGATTCGGCAGTCGAGCTGGCAGAGAAATATGTTTTTTTATCGGCCCAGCCTAAAATGGATAAAGAGCTTAAAAAGTCTCTTGCCGATACGCGCCGGACGTTGGATAAGATCAAGGATTCGATCGAAGAAGATTTATATCAAATCCTTTCTGATGACATTGATCAGCTTCATTTCGAAATGGATGTGGTGAAGCATTCGATGAAAACAGTAAAAGAATCGCAATTACTAAAAGAAGGCAGGAGATAATATGAGCGAAACCAACCCATCCCTGTTAAATAAAACTGGCAGCGCGGATTTAATGGATGATTTATTATCTAATCCATTCGGAGACAGCGGACAAGCTTCTAACCTCCATATGAAAGAAGAAAAACCGGTTAAACTCATTGATGTCATCCCGGAAGAAAACAAGGCCAAGGCCTACGAGCTTGCGAAACAGATTGACCCGAAAAACCACCAGGCGATGATTTCATATGGCACGCCGGCGCAATCCAAACTCCTTTCTTTCTCGGAAACGATGCTTGGGCATGTTCAGAAGAAGGATATAGGCGAGGTAGGCACGATCATCAGCGACTTAATGAAGAAATTGAACGACGTAAACCCGGACGAACTGAAACCGGAGAAGCGGACGTTGATTGGCCGCATGTTTGGCAAAGTATCCGGTTCCGTTCAAGAGGTACTGTCCAAATATCAAAAGACAGGGGCACAGATTGATCGGATCAGCGTAAAGCTCGACGGCAGCAAAAATGTCCTCCTCTCGGATATCGTCATGCTTGATAAGCTTTATGAAAATAATAAAGAATATTTTCAGGCTTTGAATGTGTATATCGCAGCCGGGGAAATCAAGCTGGAGGAGCTGCATGGCATAACGATCCCGGAGCTTCGGAAAATGGCTGAAGCAACAAATGACCAAATGAAGTTCCAGGAAGTAAACGATATGGTCCAATTCGCCGACCGTTTTGATAAACGCCTGTATGATCTGAAATTAAGCCGGGAGATTACGATACAAAGCGCTCCGCAAATCCGTCTGATTCAAAATACAAATCAGGCGCTTGTAGAAAAAATCCAATCGTCGATCATGACGGCGATTCCATTGTGGAAAAATCAGGTTGCAATCGCTCTAACACTGATCAGGCAGCGCAATGCAGTCGAAGCGCAAAAGCAAGTATCAAAGACAACCAATGAGCTATTATTAAAAAATGCGGAAATGCTAAAGAGCAATACAATTGAAACCGCGAAAGAAAATGAACGCGGCCTGATCGATATCGAAACGCTTAAGAAAACCCAGGAGAATTTACTTTCTACTCTTGAAGAAACCTTGCGCATCCAGGAAGAAGGCCGGAATAAACGCCGCCAGGCTGAGCTGGAGCTCGGTTCTATGGAAAATGATCTAAGGCAAAAGCTGTTGGAAGTAAAGGGTGGTTGATTTTCTTGATGAGAAAACCCTGGGATTTCCACTTTCGCTTAAATGGAGAGCATTTTCACGTGAATCACCCTTATTTTCACTTAAGTGAGTGGTACTTTCGCGTAAATCATGCATTTTTTCGCTTAAATCATTTTAATCTGTTTTCTCGGACTATTAATTTTCCCGGAAAGGCCACGATCCTAATCAGAGGGTTGTGGCCTTTTTCATTTCGATTCAGGGTTTTTAACTATTTGTTAACATAAAAGGTACAGTAAAGTAAAATACTAGTCACTAAAGCAGATTAACAGAAACTTTTTTCATGTTTTGGGAAGGAGATGCAGAATGAGTGAATTCTACAGGCAATCATCCGATGAAGTGATGAGAACCTTGGATGTGTCTGAACAGGGTTTAAGTGCTGATGATGTCCAGAAAAGACGTGAACAATATGGTTTCAATGAATTAGAAGAAGCAAAACGCAGAAGCGCGGTACAAGTGTTTTTTGATCAGTTTCGGGACTTCCTGGTTATTATCTTACTTGCGGCTGCACTGATTTCCGCCTTCTTAGGAAAATTTGAAAGTACGATTGTTATCCTAATAGTGGTCATCATTAATGCTATTCTCGGTACGGTCCAGCATATCAAGGCGGAGCAATCCTTGAACAGCCTGAAGGCTCTGTCTTCACCGACAGCCAAGGTGTTACGGAACGGGCAAAGAGAGGAAATTCCTTCAAGGGAAGTGATGGTAGGGGATATTCTCTATCTGGACGCCGGCGATTATGTCAGTGCGGACGGCAGAATTATCGAAAGCCACAGCCTGCAGGTAAATGAGAGCTCCCTTACTGGTGAATCGGTAAGTTCCAACAAATCCGTTGAACCGATTGACAAAGATGACGTACCGATTGGCGACAGAGTAAATATGGTGTTTTCCGGAAGCTTCGTCACTTACGGAAGAGCCGTTGTTTTAGTAACCGGAATCGGTATGAAGACGGAAATCGGGAAAATCGCTAACCTGTTGGAATCGGCGAAGGAAAAGAAAACGCCTCTCCAGGCAAGCCTGGATGATTTCGGGAAAAAGCTTGCGATCGTCATCATTGTCATCGCCTTGGTTATTTTTGGGCTTGACCTATTTAGAGGACGCGAAATTGTCGACTCCTTTATGTTCGCGGTATCGCTTGCCGTAGCGGCGATCCCAGAAGCATTAAGCTCGATCGTAACGATTGTACTCGCTTTTGGAACGCAGAGGATGGCTAAGCAAAATGCGATCATCCGAAGGCTCCATGCGGTAGAAAGTCTCGGAAGTATTTCCGTCATATGCTCCGATAAAACGGGAACGTTGACGCAGAATAAGATGACCGTGCAAAAGGTTTTTGTCGATAATAAAGTGGTGGAGCATGATCAGCTGAACCAAGACAGGGAGCTGGAAAAGAATTTTATTTTAATGTCCCTGCTGTGCAATGATTCCATCACCGAAGAAAAGAAAGAAATTGGCGATCCCACGGAAATTGCGCTCGTTAATTTCGGGGAAATCTATAAGCTGGATGAACAGACTGTCAGAAAAGAATATCCAAGAATCGGGGAAATCCCGTTCGATTCTGACAGAAAGCTGATGAGCACGGTTCACAAAATCGATCAAAGGACAGTGATGATCACGAAGGGTGCACTCGATGTCCTCCTTTCGAGAATGGTAAAGATCGAAACCTCACAGGGTGTAACCGACCTTACCGAAGAACATAAAAAAGACATCGAAAAAGCAAATAGGGAATTTTCAAGAAATGGATTGCGGGTTCTGGGATTCGCCTATAAAGAGGTCGATGATCCTACTATCAGTTTCGATGATGAAAAAGACTTCATCTTTGTAGGGCTTACGGCGATGATGGACCCTCCAAGAGAAGAGTCGGCAGCCGCCGTGAGGGATTGTATCGAGGCAGGCATCAAGCCGGTGATGATTACAGGTGACCACCGAATTACCGCCAGTGCCATCGCCAAGCAAATCGGGATTCTGAAGGATGAATCGGAAGCTGTTGAAGGGATTGAGTTGGAAAAGCTCAGCGATGAAGAACTCCAAAACAAGGTTGAAGATATTTCCGTGTATGCGAGGGTGTCCCCGGAGCATAAGATCAGGATTGTAAGGGCATGGCAGGAAAAAGGAAATGTCGTGGCGATGACGGGGGATGGCGTAAATGACGCCCCGGCCTTAAAACAGGCAGATATCGGAATCGCTATGGGGATAACCGGTACAGAGGTTGCGAAAGACGCTTCATCGATGGTGCTCACCGATGATAATTTCTCCACAATCGTCAAAGCCATTTCCAATGGGCGAAGCATCTACGAGAACATTAAGAACGCAATCAGGTTTCTGTTATCAGGGAACACCGGGGCAATCATTGCGGTACTATACGCGTCATTAGGAGCCTTGCCCGTACCGTTCGCACCTGTGCATTTGTTATTCATCAATTTGCTTACAGACAGTCTACCGGCTATCGCAATCGGCTTGGAGCCGCACAACGAAAACATCATGAAAGAAAAGCCAAGGGATATTAGAACACCGTTGTTAAATGGGCAATTCGCGAGAAGGGTTATTGCAGAAGGTTTATTGATCGCGATTGTCACCCTGGTTGCCTTCCATATCGGATTATCAACTGGAGACGCCGCAATCGCAAGCACAATGGCATTCGCTACTCTTTGCCTCTCAAGATTGCTGCACGGATTCAATGCAAGAGCGAAACATTCCATTTTCAAAATCGGAGTATTCTCCAATAAATATATCTGGTTTGCGGTGATTCTGGGGATTTTGCTATTGCACCTGGTACTCATGTTCGAACCGCTGAAAGGCGTATTTGAAGTGGCAGATCTGAATAGCGCACAATTCTATATGATCTATGGATTATCGCTCGTGCCGCTTGTGCTGATTCAGATTTATAAATTATTATTTGTTAGGAGTTAAATAATGTAAAAACTAAAAAGGCTGAAGAGGAAGATATACTGTTCCTCTTCAGCCTTTTTGTCTTTCATTAGGGTGTAGTCCTATCGACCCTTTATTCAGAAAATTCGGCATGTTAGAATAATTTATGCATTAATACAATTATTGTAAGGGGGTCACTTAGTTGAAGAAAAAATTATTTTCAGTACTATCAACCGGTGCTTTAGCGCTATCTTTGCTTGCACCTATAGGTTCAGCAGCGCCCACGGCAGAAGCGGCAACACCAAATTGGGATACAGAACGTTATGGCGACAGGGTTGATATTGATGGTTATTTAAACAGCCTCTCAATGGATGAAGCGTTTCTAAAGAAGGCGGAAGACAGCATTAAGAAGCAGGCGGAAGCGATCAATTTTGATGAGCAATCAGGTAGTGATTCTACTTCTGCGGACAGTTCATTTACATACGACGGCGGAACGAAGAAATTTTTGAATCGAAACTTGCAATTCAAAGATTTCACTTTAAGGAGCGTCGGTAATAATGTGGAAATCTGGGTAGCCAACGACCTTTCATTCCCTGAGGGAGATAGCCGTCCGGCCCATGTAGTGACACAGGAGCAGGTTGATAAATTAAAGAATGAGTTCGACGCAAACATCTATCCGAAAGCGACTGAATTCTTCGGAACACCGGACGTTCATGATGGATCAAAATCACCGCTTGCCAATGATAAATTATTACCAAAAGGCTATTACGAGGGCAGCGATAAAGTCATTATGCTGGTAGATAATATTATCGATGATAATTACAAAGATCCAACTTATCCATTCTTTGTTGCCGGCTTTTTCTGGGGAACGCTAGAAAACTATATTGATAGAAATATCATTACCATTGATACAAGAGATTGGGATACCCGTCTTGAGAATACTTTCTATGGGACAACGATCCATGAGCTTCAGCACCTAATCCATAGCGACAATGATGGTGATGAAGAAACATGGTTAAATGAAGGAATGTCTACATTCTCCGAGTATCTTGGCGGCTACGGCCATGATGACAGATCGATCAATTTCTATCTCGACCATCCGGAAAACTCTCTGGTTAGCTGGGATGAACATCAAGGGGCAACAACAGGGCCGGAAACGATCGCTGATTATGGACAAGTGTATTTATTTACGCTTTATATGAATGATAAGTTCGGCAGGGAGTACATCCGTGATCTTGCATTGAATGACACGAACGGCATTGACAGCGTGAACCAAACGCTGCCTGCGTACGGGCAAAAGCTTGATTTCGAAGATGTGTATAATCGTTTTATCACAGCACTCGCCATTGATAGCGATAAACCAGGTAAAGGAATCTATAATTTTGACAGTATTGATTTAAGAGATTTGGTAGTGGATGATAAAGGCACAAAACGTGGATTCACCGTGAATTATGAAGCTGCAAAGGCGATTGAAAAAGAAGGTGTGCCTGCGTGGGGCGGAGACTTCAAGGAAATTGAAAAATCCGGCAAGATCCGTAACATCTCCTTTGACGGAGTGGATTTCCTGCCATCCCCTTGGAAATCCGCAGCTGATCCAGTTGATGCCAATAATAAGGTGTTATGGGGCAATGCGGGCGATGAAGCGAATAATTCCTTAATCCTTGAAGCGGATTTAACCAATGTCAATAAAGCTACTTTGAATTTTGACCATCATTATAAAATTGAAGAACAATGGGATTTCGCAGCGGTCCAGGTTTCGACAGACGGTGGAAAGACATGGAAGAGTCTGGCCAATGAAAATACCCGTTCTGACGTTGTGGAAGAAGGCTATCCAACAATTAAAGCGAATCTGCCAGGTTTCACAGGCCATAGCGACGGCTGGGAGAATGAGTCCTTTGATTTATCTGCATATGCCGGCCAGAAAGTTTTGGTTTCATTCCGATATATGACTGATTGGGGAACTACAGAGGAAGGCTGGTTTGTTGATAACATCGAAATTCCGGAAATCGGTTTTTCCAGTGATGGTTCATCAACGGACAATTTCAAGTCAATCGATGAAGTTTTAGGACAGTATGTTGAATATACCGTGACATTTATTAATGAACAAACGAAAGGTAAAGGGAAGAACGCGAAAACAGAGTATAAAGTGGTCCATGTTGAGCCGTTTAATGTAACCGAAGAAAAAGCGCTCCAGCTTCGCCAGTTATTCAAAGACGGCAAGAATTATATGATCACGTCATACGCAGCACCGGCTGACAAGAAAAATCCAGTCGCTTTTACGTATGAAATTGAGTACAAAAACGATAAGAAGAAGCCCAAGTAAGATTAAGTAATAAGAAAGCCCCCGGCCTGGCCGGGGGCTTTTAATGGTGCGCCCGGCATGGGTGTAGTCTCTAGGGTGAAAGTCCCGAGCCATGAAGGCAGTA